>NZ_LMJO01000013.1:0-1637 GCF_001429345.1 Lysobacter sp. Root983
ACCGCCGTGCAGCAGGCTGGTGCGGTTGCCGGTGGCGTCGTAGGTGTAGGTCTCGATCGGGATGCTGCTGAGGCCGTCGCGCAGGATGGTCAGGCGGCCCAGGTTGTCGTAGTCGTAGCGGGCCAGGAACGCGCTCTGCAGGCCGTCCTTGAGCTCGCTGAGCTGACCGGCGGCGTCGTAGCCGTAGTGCAGCGACAGGCCGCCGCCGGCGTTGTCCTGGATCGTCTGGGCGCGGTAGTCCAAGTCATGGCTGCGCGACAGGACGCGGCCGTTGCCGTAGGTCCAGCCGACCGCGGGGCCGAACGGGGCGTAGCAGGCCTAGTTGAGCAGGCTGCTACGGGGATACGCCGCAGACTTCGGCGAAGCTCAGGATGCCGCCTCTCTTCACTTCTCCAACACTCTAGCCAAGCACCGATGGTGTACCAGCCGCGCCGCCTGAGCGAGATCGCTGAATATACTGATAGATAGCCAGAAAAAGCGCTGCGAAAGCGGTCGCAAGCCAGCAGAGGATCAGCAATCCGGCCAAGATTACATGCCAAACAAAATCCGCAGGGTTCGACAATATGGCACCGCCTAGGTTAAAGGTGCCGCCACCTGTATTAGGCTGGCTGAATATATAGTATGAGAATGCAACAAAGAATAGCAATGATGCTGCGTAAGAAAAAACAACCCCACCCAAAGCTCGCTTGAAGGTAACTCGCCCGCCACCGCCAAGCAGCCAAAGCGAGATCAATGCAGCCACTAAAACATCAAACGCATAGAACGCAGAAGAGCTTAGCTCGCCGGGACGGAATTTCGATAGCAATGCGAATATCCCGACGTGCAGAAACACGAAGGTCACACGCGAAGAAATAAATGCCGATTTCATTTTTTTGCCCCCCAACCACGTTTAACAATTTTCAGTCCATTTTTCTTTCCAGACTGAGCGCCCATGAACGACTCCATACTTCTTGATGCGCCACCAACTGTGAATGCTTGTGCCAAGCCAGAAAAACGATCAGAAGAAAATCTCGCGGCAGAAGTGGAACTGGATGCGCAATCCATAAATTGCCAAGTCCCTGTGTCGTTTGCGCTACTCGTCAGCGCCATCTCTTCCTCTATCGTTGTATCTATCAAATAGAGCGTTACCTTCGGACCATCCTTCAGCTGAAATGCTACAAATTTCTCAATATTTGCCAGCTCACCTTCAATCAGGGCAGAGCTACCACCTTCGGTAAAACTTCCATTTGGATCATATAACGAAGGCTGCCCATGTGCCCCGCCGCGTGAGGTCCAGTATCCTACATGGCCGAGCCCATTATGGTTAATGACAAAAACTGTCAGCAGCCCCAGCGGATCAATTGAGGCAATAGGACGGCTCGCTGCATAGGGATATGTCGCGGGGCCGTCGATGCCCCCCAGGGGATCACTCTGCACATACCGCCCACTCCCCGCATCGTAATCCCGAAAGTAGTTGTAATTCAGCCCCGTAGCGGCGTCATACCGCTGCCCCGGGAACCGCATGTCGAATACGAAGTTCGTGCTGTCCAGATCGGGGTCCTGATTCGGAGGGCTGTTACCGAAGGCTTCGCCCTGTAGCGCCCAAGTCCAGATCGCAACGTTGCGAGTGCGGTCGATGACGGCACGCGGGGTGCCCA
>NZ_LMJO01000014.1:0-1252 GCF_001429345.1 Lysobacter sp. Root983
GTGGTGCTGGTTCAACACCAGTACGTGTTCCTGCTCCGACACGCGCAGCAGGCGGCCGCGGATCATCGGGCCGTTCGCCAGGTCGAACGGCGTGGCCAATTCGTCGGCGATCGCCTGTTCGACGGCGTCCTGCGATGCCGCTACTTCCTCGCGCAGCGCGAAGCCCTGCCCGACCGGCATCACGAGCTGGCAGGGCACGCCGTCTTCGGCCACGAAACGCGTGCGCAGGCCTTCATGCCGCGCGACCAGGCCATCCAGCGCCTGCCTGAGCGCGTCGCGATCCACGCTGCCGCTCAGGCGCAACGCCATCGGCAGGTGATAGGCGCGATCCGCGCTCGGGTCCAGCACCGACACCAGCCACAACCGCTGCTGCGCGAACGACAGCGGCAGACGACCGTCGCGCGACGCAGGCGGGATCGGCAATGCCGCGGGTTTCAAGGCTGCGTCGCCGCGCTGCCGTAGTTGCTGGCGCAGGACTGCGCGTCGCAATTGCTCCAACGAGGCTTCGTTATGCGCGCTCATGTTCGTCTTCTGAATTGGTCAACATTGAACGCAGTTGCTCGGCCGTCAGGCCTTCGAGCGCAGCGTCCATCTCGCTCGTCATTTGCTCGTCGTAGAGCGCCAGTTCCGCCTCCACGATCCGGTCGGCCTGCTGATGCAAAATCGGCGTTTCGAACAGGACCGGCAGCGGCAGCTCCACGCCGAAGCGCTCCTGGATCTTCATCACCAGGCGGATCAGCAGCAGCGAATGCCCGCCCAGTTCGAAGAAGTGATCGTGGCGTCCGATCCGCTCGACCTGCAGCAGCTCGCGCCAGATCCCCGCCAGCGCCTCTTCGACCTCGCCGTCCGGCGCCTCGTACGCGCGCACGCTCAGCGACACGCCATCCGGCGCAGGCAACGCCCGCCGATCGAGCTTGCCGTTGGGCGTCAGCGGGAACGCCTCCAGCATCAACAACGCGCTGGGCAGCATGTACTCCGGCAACTGCGCGCTCAGCTGCAGACGCAGCTCGGCCGCGCTGATCTGCGCGCCCGCCTCCGCCAGCCAATACGCCACCAGCCGCTTCTCGCCCGGCACGTCCTCGCGCGCCAGCACCACTGCTTCGCGCACGCCGGCACACGCCGTCAGCCTGGCTTCGATCTCGCCCAGTTCGATCCGGAAGCCGCGGATCTTCACCTGGAAGTCGTTGCGTCCCTGGAATTCCAGCGTGCCGTCCTCACCCCAGCGACCCAGGTCGCCGGTCCTGTACATGCG
>NZ_LMJO01000015.1:0-1235 GCF_001429345.1 Lysobacter sp. Root983
GCCGACTTCGACGACACCAGCAATGCCGCTCCGCAGGAAGACTGGTTCGGCGACGTGCTGGCTTCGGTCGGCATCATCGTCCCGCTGGGCCCGGAAGCCACCGCTCCGGTCGCTCCGGCTCCGGTCGTGGCGCCGAACTGCGCCGACAAGGACGACGACGGCGACGGCGTGAACAACTGCGACGACAAGTGCCCCGGTTCGCAGGCTGGCCAGACCATCGGTCCGGACGGCTGCCCGGTGCCGGTCTCGATCGACCTGAAGGGNTCGCAGGCTGGCCAGACCATCGGTCCGGACGGCTGCCCGGTGCCGGTCTCGATCGACCTGAAGGGCGTGAACTTCGACTTCGACAAGGCCACGCTGCGTCCTGACGCGGTGACGATCCTGAACGAAGCCGCCGAGATCCTGAAGCGTTATCCCGAGCTGAAGGTCGAAGTCGCCGGTCACACCGACCAGTGCGGTAAGGACGCCTACAACCAGAACCTGTCCGAGCGTCGCGCCCGCGCCGCTTACGACTACCTGACCAGCAACGGCGTCGACGCCGCGCGTCTGTCGGGTCCGAACGGCTACGGCGAGAGCCGTCCGCTGGAAGATCTGGGCCAGGCGTTCCCGGCTTGTAAGAGCGAGAAGAACCGCCGCACCGAGCTGAACGTCCAGAACTAAGGACGATGGGTTCCCCGGAACCCGCTGCAAGACCCACGAAGCCCGGCCTAGTGCCGGGCTTCGTTCGTTTATGTGCCTTTGTTAAGAAGTAACGTTAAGTGGTATTAACAATCGTCTTGACAGTGTATGATCGGCCCCGCCAGTGACCGCCTGCCGGAGCGACCGTGCCAGACCGGGTCCCTGTCACGCGTTTCCGCCGTGAATCAAACCGTTCCTACTGATCTGAAGGAGTTAGAGATGAAGATCCGTTTGTTGAGCACCGCACTGTTGGCGGGCTTGGCGTTTGCCCAGGCGGCCAGCGCGCAGGATTTCGATGACCGTTGGTACATCACCGGTTCCACCGGTATGAATATTCAGGACAACGACCGCGGTACGCGCAACGCGCCGTTCCTGGGTCTGGGCTTGGGCAAGTTCATCAGCCCGACCTGGTCGATCGACGGCGAGCTGAACTATCAGCACCCGAAGTTCGACGCCGACCAGGACCTGTCGTGGAGCCAGTACGGCGTCTCGCTGGACTTCCGTCGCCACTTCATCACCGAAGGCCGCAACTGGAACCCGTACGCCCTGCTGGGTAT
>NZ_LMJO01000016.1:0-295000 GCF_001429345.1 Lysobacter sp. Root983
ACTTGATGATCTTCGCCACCACGCCGGCGCCGACCGTACGACCGCCTTCGCGGATCGCGAAGCGCAGGCCGTCGTCCATCGCCACCGGGTTGATCAGCGACACGACCATCTTGATGTTGTCGCCCGGCATGACCATCTCCACGCCGTCCGGCAGCGTCACCGCGCCGGTGATGTCGGTCGTGCGGAAGTAGAACTGCGGACGGTAACCCTTGAAGAACGGGGTGTGACGGCCGCCTTCGTCCTTCGACAGCACGTAGACTTCGGCTTCGAACTCGGTGTGCGGGGTGATCGAACCCGGCTTGGCCAGCACCTGGCCGCGCTCGACGTCGTCACGCTTGGTGCCGCGCAGCAGCAGACCGGCGTTGTCGCCCGCCTGACCCTGGTCCAGCAGCTTGCGGAACATCTCGACGCCCGTGACCGTGGTCTTCTGGGTCGGACGGATACCGACGATTTCGATTTCGTCGCCCACCTTGATGATGCCGCGCTCGATACGACCGGTCACCACGGTGCCGCGGCCCGAGATCGAGAACACGTCTTCCACCGGCATCAGGAACGGCTTGTCGATCGCGCGCTCCGGCTGCGGRATGAACGTRTCCAGCGCRTCCACCAGACGCAGGATCGACGGCACGCCGATCTCCGACTGGTCGCCTTCCAGCGCCAGACGGGCCGAACCGTGGATGATCGGGGTGTCGTCGCCCGGGAACTCGTACTTGGTCAGCAGCTCGCGAACTTCCATCTCGACCAGCTCGAGCAGCTCGGCGTCGTCCACCATGTCGGCCTTGTTCAGGAACACGACGATGTACGGCACGCCGACCTGACGCGACAGCAGGATGTGCTCGCGGGTCTGCGGCATCGGGCCGTCAGCGGCCGAGCACACCAGAATCGCGCCGTCCATCTGCGCCGCACCCGTGATCATGTTCTTCACGTAGTCGGCGTGGCCCGGGCAATCCACGTGCGCGTAGTGGCGGTTCGCCGATTCGTACTCGACGTGCGCCGTCGAAATCGTGATGCCGCGCGCCTTCTCTTCCGGCGCCGCGTCGATCGCGTCGTACGCCTTGAACTCGCCGCCGAAACGCTCCGCGCCCACCTTGGTCAGCGCTGCGGTCAGCGTGGTCTTGCCGTGGTCCACGTGGCCGATGGTGCCCACGTTCACGTGCGGCTTGGTGCGCTCGAATTTACCCTTAGCCATGATGGCGAGAAGTACCAGATGTTGCGCGGGAAGTTGCNCACCTTGGTCAGCGCTGCGGTCAGCGTGGTCTTGCCGTGGTCCACGTGGCCGATGGTGCCCACGTTCACGTGCGGCTTGGTGCGCTCGAATTTACCCTTGGCCATGACTCGCTTCTCGCTTGGTTTCTTTAGGTGGCTTGCTGCGTTTGACGTACTGCTTGGATGGTGCTCACGAAAGGAATCGAACCTTCGACCTCCTCCTTACCAAGGAGGTGCTCTACCGACTGAGCTACGTGAGCGTGAAACTTTTCTACCGCTGTAATGGTGTCGCCTGGAGCAGAATCAATGGAGCGGGAGACGGGGATCGAACCCGCACCATCAGCTTGGAAGGCTGAGGTTCTACCATTGAACTACTCCCGCGCCGAAAACCGCTACAGCGTTGGAACTAACTGGTGGAGGGAGGTGGATTCGAACCACCGAAGGCGTAAGCCAGCAGATTTACAGTCTGCCCCCGTTGGCCGCTTGGGTATCCCTCCAAAAGAGCCCGCAATTCTGGCGCTCGAAACGGAGGAAGTCAACGTGTCCGGACACAAGTTTCGCAGATTTTTTTCCGGAGCGCGCGGCTCGGCCCGTTCCGAGCCTCAAACGTTGAAACGGAAGTGCAGCACGTCGCCTTCCTGGACCCGGTATTCCTTGCCTTCCAGGCGCAGGCGGCCGGCGTCGCGGGCGCCGGCTTCGCCCTTGTACTTGATGAAATCGTCGTAGCCGATGGTCTCGGCGCGGATGAAGCCCTTCTCGAAGTCGGTATGGATCACCGCCGCGGCTTGCGGGGCAGTCGAGCCGGCCTTGACGGTCCAGGCCCGGACTTCCTTCACGCCGGCGGTGAAATAGGTCTGCAGGCCCAGCAGGGCGTAGCCGGCGCGGATCAGGCGGTTCAGGCCCGGCTCGGCCAGGCCCAGGTCGGCCAGGAAGGCGTCGCGGTCGGCGTCCTCGAGCTGGCTGAGTTCCTCCTCGATCGCGGCCGAGATCGGCACCACCTGGGCGCCCTCGCCGGCCGCGCGGGCACGCACGGCGTCCAGATGCGGGTTGTTCTCGAAGCCGTCCTCGAGCACGTTGGCCACGTACATGACCGGCTTCAGGGTCAGCAGGAACAGATCGCGGACCTGGGCCACGTCGTCCTCGGACAGGCCCAGCGCGCGCGCGGGCTGGCCGGCGTCGAGGCCAGCGCGGACCCGGCCCAGGACTTCGGCGCGGAGCTTGGCTTCCTTGTCGCCGGTTTTGGCGCTGCGCTCGGCGCGCTGCAGGGCCTTTTCCACCGATTCCAGGTCGGCCAGGGCCAGCTCGGTATCGATGGTCTCGATATCGGCGATCGGATCGACCTTGTTGTTGACGTGGATCACGTCCGGATTCTCGAAGCAGCGCACCACGTGGGTGATCGCGTCGACCTCGCGGATGTGGGCCAGGAACTTGTTGCCCAGGCCCTGGCCGCTGGCCGCGCCGGCGACCAGGCCGGCGATGTCGACGAACTCGACCGCGGTCGGGATCAGCTTCTGCGGCTTGACGATCTCGGCCAGCGCGTTCAGGCGCGGATCCGGCACCGGCACCGCGCCCACATTGGGCTCGATGGTGCAGAACGGGAAGTTGGCCGCGGCGATACCGGCCTTGGTCAGGGCGTTGAATAGGGTCGACTTGCCGACGTTAGGCAGGCCGACGATGCCGCATTTGATGCCCATGGCGTTCAATCCGGGATTCGTGATTCGGGATTAGGGATTCGCAAAGGCCAAGGCCTTACGAATCCCTAATCCCCAATCCCTAATCTCGGCTCGTATGCAGCCGCTTCATCGCCTCGTTGACGTCGCCCTGCACCGCCAGCGGCAGCACGTCGATGGCGTCGTCGATGGAGCGCAGGATCGAGGCCTCGTCGTCGCGGCCGGGACGCCCCAGCACCCACGGGGTGACCTTGTCCTTGTGGCCGGGATGGCCGATGCCCACGCGCAGGCGGTGGAACTTGCCGTGCCCGAGCAGCTTGATGGTGTCGCGCAGGCCGTTCTGGCCGCCGTGGCCGCCGTCGAACTTGAGCCGCGCGGTGCCCGCCGCCAGGTCCAGCTCGTCGTGCGCCAGCAGCGCCTCTTCGGGCTCGATCTTCCAGTAGCGCAGCGCCGCGGTCACGGACTTGCCGGACAGATTCATGAACGTGGCCGGCTTGAGCAGCCAGACCGGACGCCCGCCGATCTCGACCTTGGAGGTCTCGCCGAACAGCTTGGACTCCAGACCGAAGCGGCCGCCGAACTTCTCGTTCACGGCGTCCACAAACCAGAACCCGGCATTGTGCCGGGTCCGGGTGTATTCGGCGCCGGGATTGCCCAGGCCGACGATCAGGCGCAGTCCCGCCATGGATCAGTACAGTCCGCGAACGCGAACCGGCGCGCCGGTCAGGGCGCGCCGGCAGGCGATCACTTCTTGTCGTCGTCCTTCTTGGCGACCTTGGCCGCCGGGACTTCGGCCGGAGCCTCGGTCGGCTCCTCGACTTCTTCCTTGCCGTGCTTGGCGATCACGATGGCGACATCGTGTTCCTTGCCCAGCTTCAGCTCGGGGATCTCGACGCCCTTGGGCAGCTTGATCTCGGACAGGTGGACGATATCGCCGACCGACAGCGCGGACAGGTCGATTTCCAGGAACTCCGGCAGGTCCTTCGGCAAGCAGCTGACTTCGACTTCGTTGAGCTCGTGGGTGACCACGACGTCGGCCGACTTGCCGGCCGGCGACTTGTCCTCGTTGAGGAAGTGCAGCGGCACGGCGACGCGGATCGCCTGGTTCTCATCCACGCGCTGGAAGTCCAGGTGCATGATGATCTGCTTGAACGGGTGGCGCTGCATATCGCGCAGCAGCACGCTCTCGGACTTGCCGTCGACGTCCAGGGTCAGGATCGAGGAGTAGAACCACTCGTTCTGGCTGGCCAGCCAGACCTTCTCGTGGTCCAGCTGGACCGGCTGCGGAGCGGCCTTGCCGCCGTAGATGATGGCCGGGATGCTGGCGGCACGACGCAGGCGGCGGCTCGCACCCTTACCCTCGACGTTGCGGCCAGTGGCCTTGATGATGTGTTCGGACATTTTCGTTTACTCACATTTACTGCGTTGAACCGCCTCGCGGCGGTAAAGAACGCTCACCCGCGACCAGGTGAGCGGTGTTGCGTTCCCAGCCGGGCCGGAAACGCGGATTTCGTCGGTCCGCTTTCGTCAATCCACGTACAGCGAACTCACCGACTCGCCGAAGGCGATGCGGCGGATGGTCTCGGCCAGCAGCTCGGCCACGCTGAGCTGGCGGATGCGGCCGCAGGCCCGGGCCGCGTCGGTGAGCGGGATGGTGTCGGTCACCACCAGCTCGTCCAGCTGCGAACGGGTCACATTGTCGATCGCCGCGCCCGACAGCACCGGATGGGTGCAGTACGCGACCACCTTGGTCGCGCCCTGCGCCTTGAGCGCGGCCGCGGCCGCGCACAGGGTGCCGGCGGTGTCGACGATATCGTCGACCAGCACGCAGGTCTTGCCCGCCACGTCGCCGATGATGTTCATCACCGTGGAGACGTTGGCGCGCGGACGGCGCTTGTCGATGATCGCCAGGTCGGCGTCGTCGAGGCGCTTGGCGATCGCGCGGGCGCGGACCACGCCGCCCACGTCGGGAGACACCACCACCATGTTGTCGGTGCCGTGCGCGCGCCAGATATCGGCCAGCAGCAGCGGCGAGGCGTAGACGTTGTCGACCGGGATGTCGAAGAAGCCCTGGATCTGATCCGCATGCAGATCGACCGTGAGCACCCGGTCGGCGCCGACCGCGCCGAACATCTTGGCCGCGACCTTGGCCGTGATCGGCACGCGCGAGGAACGCATGCGGCGATCCTGGCGGGCGTAACCGAAGTACGGCACCACCGCGGTCACGCTGGTCACCGATGCGCGCTTGAGCGCGTCGATCAGCACCAGCAGTTCCATGAAATTCTCGGCCGTAGGCGCGTTCGTCGGCTGAATGACGAACACCTCCTGGCGGCGCACGTTCTCTTCGATCTCGACCTGGACTTCGCCGTCGGAGAACCGACCGACCAGCGCCTTGCCGAGACGGATGCCGAGTTCCTTGCATACAGCCAAGGCGAGCGGGCGGTTGGCGTTGCCGCTGAATACCAGCAGGCTGCGATCGTTCTGCACTTTGTCTTCTCCGCTTCGCTCTGACCGTGGCGGGCGACGTCCATGTCCGATCCGGAGGTCTGGGCCGGATCGGGCCTATTCAAAAACCGTTGTTACTGGCAGGGGCGGTAGGATTCGAACCTACGGATGCCAGGATCAAAACCTGGTGCCTTGGGCCTCTTGGCGACGCCCCTGCATAAGGTGTGTTTCGAGTACGGCGTGCAACGGAGACCGTGCGACGCCGGCCGCCGTCCAGGCCCGAAGGCCGGAAGGCAGCGCCGCCAGCGCCGATTCGGCGGATTCGCGCGTGGCGAATTCGACGAAACAGCCGCTGCCGGAGCCGGTCAGACGCGGCGAACCGACTCGCGACAAGGCGACGAACGCGGCGTCCACAGCCGGCTCGCGCAGGCGCAGAACCGGCTCGAACGCATTCCCGAGCGGCATACCCGAAACGAAGTCCGATATTGTCGCGGGCGCGGCATCCCGCGTCAATTCAGCCGATTGGAATAAGGCCGCGGTCGGCGCGTGCACACCAGGGTCGACCAGCAGGTACCAGGCCGGCGCCAGGGCGATCGGCGACAGCGCCTCGCCAACCCCTTCGGCCCAGGCGTTGTCGCCACGCACGAACACCGGCACGTCCGCGCCCAGCCTCAGACCCAGCTCGGCCAGGCGATCCACGCCCACAGCGGTGCCCCAAAGCGCGTCCAGGGCGACCAGCACGGTCGCCGCATCGGACGAACCGCCGCCGAAACCGCCGCCGGCCGGGATGCGCTTTTCGATGACGATATCCACACCTTTAGCGACGTTAGCAGCTTCTTGCAGCAACTTCGCCGCACGGACGGTGAGGTCCTGATCTTCCGATACGCCCGCGACCGAGGCACCGTGGCGCACGATGCGGCCGTCGTCGCGCACGCGCAGGCGAATCGAATCTCCCCAATCCAGGAGACGGAACACGGTCTGCAGCAGGTGGTAGCCGTCGGCGCGGCGGCCCGTGATGCGCAGGAACAGGTTCAGCTTGGCCGGGGCGGGCCAGAGGGACCAGGGGTGTTCGGGGGGGGCGGCGGACATGGTCGGCGGATCGCGCGGCGCGGCCGCTTATTGGCCTTTCGGGGCGCGTGAACCGGTCGGGTGACGCCGCAGCCAATCGCCCAACGCGCGGTTGTAGGCGAGCGCATAAGCGCTGGCCTGGTTCATCAGCTTCATATGCTCGGCACCCTGGATCATGTCGCTGGTGCCGGCGAGATTGCGCCCGCCACGCACCCCAGGCGCGTCATGCGCAAGCCCTGGCGTGTCGCAGCTAAAACCGCAGATACCGATCGCGCCCAGATCGCCGCGTTCGACATTGGCCAACATGTCCGCAGCGGGATCGTCGAGATTGAGTCCCGCCAACTCCTTGCGCAGTTGCGCCGCCATCGAATTGTCGATCGGCACCCAAGGTGTCTGCACCGCGGCCATGGGCACTGGCGCAGGCGTGGCCGTCTGCCACTCATCCACGATGACTTTGACCTTGGCCTCGCCGCGCACCGCATCCAACCGCGACGGCAACGCCGGGCCGCCCGCGCCATCGGCTGGGGGCCAACGGTAGTCGATGCCCCAGCCGCCTTGCTCGATTCGAGCCGGGCGGCCATCTGCGCCGTAACGCACGCTCGCCGGCCCCTGTCCTGTGGCACGCAGGCCGCGCACCCAATCGCTCAGGGCCGCGACCGGAATCTCCCAGCCCGTGGCCTCGCGCAGCAGCGCGGCGGCGTCGGGGCCGCTGCGGGTACCGCCTTCCAAACCTTCCAGGCGCGCGCCGGCGATATCGCCGCTCAAACGCCAGCTCTGCCGGGTCACCGGGGCACTGAGCGCGACTTCGTAGCGATCGCCGTCCTGCCGCCATTCGATCCGCCCGAAGCCGCCGTTGCGGCCGTTGCTGAGCGCGATGCGGCCGCTCAGGGACCACCCGGTCTGAGCGCGCAATTCGCTCTCGCGCGCGGATTGGGCGGCCTCGGCGGCGGCGGGCGCCACAGGCGGCGGGGCAGGACCGCGCACGGCCTGCCCCGCGCACGCGCTCAGCACTGCGGCCAGGGCCGCCACGGTCAGCGCGCGCGCCTTCATGCGCCGGTCTTTTCCAGCGCGCGCTTAAGAGCGCGGTTCTCGGGATCCAGCTTGCGCGCCTGCTCGAAATACTTGCGCGCCTCGTCCTTCTTGCCCACCGCCCACAGCACTTCGCCCAGGTGCGAGGCGATCTCCGGATCCTTCTGCAGGGTCAGGGCACGGCGCAGTTCCACCAGGGCTTCCTGATTCCGGCCCAGGCGATAGAGCACCCAGCCGTAGCTGTCGATGATGGCGGCGTTGTCGGGCTCGGCGGTGCGCGCGCGCTGGATCAGCTCCAACGCTTCCTGAAAGCGCGTGGTGCGGTCGGCCAGGGTGTAGCCCAGCGCGTTGAGCGCGGCCACGCTGTCCGGCTCGGCGACCAGGATGCGGCGGAAATCGGCCTCGGCGCGCGGGATGTCGTCGCGGCGCTCATAGCTCAGGGCGCGCGCGTACAGCACTTCCGGCTCGTCCGGGAACGCGGCCAGGCCGCGCGCGAAGGCGTCCAGCTCGCCGGCCTCGTTCTTGTCCTCGGCGCGCAGCGCGGCCTCCAGCAGGTAGGCGTCGCGGCGAGTGTCGTCCTCGGCCGAGGCGTCGGACTGCAGCGCGCGCAGGGCCGCGTAGGCCTCGTCGGCGCGCTTGAGTTCGTGCAGCACGTTGGCCGCGCGCAGCTTGGCGACCCAGCGCTGCGGGCCGCCGGGCACGCCGCGGTACCAATCCAGGGCCTCGTCGTTGCGCTCCAGGAATTCGGCGATCTGGCCCAGCAGCAGGCGCCGGCCCGGTTCGGGTTTGGCGGCGTTGCGGCGCAGTTCGTCGTAGAGCTTGGTGAGGGTGGGCTTGTCCTCGGCGCGCGCCATCAGCGAGGCGCGCAGAGCGTAGGTCTGGTCGTCCTGCGGGCCGCGGCCCAGGATCGCGGCGGCCGCCGGCAGGTCGCCGAGGGAGTCGTATTCCTGGGCGATCAGGCCGCGCATCTGCGGGTCGGTGTCGGCCTGAGCGGCGATCGACTCCAGCACCTTGCGGGCCTCGTCCTGCTTGCCGTCCTCGCGCAGCTGGCTGGCGCGCAGCAGGCTCACCCGCGGATTGCCGGGGAAACGCTCCACCACCTCGGCCACGATGCGCTCGGTCAGCTTGGGCTGGTCCAGGCGCTGGGCGTACAGGCCGAACGCGACCCAGGCCATCAGGTCCTTGGGCATCTGGCTGCCGTCGATCAGCTTTTCCAGCAGGCGCGCGGCCTGCTGCGGGTCCTTGGAGCCGGTCGAGAGCACGCCCAGCACGCGTCGCCAGCCGGTGTCGTCGGCCAGCATCAGGCGGTCCAGGTCGCGCAGGGCGGCGCGTTCGTCGCCGCCGCGCAGGGCCAGGATCGCCTGCGAGGCCAGCAGGGGCGCGCCCTCGCCGCCCAGCTCGCGCCACAGCGCCAGCGATTCGCCGGCCAGCTTGTCTTCCTTGGCCACGATCGCGATGTCGGTCGCGCGCGCGGCCAGTTCCTTGTCCTTGGCGGCGCGGGCGGCGGCGGCGTAGGCGGTCGCGGCCTCCTTGAGCTTGCCGGCCTGGAGCGCGAACTCGCCGGTCAGCAGCGGCTCCAGGGCCGCGCTGGTGGCGGCCGAGGCGTCGGCGGACACGGCCGCGGCCGATTTGGCCGTGGGCGCCGCGAACGCGGGGGCCAGCAGGACCGTCAGGACGGTGCCGGCGAGCAGGCTCAGCGCGCGCGCCGGGGCGCGGCGGCTTGAGACGGAGTGAATCGAACCCATCGAATCCATCGACATCGAACTCATCAGAATCCGTCGAAACCCACAGGGCCGGTAGAATGGCGGCCTTCAGCAGCCCGCAGCTTATCGCAAGCACCTGAACGGATGTCTCCCACTTCGCCCCGTCGACCGCCGTCGGCCCCTGTCCCTGGACGCCTCGCGTTCCGATGAGCTTGTTCGTCCTAGGCATCAACCACCAGACCGCGCCGGTCAGCCTGCGTGAGCGCGTCGCGTTCTCGGCGCAGGACGTGCCGGCTGCGCTGGACGCGCTGCGCGCGCTGCCGCAGGTGAGCGAGGTGGCGCTGCTGTCGACCTGCAACCGCACCGAGCTGTACGCGGTCGCCGACGACGACGGCCGCGCGCTGGCCGACTGGCTGGCCACCCATCCGGACGACATGGGCGATCTGCACGCCTACCTGTATCGCCATCGCGACGCCGAAGCCGTGCGCCATCTGTTCCGGGTCGCGACCGGCCTGGACTCGCTGGTGCTGGGCGAGCCGCAGATCCTCGGCCAGGTCAAGGACGCCTGGGCCACCGCGCGCAGCGCCGGCAGCCTCGGCAGCCAACTCGATCGTCTGTTCCAGCAGGCGTTCTCGACCGCCAAGCGCGCGCGCACCGACACCCGCATCGGCGCCAACCCGGTCTCGGTGGCCTCGGCCGCGGTGCGGCTGGCGCAGGAGTCCTTCGCCCGTCTAGAGGACTCGACCGTGCTGCTGATCGGCGCCGGCGAGACCATCGAACTGGCCGCGCGCCATCTGGTCCAGGCCAAGGCCAAGCGCCTGCTGATCGCCAACCGCACCCTCAGCCACGCCCAGGACCTGGCCACGCGCCACGGCGGCGTGGCCCTGCCCTTGTCGGAACTCGACCGCCACCTCGGCGAAGCCGACATCGTGCTGTCGGCCACCGCCAGCCGCGAACCGATCCTGCGCCGGCCGCAGGTCGCCGCCGCGCTGGCCACGCGCAAGCATCGGCCGATGCTGCTGCTGGACCTGGCGGTGCCGCGCGACATCGCGCCCGACGTGGCCGAGCTCAAGGACACCTTCCTGTACACCGTCGACGATCTGGAACGCGCGATCGAAGACAACCGGCGCAGCCGCCGCGAAGCCGCGACCGAGGCCGAGGCCATCGTCGACCTGCAGGTCGCGCGCTTCGTCGAGACTATGGCCGCGAGCACCCGCACCGCCCCGCTCAAGCGCCTGCGCGCGCACGGCGAGGCCGCGCGCGCGGAAGTGCTGGCCAAGGCGCGCCAACAGCTCGAGGCCGGACAGGACCCGGCCGAGGTGCTGAACTTCCTCGCCCACACCCTGACCAATCGCTTGCTGCACGCGCCCACCATCGCCCTGCGCGAAGCGGCGCTGAGCGGCAACGCCGAACTCGCGCGCGCCGCCGACAAGCTGTTCCCCGAGCAGCCGGGCGATGCCGCATCGGATGCGGATTCGGACCGCGAAGCCTAGCGACGCCCCTACGCGTCGCCCGCTTTTGCCAATCCCGAATCCCGTCTCCCGAATCCCGGCTCTTATGACCCCTACCCTGCGCCGCAAGCTGGAAGCCCTCGCCGAACGTCGCGAGGAGCTGGAGCGCCTGCTCGCCGATCCATCCGTGATCGGCGATACCGACCGCTTCCGCAAGCTGTCGCGCGAGTTCTCGCAGTTGGAGCCGGTGGCGACCGCGCTGGCCGCGGAAAGCCGCGCCAAGGCCGACCTGGCCGCGGCCGAGGCCATGCGCGCCGACCCGGAACTGCGCGAACTGGCGGAAGAAGAGATCGCCGCCGCGCGCGAACGTCTGCTGAGCCTGGACGCGGAACTGCTCGCGCACCTGATCCCCAAGGATCCGCGCGACGAGGGCGACCTGTATCTGGAAGTGCGCGCCGGCACCGGCGGCGACGAGGCCGCGATTTTCGCCGGCGATCTGTTCCGCATGTACGCGCGCTACGCCGAGCGCCAGGGCTGGAAAGTCGAGATCGAATCCTCCAGCGCGGGCGAGCACGGCGGCTACAAGGAAATCATCGCCCGCGTCGAAGGCCGCGGCGCCTACTCGCGGCTGAAGTTCGAATCCGGCACCCACCGCGTGCAGCGCGTGCCCGAAACCGAATCGCAGGGCCGCATCCACACCTCGGCGGCGACGGTGGCGATCATTCCGGTCGAGCCCGAGGGCGAGCCGATCGAGATCAATCCCGCCGATCTGCGCATCGACACCTTCCGCTCTTCCGGCGCCGGCGGCCAGCACGTCAACAAAACCGATTCGGCGATCCGCATCACCCACGCGCCCAGCGGGATCGTGGTGGAAAGCCAGACCGAGCGCAGTCAGCACGCCAACCGCGACAAGGCGATGAAGCGCTTGAAGGCGATGCTGGCCGAAGCGCAGATCGCCAAGGCCGCGGCCGCGCAGGCCGAGACCCGCAAGCTCCAGGTCGGCAGCGGCGACCGCAGCCAGCGCATCCGCACCTACAACTTCCCGCAGGGCCGCATCACCGATCACCGCGTCGAAGGCCTGACCCTGTACGACCTGCCCAACGTGGTCGCCGGCGAGCTGGACGCGCTGGTCGCGCGCTTGATGCAGGAGCATCAGGCCGACGAATTGGCGCGGTTGACCGACGGCTGATCGCTGCCGGCTGCCTGTGGCAGCGGCGTGAGCCGCGATCGCGGGGCGGCCATTGGCGGCGCAGGCTGCGCAGTATTTCGATCGCGGCTCACGCCGCTCCCACAGAATGCACGTGGGTGGGCTATCGCCGCACACGTGGGCCGGCGCCATAATCGGGCCACGCCCCCTCTACCAAGAGTGCCGCCCATGCCCGTCACCGTCCGCCGCGCCTACCTCGACGACCTCGACGCCCTGGCGCCGCTGTTCGACCGCTATCGGCACTTCTACACCCAGCGCTACGACGCAGCGGTCTCGCGCGCCTTCATCGCCCAGCGCCTGCAGCGCGAGGAGTCGGTGGTGTTCCTGGCCGAACTCGACGGCGCGCCGGCCGGTTTCACCCAGCTCTATCCCAGCTTTTCCTCGGTGCGCGCCGCGCGCGTCTGGGTGCTCAACGATCTGTTCGTGGAAGCCGATGCGCGCCGCCGCGGCGTCGCCCAGGCGCTGCTGAACGCCGCCGCCGAGTTCGCGCGCACCGATGGCGCGGTCCGGCTGGAGCTGGAGACCGATCCCGACAACGCGACCGCGCAGGCCCTGTACGACGCCAGCGGTTGGCACCGCTACGACGGCACCTTGCGCTACCACCTGCCGCTGAGCGCGGCCTGACCCGGCCATTGCCTTGAACGATCCGCGCGTCGAGCTGCGCCTGGCCCTGCAGCGCAATCCAAGCGACGCGATCGCCTGGATCGTGCTGGCCGAACACGAGCTCGACGCCGGCGACGCCAACGCGGGCGCGAACGCCGCGCAGCGCGCACTCGACTTGCGCCCGGGCCACCCCGAAGCGCTGGCGCGTCTGGGTCGCGCGCAATGGATGCTGGGCCGGCGCGAGGACGCGGTGGCCTACCTGCGCGAGGCCGCGCGCAACGCGCCCGACCACCCCGGCATCGCGGTCTGGCTGGGGCATGCGCTGGAAGACACCGGCGAAGCCGAAGCCGCTTCGCAAGCCTATGCGCGCGCGCATGCGCTCGCCCCCGACGAACCGCAGCTGGCGGCCTATCTGCTGGCCTGGCGGCGCCGGCTCTGCGATTGGCGCGATCTCGATGCGCTGTCCCGCCAGGTGCGCGACGCGGTCGCGGCCGGGCGCGCGGCGGTGGAACCCTTTGCCTTCCTCAGCGAGGACGCCGACGCCGCCGAGCAACTGCGCTGCGCGCGTTTGCGCGCGAGCGAGATCGCTCGCGCCGTGCGGCCCTTGCCCGCGGTGGCCGCGCGCGCCGACGACGGCGCGCCGGTGCGGGTGGGCTTCCTGTCCAACGGTTTCGGCGCGCACCCGACCGGCCTGCTCACGGTCGCCCTGTTCGAGGCCCTGCGCGCGCAGACCGCGCTACAGACCCATCTGTTCGCGCTCACCGCGGACGACGGCGGCCCAGTGCGGCAGCGCCTGCACGCCGCCGCGCACGCGCTGCACGATGTTTCGCAACGTCCGCACGCGCAGGTCGCCGCGACGATCCGCGGCGCCGGCATCGAAGTGCTGTTCGACCTGCGCGGCTGGGGCGGCGGCGGCGTGCCCGAAGCCTTGGCGCTGCGGCCGGCGCCAGTGCAGGTGAACTGGCTGGCCTACCCCGGCAGCTCGGGCGCGCCGTGGATCGACTACGTGCTGGCCGACCGCTACGCCCTGCCCGACTGGATGGCGCCGCATTACAGCGAAGCCGTGGCCTGGCTGCCGCGCTGTTTCCAGCCCTCCGACACCGCGCGCGCGCTCCTGGCGCCGCCGTCGCGCGCCGACTGCGGCCTGCCCGAGACCGGCACGGTGTTCGCCTGCTTCAACAACAGTTACAAGCTCAACCCGCGCAGCATGGCGCGCGCGCTGGCGGTGCTGCGCGCGCTGCCGGGTAGCGTGCTGTGGCTGCTGTCGGGCCCGGGCGAGGCCGACGCGCGCCTGCGCGCGTACGCACAGACGCAGGACGTCGCGCCGCAGCGGCTGGTGTTCATGCCCAAGCAGCCGCACGCGGAGTATCTGGCGCGCCTGCGCCATGCCGACCTGTTCCTTGACACCGAGCCCTACAACGCCCACACCACCGCCTCCGACGCGCTGTGGGCGGGTTGCCCGGTGCTGACCCGGCCCGGCGTGACCTTCGCCGCGCGCGTGGCCGGCAGCCTCAACCATCACCTCGGCCTGGCGTCGCTGAACGTCGACAGCGACGAGGCCTTCGTCGCGCGCGCGGTCGCGCTGGGCCGCGACCCGGCGGCGCTGGCCGCGCTGCGTGCCGAGCTTGCGCAGCGGCGCGCCGACAGCGGGCTGTTCGACATGAACGCCTACGCCGCCGACTTCGCCGCCGCGGTGGTGGCGATGGCGCAGCGGCATCGGCAGGGCTTGGCGCCGGCGGCGTTTTCGGTGCACGGGTAAGGCGTAAAGCAAATCCCCCCTAGCCCCCCTTTTTCAAAGGGGGGAACAACTGGCATCGATCGGCATCTGCACCATGCTGGCCCGCGCCCTTGCCCCCGCTGGCCCTCTCCCGTGCACCCCGCTGGCCTTCCCCCTTTGAAAAAGGGGGATTGAGGGGGATTTGCTTTTGCAACGTCACGCCCCCCACAAATGGCCCATCGGGATTTGCTTTTTTTCAGCCCCCAGCCCAGGCTGCGCGCCATGACCGCAGAACGCGATTTCATCCCCTTGCGACTGTGCGTGCTGACCGTGTCGGACTCGCGCACCCTGGCCGAAGACAGCTCCGGCGACTACCTGGTGCAAGCGCTGAGCGAGGCCGGGCACCGCCTCAGCGAACGCCAGCTGCTGCCCGATGACCGCTACCGATTGCGCGCCGCGGTGTCGCAGTGGATCGCCGACCGCGACGTCGACGGCGTGCTGGTCACCGGCGGCACCGGCTTCACCGGCCGCGACTCCACGCCCGAGGCGCTGCTGCCCCTGCTGGACAAGGAAATGCCCGGTTTCGGCGAACTGTTCCGCGCGCTGAGCTTCGAGGAGATCGGCACCTCGACCCTGCAGTCACGCGCGTTCGCCGGCTTGGCCAACGGCACCTTCGTGTTCTGCCTGCCCGGCTCGACCTCGGCCTGCCGCACCGCCTGGGACAAGATCATCCGCGCCCAGCTCGACGCCCGCACCCGGCCCTGCAACCTGGCCACGCTGCGCCCCCGTTTGCTCGAACCCGCTCACAAGGAGTGATCGCCATGCCGCTAGGTACCACCTTGCGACTGCTCGCCAAGGCCCGCGGCATGAACGCCGCCGACATCGCCACCGCCATTCCGCGCGCCGGCGTGGCCACCGTCAGCGCCTGGCTGCAGGGCGAGAAGCTGCCCGGCAAGGACCAGCTCGACGCGCTCGCGCGTACCTTCGGCGTTCCCGCCGGCGCGCTGCTGTCGGAGCTGGCTAGCACCTTCGACCCGGCCCGCACCCAGGGCGAACACGATCTGCTGGCCGCCTACCGCGCGCTCAACACCACCCAGCAGGGCGCCTTACTGGAAGTGGCGACCGCGATGGCCGGCACCAAGCGCAACCGCGCCCCGCGCGCGCCGGCCAAGAAGAAGGCCAAGCGATGAGCAAGCTCAAGCGCAAGGACTACGAGGCCCAGCTCGAAGCGCTGCAACTGGACCTGGCCGACGTCGCCCGCTGGGTCCAGCACAGCGGCCGCCGCGTGGTGATTCTGTTCGAAGGCCGCGACACCGCCGGCAAGGGCGGCGCGATCAACGCCATCACCGAATACCTCAATCCGCGCCAGTGCCACGTGGTCGCCCTGCCCAAGCCCAACGACCGCGAAAGCACCCAGTGGTATTTCCAGCGCTACGTGCCGCACCTGCCCGCGGCCGGCGAGATCGTGCTGTTCGACCGCAGCTGGTACAACCGCGCCGGTGTCGAGCAGGTCATGGGCTTCGCCAAGCCCGAGCAGGTCGCCGCCTTCCTCAAGCAGGCGCCGGCGTTCGAGAAGCTGCTCACCGACGACGGCATCGTGCTGTTCAAATACTGGCTGTGCTGCGACCAGGCCGAGCAGGAAGAGCGCTTCGCCGAACGCCTGGCCGACCCGCTCAAACGCTGGAAGCTGTCGCCTATCGACGTCGAGGCGCGCAAGCATTACGACGACTACACCCGCGCACGCGAAGCCATGCTGGCCGCCACCCACAGCAAGCACGCGCCCTGGACCCTGGTCGACTTCAACGATCAGCGCCAGGGCCGGCTGACCCTGATCCGCGATCTGCTGTCGCGCGCGCCGGAGCACAAGCTGCCCGAAAGCACGCTGGAATTCCCGCCGCTGCCGGGCAAGCCGAAGAAGGAGCGCTACGGGGCGCTCAAGCCGATCGCGAACAAGAAGAAATAAGGGTGCGCGGTCGTTCGGAATGACGATCGCGGCTTACGCCGCTCCCACAGAAAGCTCGAGGCGGCGTCTGTGGGAGCGGCGTAAGCCGCGATCGCTTTACCGAAGAACCCGCCCTGGCGTTCACCGCAGCGCCTACCCCGCCTGAGAACGCCGATACGGCTGGAACAGCTGCAGCAGCCACGGCTTCTGCGCCAGCACCAGGCTTACGCCGACGCGCTCCTGGGCGCTCAGGGCGGCGTCGCGCGCCAGCAGCGCGTCGAACTCGCGCGCGACCTCGCCCAGGCGCTGCTTGAGCTGACGGATGCCGGCGATGCTGAGGCTGCCGCTGAGCAGCAGCAGCACGTCCTGCTCGCCGTCGAAGGGGTCGGCGAAAAAGTCGCCGAGCAGGTTCAAGCGGAAATAGCGCTCCATCGGGCCGTCGGCGCGCCAGCGGAAATTGCGCGAGGTCAGCGGACGGCCGCGATTGCCCGGCATCAGCTCGATGATGCCCAGCCGGTCCAGACGCACCAGCAGCCGGGTCCACTGCGCGTCGTCGAACAGGAAGTGTTCCTGCACGTCCGATTGCTTCCAGCGGTTCAAGGTCAGAAACAGCGCCAGCAACAGCGCCGGCTCGTCGACCAGGGCCTGCTCCTGCGCCTCGCTGAGCTCGGCCATGACCTTGCGCCCGCGCGCGGCCTCGGCGCTGAGATCGGCTAGGCCGACGTCGAGCACGTCGCAGATCTGCTCCAGCCGCTCCAGGCTCATCGCGCGCTTGGAGAACATGCGTTTGACCGCCGCCTCGCTGAGCTTGAGGCGGGTCGCGAGATCGCGGTAGGTGAGGTCCTGCGCGCGCAGGAAGCGCTTGAGGGCGTCAACGAGTTCTAGGGACAGGGCCATGGGTATAAAAATACGCTACCCGACGGCACTACGGGAGCCACCTCGCCGATACCCGTTGAAATCGGCGTGAGCGCGTTCCAGCGTGGCCCCAGGCCCAGACGAGCAAACACGATGCGCAGGTCCGCTCCACACCGGTTCGCAGCCCGCAGGTGTTTCCCCCTCGTCTTGGCCGTTTCGGCCGCGATCGGTCTGCTGGCAGGGATGCCGGCGTTTGCGGCCGCGCAGTCCGACGGCGCCAGCCGGCAGTCCGAGGCCAGCCTGGCCGCGTCGGTGGAGGTGCCGGCCGCGGTTTCGCTGGCCTTGTCGGAAGGCGCCAAGTTCGCGGTCGCCGGCATCGGCGCCAGCGCCCAGGGCGTGGCGATCACGGTTTCGGCCGTGGGCGTCGGCGCCTCCTTCGTGGTCTATGTGTCGGCCGAGGCGGCCAAGGAACTGGGCCTGCACGTCGGTCAGGCCGTACAGGTCAGCGCGCTCGCCACCGGCTGGCTGATCAGCGCGGCCGGCCGGGCCTTGTGCTTCGTGCCGAACGAACGCACGCGCCCC
The DNA here is from genome assembly GCF_001429345.1 of Lysobacter sp. Root983. Taxonomy (NCBI): domain Bacteria; kingdom Pseudomonadati; phylum Pseudomonadota; class Gammaproteobacteria; order Lysobacterales; family Lysobacteraceae; genus Lysobacter; species Lysobacter sp. Root983. Next base: position 17,479 of record NZ_LMJO01000016.1, read on the forward strand.
CTGCTGCACAGCCGCCGCATCGGCTGAACGAGGTCTCGCGCGTGCGCACCGGATTACTGTCGGGCTGGAGCGCCTACGTCCTGGCCATCGCGCTGACGCTGGCAATCGCCGCCGCGCCGCGCGCCGAGGCCGGCACACGCTGCGATGCGCAGACGGTGTCGGCGGACAAGGTCGCCGCGGCTGCAGCCACCGCCCTGCGCGTGGCCGAGGCTTTGGACGAACGCGACGCGCCGGTGGCCCTGATCGCGCGCGTCGGCACCGATCTGTCGGCGCAAGGGCTGGTCTACAGCCACGTCGGCTTCGTCGTGCGCGATCACCCGAACGGGCGCTGGACCGCGGTCCATCTGCTCAACGAATGCGGCAGCGACCGCTCGCACCTCTACGCCCAAGGCTTGGTCAATTTCTTCAGCGACGATCTGGTCAACCAGGACGCGCGCATCGTCTGGCTGCAAGCCGCGCAGGCGCAGCGCCTGGCCGCGCACCTGCGCGCGCTGCCGCGGCGCAGCCTGCATCAGCCGCATTACAGCCTGATCGCGCGTCCCGGCAGCGGCGATTATCAGAATTCCACCGCCTGGGTGCTGGAACTGCTGGCCGCGAACGCGCCGGACGGCATCGCCGTCGACGATCGCCGCGCGGCCTACGCCTGGGCGCAACGCGACGGCTTCCGCCCCGACCGCATCCACATCCCCTATTCCAAACGCGTGCTCGGCGGTCTGTTCTCGGCCAACGCCGCCTTCACCGACCACCCGGTCGGCACGCGATTGTCGGGCGAGTATCCGGTGGTGACGGTGCGCTCGATCTTCGATTATCTGCAGCGGCGCGGATATGCGAGCGAGCAGCGCGAGTGGCGCAATGGGCGGTTGATGCTCGCGCCTGGGCCGGCTTGAGTCGGCACGCAGGCGAACAGCACAGCTGGAACCGCGTCAGTCGCATGCTTTCGCCGTCATTCCCGCGAAGGCGGAGCCGGTTTTCGTAGGAATGACGGCCGGAGGGAATCGGGGGATCGAAGAGACACGCAAACGAGCAAGACGCTCAGCTGCAAACGAAGCCCTCGCCCGCCTCGGCCCCATCCGCATCCTCGCGCGCCAACGCATCCACGCGCGCATTGACCGGCCCGCGTCGCAACCAGATTTCTAAGCGCGCCAGCGCCGCCGCATCGCCGGCCGCAAGTACTTCGACGCGGCCGTCGGCGAGGTTGCGCGCGTAGCCGCGCAGGTCCAGCGCCAGCGCCTGCTCGCGCGCGCTGGCGCGGAACCACACGCCCTGAACCTTGCCGCTGACGTAGTAGCGCGCCGCGCTCACGACTGGCCCGGCTTGGCCTCCACCGGCGCGGCGGGACCGCCGGCCTTGGCGATCGCGCCCTCGATCATGGCCGCGGTCACCGGGCCGAGGAATTTGTCGGCGATCTTGCCGTCCGGCCCGATCAGATAGGTCATCGGCAGGCCGCGCGGCGTGTCGAAGGCCTTGGGCGGGTCGTAGGTGTCGACGATCGCGATCGGGTAGACCACCGGATGCGTCTTCAGGAACGCGCGCATGTCGGCCGGCTCGATTTCCTCGTAGGCCAGGCCGATCACCTCGATGTGCTCGCGCATCGCGTCCATCGCCGACAGCTCGGGCATTTCCTTCAGACAGGGCGCGCACCAGGTGGCCCAGAAATTCACCACCACCCACTTGCCGCGATGCGCGGCCAGGTCGAACGGGCCGTTGTCCAGGGTCGCCAGCTTCAAGTCCGGCACCTGCGAGGGCGCGGCCGGCGCCGCGGCGGGCTTGGGCGCCTCGGGCACCTCAGGCGCCCCGGGCGCGGCGGCGGCCTTGGGCGCCTCGGGCGCGGCGGCGGACTGGGGCGCCGGCGCCGGCTTATTGCAGCCCGCGAGCGCGACGGCCAGCAGCGACAGCGCGAGGATCGGGGCGAGGCGGCGTAGCGTCATCGGGTTCATTCCTGGTCGGCGTGGATGGTGGACACGGGGCGTTTGAGCAAATCGCGCAGGGGCACGCGCAGTTCGTCCATCGCCGCGACCGCGGAGCGGCCCAGCGAGTCGTCGCGGCAAGGCAGCATGGCCTCGGCGATCGGAATGCGCAGCCCGCAGGCTTCGTAGAGTTCGGCCAGCGACAGATCGTCGAGGTCGCGCGACAGCAGCCATTCGCCGCCCTCGGCGCGCGCGACCACGTTGATCGAGTTGAGCTGCGAGAGCATCTGCTGGACCAGGGTGTCGGTCAGCATGGGCTCGAGCTGTTGGATCTCGTCGCTGTGCAGGCCGCGGCCGTCGGCGCGGGCCTCGTTGAAACGCGCCAGCAGACGCAGCAGCCCGTACATCTCGAAGCCCAGCGGCAGGCGCATGCCGATCGGCTGGTAACGGAAGGCGGAAATCGAGGACGCCAGCGAGGCGCCCAGCAGCACCGCGATCCAGCTCAGGTAGATCCACAGCAGGAAGATCGGCACGGCCGCGAACGCGCCGTAGATCTTGGAATAGGAACCGAAGCTGCCCAGGTACAGGCCGATGCCCCACTTGACCAGCTCGAACAGCGTGGCCGCCAGCAGCGCGCCGGCGAAGGCGTGGCGCCAGTGGATCGTGCGATGCGGGACCACGCGGTAGATCGCCGCGAACGCCAGCCATTCGATCGCCACCGGCGCCAGCTGCAGCATCACGCGCTCCAGCAGCCGTCCGGGTTGGGTCGCGAATACTTCCATCGAGAAGAACTTGGCCGACACCGCCAGGCTGGCCGCGGCCATCAGCGCGCCCAGGGTCAGCACCGTCCAGTACACCAGGAAGCGCCCGACCTGGGGCCGTGCCGCCTTGACCCGCCAGATCCGGTTGAAGGTCGACTCCACCCCATTGAGGGTGATCAGCAGCGACACCACCAGCGCGATCACGCCGGCCGCGGTGAGCTGGCCGATATTGGCCGAGAACTGCTTCAGGCTGGCCTCGACCGAGCGCGCGGCCGAGGGCACGAAGTTGGAGAAGATGTAGTCGCTGAGGCGGTCGCTCCACTCGCCGAACACCGGGAACGCCGACAGCACCCCGAACACCACCATCGACAGCGGAACCAGGGCGAACACGGTGGTATACGACAGCGCGCCGGCGGCCTGGAACAGGTTGTCGTCGAGGAAGCGCCGGGCCAGGAAACGGAAGAAGGTGCCGACGCGCGCGCGGTCGCGCATGCGGTCGCCCCAGCGATTGATCGTGTTCAGCGGCTCCATCGACCGGAGGGTAACCGATGGGGCGTGCGGAGGGGATGCAGGGCCGCGCCCGCCCCTGCCCACCGCATCATCTATCCTTGTCGCCACAGGAGAATGCGATGACCGAAGTTCTGGTGCTCTACTACAGCCGCGGCGGATCGGTGGCACGACTGGCGCGCCAGATCGCGCGCGGCATCGGCGAGGTCGACGGCGTGCAGGCGCGGCTGCGCACGGTGCCGCCGGTCGCGGCGGTGACCCAGACCGCGGCGCCACCGGTGCCCGAGGACGGCGCGCCCTATGTCGAATCGCGCGATCTGGTCGAATGCGCGGGCCTGATCCTGGGCAGTCCCACCCGCTTCGGCAACATGGCCGCGCCGGTCAAGCATTGGCTGGACGGGCTGGGCGCGGAATGGGCCAGCGGCACCCTGGTCGGCAAGCCGGCGGCGGTGTTCACCTCCACCGCGACCCAGCACGGCGGCCAGGAATCGACCCTGCTGACGATGATGGTCCCCCTGCTGCATCACGGCTGCGTGATCCTCGGCATTCCCTACACCGAGCCCACGCTGAGCAGCACCCGCGGCGGCGGCACGCCCTACGGCGCCAGCCATGTCGCCGGCAGCCAGGACGATCCGCAGCCCAGCGAGGACGAAGCCAAGCTCGCACGCGTGCTCGGGCGCCGGGTCGCCGAACTGGTGGTCAAGGTGAGCCGATGAGCCTGGCGCGCAAGATCCTGGCCCTGGCGCTGATCGCGCTGGTGGCCGTGTACGCGGTCTGGTTCGGCGGCCGTACGCCGCCGTCCTGGGGCGCGCTGGCGGTGTTCGCGCTGCCGCCGGCCTGGCTCGCGCTGGGCGTGCTGCGCGGCAGCGCGCGTGCCGGCTTCTGGTCGGCGGTGCTGGCGCTGGCCTGGTTCAGTCACGGGGTGATGGTCGCCTACTCGCGCCCGCCCGAGCGTACGCTGGCCTGGATCGAACTGGTGCTGGCGGTGGTGGTGGTGTTCGCGGCCAGCCTGCCCGGGCTGAAGTCGCGCTTTGGCGCCAAACCCGCGGCCTGAGCGGCGCCGACCTCGTTTTCTGTGGGAGCGGCGTAAGCCGCGATCGAGTACCTGCGCAGCTTCGGCATCGCGTCGGCCATCGATCGCGGCTTACGCCGCTCCCACAGAAGCGCGGTGCGCGGGCCTATAATTGCGCCGTCCCCAGCAATGCGACCCACTTTCGATGGACCAGCTCTGCATCGTCACCACCGGCGGCACGATCGACAAGATCTATTTCGACGACAAGTCCGACTACCAGATCGGCGAGCCGCAGATCGGCGGCATCCTGCGCGAGCTGGGGGTGACGTTCCAGTTCAACGTGATCCCGATCATCCGCAAGGATTCGCTGCACATCACCCAGGAAGACCGCGAGCTGATCCGCGCCGCGATCGCCGCGCAGCCGGCCCGGCACGTGCTGATCACCCACGGCACCGACACCATGGTCGAGACCGCCAAGGTGCTGGCCACGCTGACCGACAAGACCATCGTGCTGACCGGCGCGCTGAGCCCGGCGCGCTTCCGCGGTTCCGACGCCGAGTTCAACGTCGGCTGCGCGGTCGGCGCAGTGCAGTCGCTGCCGCCGGGCGTGTACATCGCCATGAACGGCCTGATCTGGGACCCGAACAAGGTGCGCAAGAACGTCGCGGCCAATCGCTTCGAAGCGATCTGAGCGCCTCGACCTCGCACCCATGACCCCCGGCTTGCCGGGGGTTTTCGTTTATGCGCCGGGCATAAAGAAAGCCCCGGCGCGAGGCCGGGGCTCGGGGAACCACGGTGCCGACGCGCAGCGCCGGCATGCGCGATCAGAAGGTGATGCTCCAGCTGTCGATACGGCCCGTGTCCTGGGTGGCGTTGTCGTTCACGCGCAGGTTCCAGGTGCCGTTCAAGGCCTCGCTGCTCAGGTTCTTGATGAAGGTGCCGGTCACGTTGTCGGCGCTGCCGCCGGTGCGGTTGTGGATGTTGTAGAGCGTGCCGTCCGGCGCGACCAGATCGACCTTCAAATCGCCCTTGTAGGTGTGCAGGATGTTGACGGTGATCGAAGCGTTGCTGGGCGCGTTGCCGCTACGCCCCGACACCGCGATCGGGCTGTTGACGGTGGCGTTGTCGGCGATCGGGTAATCGGTGCCGTTGCTGTAGGTCTGCGCACCGGTGCCGCCGACCGTGACCGAAGCGGTCTTGGTATTGCTGGCGCCGTCGTCGTCGGTGACCGTCAGCGTGACCGTGTAGGTGCCCGCGCTCGCGTAGGTGCGGCTGGGGTTGGTCGCGGTGGAGGTGGCGCCGTCGCCGAAGTTCCAACTGCGCGAGACGATGCTGCCGTCGCTGTCGCTGGAGCTGTCGCTGAAGCTCGCGGTCAGGCCCGACACCGTAGCGCTGAAGTTCGCCACCGGCGCGGTGTTGCCGGGGCCGCCGCTGGCCGTCTTGGCGGCCTCGCCCAGGAAGGCCAGGCCCAGCTTCGCGAACGGCACGCTGTTGGTCGCCGAGTTGCCCATGTTGGCCAGGGTGTCGCCGGAGGTGTGCAGGTTCGGGAACAGCCGGCCCTCGTGGTACATCGCCGACGGAAAGCCGGCCGCGGTCCAGGAGGCGTGGTCGGAGCAACCGTAGCCGCAGGCCTCGGTGGCCAGGTTGAGCCCGCTACCGCCCATGTAGGCGGTGAACAGGTCCTGCAGAAACTGGACCATGCCGGCGTTGGAATAATCGGTGATCACTTTGACGTGCGGATCGGAGCCGGTGCGGTAGTTGGTCATGTCCAGCTGCAGCGCCGCGACCACGTTCACGCCCTGGCTCTGGTACGCGGTGGCGATCGCCTTGGAACCGCGCAGGCCGACTTCCTCGGCCGCGTAGCCCATGAACTTGACCGTGCGCTTGGGCTTGTAGCCGCTGGCCATGGCGATGCGCAGCACTTCGGTCAGGGTGGCGATGCCGGACGCGTCGTCGTCGGCGCCGGGTGCGTTCATGGTGTTGCCGCTGCCGGAGTTGGAGATCGAGTCCAGATGCGCGCCCAGCACCACGACCTCGTTGGGCAGATCGGTGCCCTGGATGGTCAGGATCACCGAGGGCTGGGTCGAGCAGGTGGTGCAGCCGGTGTAGAGCTCGGCGCTGACATCGCTGCGGCCGTTGGCCAGGCCCAGCCAGGTGTTGCGGATCCACTCGGCCGAGGTCCGGCCGGTGGTCGAGGCGTAATAGCGGTTCGGGTACTGGGTGGACAGGTGGCTGATGGTGGAGCGGATGTTGGCCTCGCCGACCTGGCCCAGCCAGGGCGTCACCGTGGCCTGGTTGTCGATGGTGTAGGCGGCCAGGAACTTCCCGGCCATCGCCTGCGCGCTGCGGTCGTTGCGCACGAAGGCTTCGGCCTCGGCGCGGGTGGCGAAGGCGAAGTAGCCGCCGCAGCGGCGTTCCTTTTCGTGCACGTGACGGGTGATATCGGCGAGCTGATGGGTCTTCACTTCCGAGATCACCAGCGGCGCGCCGGTGGCGCCGACGCGGGCGCTGGATTGGCGGGCCAGGGTCTTGACGCCGGCGTCGTAGGTTTCGCGCGAGGTGACCACGTAGACCGGCGCGAACGGGTCGTCGCTGGCGTCGGCGGGACGCATGTGATCGTGCTCATGCGTGGTCTGCGCGAGCGCGGGGACAGCGGTCAGAGCTAAGGCCAACGCAAGCAGCGTCGGCAGCGGGGCGTGAACGGGGTTCATGGTGCGACTCCTGGTGGCTGCGCCCGATGTGTTTGGGTGTGGGGCGCGACGGAAAGACGGCCGGAACCTGGGGGTCGCCCCGGCCGCGCGGGCGACGATGCGGCGCTGCCGCTCCGGCGCCGGCCGGAGCGACGGACGCGCGCACGGTCAGAAGGTGATGCTCCAACTGTCGATCGTGCCGGTGTCGGCGCTGGCGTTGTCGTTGACGCGCAACTTCCAGGTGCCGTTGAGCGGCTCGCTGCTCAGGTCCTTGATGAAGGTGCCGGTCACGTTGTCGGCGCTGCCGCCGCTGCGGTTGTGCAGGTTGTAGAGGGTGCCGTCGGGCGCGACCAGATCGACCTTCAGATCGCCCTTGTAGGTGTGCAGGATGTTGACGGCGATCGAGGCGTTGCTGGGCGCGTTGCCGCTGCGACCGGACACGGCTATCGGGCTGTCGACGGTGGCGTTGTCGTTGATCGGATAGTCGGTGCCGTTGCTGTAGGTCTGGCTGCCGGTAGTGCCGACGATGACCGACGCGGTCTTGGTATTGCCGGCGCCATCGTCGTCGGTCACCGTCAGCGTGACCGTGTAGGTGCCTGCGGCGCTGTAGGTCTTGCTGGGATTCGTGGCGGTGGACGTCGTGCCGTCGCCGAAATTCCAGCTGCGCGAGACGATGGAGCCGTCGCCGTCGCTGGAGCTGTCGGTGAAGGCCACGCTCAGGCCGCTGACCGCGGCGCTGAAGTTCGCCACCGGCGGGGCGTTGCCGCCGCTACCGGACACGGTGAAGCGCACCGCATTGGGCGTGCCGGGCTTGCCCGACGCGTCGGTGGCCTGCACATAGACCGTGTGCACGCCCGGGCTGAGCCCCGCGGTCGGCAGCGCCACCGTCACCGTCTCGGTGCTGGCGTTGTAGCTGCCGTCGCTGGCGTTCATCGCCACCGCCACCGCGCCCGCCGCCCAGGGCGGCGCATCCAGATAGGCGCGCGCCGAGGCGATGGTGTGCACCGCCTCGCTGCCGTTGCTCTGGTTGTAGGCGGCGTCGCTGACGCTGGCGGTGATCGTCACCGGCGTACCGACCGGCACGCTCACCGCCGAGGCGCTGACCGACTGGGTGTCGGGCCCGGACGGATATTGATACGGCGCATACAGATTGCGCGCGGCGTAACGCAGCGCGCGCAGGTTGTTGGGCAGGGTCGCGCTCTGGAATGTCGAGCAGCTCTCGAAGAACGCCACGCCCAGCTCGATCGTGTAGCTGGGCACGCCGAGCAGACCGTACATGGTGTCGTCGGTGGTGCCGTCGGTGGCGTAGAGCTCGTTGGACTGTTGCGGGCGGTAGTTGTTGAAGTAGGCCAGGCGCCGGCCCAGGGTCTGCAGCGGCACGCTGTTCGGCGCCGGCGTGGTGGTGTCGCCCCAGGACCACAGCACCAGTTGCGAATAGCTGTGGATGTCGAAGAACAGGCCCTGGTAATCGTCGGGCGCGGCGCTGCCGATGGCGTCGCCACGGCGGTCGGGGAAGATGCCGCCGGTGTAGACACCGCTGGCGTTGCGGGTGCCGGCGACCAGGCGCACCAGGTTCTGGGTTTCCGGCTCGGACGAGCTGGCTGGGCCACGGTAGGTTTCGGCGCAGGCGTTGCCGCTGGAACCGCCGGCGGCGCTGTTCCAGTGGAAGGGGAAGTTGCGGTTGAGATCGACGCCGTAGGACGAGGCGCTGCAGCTGCCGTTGAGGTTGTCGGTGTTCTTGCGCCACGACGCGCCGGCCTCGGCCTTCTTGCGACCGTCGGGGTTGGCCTGTAGCACCAGCTGGAAGGCGAAGTTGTCCATCAGCCAGGTAGCTTCGGCATCGCTGCCGTAGCCGTTGACCAGCCACTCGGCGAAGCGCGTGAGCAGCTCGGCCGGGGTGTATTCGCGTGCGTGAATGGAGCCGAACACCACCATGGTCGGCTTGTTCGGCAACGCCGCGTCGGTGGCGGTGTTGGTCAGCCGCAGCACCTTCATCTCGTAACCGGTGGCGGCGTTGCGGCTCTTCTGCCAGCTCGGTCCGATGTTGGCGATGCGCGCCAGGTTCGGCTTGGCCGCGGCCAGGTCGTCCATGGTCGTGTAGGTCTCTTCGACCGTGCGGTAGCAGGCGTAGCCGGGAATCGCGGCCGGCCCCAGCAGGGGCGCGTTCGCCATCGCCGACTGCATCGCCTGCAAGCGCCGGGTCGCGTCGGCGTCGACCTCGACCCGGAAGCCGGCGCGGCGCAGCGCCTCGATGTCTTCGGGCAAGGCCTCCACGCGCACGGTGCGCGCTACCCGATCGACGATCAGATGCTGGAAGCGGGAAGCGACGCGCTGCAGTTGCGCGCGGTCGCGGTAATGGGCGGTGACGAACACCGTGGCGTCATCCTCGGCGGCGGGCGCCGCGGAGGCGAAAGCGAACAGCAACACAGCGGCGTGGACGAGGCGCATGACGTGACTCCGTGACGTGCGGGCCCGGGCCCGCTGCGAACGTGCCGGAACGATCGGCGCGAGCCGACCCGTGGAAGGGGACCAACGCGCGCGCACGCGGACTCCCGCCCCCGCGCAGACGGCGCGGGAGCGGGAGGACGTGCACGGCCGGGTTTACGCTCCCGTAGCGTGTCCTCTCCGGCCGAAGCCGGAGAGGACGTGTCGGATCAGAACGTGATGCTCCAGGTGTCGAGCACGCCGGTATCCGCGTTGGCGTTGTCGTTCACGCGCAGCTGCCAGGTACCGTTCAGCGGTTCGCTGGTGAGGTCCTTGGTGAACGTGCCGATCACGTTGTCGGCGCTGCCGCCGGTGCGGTTGTGGATGTTGTAGAGCGTGCCGTCCGGCGCGACCAGATCGACCTTGAGATCGCCCTTGTAGCTGTGGTTGATCGTGACCGAGATCGAAGCGTTGCTGGGACCGTTGCCGGTGCGGCCGGAGACCGAGATCGGACTGTTGATGGTGCTGTTGTCGTTGATCGCGAAGTCGGTGCCGTTGGTGTAGGTCTGCACGCCGGTGCCGCCGACCGTGACCGAGGCGGTCTTGGTGTTGCTGGCGCCATCGTCGTCGGTGACCGTCAGCGTGACCGTGTAGGTGCCCGCGGTCGCATAGGTGCGGCTGGGGTTGGTCGCGGTGGAGGTGCCGCCGTCGCCGAAGTTCCAGCTACGCGAGACGATGGTGCCGTCGCTGTCGGTGGAGCTGTCGGTGAAGTTGGCGGTCAGCGCGCTGGTGGCGACGCTGAAGTTCGCCGTCGGCGCGACGTTGCCGCCGCCGGACGAATCCAGGCCGTCGATGAACTGCACGCCGGTGCCGCCCGCATCCAGCCAGTTGCTCAGACGGGTGGCGTTGGTGCCGCCGCCGGCCCAGGACACCGAGATGCGGCCGTAGTAGTCGGCCTTGGCGTTATCGGCGGCCGAGCACGAGGACGGGCCGCCGTGCAGCTGGCCGATCACGCGCTTTTCGGGGCTGAACAAGGGCGAGCCCGAGGAACCGCCCTCGGTGACGCCGATGCCCGGGATCCAACGCACGAAGATGTGCGAGCCGTCGCCCGGCGAGGTCGGGTTGGTCTGCGCGCCGCCGTAGCTGGTGGTGCGGGTGGCGCTGGTGCCGTGGCTGATGCGCTTCTCGGCGACGTTGGGATGGTGGATGCCGGTGGCGCCGCTGAAATCGCCGCTGCGCGCATCCCAGCCGTTCCAGAACAGGTTGTAGGCGGCGGGCGCGGCGTCGTCCAGTTCGACCAGGGTGAAGTCGGACGCGGCGTTGGAGGCGCGGTGGAAGGCGCCGGTCAGGGTCTGGGCCAGCGAGCCGTTACCGTTCTGACCGCTCTGGGTGCTGCCGGGCGCGCGGCAGGTCGAGTTCTGGTAGTTCCAGTACGTGACCAGCGAAGCGGCGTTGGAGGCGCTGATGCCGCAGTGGTTGGCGGTCAGGAAGTACATCTTGCGATCATTGGCGGCGTTGTTGAGCAGGCTGCCCGAACAGAACAGGCTGCCGCCGGTGGAGATCGCCGCGACCGAACGGATCTGCGCGCGCCAGGCGTCGCCTTCCGGGCAGACCACGTCGACGTTGCAACTGCCCGAGGTGCCCTGCGCGGTCACCATGTCGGACTGCAGCTGCTGGGCCATGCGGGTGAAGCCGCGGTAGTCGTGACCGACCTTGGCCAGGCGCAGCTTGAGCTGGCCGACTTGATCGCGCGGCACCACCACTTCGATCACCGCTTCGGCGCCGTTGACGATGGGCGTCCACAACTGGCCGTGCGATTCGTTGTCGGCGGCGGTGTACACGCGCACCACCGACGGGTCGGAGGCAGCGGCGCGGCTGAGGTTGGCCGGATACACCAGCAGGCGGCCGCCGGCGGGCATCTTGTATTCGCTGAAACCGAAGTTCAGCGACAGCGCGCCGCGCGACTGCACGCGCAAGCGCCAGACCATGTCGTTGCCGACCTCTTCCCACACGCCGGAATTCAGCGGGGTCAGATCGACGGACAGCGATTGCGCGTAGCGCGGCGGCAGATCGTGCGCTTCGCGCTGGCGATCCTCGGCCTGCAGCGCCGGCACGTCCACCGCCTGCATCGTGCGCATCTCGACGCGGTCGAGCGCGGTCAGGCTATGGTCGAACGCGGCGGGACGCGCACCAGGCGCCGCCATGGCGACGCCGAGCGACGAAAGTCCCAGCAGGACCAGGGAACCGTACATTCGTTTCATGAGTCTCTCTCCATCCGTAGTAGAGGGCATGACCGGCTCGCCGCTCAGAATCGCCGGCCGTCATGGCCTTCGATGGCGAGCGCGGATCAATCGTTTGGCATGCGACCGACGGTGTCGGCGTGCATCCGGCGAGTTGATACGTGTTTGACACGGGCAATGCCGCATCGCGATGAACCGGCGATGCGCTCGAACGATGAAACCGGGCGAACCCCTTTTCGCCCGTCACGACGCTAAGCGTGCATTAACTGTGGAACAAGCGTGATCCGTTGCGATTCGACAACGCATTCGTGATGCACGTCATGCATATGACCAGTAACCGCTTCCAGTCATTTTTGTATACGACTACCTGATGTATAGGCGCCCCGCTCCGGCATGCGCGGCGATATCGATCGCGCAAAAAAAGACCCCGGCCGTAGCCGGGGTCGGAGAGAGCGTTCGCGGCGTCCTTGCCGGCGAATTCGCGCTTAGAACGTGACGCTCCAGCTGTTGATGTAGCCGGTGTCGCCGCCGGCGTTGTCGTTGACGCGCAGCTTCCAGGTACCGTTCAGCGCTTCGGTCGACAGGTTCAGCGTGACCGTCTTGTTGATGTTGTCGGTGCTGCTGCCGGTGCGGTTGTGGATGTTGTAGAGCGAACCGTCCGGAGCCACCAGGTCCACCTTCAGGTCGCCCTGGTAGGTGTGCACGATCGCCACCGTCACCGAGGCATTGCTGGGGGCGTTGCCGCTGCGGCCGGAGACCGTGATCGGGCTGTCGACCGTGGCGTTGTCGCTGATGGTGTAGTCGGTGGTGTTGCTGTAGGTCTGGGTGCTGCCGCCACCGCCGGTGGTGTAGCTACCGGTCAGGCTGGCGCCCGAGAACGTCGAGTAACCGCGCACCAGCACGTGGTAGGTGCCGGCCTGGGCCGTGGCGATGTTGCAGGTCTCGGCGTTGGTGCTGCCTTCGGACTTGCAGTCGTAGCTGGCCGTGGTCGGCGCGCTGCCGAACTTCACGAACAGATCGGCATCGCCGCTGCCGCCGGCGGTGACGAACTTCAGCGCGCTGGCGCCGGCCGGAACCACCATGGTGTAGCGCAGCTCGGTGCCGGCGCTGCCGGCCAGACCGGTGACCGGGGTGCCGTTGGTCAGCGTGCCGGTCTGCGGCGGGGTGGTGCCGTTGACGGCGTCGACCGCGGCCTTGGCGTTGAGGATGCCCGGGCCGATGCTCTGCGACGGGGTCGACGGGAACGCGGTGACGTTGGCCTTGATGATCGACTCGATCTCGGCCGGCGTCTTGGGCGTGGTCGCCACGGCCTGCATCAGCGCCACCACGCCGGCGACGTGCGGGGTCGCCATCGAGGTGCCGTTGTAGGAGGCGTAGGTTTCCGAACCCGGCGTGGTCGAACCGGAGTTGAGGGTCGACAGGATGTTCGAGCCCGGTGCGGCGATGTCGATCAGCGCGCCGTAGTTGGAGAAGCTCGAACGCGCGCCGGTGCTGGTGATCGAAGCCACCGCGATCACGTTGTTGCAGTTCGCCGGCGAGGCGTTGGACACGTTGACGTTGTCGTTGCCGGCGGCGATCACCAGGGTGGTGCCACGGCTGACCGCGCTGTTGATCGCGTTCTGGGTGGTGGTGCCGCAAGCGCCCGAGCCGCCCAGCGAGAGGTTGATGACCTCGGCCGGGTTGGCGTTGGCGGGCACGCCGCTGACGGTGCCGCCCGACGCCCAGATGATCGCGTCGGCGATATCGGAGTCGTAGCCGCCGCAGGTGCCGAGCACGCGCACCGGCACGATCTTGGCGCCGTAGGCGACGCCGGCCACGCCCTTGGCGTTGTTGGTCACCGCAGCGATGGTGCCGGCGACGTGGGTGCCGTGCCAGCTCGAACCCTGCGCGGCATGGGTGCCGCCGCACTGGTTGGCGCTGACCCAGTCGCCCGGATCGCTGGGATCGCTGTCGCGGCCGTTGCCGTCGTTGGACACGGTGGTGTCGATGATGAAGTCGTAGCCGGGCAGGATGTTGGCGCTGAGGTCGCTATGGCTGGTGATGCCGGTGTCCAGCACCGCCACGACCGAGCCGCTGCCGTTGGTCACGTCCCACGCCTGGTTGGCCTTGATGCCGTAGGTGCCCGAATAGCCCCACTGCTCGCTGTAGCGGGTGTCGTTCGGGGTCAGGAAGGCGTGGTTGAGCTTGTCGACTTCGACGTATTCGACGTTGGCGTCGGCGGCGATTTGACGCATCAGCGTCTCGGCTTCGACACGGTCGAGCGCGCGATCGCTGCGCACGACTTCGGCGCCCAGGGCGGTGCGGCGCAGCGAGCGGATGCCCAGGGCCTTGCCGGCGCCGGCGGTGGAAGCGGCCGTGCTCAGCGAGCGCTGCAGCGTGCTGGCGTTGGTGGTCGGAGCGCTACCGTCCTTGAACTTGACGATGAAGCGCTGAACTTTTTCGGAAGACTGCAGGCCGGCGAGATTGACGCGGCCAGCGGCGAACGCCGGGGCGGCGATCATGCTCGAAGCCAGTACGGCTGCCGTGGCGGCGGCCAGGGCGTGCACGCGAATGCGACGCGAGGACAGCTGAGACATCTATGTAACCCCCGAAGCTGGAATAAGCCGCGAAGCGCGGCAAAAAACCGCAAGAACCTCTCTCCGACCGGCGGGATTACCGCGGCCTTAGGCTCGAACGGTGGATACGGACAGGTGACAAAATGTGTCCGCAAAGTGACGCTAGTCGACCTTTCGTACCCATCGCAACGGGGATATCCACTCAATGTGCACAGGTATTTGTGACTATCGTCACAATTTATTGCGGTAACCGCTTTCACGTGAAATCGACACGAGAATATGTCGCATCGCAACATGCGGTTGCGCGCCTGAGACGGGAAACCCAGGTTAAGTCGCGGTTTTAGCAGGGAATCTTGGGCTCAAACCGGCCATGGCTTGGCCGTTTCGAGGTGCCGTCAGGCACAAGGCAGGCGGCACCACCGATGGCGGGGCCGCGCGCCGCCGCAAACGGCGCCTACAAGATTGGCCTAGGCCCTACCCCGCCAACGCCCCAGGCCTTGAGGCGTGTGGCACAAGGTGCGGCGAGCGGCCGCACCGTAAATTCGACCCCGCACCACCGCTTTCGCGATGGCGCCCAGCGGTCGCCTCAGCGGTCCAGGCTGCCGCCGATCGGCATGATCGAGACGACGCCGTCGATCTCGATGTACTCCACGTCCGGATCGGCCGCGAAGGTCTGCATCAGTTTCTGCGCCTCGGCCTTGCTCAAGGGACGGTCGGCGCGAAACACGTCGGCGGCCACCGACAGGCGCAGCTTGTGTTCCAGCTTGATCGCGCCGCCGCCGCTCTTCAGGCCGCTGTTGCCGGCGGTGCTGGCAAACCTAGCCTTGACGCTGTCTTGCTCGCGCGCGGGCACGCTGCCGTCGCGGTACTTGACGATGAATTGCTGGTATGGGCCGTTGCCCTGCAGCTCGCCCACATGCGCCTTCGGGGCACCGCCGTCGCCGTTGGAGGGTGCGGACGCCATGCAGGCGCTCATCGCCAAGGCCAGCGCGGCTGCGCTGACGGCGAGCACGGATCGGCGGAAAGGGCTGGACATGGCATCGGCTCCTGGGTCATGGCGTTCCTGATTCCGAAACGCACCGGCAGTGCGAATAGGGTTGAGGCTAGCGTTCGTACGCTAGTCGGCCCGCGCTGAACGCCGCGGAACCGGCGCGCTCGCAGGTGCGGCCGGCGACGCGGGGGTACGCGCCGCCGGACCGCCGGACAATGGTGCGCCCGGACTCGGGGTCGGGTCCGGACGCACCCGCGTGCCGGGTCCGCCGTTCGCGCGGCGGACCCGACCCGCTTGCCCGTTGGCTCAGAACGTGAGGCTCCAGCTGTTGATGCGACCGGTATCCCCGGCGGCGGCGTCGCGCACGCGCAGCTTCCAGGTGCCGTTGAGCGTCTCGCTGGTCAGGTTGCTCACCGTGATGGTCCTGTTGATGCCACCACTGGATCCGCTGCGGTTGGCCAGGTTGTAGACCGAACCATCGGGCGCGATCAGGTCGACGACCAGGTCGCCGCGGTAGGTGTGCACGATGTCCACCGACAACGAAGTATCGGCCGGCGCGTTGCCGCTACGACCGGACACCGTGATCGCGCTTTCCGCCGTGGCGAAATCGCCGATCGCATAGTCGGCGCTGTTGGTGTAGGTCTGGCGCACGTTACCGGACGCGGACACCGTGACCGAGCCGGTCTTGGTGTTGGTGGCGCCGCCGTTGTCCGTGACCGTCAGCGTGACGGTATAGGTGCCCGCGGCCGCGTAGGTCTTGCTGGGATTGGCGAGGGTAGAAGTGGTGCCGTCGCCGAAGCTCCAGCTGCGCGAGGCGATCGTGCCGTCGCTATCGCTGGAGGTATCGGTGAAGCTCACGGTCAAGCCGCTGGCAGAGGAAGCGAAGTTCGCCACCGGCGCCGCGTTGACCGGACCGCCACCGCCTGCGGCCGCCACCGCCGCCGCCGCGTCGATCAGGCCCGGGCCACAGCCGCCGGGGCAGTTGGCCGCGGAGATCGGACGCGCGGTATTAGCCAGGATCTGGCGCACCTGCTCGAAGGTCTTGGGGGTGGCCGAGACCGCCTGGATCAGCGCGACCACGCCGGCCACGTGCGGCGACGCCATCGAGGTGCCTTGCTCGAAGGCATAACCATCATTCGAGTACGTGGACAGGACGCCCTGCGCATCGTGGCTGCGCGTGCAGTCGCCGGCGCGGGGCACGCGATTCAAGGGCAGGAACTCGTTGGTCGGCGAGCAGGTCTCGCCGCCCGGCGCGGTGATGTCGATGGTCGCACCGTAGGTCGAATACCAGGCGCGCTTGCCGCCCTGGTCGCTGGCGGCGACGCTGATCACGTTGTTGCAGCTGGCGGGCGTGGAACCGGCGACGTCGATGTTGCTGTTGCCGGCGGCGGCGACCACGATCGAGCCGTTGGCGGTCGCGGTGTTGATGGCGGTCTGGTAGGCCGGTGTGGCCGAACACGGCGCGTCGCCGCCCAGCGACATGTTGATGACCTCGGCCGGATTGGCGTTGGCGGGCGCGCCGGCGACGGCGCCGCCGGAAGCCCAGACGATGGCGTCGGCGATGTCCGAGGTGGCGCCGGAACCCTCACGACCGAGCACGCGGATCGGCACGATGCGCGCACCGTAGGCCACGCCGGCCACGCCGGAGGCGTTGTTGGTGACCGCGCCGATGGTGCCGGCGACATGGGTGCCGTGATAGACCCCCGAGGAGTCGTTCGGGTTGGCGTCGCGGCCGTTGCCGTCGTCGGACGCGCCGCAGCCGGCGACGCCGCCGCAATCGGTCGCCGAGAAGCCCGTGGTGGAGGTGACGAAGTCGTAGCCGGTCAGGACATTGGCGTTCAGATCGGGGTGCGAGACGATGCCGCTATCGATCACCGCCACCACCACCCCATTGCCGCTGGTGCTGTTCCAGGCGGTCGGCGCATTGATGCCCACCGCGCTGTTGGCGTAATGCCACTGTTCGTTGAAGCGGGTGTCGTTGGGTACGGCAAGCGCGTGCATGATGTAGTCGGGCTGCACCCATTCCACGTTCGGATCGGCGGCCAGCTGCTGGATCACCGCGCGCGCTTCGTCGCTGTTGAGGGCGGTGTCGTTGACCACCACGTCGGCGCCCATCGCCATCCGGCGCAGATGCTTGAGGCCCAGGCGCTTGCCCTTGGAGGCGGCCGGCAGCACGGTGCGCGCGGAGGCCGCGCCCAGGGACGACGCGACCGAGGCGGTGCTGGCCGTCGGTGCGCTGCCGTTCTTGTATTTGACGATGAAGCGGCTGTAGTGCTCGCCGGACTTCAGGCCGGAAACGACCGCATGCCCGGCGAAGGCGGGCGCGGCGATGGAGGTCAGCGCCAGCGCGGTGGCGGCGGCGAGCGCGCGTACGCGCAGCGTGGTGTTCGAGTTCGACATCGTAGAAAGATCCTCGAATGAAGCCCATGGGTAGGCCGCGGATTGCGGCGATGGAGGCTGGGCGGGCACGGGCGCCCACCGGACCGTGAATCGCGACGCGTGCCGCGATGCAGATCGAAGCTACGTTTCGGCGCACGCAGAAGGCACAGGAAACCCGCGCGTTCCACGGCCTTAAACGTGACCAACATCGCAATTTCACTAATTGAAATTAATGCTCCACCATAAAGCCACAATCATCGTGTTTTTAGGCACAAAAAGGACTCGCACGCGCCCAACGCAGAACTAGGCCGCCCTCCCCACCCTTTTAATATCAATGAATTAGACAAAAACCTCGCACCCACGCGCCGCGCCACCGAAAACCGCGAACACGCCGACCACTGCCTCGCCAAAACAGAAAATATGCCTGGCGGCACACCACCGCACGCCACCGCCCGCCCGGCGGGCACGCAAAGAAAAGCCCCGGCCGAAGCCGGGGCTGAGATGCGCAACACGACGACGCTCGCGACGCGGAGGGCGCCGCGATCGCCGGCCTGCGATCAGAAGGTGATGCTCCAGCTGTCGATGTAGCCCACGTCCTGACCGGCCCGGTCGGCCGCGCGCAGACGCCAGGTGCCGTTGAGCGCTTCCGTCGACAGGTTCTTGGTGAAGGTGCCCGAGACGTTGTCGGCGTCGCCGCCGGTGCGGTTGTGGATGTTGTAGACCGAGCCGTCCGGCGCCAGCAGGTCCACGATCAGATCGCTCTTGTAGGGATGGACGATGTTGACCGTGATCGAGGCATTGGTCGGGGCGTTGCCGGTGCGGCCGGAGACCACGATCGAGCTGCTCACGCCGGTGGCGTTGTTGTCGGGAATGTTGACGTCGGTGCCGTTGCTGTAGGTCTGTGACCGTGGCGGTCTTGGTGTTGCTGGCACCGCCGTTATCCGTGACCGTCAACGTGACGGTGTAAGTACCGGCCGCCGAGTAGGTCTTGCTGGGGTTGGCGAGGGTGGAGGTGGTGCCGTCGCCGAAGTTCCAGCTGCGCGAGGCGATGGAGCCGTCGCTGTCGGTGGAGGTATCGGTGAAGGTCACCGTCAGGCCGCTGGCCGAGGACGTGAAGTTCGCCACCGGTGCGGCGTTGCCGGTACCGCCCTGCGCGGCCAGCACGGCCGCGGCCGCGTCGACCAGACCCGGACCGCAACCGCCCGGGCACTTGGCGGCCGTGATCGGACGCGCGGTGTTGGCCAGGATGGTCTGGATCTGCGCGGGCGTCTTCGGCGTCGGCGCCACCGACTGCATCAGCGCGACGATGCCGGCCACGTGCGGCGCGGCCATCGAGGTGCCCTGGTTGAAGAAATAGCCGTTGGCGTTGTAGGTCGAGAGCACGCCGCGGGTCTCGTGATTCTGCTGGCACTTGCCGGCGGTGGACTCGCCCAGGGCCAGGAACTCGACCAGCGGCGAGCAGGTTTCGCCGCCCGGCGCGGTGATGTCGATGGTGGCGCCGTAGTTGGAGTACCAGGCGCGATTGCCGTTGATGTCGCTGGAAGCGACCGAGATCGCGCCCGGGCAGTTGGCCGGCGAGAAGCCCGACACGTCGCTGTTGCTGTTGCCCGAGGCGATGACCACGGTGGTGCCGCGGTTGATCGCGGCGGTGATCGCGTTCTGGTAGGTCAGGCCGCAGGAACCGGTGCCGCCCAGCGAGAGGTTGATGACTTCGGCCACGTTGGCGTTGGCCGGCACGCCGCTGACGGTGCCGCCGGAGGTCCAGGTGATCGCGTCGACGATGTCGGAGGTGTTGCCGTAACCGCCGTTGCCGAGCACGCGCGCATGCACGACCTTGGCGTTGTAGGCCACGCCGGCGACGCCGAGGCTGTTGTTGGTGACCGCGGCGATGGTGCCGGCGACGTGGGTGCCGTGCTTCACGTTGGAGGCGTCGGTCGGATCCGCGTCGCGGCCGTTGCCGTCGCCGGAGCCGCCGTTGCCCGTCGTGGTCGAGGTGACGAAGTCGTAGCCAGGCAGGGTGTTGGCGTCGAGATCGTTATGCGCGAGGCGGCCGCTGTCGATCACCGCCACCACCACGCCGGTGCCGGTGGCGGTATCCCAGGCGCTGGAGACATTGGCGCCGACGGCGTTGGTGGCGTAGTGCCACTGCTCGTTGTAGCGCGGGTCGTTCGGCGTCGCCAGCGCCTGCATGACCAGGTCGGGCTCGACGTAATCGACGTTGGGATCGGCGGCGATCTGCCGCATCAGCGATTCGGCCTCGGCGCGGCTGAGCTTGCGATCGCTGCGCACCACGTCGGCGCCCAGCGCCATCCGACGCAGCTGCTTCAGACCCAAGTGCTTGCCGGCCACCGCCGGCAGCGCGCGCGCGGCGCCGCTGAGCGAGGACTGCAGCGCGGCTGCGCTGCTGCGCTCGGCCGACTGGTCCTTGTACTTGACGATGAACTGGTCGTAGTTGCCTTCGGCCTTCAGGCCCGACGCGTTCATGCGGCCGGCGAACGCCGGCGCGGCGAAGGCCGTCAGCGCGACGGTCGTGGCGACCACGAGCGCGCGTACGCGGAACTGGCCTTGAGTGGAAATCGACATCCTTGGAACCCCCGATGGAAAACAAGCGCCGCAAGTCCGCGGCAGGGACCGCCCCGGTCCGGGCGCGGCCGCGCATGCGGTCGTCGCGATCGGCTCGGGGCGGAAGCTCGACGTGCAGCACTGCGCTGCACGGGGACCACGCTAAGGAGCCCGCGAAGGCCGGGACAATGAGGTAAGCCACCTAGGTCACACGGAAATATGTGACATCAATCACATATTTCTTGACGAGCATCATTTGCTGCACTGCAAAGATACTGACCCGTAGTGAGCAAAAGGGTCCTTAACGGCACACTATTTGCAGCCGTCATCGCGGCGGCGCCGCGGCCGCGGGCCAGGCCTGCCCGCCCTGGCGATGGGCAACAAAAAACCCCGGCCAAGGCCGGGGTGGGTGCAGGATCGAAAAGTCGACGAGCCGCCGCGGCGCACTCGGGGGCGAGGTATGCCGCGACGACCGTCGAAAACCGATCGATTCAGAAGCGGGCGATCAGAACGTGACGCTCCAGCTGTTGATGTAGCCCACGTCCTGCGGGGCGCGGTCGGCCGCGCGCAGCTTCCAGGCGCCGTTGAGCGTTTCGCTGCTCAGGTCGATCACGCGGTCGGTGATGATCACGTGGTCGGTGCCATCGTTGACGTTGGGACGGTTGAACAGGTTGTAGACCGTGCCATCCGGCGCGATCAGATCGACGATCAGATCGCCGCGGAACGGGTGCTGCACATTGACCGACACCTTGGCCGTGCTGGGGGCGTTGCCGGTACGGCCCGACACGGTGATGGTGCTGCTGGCACCGGTGGCGTTGTTGTCGGGAATGTTGACGTCGGTGGCGTTGCTGTAGGTCTGCGCGCCGGGCGGATTCGGATTGCTGCCCGCGAGCAGCGCATCGACGGCCTCGAAAGCCTGCACCAGGCCGTAACCGAACTCGTTGTCGCGGCCGGCCGGGCCGAGATCCAATGCGGTCGACAACAAGGCTTCACGCACTTCCGCCGGGGTCGCACTGGGCTTGGCGCTGAGCATCAGCGCCGCCACGCCCGCCACGTGCGGGCTGGCCATCGAGGTGCCGCTCAGAACGGCATAGTTGTCGACACCATAGACGTAGGTGGGATTGACGGTGACGGTCTGCCCGACCAGGCCGCGCAGCGCCTGCCCGGAAGCTTGGCTGACGGCGACGCCGGTAAGCGTGGACGGATCCTTGAGACCGGTGCTGTAAGCGAACGGATCGGACACGTTGTTGTACAGAATGATGGCGCGTCCGCCGCCGCTCTTGACGTTGGTGACCTTCTCCAGCGTGGTGTTATCGCCGCGCTCGCACAGCACCACCTTACCGCTCCAGCTGCCTGCGCTGGCGCAACGACCGCCATCGATCAGGGCTGCGGCCACGGTCGCCGATGCGCTGTTGGCCATCGGCAACGTGTCGTAACTGCCACCGCCGACCACGCTGACCGGCGTGCCGCGCTTGGGATAGGTGCTGGAAACGTCCTGACCCGGTGCGGCGATATCCACGCCGTCGTTGAACTGCGAGAACGCAGCCTTGGCGTTGTTCGAGTCCAGCGCGGCCACGGAGATCACGCTGGGATAGGACGCCGGATAGCTCTTGGTGCTGGTACCGTCGTTGCCGGCCGCGGCCACCAACACGATGCCCTGGTTATACAGATTGCTGAAAGCGGCACTTTCGGCGCTGCTCTGACCGGCACCGCCCAGGCTCATGTTGATGACCTTGGCGCCAGCCTGCGCGCACTTGTCGGCGGCCGCGATCAGGTCGGAGCTGAAAGAGAAGCTGCAGCTGGGGCCGTCGAAGTACTTGACGATATGCAGCGAGACCTTGCCCGGGCTGACGCCGGTCACGCCCTTGCCGTTGCCGCCCACCGCGGCGATGGTGCCGGCCACGTGGGTGCCGTGGCCGCAGTCGTCGGTGTTCCAGGTGCGGCCGCTGTCCGCATAGCCGGTGATGCTGATGCCGGCGAAGTCCTCGTGGTTGCTGCGCAGGCCGGAGTCGATCACGCAGACCTTCACCCCGTTGCCGTTGGCGCCGGTGGCGACGGTGTCGGGCGCTTGCACGCGGGGGATGCCGAAGGGTACGTACTCGGCCAGCGGATAACGCGGCATATCGCGCTCGATGACCAGGTTCTTGTTGTTGCGCAGGCTGCTCAGCACCTGCGGCGACAAGGTCATGACCACCGAATCGAGCTGGTCGAATTCGTGGTGGGTCTTGCCTTCGGTCAGCGCGGCGGCACTCAAGCCCTTGGCCGAAGCCGTGGCGCGCAGCGCCTTCACCGACTGCTGCAGCTGGGCCTTGAACTGCGCCTTCTGGCCGCGCGGGAACCGGATCCAGACCCGGTTCGGATCGCCGGACGACTGCGCGCCGGTCGGCAGCAGTTCCGTCGGCGGTGCGGCGCCGACCGCACCGGCCACGCCGAGCGCCATGACGGCGATCAACGCGACCAGGCGCGCGCGGTGCTTGGATACTTTACGAACTTCCATTCCCTACCCCTAGATGTATTCGATTCGGAACGAGCGGCAACGGCCGACGCCAGCGTGCGCGATCGACGGCGCAACCCGTATCGGAGCTGCCGCGATGCGATGGACAAGTCGAACTCGGTGCCGCGCGGCAACCATGTCGGCGAACGCACGCCCGGCCGAGGCCGGGACGTGCGCTGCCGGACTCATGCGGCAAGGATCAGAACGTGATGCTCCAGCTGTTGATGTAACCCACGTCGTTCGCGGCCGCATCGCGCACCCGCAGCTTCCATGTGCCGTTGAGCGCTTCGCTGGTCAGGTTGCTAACGGTGATGGTCTTGTTGATGCCACCGGAACTGCCGGCGCGATTGGCGAGGTTGTAGGCCGAACCGTCCGGTGCGATCAGATCGATGACCAGATCGCCGCGGTAGGTGTGCACGATGTTCACCGCCAGCGAGGTNGTGCATGCGCGCCAGATACTGCTGGGGCGCGATTGGCGAGGTTGTAGGCCGAACCGTCCGGTGCGATCAGATCGATGACCAGATCGCCGCGGTAGGTGTGCACGATGTTCACCGCCAGCGAGGTATCCGACGGCGCGTTGCCGGTGCGGCCGGACACCGTGATCGGGCTTTCCACCGCCGCACCGTTATCGACGATGGTGTAGTCGCCGCTGTTGGTGTAGGTCTGGCGCACGTTGCTGGACGAGGACGACACCGTGACCGAGCTGGTCTTGGTGTGGGTGGCGCCGCTGTTGTCCGTGACCGTCAGGCTGACCGTGTAGGTACCGGCCGTCGAGTAGGTCTTGCTGGGATTGGCCGAGGTCGAGTTGGTGCCGTCGCCGAAGCTCCAGCTGCGCGAGGCGATGCTGCCGTCGCTGTCGGTGGAGGTATCGGTGAAGCTCACCGTCAGGCCGCTGGCCGAGGAGGTGAAGTTGGCCACCGGCGCTTGATTGCTCGGCGTGCCGCCGCCGACCGCGGCCACGGCCGCCGCCGCGTCGATCAGGCCCGCGCCGCAACCGCCCGGGCAGTTCGCCGCCGCGATCGGACGCGCCGTGCTTTCCAGGATCTGCTCGATCTGCGCCGGCGTCTTCGGCGTTGCGGAGGCCGCCTGAATCAGCGCAGCCACACCGGCCACATGCGGTGCCGCCATGGACGTGCCCTGCCAATCGTCGCCGGCATAGCCGTTGCCCTCGATCGTCGACCACACGGCATTGGCGGAGTTGACGACGACCGGCTGGACGCATGCGCCCCTAGGGTTCTGCCCAAGCGGCAAATGTTCCGTCGACGGCGAGCAAACTTCGCCGCCCGGCGCGGTCACGTCGATGCTGGCGCCGTAACTCGAGTAATAGCTGCGGCGACCGCCGGGATCGCTGGCCGCAACGCTGATCACGTTGTTGCAGCTGGCCGGCGCGTTGTTGGCGACGTCGTTGTTGAAGTTGCCCGCGGCGGCGATTACCACCGAGCCTCGGGCCACCGCGGCGTTGATGGCGGCTTGCTCGGCCGGGCCGCAGGCGCGCGTGCCGCCCAGGGACAGATTGATCACTTCAGCGGGGTTGGCATTGGCCGGCACACCCGACACGGTGCCGCCGGAGGCCCAGGTGATGGCATCGATGATGTCCGAACCACCGCCACTGCCATCCTTGCCCAACACCCGAATCGGAACCACCTCGGCGTTGTAAGCCACGCCGACCAAGCCACGGTTATTGTTGGCCACGGCGGCGACAGTGCCGGCCACATGCGTGCCGTGCACGATATTGGAGGCATCGTTAGGGTCTGAATCGCGACCGTTGCCGTCCTCGGATGCGCCGCAGGTGCTGGTGCTTCCGCAGCTGGCGAATCCCAGCCCCCTGGTCGAGCTGATCATGTCGTAGCCCGGCAGGATATTGGCGTCCAGATCTTCATGCGGCAGGATGCCGCTGTCGATCACGGCCACCACCACGCCCGTACCGGTGCTGGTGTTCCAGGCCACCGGAGCGCGGATACCGACGGCATTGTCGGCGTAGTGCCATTGGCTGGAGTACAGCGGATCGTTCGGCACCGCCAACGCGTGTACGACGAAGTCGGACTGCACCCACTCCACGTTCGGGTCGGCGGCGAGCTGGCGGATCAGCGCAGCGGCTTCATCGCCGTTCAAAGCGGTGTCGCTGGTGATGACATCAGCGCCAAGCGCCATGCGGCGCAGATGCTTCAGGCCCACGCGCTTGCCCTTGGAGCCGGCCGGCATCAGGGTGCGCGACGCCGCAGTGTTCAAAGAGGAGGCGAGCGCGGCGGTGCTGGTGGTCGGCGCGCTGCTGTTCTTGTACTTGATCATGAAACGACCGTACTGGCCGTCGGCCTTGAGGTCGGCGACATAGGCTTGGCCTGCGAAGGCGGGCGCGGCCAATGCGGCCAGCGCCACGGCCGTCGCGGCCGCCAGTACGTGTACGCGCAGTTTGCTGTTGGTATTCGACATCGTTTTCATATCCCCAGATGTGAAACGCAATGGGCCGCTAGGCGGCTATGGCGGTCCGAACCAGGAGCGGGAACCTGCATCGCTCGCGGGCTGGACCATGGCGGAGGGCATCGAGATGCCAGGGCCGTGGGCCAAACTACGAGCCGGATCTGAGGGAAACGCCTGATGACCAGGCCGAATTGCGGCCTTAAATGCGGCGCACGTCACATTTTCGTAAATTGAAATTTTTTGCTACTCAAAGAAGTCACACTTCGTGCGTAGCGATGCGCCAGCAAGAGAAAAACGAGGCCGATCGCGCATCGATGGATCGCCGTCACGCAACGATTTCTCTTGTAAATACCCTACCTTAGGCGCGTTTTGAGGGCTGACCTGCGGATCGCCGAAAGCGGCTCCGAAACGCGCTTCGGGGCCGTCGTTATGGCCTATCGATATTTTCAGATACGACAAAATGTACTGCTGTGAGATGGCGCGGCGAACGCCCAAGCCGACTCCAGGCTCAGACCGGGATCGCCCAGGCCGGGATGTCCGCCACGACGCCTAGGCCCTGGACAACCGACGCCCGCAGCCTCAAAAAACGAAACCCCGGCCTGAGCCGGGGTTTCGAAACCAAGCGCACTGCTCGGGTCTAGGCACCGATCAGAACGTGACGCTCCAGCTGTTGATGTAACCCACGTCCTGCGGGGCACGGTCGGCCACGCGCAGCTTCCAGGCACCGTTGAGCGGCTCGCTGCTCAGGTTGACTACGCGGTCGGTGATGATCACGTGGTCGGTGCTGTCGGTGGTATTGGGACGGTTGAACAGGTTGTAGACGCTGCCGTCCGGCGCGATCAGATCGACGATCAGGTCGCCACGGAACGCGTGCTGCACATTGACCGACACCTTGGCGGTGCTGGGGGCGTTGCCGGTACGGCCCGACACCGTGATGGTGCTGCTGGCGCCGGTGGCGTTGTTGTCGGGAATGTTGACGTCGGCGGTGTTGCTGTAGGTCTGGGTGCCGCCGGTGCTGGCCACCGTGACCGTGGAGGTCTTGGTGTTGCTGGCGCCGCCGCTATCCGTGACCGTCAGCGAGACCGTATAGGTGCCCGCCGCCGAATAGGTCTTGCTGGGATTGGCCGAGGTCGAGTTGGTGCCGTCGCCGAAGCTCCAGCTGCGCGAAGCGATGCTGCCGTCGCTGTCGGTGGAGGTGTCGGTGAAGCTTACCGTCAGGCCGCTGGCCGAGGACGTGAAGTTGGCCACCGGCGCCTGATTGCCCGGCGTGCCGCCGCTGACCGCGGCCACGGCCGCCGCCGCGTCGATGATGCCCGCACCGCAACCGCCGCTGCACTTGCTGGGAACGATCGGGCGAGCGGTGCCTTCCAGTACCTGCTCGATCTGAACCGGCGTCATGGACGTCGGCGACGCGGCGACGATCAGCGCCGCGACGCCGGAGGCGTGCGGAGCCGCCATCGACGTGCCCGCGTAGCCTTCGTAGGCATTGGTCGGTACGGTCGAGAGCACACCGCCGCCGCTCACGTTCTCGCCACCGGGCGCGGTGATATCGATGGTGGCGCCCCAACTGGAGAAGCTGGAACGCGAGCCGCTCTTGTTACTGGCGGCGACCGAGATCACGCCGCCGCAGCTCGCCGGTACGCTGTCGACGATGACGCCCTTGAAATTGCCGTTGACGATGTCGATGTTGTCGTTGCCCGCGGCTGCGATGACCACCGAGCCTTTGGCAATGGCCCTGTCGATCGCCGCCTTGTAGGCCGGGGCCGCGTTGGCGCAGGAACCTTGCACCGACCCACCCAGCGACATGTTGATGATCTTGGCCGGATTCGCATTTGCAGGAACACCGGGGACGGTATCGCCCGAAGCCCAGGTGATCGCGTCGACGATGTCGGAATCGTCGCCGAAGCCCTGATTGCCAAGCACGCGAATCGGGACGACCTTGGCGCCGTACGCCACACCTGCGACGCCGATACCGTTGTTGGTCACCGCGGCGATGGTACCGGCCACGTGGGTGCCGTGGGCGCCCGTACCCGCCACCGAACTGTCGGTGGGATCCGCATCGCGACCGTTGCCATCGTCCGACTTGCCGCAACCTGTCAGCGCGCCGACATCCGCGCACTGCTGCCGGGTACCACCGGTGGTCGAGGTGACCATGTCGTAGCCGGGCAGGATATTGGCATTGAGATCGTTGTGCAGCATGATGCCGCTGTCGATTACCGCCACCACGACGCCACTGCCGGTGCTGGTGTTCCAAGCCGTCGGCGCACGAATACCGACGGCGCTATCGGCGTAATGCCACTGCTGGCCGAAGTTCGGATCGTTGGGGATCGCCAAAGCGCGCTTCTTGCCGTCCACCTGCACGAACTGGACGTTCGGATCGGCTGCGATCTGGCGCATCAGCGCCGCGGCCTCTTCGTGGTTCAGCTCCTGATCGGAGGCGATCACGCTGGCGCCTGGCATCAGCATGCGACGCACTTGCTTCAGGCCGACGCGCTTGCCCTTGGAAGCGGCCGGCAGGATGGTGCGCGCCGCCATGTTGCTGAGCGACGTGCTCAACGCGGCGCTGCTGGCGGCCGGGGACGAGCCGTCCTTGTATTTCACGATGAAGCGGCTGTAGCTGCCGCCGGCCTTGAGTCCGGCGAAGTGGGCCTGGCCGGCAGCGGCCGGCGAGGCTATCGCGGCCAGAGCCAGCGCGGTCGCCGCCGCCAGTACATGTACGCGCAGACTGCTATTGGAATTCGACATCGTTTTCGTATCCCTGGATGTGAAACGCAATGGGCCGCTAAGCGGCTATGGCTATCCGAACCGAGCGAGGAAGCATTGCGTCGCTCGCGGGCCGGACGATGGCAGAGGCATCGAGATGCCTGGACCGTGGGCCAAACTACGAGGCGGATTTGAGGAAAAAGCCCGATGGCTAGAGCGGATTGCGCCGATAAGCGCGTTGCGCGTCACGTTTTCGAAAGTCGAAATATTCGGCTACTCAAAGAAGTCACACTTCATGCGTAGCGATGTGCAGAGAAGCAAAAATCCGGGCTGAGCGACGCATCGATGAGACGCCGTCACGCAACGTTTAGCCCTGCAAATACCCTACCCGATCCGATTTCTCGAACCGACCATCGGATCGCCCAACGCGCCCCCGAACGCGTCTTGAAGCCTTCGCGATGGCCCATGATCGTTTCGAGATTCGCTGTCGCACGGACGACGCTGCGCCCGTCCTTCCTGGCGATAGACCAGCGAATCACACCTACGCCGAGGCCGCGCTAACGCACGGCTCGCAGCATCCTGGACACCGTTTCCGGGAGTATCGAAAACGAAACCCCGGCCGTAGCCGGGGTCTCGAAACGAAGCGCGATGTTCCAATCCAACATCGATCAGAACGTGATGCTCCAGCTGTTGATGTAACCCACGTCGTTCGCGGCGGCATCGCGCACCCGCAGCTTCCAGGTGCCGTTGAGCGCTTCGCTGGTCAGGTTGCTAACGGTGATGGTCTTGTTGATGCCACCGGAACTGCCGGCGCGATTGGCGAGGTTGTAGGCCGAACCGTCCGGTGCGATCAGATCGATGACCAGATCGCCGCGGTAGGTGTGCACGATGTTCACCGCCAGCGAGGTATCCGACGGTGCGTTGCCGGTGCGGCCGGACACCGTGATCGGGCTTTCCACCGCCGTACTGTTATCGACGATGGTGTAGTCGCCGCTGTTGGTGTAGGTCTGGCGCACGTTGCTGGACGAGGACGACACCGTGACCGAGCTGGTCTTGGTATGGGTGGCGCCGCTGTTGTCCGTGACCGTCAGGCTGACCGTGTAGGTACCGGCCGCCGAGTAGGTCTTGCTGGGATTGGCCGAGGTCGAGTTGGTGCCATCGCCGAAGCTCCAACTGCGCGAGGCGATGCTGCCGTCGCTGTCGGTGGAGGTGTCGGTGAAGCTCACCGTCAGGCCGCTGGCCGAGGAGGTGAAGTTCGCGACCGGTGCGACGTTGCCCGGCGTGCCGCCGCCGACCGCGGCCACGGCCGCCGCCGCATCGATCAGGCCCGGGCCGCAACCGCCGGGGCACTTGGCGGCGGTGATCGGACGCGCGGTGCTGGCCAGGATGCTGAGGACCTGGCTGGTGGTCTTCGGCGTAGCCGAAGCGGCCTGCATTAACGCGATCACGCCAGACACATGCGGCGCCGCCATCGACGTGCCATGGTAGAAATCGTAGCCATTGCCACCGACGGTCGACAAGATTCCGTTGGTTTCGTAGAAGGTGGTGCACTTGTCTACCGGGTTGGTGCCCAGCGGCAGGAACTCGGTCGGCGGCGAACACAATTCGCCGCCCGGCGCCGTGATGTCGATGGTCGCGCCGTAGCTGGAAAAGTAGGAGCGGTTGCCGTTGTGATCGCTCGCGGCCACGCTGATCACGTTGTTGCAGCCGGCCGGCGAGGCACCGCTCACGTCGATATTGCTGTTGCCTGCCGCGGCGACCACGATGGAGCCGTTGGCGACGGCCGTATTGACCGCAGCCTGCCAGGTCGGCGTCTCGGAGCAAGGCAAGTCGCCACCCAGCGAGAGATTGATCACGTCGGCCGGATTGGCGTTGGCCGGCGCGCCGGCGACGCTGCCGCCGGAAGCCCAGACGATGCCGTCGGCGATGTCCGCCAGCGAGCCGTTGCCGTCCTTGCCAAGCACACGCACCGGTACGACCTTAGCGCCGTAAGCGATGCCCGCCACACCGGTGGCGTTGTTGGTGAGCGCGGCGATCGTACCGGCCACATGGGTGCCATGCACGCCCGTGGTCGCTGCCGAGCTATCGGTGGGATCCGTATCGCGGCCGTTGCCGTCCTGGGACGCGCCGCAGGTACTGTTGGATCCGCAGCTGCCGAAACCCAAGCCCGAGGTCGTGCTGATCATGTCGTAGCCGGGAAGAATGTTCGCGCTGAGATCGGTGTGCGTCACGATCCCCGAGTCGACCACCGCCACCACGATGCCAGTGCCGTTGCTGGTGTTCCAAGCGGTCGGCATGTTGATGCCCACGGCGCTGTTGGCGAGGTCGTACTGCTCCCCGAAGCGGGCGTCGTTGGGCACGACCAAGGCCTTCACGACCATATCCGGTTCGACGTACTCGACATTCGGGTCCGCGGCGATCTGGCGCATCAGCGCCTCGGCTTCCACGCGGGTGAGCGCGGCTTCGCTGCTGACCACTTCCGCGCCCAGCGACATGCGACGCAGATGCTTCAGGCCCAGCTTCTTGCCCTTGGCGCTGGCAGGCAGGACGGTGCGCGCGGCGGCCGCGCTGAGCGAGCTCGTCATCGAAGCGCTGCTGGTGGTCGGCGCGCTGCCGTTCTTGTATTTGACGATGAAGCGATGGTACTGGCCGTCGCTCTTGAGGCTGCCCATGTAGGCCTTGCCGGCGAAGGCCGGCGCGGCGACCGCGGTCAATGCCAAGGCGGTCGCCGCGGCCAGTACGTGTACGCGCAGATTACGGTTGGAGTTCGACATCGTGTTCATATCCCCGGATGTGAAACGCAATGGGCCGCGAGGCGGCGATGGCTGTCCGGACCGAGGGTTGAAGGCTTGCATCGCTCGCGGGCCGGACGAGGGCGGAGGCATCGAGATGCCTGGACCGTGGGCCAAACTACGAGTCCGATCTGAGGGAAAAGCCCGATGACCAGGGCGGATTGCAGCCGTAAAGGCGACCTTCATCACATTTTCGGAAATTGAAAATTTCCATCACTCAAAGAAGTCACACTTTGTATGCAGGGATGCGTCACAAGGCGAAAACCGGGGGTGAGCGATGGATCGACGGATCGCTGCCGGACAACGATTTGCCCTGAAACACCCTACTAGAAGCGATTTTTCGGTACTGGCGGCCGCACCGTCGAACGCGGCCATGGATGCCATTGGACGCGCCCCAGATGGCCCAGCGCTATTTTCTATTACGCAAAATCTTCCGCTGCAGCGCGGGCGCTGCGCCCTCCCTTACTCGCGAGGGGCCAGACGCGGCCAGCCCCTAACCGGGGCCGCGCGCCGGCTGACCCGCAAGACGGGCGCATCGCCTCAGCAAGGCTCGCGGCATCGCCGGCACGCGGGTGGCGAAAGCCAAAAAAACGAAACCCCGGCCTGAGCCGGGGTCTCGAAACGAAGCGCACCGCTCGGATCTAGGCGCCGATCAGAACGTGACGCTCCAGCTGTTGATGTAACCCGTGTCGAACTGAGCGCGGTCGGCCACACGCAGCTTCCAGGCGCCATTGAGCGGCTCGCTGCTCAGGTTGACCACGCGGTCGGTGATGATGACGTGGTCGGTGCCGTCGTTGGTGTTGGGACGGTTGAACAGGTTGTAGACGCTGCCGTCCGGCGCGATCAGATCGACGATCAGGTCGCCACGGAACGTGTGCTGCACATTGACCGACACCTTGGCGGTGCTGGGGGCGTTGCCGCTGCGGCCCGACACCGTGATGGTGCTGCTAGCGCCGGTGGCGTTGTTGTCGGGAATGTTGACGTCGGCGGTGTTGCTGTAGGTCTGGGTGCCACCGGTGCCGCCGACCGTGACCGTGGAGGTCTTGGTGTTGGTGGCGCCGCTGTTATCCGTGACCGTCAGCGTGACCGTGTAGGTACCGGCCGCGGCGTAGGTGCGGCTGGGGTTGGTCGCGGTGGAGGTGCCGCCGTCGCCGAAGTTCCAGCTGCGCGAAGCGATGCTGCCGTCGCTGTCGGTGGAGGTGTCGGTGAAGCTCACCGTCAGACCGCTGGCCGAGGAGGTGAAGTTGGCCACCGGCGCCTGGTTGCCGGGGCCGGCGGAGAACAGGCTGTGCAGCAGGAAGTTCGGCGATCCACGCAGGTTGCCCGTGACCTTGCCGGGCGTGGCGTTGTTCATGATCGCCGCGTGCACTTCGTCCGGCGTGGCCGCGGGGTGCGTGGACAGGTACAGCGCGACGACGCCGGCCACGTGCGGGGTGGCCATCGATGTGCCGCTCATGGTGGCGGTGGAGGTCGAGCTGCTGATGCCGGCCGAGACGATGTCGCTGCCGGGTGCGAACAGATCCACGCAACTACCCCAGCCGGGCGCCTGGCCGTTAGGCCAAAGCGAACGCGCGTCGTTGAGGTCGGTGGCGGCGACGGTCAGCGCCCGCGGCACCCGTCGCGGCGATCCGGTACAGGCATCGTCGTTGCTGTTGCCCGACGCAGCCACGACCACCACACCGGCGTCGATCAGGTTGGTGATCGAGTTATCGATAGCGGTGGAACCGGGGTAGCCGAAGCTCATGTTGGCCACCGCGGGTTTCACGTGATTGGCCGCCACCCAGTCGATGGCCGCAATAGTCTCCGAGACTAGCGCATTGCCGGTGCAGTCGAAGACGCGAACCGGATGCACGGTGGCCTTCTTGGCCACGCCCCGGGTGGTGCCGGCGACGGTACCGGCCACATGCGTGCCATGACCATGGCAGTCGTTGGTGCTGGGATCGCCCGGTCTGACCGAGAAGCCGTTGCCCATGCGCCCGCTGAATTCGGTGTGGTCCGCGCGCACGCCGGTGTCGAGGATGTAGGCGTGAACGCCGGTGGCGTCGGTGTCGTAGGTGTAGGTGGTGCTGAGCGGCAGGTTGCGCTGATCGACGCGATCGATGCCCCAGGTCGCGTTGTTCTGGGTGGCATAGATCGAGCCCACGCCATCCTCTTCGACATAGGCCACGCGCGGATCCTTCAACAGCTGCGCCAGCGCCGCGTCGTCGGCATCGACCACGAAGCCGCGCAGCACGTGCTGGTAGCTGCGCAGCAGCTTGGCGCGATGCTGGGTGGCCATGCTGCGCGCGACCGAAGGCACCTGCGCCATGGTCACGCCGGTGGCGCTGCGCGCCGACGAGCCGGCGACCGGCTCCTTCAGCACGACGATGTAACGGCCTTCGACCGGCCTGTCGACCGTCAACAATTCCGCGGCCAACCCCGGAAGCGCGGCGCATACGAGCGAGGCACCGATGGTTACCGACAAGATACGACGATTCATTCACATGTCCTTGTAGTGAGCGGGCCCGATCCGCAGCGGCGAATTGCGCCGACGGTGCGTGTGCGACGAGCGGCGTCCCGCTCCACGCGCGCCGATGCGCCGCATCGCAGCGGGCATTGGCCTTGCACCGGACAGCAGCACGCTACGGATCCGCCTCCAAGGCGGATGCCGGCAGCGCCTTCACGGCAGCTACGTTCTTTACACCCGGTTGTTTCGAAGGCCGCGTTTCGCGGCAGGTAACCGTCATGCCTGCGCGTCGCACAGCGTGCTGGACGCGTAGGCAGAACGGGATTCACGACCGCTGCGTTTGCGTGGCCGCGATCAACAACCTAGGTAGGCGGACCAGCCGAGTCCATGCGCTAAAAACGGTTCCAACCGGCGCAAACCGTGAACCCCGCTGCATTTTCTTAATCGGATATTTTGGCGTACACAGAAAGTGTGGCCATAAGGGGGCATACCCGCTGCGGGGCATGCCGCTGCTCAGAACATGCCGGTTTCCAGCCGCGCGGCCTCGGACATCATGTGACGCCCCCACGGCGGGTCGAACACCAGCTCGACGTCGGCCTCGGCCACGGTCGGGATCATTTCCAGCTTGCTGCGCACGTCGTCGATCAGGATGTCGCCCATGCCGCAGCCCGGCGCGGTCAGGGTCATGCGCACCTCGACGGTGCGCTGGCCGTCGTCGCGCGGCTTGACCAGGGCTTCGTAGACCAGGCCCAGGTCGACCACGTTGATCGGGATTTCGGGGTCGAAACAGGTGCGCAGCTGCTTCCACACCAATTGTTCGACCGCCTCGTCGTCGGCGCCTTCCGGCAGTTCCAGCGGTTCGGGCGCTTCCTTGCCGATCGCGTCGGCGTCCTTGCCCGAGATCCGGAACAGGTTGCCTTCGACGAAGACGGTGTAGCTGCCGCCCAGGGCCTGGGTGATGTAGCCGACGCTGCCGGCGGGCAGGGTCACCTGCTCGCCCTGCGGCACAAGGACGACGGCGCAATCGCGCTCGAAACGGACGGGTTCGCTGCTACGGGAGTACATGCCGGAAAGATTGGGGTGCCGCGCTCCGGCACAAGGCGCGCAGTCTAACAGGGCCTCGTGCGGCACCTGGCCCCCGGGATGGATCGCAGCGTCGCCGGGACGTGGCCAAACCGGCGCCCGCGCGCCCGTCCCGGGCGGCAGGCGGACTTCAGGCACTGCCTGCGGGCACGCGGCCGGCTATGCTGTGCGGCTGGATTCCCCCGCCCGCCGAGCCCTCGATGACCCCTGCGCCGCCCGCCGCCGCGTCCCCACCGCCCCGAACGGCGCTGTCGTGGACCTTGTCGTGGTCGTTGCTGCTGTTGGGCACGCTGGGCTTCGCCACCGTGTGGCTGCTGCTGAGCCTGTACAGCGGGCGCCAGAACAGCTGGATGGCGGTGATCGGTGCGATCGACCTGGCCTGGATGCTGCGCCTGGGCGGCTGGCCGCGCGGATGGGGACGGGCCGCGATGGGCATGCTGGGCACGGCCGCGATCGTGCTGATCTACAGCTGGAGCATCGCCTCCACCCAGATCGGCCTGTCGCTGGGCGTCGGCCTGCTGGACTCGCTGCCCAAGCTGGGCGTGCACCACGCCTGGCTGCTGACCCAACTGGCCAACGGCCCGGCCGACTGGGCCTGGCTGGCACTGGGGCTGGTGGTGGCGTTCTTCGCCTCGCGCTGAGCAGATTAGACTCGTCCGCGACGCCGGCGCAGCGCATCCGCCGCCGGAGCCTGGGCCATCGATGAGAACACCGACCGCGTTCGAACACGTCGCCGCCGACCGGGACATCGCGCCCGGCCCCTATCCCGCGCAGGGCTTCATGGCGGTCTGGGACGCGGCGCTGGGCAACGGCGACTACTTCGGTTGCTACTGGCCGCTGGGACGCGAACAGGCCGAACCCATCGTCTGCGAGATGTACCACGACGAAGGGACCTTGCAGCCGTCCTACTCCTCCACCGCCCGGTTCGTCGAATGGCTGGCCCTCAATAACGGCGAACGCGGCGACCACGAGGTCGAAGACCCGGGCTTCGGCCCGCAATGCTACGCGCGTGCTCGCGTGGCGATGGCGGCGGGCCGCGTGGACGCCGCGATCCTGGAGCTCGAAGCCGCCTGCACGTCGGTGCCCGACGTCAGCGTCTATTGGTTCGCCCTGGCCGGGCAGCGGCGCAGACTCGGCCAGACCGATGCCGCGGTCGAGGCGGCCTTGAACGCCGTATTGGCCAACTGGTCGTTCGGTCGGGTGGCCGACGGCGCATTGCGCATGCTGCAAACCCTGGGCGCGGGCAGCGCCTTGCGCGACGACCCGCTGGTGCGCGCCAGCGCCGAACTCACGTTCGCGTTCGGCGGCAGCAAGCACAACCCGGACTACGCCGTGCTGCGCGCGTGCATCGACGCCTACTTCGAACGCGGCCAGGCCCTGCACGCGCTGCGGCTGTCGCACAACTACGCCTACGCGATGCATGCGGAAACCACCGCTTTCCAGGCACGCCACGCGTTCTCGCCGACGCAGTGGCGCGCGGACTACGCGCTACTGTGCCTGCAGCATCTCGGCGACGCGCGCACCGGCCTGGATTGAACCGCACCCGTCCCGCGCCCTGCCCGCTGGCTCAGGGCGCGGTCTCGCGCAGGCACTCGCCGAACAGCTTGGTGGCCTCGCCGATCTCCGCCACCGACATCGCGCCGAAGCCCATCAGCAGGCCGGCGCGGTCCGGCGCGTTCAAGTAATACGGCGCGATCGAATACAGGCCCAGCGCGCGCGTCGCCGCATGCGCGATCAAGGCCTCGCCCTGGGCCGCATCGCGGCCGCGCAGCCACACCAGCAAGTGCATGCCCGCGTGCGAGTCGTCGATCTCGAGGAATTCGCCGCCATGCGTGCGCAAGCCTTCGAGCAGGGCTTCGCGGCGCTGCTTGAGCGTCTTGCCGGTGCGGCGCAGGTGGCGCTCGAAACTGCCGTCGGCCATGAACTGGGCCAGCGCGGCCTGCTCGATGCCCGGCGATCCGAAATCGTCGACCCATTTGGCCGAGATGAAATCGTCGCGCAGGCACGGCGGCACCACCACGTAGCCCAGACGCAACGAGGGGAATAGCACCTTGGAGAAGCTGCCGACGTAGACCACGCGACCGGACTCGTCCAGCGAACGCAGCGCCGCGTGCGGCTGGGCGTCGTAGCGGAACTCGCCGTCGTAGTCGTCCTCGAAGATCCAGCAGTCGTGGCGGTTGGCGTAATCCAGCAAGGCCAGGCGGCGCGGCAGCGACATCAGCGCGCCGGTCGGGAACTGGTGCGAGGGCGTCACGCAGATCAGGCGCGGCGGCGCGGTCGGCAGATCGTCGGTGCGCAGGCCTTCGCGATCGATCGCGACCGGAACCAGGCGCGCGCCATGCGTGTACAGCGCCTCGCGCGAGGCGAAGTACTGCGGCTCCTCGATCACCGCCGCGTCGCCCGGATCCAACAACACGCGCGCGGTCAGGCTGATCGCCTGCTGGGTGCCGGCGACGATGATGATGTCCTCGGGCGAGCAGATCACGCCGCGGCGATGGGCGATGTATTCGCTGGCGGCGGCGCGCAGCGCCGGCGAGCCGTGCGCGGTGGGATAGGTCGGCGGCGTGTACAGCGCCGCATGCGCGAGCGCGCGCGACCAGGCCGAGGTCAGCAGCGGATTGGTGAACGGCACGCCGTACTGGAAGCTGTAGCGCGCGCCCTCGACGCGGCGCCCGGGCATGCGCGGGTGATCGTGGCACGCGCGCAGGCGGCGCACGTAGTCGGTTTCCGGCAACCCGCGCTGCGCGGGGCGCGGCACCGGCGCGGCCGGCGTGATCGGGGTGGCGACATAACTGCCGGAACCGACCCGGCCCTGCATGAAGCCTTCGGCGCGCAGTTGTTCGTAGGCGGCCAGCACGGTATTGCGCGACACCGCCAGTTGCTGGGCCAACGCGCGCGTGGGCGGAAAGCGCACACCCTGCGCTACCCGGCCCGACAGCACGGCGTCCTTGAGCGCGCGCACCAACTGGGTCTGCAGCGGGCCGCGGCCGTCTAGCTCCAGATGCATGGGGGTTTCCGAAAGGCTCCAGTGCGCGGACGTAGGCGATCCGCCCGACGGCCAATCTATCGGGCCGGAGGATGCCGGCACAACATGACCAATGGGCGCGTCAACACAAATCGTCACTTCCGCGCAGTCACCGCACGAGTCCGGCATAGCTTTTCAGTCGCCGCCCGCGCAACTCCGATCGTTAAGGATTCGTAATTTCACTGAGCCGGCCAACGCATGGCCCTAACCCAGCGGAGTTACGCAATGCCCTCGCACACCCTCAGTCATGCCATCCGACGAGCGCTGTTCGCCACCGCCGCGGCGTCCACCGCGGCGCTGCCGATCGTGGCGCACGCCCAGGCGGCGGAAGAATCCCAGCCCACCACGCTGGATCGCATCGAAGTGACCGGTTCGCGCATCAAGCGCACCGACATCGAAACCTCGCAGCCGATCTTCACCCTCAGCCGCGACGACATCAGCTCGCAGGGCCTGACCTCGGTCGGCGACGTGATCCAGAACATCACCGCCAACGGTTCCGCCCCCAACAGCACCGTCAACAACGGCGGCGACGGCCAGACCCAGGTCGACCTGCGCAACCTGGGCCCCAACCGCACCCTGGTGCTGGTCAACGGGCGGCGCTGGGTCGGCGGCGCCGGCCTGGGCGGCGTGGTCGATCTGAACACCATCCCGACCGCCGCGGTCGAACGCATCGAAGTGCTGAAGGACGGCGCCTCGACCATCTACGGTTCGGACGCGATCGCCGGCGTGGTCAATGTGATCCTGCGCCAGAACTACGAAGGCGCCGAAGCCAACGCCTATGTCGGCACCTACTCCGATGGCGACGGATTCCGCGAAGCGGTCGATTTCACCATCGGCGCCGCGTCCGACCGCTGGACCGCGATGTTCGGCCTGGCCTACGTCAAGGAAGAGCCGGTGCTGGCCGGCAACCGCAAGATCTCCAAGGAGCCGGTCGCCGGCACCGGCAATTTCTTCGGCAGCTCGACCGTGCCCAACGGCCGCTTCGCCCTGTGCAACGGCACCTTCGACCCGATCTTCGGCACCTGCTCGGTGGCCGAGACCCGTCCCGACGGTTCGGTGGGCCAATTCACCTACAACGACGGCCAATCCGGCGCGAACTGGCGCAACCGCACCGGCAACGACGTCTACAACTTCGCCCCCGACAACTACCTGCTCACGCCGCAGGAACGGCGTTCGGTGTTCGCCTCCGGCTCGCTCGACATCAGCGAGAACCTGCGTTTCCGCACCACCATGACCTACAACAACCGCCGCTCGGAGCAGTTGCTGGCGGCCATGCCGATCGTGCTGGGCAGCGGCCCGGGCGCGGGTCTGCAGCCCAAGACCGTCACCATCAGCCCGGACAGCATGTACAACCCGTTCGGCACCACCGTCTCGCGCATCCAGCGCCGCGCGGTCGAGACCGGCGGTCGCTCGTTCCGTCAGGACATCGACACCTTCGCGGCCAATCTCGGCTTCGAGGGCACGCTGAACTTCGCCGACAAGCCCTACGACTGGGAAGCCGGCTACTACTACGGCGAGAACAAGCAGAACACCGTCACCGACGGCCTGTTCAACCTGCTCGCGCTGCGCAACGCGCTGGGCCCGTCGATGATCGACACCGTCGCCGGACGCTCCACCACCGGCCGGCCGATCTGCGTGAGCAACCCCGGCGATCCGACCTCGATCATCCTGGGCTGCGTGCCCTTGAACCTGCTCGGCGCGGCCGGCTCGATCACGCCCGAGATGCTGGCCTACTCCAGCTTCGTCGCCCACGACTCGGTCGGCTTCAAGCAGAAGACCTACTACGCCAACATCGGCGGCGACCTGTTCGATCTGCCGGCCGGCCCGCTGGCGTTCTCGTTCGGCCTGGAACACCGCGCCGAAAGCGGCTACTTCCAGCCCGATGCGCTGATCGCCTCCGGCAACACCACCGGCAACGCGGCCGCGCCGATCTCCGGCGGCTATTCGCTGGACGAGGCCTACCTGGAACTGGCGGTGCCGGTGCTGGCCGACATGCCGTTCGCCAAGCTGCTGGATTTCTCGATCGCCACGCGCTATTCGGACTACAGCAACGTCGGCGACACCCTCAACAGCAAGTTCGGTTTCCGCTGGAAGCCGTTCGACGACCTGATGATCCGCGGCAACTGGTCCGAAGGCTTCCGCGCCCCGGCCATCGTCGAACTGTTCGCCGGCACCGCCGACGCTTTCCCGACCATCAGCGACCCCTGCGACCTGTCGCGCTTCCCCAACCTTTCGGCCGCCGCGCAGGCGCGCTGCATCGGCCAGGGCGTGCCCAACGGCGGCTACGACCAGGGCAATCCGCAGATCCGCATCAACGTCAGCGGCAACCCGTTGCTGGAGCCGGAGAGCAGCGAATCCACCACCCTGGGCTTCGTCTACAGCCCGTCCTGGCTGGAAGGCTTCGACGTGACCCTGGACTGGTGGAAGATCGACATCGACAACGCCCTGGTCGCGCCGACCGGCCAGTTCATCCTCGACGAATGCATCGTCGGCAACGTGCAGCGCTTCTGCAATTACACCCGCGCGCCCGGCGGCGCGATCTCCAACCTGCTCTCGCAACCGACCAACATCGGCGGCCTGCGCACCCAGGGCTACGACCTGACCGTGAACTACAAGTTGCCCGAGACCCGCTGGGGCCGCTTCAGCTTCAACTGGGACAGCAGCTACGTGGCCAAGGCAGAGGTGGATTTCGACGACGACGGCGTGTTCGGCGAACGCCTGGAAGGCGTGCCGCGGATCGGCCAGCGCATCGAGGACTGGCCGATCGACGAGGCCGCCAACGAACCCGGCGAATACATCACCGGCAGCAACAGCTGGCGCATCCGTTCCAATCTGATGGTGCGCTGGGAGAAGGGCGATTTCGGCGCGACCTGGAACCTGCGCTACTTCTCGCATCAGGACGAACGCTGCCAGGTGCTGGTCGACAACGGCTTCAACGACCTGTGCAGCGACCCGGACCGCATGATCTCGGTGCCGGTGGACCTCAACAACAACGGCGTCTGGGACGGCCCGGCCGGCGGCGACGCCCTGCAGGCGGTAGCCGAGGCCGAGAACAAGATCGGCGCCACCACCTACCACGACGCCAGCGTGTACTGGAACACGCCCTGGAATTCCAAGGTCACCATCGGCGTGAACAACGTCTTCGACAAGAATCCGCCGTTCTCGGCGCAGGCCTTCGCCAACAGCTTCGACTCGGCCTACGAGGTGCCGGGGCGCTTCATCTACTTCCGCTACACCCAGAAGTTCTGATCCGCGTAATCGATGCGTAACCCAGGCGGCCCCGCGAGGGGCCGCTTTTTTTCGCGTCTTGTGCATAGCCGAACGCCTACGCGCGTCGATTCTGGCCTGCGCGCGCGGAACAGCGTCGACGCGGTGGGCGGACCAATATTTGCGGCGTCAGCGGTGCCTCATCTCTCTCTCCGAAGCAAGGTCGACGCTCGTCCGGCACGCAGGAAACCACGGCACAGCGCACCCACCGTCCGCAGGCATGCCCGGGATCTTCCCGGGCTCTTTTTTCGGACCCACGCATGCGGGCCCGATTGGCTCCATCGCATTCGAAACAATTGGTCCTCCAGTCCGCGCGCGACGCTGGGTAGGGTGGGCACAACGGCGCCGGACGCGCCATCGAATCGCGAGAGCCCCCCGTGAACCTGCGCTATCACCCCCTACGATTCGCCGAGAATCTCGATCTCAGCGCCCGCGGCGGCGACGAACTGCACCTGATCCGCGCCTCCGCGCGCGGCGCGCAGGTGGAGCTGCCCGGGCAATGGATTTCGTTCTGCCTGCCGTTGTCGGGCCGCCTGCGCTGCGAGGCCCAGGACAGCGCGTGGGAGATCGACGCCGGCCACGCCCAGGTCTGGCGCGAAGGCCCGCTGCGCTGCAGCGCGCGTCAGCCCTGCGGTTGGCTGGCCCTGGCCGGCTCGCACGCCGCCTGGGCGCGCTACCTGCGCAACCAGCACGGCGACGAGGTCGGCGGCGACGCCGGCGGCGCGGACTTGTTTCCCTGGGAAGGCCCGGCCGGCCGCGACCTGCGCCGCCTGACCGTGCGCCTGGCGCGCCGCACGCGCGACGTCGAGGTCGATATCGAGCCGCTGCTGGAAGCGCTGTGCGCGGCGCTGGTCGACCAGCAGCGCGATCTGCACCAGCGCCTGCAGCGCTGCAGCGGGCGCACCCTGCGCCGGCGCCAGCAGACCCTGCTGCGGCTGCTGCGCGTGCAGCACCTGATCCGCCGCCACCCCGATGCGCGCCTGGACCTGGCGCGACTCGCGCGCAGCGCCAGCTACTCGCCCTGCCACCTGATCCGTATCTATCGCGACGTGTTCGACGAGACCCCGACCGAGTACGCCGCGCGCCTACGCTCGGACCGCGCCTGGCGCATGGTCCGCGAAACCCGCATGCCGGTGTGCGAGATCACCGAGGCCCTGGGCTTCGAAAGCCAGAGCGCATTCTGCCGCGCCTTCAAGCACTCCTTCGGCCTGACCGCGACCGAAGCGCGCCGGCTCGAATGCGCGCAATCGCAGGCGGCCTGACCCGGCTTAGCCCCCCGCTTAGCATCGCCAGCCCCGTACCGCCCCTACCGCACCGACGAGGACCACCGCATGCCCCGCTCCGCCTTCCCCACCGCCCGCACCCTGCTGCTCTACGTCCTCGCCGCGGGCCTGGTCGCCGGCACCCTGGACATCGTCTACGCGACCAGCTTCTGGGGCCTGAAGGGCGTGCCGCCGCAGCGCATCGGCCAGAGCATCGCCGCCGGCGTGCTCGGCAAGGACGCCTTCGCGGGCGGCAACGGCGCGGCCGCGCTGGGGCTGTTCCTGCACTACGTGATCGCCACCGGCATGGCCGCCGCCTACGCCCTGGTCGCGCGGCGCTGGCCGGCGCTGATCGCGCACCCCGTGCGCTACGGCCTGCTCTACGGCCTGCTGCTGTACGCCCTGATGACCTACGTGGTGGTGCCGCTGTCGGCGGTGCCCGGCGGCGGCGGTGGCGGCGGCGCTTTGTGGATCGGGTGCAGCATCGTCGCCCACGCCGTGCTGGTCGGCTTGCCGATCGCGCTGATCCTGCGCCGCGGCTTCGTCGCCGGCGATCGCGCGCACCCCTCGGGCTACGCCGCCGATGCGCGCTGAGACCCCGACCCTGCGCCCGCGCCTGGCGATCGCCGCCGTCCTGGCCTGCGTCGGCGCATTCGCCTCGATGCTGGCGATGCCGGCCGGCCACGCCGCGCCCGAACCCGAGGCGCAGGCGCCGATCGGCCTTCCGCAGGGCTATACGCGCTGGACCCATGTCAAAAGCGGCCTGATCCCCGCCGGCCACCCCGCCTTCGCCAGCTACGGCGGCCTGCACCACATCTACGCCAACGAGACCGCGCTGGCCGGCTACCGCAAGGGCGAGTTCGCCGACGGCTCGGTGCTGGCCTACGACCTGTTCGAAACCCGCACCACGCCCGACGGCAGCATCGACCAGGGCCCGCGCCGCCACGTCGATGTGATGGTCAAGGACGCGCGCCGCTACGCCGCCACCGGCGGCTGGGGCTATGCCGAGTTCGCGGCCGGCGCATCCCAGGATCGCCTCAGCCAGCCCCAGCGCGCCGGCTGCGCGGCCTGCCACGAGCACCGCAAGGCCCAGGGTTACGTTTTCAGCGAGCTCCAGGACTGAGGCCTGCCCCTCGCCTTCCCCGACGGCGGCCAGGGACGGCTGCCGCTTCCTGAGGCCCGTGCGGGCGTTGCCGACCGATAGCGACGCGCCCGTACGCGCGCGCGTGCGAAAATCGCCGCTTCGCGGAACCGGTACGACCGGCCCGCCCAGGCAGGACAGGCGATGATCACCAACGACGTATTGCGCAGCATCCGCTACATGCTCGACCTCAGCGACAACAAGGTCGTGGAACTGGTCCAGCAGGCGGACCCGGATTTCGCGCTCGACAAGGCGCAGGTCCAGGCCTTCCTCAAGAAGGACGAGGACGAGGGCTACGCCGAATGCAGCGACGCGGTGCTCGCGCGCTTCCTGGACGGACTGGTCTATCACTACCGCGGCCGCGACGAGAGCCTGCCGCCGCGCCCGTTCGAAAAACGCGTCAGCAACAACCTGGTGCTGAAGAAGCTGCGCGTGGCCTTCGAGCTCAAGGACGTCGACATGCACCAGGCCTTCGCCGACGCCGGCTTCCCGGTCTCCAAGCCGGAACTGAGCGCGCTGTTCCGCCAGCCCGATCACAAGAACTACCGCGCCTGCGGCGATCAGCTGCTGCGCAACTTCCTCAAGGGGCTGACGCTGCGCGTGCGCCGCCCGTCCTGATCCGCGCGCCGCGCATCAGTCCCGGCGCCGGAAGCCTTCGATGCGCCGCCACGGCGATTGCGCCGAATCGCGCTCCCAGGCGCTGCCCACTTCGGCACGGACGATGTCCAGCAAGCTTTCGTCCATGCGGATGAAGCTTTCCATCGGGCAGATCTTCGGCGGATTCGCGTCCAGCCACGCTTGAGTTTCGCTACCGCTTTGGAATATCCAACCCGAGTCGTGCGGATTGTTGGGTTTCGAGCGATAGGCGTAGCACACCGGCAGCCGCTGCGGCCCCATCACCTGGTCCGAGGCCAGCACCAGCGGCGCGAACGCCGCCAACTTGGCGTCGCCATCCGCGGGCGGCGGCGACTTCTTCTTGAACGGCCACATGGCGCGCTCCATTCCTAGCGTGCGACGGAAACGGCGGCTAGTGCCCGCCGTCCAGCGCCTTCAACTCCGACACCAGCGCGCTGGCCATCTCGGCGCCGTCGCCGAACAGCATGCGCGTGTTGTCGGCGTAGAACAGGGCATTCTCGATGCCGGCGAAGCCGGTGCCCTTGCCGCGCTTGATGACCACCGTGTTCTTGGAATTGACCACGTCCAGGATCGGCATGCCGTAGATCGGCGAAGCCGGATCGGTCTTGGCCACCGGATTGACCACGTCGTTGGCGCCGATCACCAGCGACACGTCGGTGTTGGGGAACTCCGGGTTGATGTCGTCCATGTCGACGATCATGTCGTAGGGCACGCCGGCCTCGGCCAGCAGCACGTTCATGTGGCCCGGCATGCGTCCGGCGACCGGATGGATCGCGAACTTCACCTTGACC
This sequence comes from Lysobacter sp. Root983, assembly GCF_001429345.1. NCBI lineage: Bacteria > Pseudomonadati > Pseudomonadota > Gammaproteobacteria > Lysobacterales > Lysobacteraceae > Lysobacter > Lysobacter sp. Root983. The sequence goes on from NZ_LMJO01000016.1 coordinate 61,565, forward strand.
CCGCGCTCGGTGAGCTTCTGGGTCAGCTCCCAGATCTTGTGCTGGGCCTGCGCCACCGCCAGGCCGTAGCCGGGCACGATCACCACGCGCTCGGCGAAGGCCATCATCGCGGCCACATCGCCGGCCTCGATCGGCTTCTGGCTGCCGCTGATTTCCTGGGCCTGGCCGCCGCCGCCGAAGTTGGAGAACAGCACGCCGGTGATCGGCCGGTTCATGGCCTTGGCCATCAGGCGCGTGAGCAGCATGCCGGCCGCGCCGACCATGGTGCCGGCGATGATCAGGGCCTCGTTGCCGAGCACATAGCCTTCGAAGGCCACCGCCAGACCGGTCAGGGCGTTGTACAGCGAGATCACCACCGGCATGTCGGCGCCGCCGATCGGCAGCGTCATCAACACGCCCAGGGCCAGGGCGAGCACGAAGAAAGCGATGATCGCCGGCACGTTCAAGGTCAGCACCACGATCGCGCCCAGCGCCACCAGCGCCAGCGCCACCGCGGCGTTGAAGATCTGCTGGCCCGGGAACACCACGCGCCGGTCGAGGCGGCCGTCGAGCTTGGCCCAGGCGATGATCGAACCCGACAGCGAAACCGCGCCGATCGCCGCGCCGATCACCGCCAGCACCACGGTGACGGTGGGCTGCTGCATGTCGACGTGGCCGGACTGCAGCTGCGCCAGCAGCGGATCGCTGGTCTGCAGGCTGGCGAAGCGCAGCAGCTCGACCGCGCCGATCGCCGCCGCCGAACCGCCGCCCATGCCGTTGTACAGCGCGACCATCTGCGGCATGTCGGTGATCGCGACCTTCTTGCCCGAGATCCAGGCCAGACCGGTGCCGATCGCCAGCGCCAGCACGATCAACACCAGGTTATGCAGGTCGGGCAGCAGGAAGGTGGCGGCGGTCGCGATCACCATGCCCATGCCGGCCCAGCGGATGCCGCTGCGCGCGGTCACCGGCGAGGCCATGCGTTGCAGGCCCAGCAGGAACAGGGTGGCGGCGACGAAATAGCTGGCCGACGCCAGCAGCACCTGCGCGCTCATGCCTGGCCCCCGGACTTGGCGTCGGGCTTCTTGCTGGCCTTGAACATCTCCAGCATGCGCTCGGTGACCACGTAGCCGCCGGCCGCGTTGCCCGCGCCCAGCAGCACGGCGACGAAGCCGATCGCCTTCTCCAGGGTGGTGTCGGCGTGGCCCAGGACCACCATCGCGCCGATCAGGACGATGCCGTGGATGAAGTTGGAGCCGGACATCAGCGGCGTGTGCAGGATCACCGGCACCCGCGAGATGATCACGTGGCCGGCGATCGCCGCCAGCATGAAGATGTACAGCGCCACGAACCCGTCGCCCATCTTTGCCTTCCCCTTGCGATGTCTCCCGCATCATAACGTTCCATGAACCCGGCGCCAGCGCTGTCAACCGTGACGGCGATCGGGCGTTTGTCTCCTCGCAAGGGTTCAAACGCATCCACGACGAGGAGAGCCGCATGAAAACCACACCTTATCTGGCCGTCCTGGCCTGTCTGGCCGCCTTGGGACTGGCCGGCACCGCCGTCGCCGGCGACCGCGGCGACCGGGTCGAGCACCGCATGGAGCGCCATGGCGAGCGCATCGACCAGCGCCTGGACCGGCGCGGCGACCGCATCGAGGCCCGCAGCGACCGCCGCGCGGACGCCCTGGCGGCGCATGGCCACGCGCGCGCCGCCGCCCGCGTCGACCGCCACGGCGAGCGCGTCGAGGCGCGCCTGGACCGGCGCGGCGACCTCGCCCAGGCGCACTGGGAGCGTCGCGGCGAGCGTTACGACCGCCGCTGGGACCGCCGGCATTAAGTCTTGAGCCGTATGCTGCAACTCGTGTCCGCCGAAGCCGACGACCTGGCCCTGGTCGCGCCCGTCCTGGGCGCGGCCGAGCGCAGCCCCGCGACGCTGGAGGAATTCCTCGCCGGCATCGGCACGCGCGCGTTCCGTTTCGCCGAACTCGGCCTGCGCCAGCGCGACGACGCCCTGGACGCGGTGCAGGACGCGATGATGAAGATGCTCGGCTATCGCGAGCGCCCGGCCGCGGAATGGACCCCGCTGTTCTGGAGCATCCTGCGCAGCCGCATCGTCGATGTGCAGCGCCGGCGCGCATTCCGCCTGCGCTGGCTGATGCCGGGCGCGCGCGAGGACGAAGCGCCGATCGACTGGGCCGACGACGGCCCCGATCCGGCCCGCACCCACGACGGACGCGAGGCTTATGCGCGTCTGGCCGACGCCCTGGGCAAGCTGCCGCGCCGACAGCGCGAGGCCTTCAGCTTGCGAATACTGGAAGAACTCGACGTCGCCACGACCGCGCAGGCGATGGGCTGTAGCGAAGGCGCGGTGAAGACGCATCTGTCGCGCGCGCGCGAAGCGCTGCAGCGGCAATTGGAGGACTGGCGATGAACCACAACGACCCGCGCTACGGCGCCGACCCCACGGCCGACGGCGACCGCGCCTTCGACGAGGCCGCACGCGCCCTGCACCGGCGCGCGCTGGGCGAGCTCTCGGCGCCCACCCGTGCCCGATTGCGCCTGGCCCGACACGCCGCGAACGCCGACGTGCGCGCGCCGCGCCGCGGTATGGGCTGGGCCCTGGCCAGCGGCTGCGCGGCGGTGTTCGCGCTCGCGATCGGCCTGCAGTTGCAGCGCACGCCGCAGCCAGCGGCGCTGCCGGTCGCCGCGCCCGCGGTCGCAGGCCTGCCCGCCCCCGAAGCGGCCGCCTACGACAGCAGCACCGCGCTGGCCTCGCTGGACGAGAATCCCGATTTCTATCTGTGGCTGGCGTCCGCCGACGACCTGCCCGCAACGGAGTAAGCCCGCATGATCCGCCTTCCGCATCGCACCGCATGGGCCGCCCTGCTCGGGTTGTGCCTGCTCGCGCCCGCGGCGTTCGCCGCCGGGCCGCAAGCGGCCGCGTCCAAGGCCCCCCCGCCTCCGGCCTGGGAACAGCTCAGCCCGCAACAGCGCGAACAACTGATCGCGCCGGTGCGCGACCGCTGGAACGCCGAGCCCGACGAGCGTCAACGCATGCTCGACCACGCCCGCCGCTGGCAGCAGATGACGCCCGACGAGCGCAAGCGCGCCCGTCACGGCATGCGCCGCTGGGAAGGCATGAATCCGGAGCAGCGCGAAGAAGCGCGCGCGTTGTTCGGGCGCATGCGCAATCTCAGCGAGGCCGATCGCGAAGCCCTGCGCGAACGCTGGCGTGCGATGACGCCGGAGCAGCGGCGCGAGTGGATGCAGAACAACGCGCCCAAGCCGCGCGATCGCGACGACGACCGCGAGCGCCGCGGCCCGAAGGACGCGCCGCGCCAGCAGCGTTGACCCGTTCGGTTCCCCCCTTTGAAAAAGGGGGGCCAGGGGGGATTTGCTGTTGCTCCTGAGCTTCTAACAGCCCAAGAGCAAATCCCCCTCAATCCCCCTTTTTCAAAGGGGGAGGACAAGTTTCGAAGGGGGAGGACAGGCGGACATTCCGACGATTGCCGCCGGTCCGAGCGTAGGCAGTGCGTTGAGCAGGAGCCCTCCTGCGTTTTTTTTTATGCCCTATGCGGTTCCCCCCTTTGAAAAAGGGGGGCTAGGGGGGATTTGCTGTTGCTCCTGAGCTTCTATAAAGCCCAAAAGCAAATCCCCCTCAATCCCCCTTTTTCAAAGGGGGAGGACAAGTTTCGAAGGGGAGGACAAGCGGACATTCCGACGATTGCCGCCGGTCCGAGCGCAGTAATTCGATCGTCATTGCATTGAGATCGTCGTCCATGCCAGGGCTCCGCTCAGGGCCCCGTGCAGCTTGCGCGCACTCAGGTTGAGCGCATGCAACCGAACGCCAAATAGCAATGAGCTGAGCCTTGATCAGCTTTCGCTAACGCGAACACCGTGCGCGCGGGCTAGGGACAGAATCGGCCCCAAGGCCTCCTGCACTTGGCGGGAGGGTAAGCAGTGCGCGCAATTTCGCGAGAAAAACAGCAACAGGAAACCGCCTTGTTGCTTCACCTGCAAGATCGCTTTCCAAGACTGCGTCCATTCCTCGGTCTCGCTGAAGGCGCGCAAGCCGAAGTCGCCGAAGCGGTATCGGTAGATCCGTCCTTTGTGGGTCCGGGAGAAGTGCACCGTGGCGGTCAAGACAGCCTGCATCAACAACGGGAATGCCAACGCCAGCACCAGCGCCGCCAGTGCGGGGCCTTCCGCATCGATCGAAAAGCCCCGATAGAGTTGCACCAGCAGCAGCACCGATACGATCAACGGCGCCGCCAGTATCCCCAGGATGCCTACCGGGGTCTGCCACGACATCACCAGGGCCGAGCGGAGCCGATCCCAATAGCTGTAGCGGAACCGAACCTCGATCTCGGACTGATCCGGCGCCGACGAACTCATGCCGCCGCCGCGCGCTCCGGCCACACCGTCTTGGCCAGCAGTTCATCGTTCCAATCGAACTTGAGCTCGCCGTTGTCGACGAACAGGCTGACGAAATTGAACACGTTGCGCGCATACATCTCGCTGGCGTGCACGGCGCCGCTGCTGGCCAGATTGAGCGGGCCGGCGATGGTCACGCCTTCCACGTCCACGGTTTCGCCGGGACGGGTGAGCTCGCAGTTGCCGCCGGTTTCCGCGGCCAGGTCGACCAGCACGCTGCCCGGCTTCATGCCGGCGATCATCGCCGCGCTCACGATCTTCGGCGCCGGGCGGCCCGGCACCGCGGCGGTGCAGACGATCACGTCGATGTTCTTCAGGTGCTCGCCCAGGCGACGCTGCTGTTCGGCGCGCTCCTCCTCGGTGAGCTGGCGCGCGTAGCCGCCCTCGCCCGCGGCGCTCACGCCCAGGTCGAGGAACTTGCCGCCCAGCGATTCGATCTGCTCGCGCGTCTCCGGGCGCACGTCGAAGCCTTCGACCTGCGCGCCCAGGCGCTTGGCGGTGGCGACGGCCTGCAGGCCGGCGACGCCGGCGCCGACGATCAGCACCTTGGACGGACGGATGGTGCCGGCCGCGGTGGTCAGCATCGGGAAGAAGCGCGGCGCCAGTTGCGCGGCGATCAGCACCGCCTTGTAGCCGGCCATACCGGCCTGCGAACTCAGCACGTCCATGGCCTGGGCACGGGTAGTGCGCGGCAGGCGCTCCAGCGGGAACGCGATCAGCCCGCGCGCGACGATCGCTTCGCCGCGCGCCGGGTCGGCCTGCGGCGCCAGCGAGCCGACCAGCACCGCGCCTTCGCGCAGGCGGCCCAGACCGGCCGCATCCGGCGGCTGCACGCACAGCACCAGATCGGCGTCGGCGAGCGCGGCGGCGGCATCGTCGGCGAGTTCGGCGCCGGCCTGCGCATAGGCCTCGTCGCCGAAGCTGGCGGCACGGCCGGCGCCGCGCTGCACGCGTACGCGCGCGCCGCGCGCGACGAGCTTCTTGCAGGTTTCCGGGGTCAGCGCGACGCGTCGCTCGCCCGCAGCGGTTTCGCTCGCAACGCCTATGGTGATGCCCGCCATGCTTCGCTCCGTACCCGGTGATGGTGTCTCGCCGCATCCTAGCCGAATAAGGCGAGGAACGAGCGCAGATGAGCGAGAGAGCGCTGGGCGCCGTCGGCGCCGCTAAGGATGGGGTGAGCCGCTAATCAGCCAGTACAGGCGCGGTCACACTGTGGCGCGCCAGCGATCACGGAGCAGGAGCCGCTTTCGCTCACTCCTCACTCCTCCCACTCTTTCCTGGCTTTCAGCGGTGGCCGACCGCGCGATCGAGATGGCGGCGGACCTGGCGCATGGCCTCATCGAAGGCGTTGCGTTCGGCGCCGATGCTGAGGCGGCCTTCGCTGGCCAGGATCGCGAGTTCCTCGGCCGAGGCCGCGAACACGCGCAGGCCGCGGCGATTGACCAGCAGGTAGCGCGAGGTCAGCGGGCTGACCCAGGCCACCTTGGCCGCGATCTGCTCGCCCTGCAGGTCGGTCACGCGCAGCCAGTCGCCCGGATCCAGGCCGCGCATGCGCTCGGCCAGGACCGGATCGTGCTGCGACACGTCCTTGCCCGGCGGCAGGAAGCGGCGGGTTTCCTCGATCGCCTCGTCCTCGGCCGCCGGCAGCGGCGAGGCCGGACGCGTGCGGCGCGCCGAATCCGGCGTCGCCAGCGCCCGCACCAGACCGGCCATGCCGTGCTGGGCGGCGCTGTCGTCCAGGCCGGAACTGGCCAGGCACTGCACGATCAGCGGTTGCAGGGAGATCAGGCGGTCGGCGAGTTCGCGGCCGCGTTGTTCGGCGGCCAGGCGGTCGGCTTCGATCAGGGCGTCGCCCAGCGACAGGGCTTCGTCGCGGCGCGCTTCGCCGCCTTCGCGCAGCAGCACCTGGACCAGGTGATGGCGCCAGGGCATGGCCAGGAAATCGGCCACGGCCTGGGTCAGCGGCGGCTCGGCCAGGCGCTCGCGCAGGGCGTGATCGGCCTGGTTGCGCGCCGCGCCGAGGCGCTCGCGGCCGTAGGTGGCCTTGGCCGCGCGCTGTTCCTGCAGCTCGACCCGGCGGCGCTGCTGCGCCAGCAGGGCGTCGAGCTCGGCGTGCGCCATCTCGAACACGGCCACGTCTTCGTTGTATTCGGCGACCACGCGCTGCGAGATCTCGGTGGCGCGGTCCAGCAGTTCGCGGTCCTGCGGGGTCTCGCCGTCGTTGCCTTCGCAGGCCTCGGTGATCGCGTCGAGCAGGCGGCGCGCCGGGTGCTCGCGCTTGACGAACACTTCGTTGTCGGTCAGCGCGACCTTGACGTAGGGCAGCACCAGGCGCGCGTACAGACGGCGCGCGCGATCCTGCAGGGCGTGATTGCGGAATAGCGAATCGAACAGCAAAGCGACCAGATCGATCGCGTCGTCTTCTTCGGCGCTGAAGCAGGTCTGGTCGGGGTTCAGGCCGAGCCGGCGGGCGCCGTCGTGCAGATGGTCGCGGATGCTCTCGCCCAGGCGCCCGGACACGGCCAGGGCGCGCGCGAACGCGTCCGGCGGTTCGGGTTGCAGCAGCGAAGCCACGCTGACCACTTCATCGATACGCAGCTCGCGGCGCGGCGCCATCGTGCGCTGCGGGGCGTGGGCGTTGGGAACCGCGTCGGACCGCATCAGTCCTTCGCGCCAGGCATGCAATTGACTGCGCAAATCGGCGAGCTCGCTGGCCATGGCCGCGATATCGCTGGGCGACATCGGCGGACGTTGGGGGTCGTGTTGGGCGGTCGAGCCGCCGTGGGGCGGCGCGACGCCGCCATACGCGCCGTAACCGCCGGCGCCCGGCGCAGGCCCCCCAAAGCCCGCGCCATAGTTCGGATCGAAACTGTCGCCGTAACCGCGCTCGCGCGCCGGCTCGCGCGCCGGCTTGGCGCCCAGGCCCGGGCCTAGCCCGACCCCATAGCCGCCGCTGGACAGCAAGGTGTTGACCCGGCCGTACAGATCGCCGAGCACGCGTGCCAGCTCGTGTTCGTACTGCCGGAACAGACGCGCGCGCAGGGCCTCGGGCAGCTGCGCGTCGACGAAGGTTTCGACGAAGGCGGCGACCAGGCGCTGCGGGCCGATCGGATTGGGGCCGGGCGCCAGGCCCATGACCTCCGAGACCGCGGCCAGACGGCCCTGGACCATATCCAGGGGGCGCGCATAGCGGCCGCACAGGGATTCGGTCAGGCGTTCGCCGGCCAGGTCGAATTCGAGCTGGTTCTCGTCCACCAGCCGCATCGGCACCTCGCCGCCGCTGCGGATGCGCAGGGCGCGGAATTCGTCGAAACCCTTGGCCACCTGCTGGCGGAACGCCATCACGTGGGTAGCCTGATGCTGCCGCAGCACCCACAATGCGGCCTGGTCTTCGTATTGATGCTGTTTGCCGTCGCCCTTGAGCGAGTCCACCTTCATGGCGTCCTCGATCGGGCCGTACAGGGTTCCAGGGAGGCCGCCCAGCTGCTCCAATGCCAGGCGCTTGATCTCCTCGAGCATGCGCAAGGGATCGGTACGCGTGGCTTGAGCTACGCCGTGCGGATGAGCAGACACTGCGTGTTCCCCTGTTCCCGTGAAGGGCTTGAATCGTGTGGACCGAACGTGCCGTTTTTAGGCAGTTGGCAGCAGCATAGTGGCAAGATACGACAGCGCATGCACACACAAAATAGGCTTTTGTGACTGATGTCTCGAATCGATACCGACTTCCCTCCTGAATCCGAAAAAGCGTTAGCGGCTCTGGACACTCGGCGCTCGGTGCCAGCAAAACAGCTGACCGAACCCGGGCCGGACCCGCGCGAACTCGAGCGCATGCTGCGCTCGGCGGTGCGGGTGCCGGACCATGGCAAGCGGGTGCCGTTCCGCTTTCTCAGCATCCGCGGCGACGCCCGCCACGCCCTGGGCGAGCGCCTGGCTGCGCGCGGCCGCGAGCGCGACCCCGGCGCCGGCGAGGCCGCGGTGGAGAAGGACCGCGGGCGGTTCTCGCACGCTCCTTTAATAGTGGTGGTGATCGCGCGGCTGGGCCCGGACGAGAAGATCCCCGAGCAGGAGCGCCTGCTGACCGCCGGCAGCGTCTGCTTCGCCCTGCTCCAGGCCGCGCAGGCCCTGGGCTACGGCGCGGTCTGGCTGACCGGCTGGCCGGCCTACGACCCTCAGGTCCTGTCCTGGCTGGGCCTGGGCGCCGACGAGCGCGTGGCCGGCTTCATCCACATCGGCACGCCCAAGCTCGAGGCGCCCGAGCGCGAACGCCCCGACCCGCTCGCCCTGCTGACCGCCTGGACGCCCGAATGAGCGCCGCGCGCCCGCCGCTGTACCTGGTCGACGCCAGCCTCTACGTGTTCCGCGCCTGGCACTCGATGCCCAACGAGTTCGAGGACGCCGAGGGCTGGCCGACCAACGCCGTGCACGGTTTCGCGCGCTTCCTGGTCGAACTGATCGAACGCGAACGCCCGCGCCACATCGCGATCGCCTTCGACGAAGCCCTGGACTCGTGCTTCCGCAACGCCTTCTACCCGGCCTACAAGGCCAACCGCGAGCCGGCGCCGCAGGAACTCAAGCGCCAGTTCGCGCATTGCAAATCGCTGTGCCGCGCGCTGGGCCTGCCGGTGCTCGCCCACAGCGAGTACGAGGCCGACGACCTGATCGGCAGCGCCCTGGCCGCGATGCGCGTGCAGGGCTACCGCGGCGTGATCGTCTCGGCCGACAAGGACCTGTCGCAGCTGCTGGACGGCGCCGACGAACAATGGGACTACGCGCGCGGCCAGCGCTGGCGCGCGGACGGCGTGCCGGCGCGGCACGGCGTCGAAGCCCATCAGATCGCCGACTACCTGGCCCTGTGCGGCGACGCGGTCGACAACATCCCCGGCGTGCCCGGCATCGGCGCCAAGACCGCGGCGGCCCTGCTCGGCCACTTCGGCACCCTGGACGCCCTGCTGGCGCGGGTCGACGAAGTCCCGTTCCTGCGCGTGCGCGGCGCCGCCAGCGCGGCCGCGCGCCTGCGCGAACACCGCGAGCAGGCCCTGCTGTGCCGGCGCCTGACCACGATCGCCCTGGACGCGCCGCTCGGCGACGACGCGCCGTTCCTGCGCGGCTCCGGCCTGGCCCCGGAGCTGATAGGCCTGTGCGAATCCCTGCGTTTCGGCCCCATGACCCGGCGCCGCCTGCACGAGGCCGCCGGCCTGGACTTCGCCACGTCATCGCTTCCGTCGTAGCATCGCAGCGAACGAACGCCCGGACACGCGATGAACGAACCAGTCGAAACCCTGTACGACGGCCAATGGCTGCGGATGATGCGTCGCGGCCGCTGGGAGTACGCCGAGCGCACTCACGGCAAGGGCATGGCGGTGATCATCGTCGCGATCACGCCCGAGGATAAGCTGCTGTTCGTCGAGCAATACCGCGTGCCCTTGAACGCGCGCACCATCGAAATGCCGGCCGGCCTGGTCGGCGACGACCACGACGCCGACACGCTGGAGAGCGCCGCGCGCCGCGAGCTGATCGAGGAAACCGGCTGGGAGGCCGAACGCGTCGAAGTGCTGCTGACCGGCCCGACCTCCTCGGGCATGAGCAGCGAACGCATCGCCTTCGTGCGCGCGCGCCAGCTGCGCCGCGTCGGCGAAGGCGGCGGCGTCGACGGCGAGGACATCGTGGTCCACGAAGTGCCGCGCGCCGATGCGCCGGCCTGGCTGATGCGCAAGCACGCCGAAGGCTACGAGCTCGATCTCAAGCTCTGGGCCGGCTTGTGGATGATCGAACACAATCCGGATGGGTCGCGCGCGGATTGAGCGAGACCGGCCGCAGACGCCTGCGGCATGGGCGTCGCCAGGGGCACTTTGAGACCACGTCTTTTCCGTCTATTTCCGCACGGAGCCCGACGCTAAGCTGACGCGTACCCCCATCGGCGCATCCCTGCATATGCACCTATCGATTCGCGGCGATGGCTGCCGCCCAGTGCCGCATGCAAACCGCGTCGACGCGGAACGCCAAGCGAACGCCTCCGCGCTCCGACGCCGACGCAGCCGTCCCACGCAGCGCTTGGGCTGAGCCCGCGATGCCATTCGATCTGCAAGTATCGGACGACCTGCTGTTCGCGTTCCACGCGCGCAAGGTCCTGCTCGGCTACAACAGCCCGGCGCCGAAGGACGGCGTCTACGGCTGGCTCAAGCGCGGACAAACGCTGCGCCTGCACAACCCCATCGTGATCGAACGCAATTGCGGCCTCTACGGCGGCGCCTACGTACCCTTGGTGGGCGGCCTGCCCTCCTGCGGTCTGTGTTCGATGGGGGCTTTCAGTTACTCGTATTCGGGACTTCCGGACGGATTGACGGTGGGACGCTACGCCTCGATATCCACCGGGCTGCGCTTCATCGATTCGTTCCATCCGCTGGATACGCTGACGACCTCGGCGATCACGTTCCGTCCGCACAACCATCTGTACGCCGAGTTCGCGAGCGATCGCGTCCGCGATTTCGCCGCCGGCTTCAGGATCGGCGGCACCCGCCCTTATCCCACCGTGGGCCACGACGTCTGGATCGGCGCCAACGTGACCCTGGCGATGGGCATACGGCTGGGTACGGGCTGCGTGGTCGCGGCCAACAGCGTCGTCACCCGCGACGTCGCGCCGTACACGATCGTCGCCGGAAATCCGGCCAAGCCGGTCCGGTTACGCATGCCCGAAGAAACGGCGGCGCGATTGCTGGACAGCGCCTGGTGGGAGCTCGATCCGAGCGCGCTCTTCGCGCTGGACTTTGCAGCCCCGGAGCGCATCCTGGACGCGCTGGCGTCGGGCTCGTGGCCGAAGTTCGACTTCCTGCCGACCCGCATCGAAGCGCCGTCCGTGTCGGAGCCGTAGCCCCGCGCGCGCAGGCGCGCAGCGGCCTCACCGCTTATAGCGTCGCTGCTCCTTGGCCCCGAACTTGGTCCAGTGCGCCTTGGCGGTATCGGCGCCGGAGACGCCCGTCGTACGCAGCACCGGATTCATGTCCACATACACCGCGTGCGAGAAATCGTTAGGCGCGCTGTACCGGTGCAACCGTCCCTCCTGCTGGCCGTACTGCAGATAATGCGTGGTCGCCCCGATCTGGTTCGCGTGCCCGGCCAGCGCCACGTCCGGATTGAGGAACAGATAGCTACGCCAATGGAATCCGTCGGGGCAACGGTCGAAGTCCAAGGTTTGCGAGTAGCCGTCGGCGAACAGGCCGAAGTTGGCGTTCAATACCCGTCCATACGCGCTCATCGGAGCGCCGTGCACGTAGACGCGCTTCCAGAACGAATACAGGCCGACGGCGCGCGGGTCGTCGACGCAGGCGACCGGCATGTGCTTGTTCTGATAGGGCACGGCGATGCCGACCACCGCGTGGCCGGCCGTGCGCATGCAATCCTCGACGAAGGCCAGCGCGTCCGGGCCGAGCGGATCGCGGTAGTGATGCTTCCACACCGCCAGCATCGCGCGGCGGAAACCCAGGCGCAGCGCGGTATGGAAATCGCCGCGGTCGTAGCACTGCAGCACGACCCGGTCCACCAGCCCCTGCCTCTCGGCCTCGGTGTAGACCTGTTGGGCGATGTATTCGTAGTCGGCGTCGGATCCGATGCTGCAAACCAAGGCCTTGTCGCGCCGCGCGCAAGTCCGGATGGCGTCGCCCAGCGCGATCGGGCGCAGGCGCTCATCGTAGCGGGCGGCCAAAAACTCCTGCACGGACACCTCGGCGAACGGTCGATCGAAGCCGTAATGGGCCTCGTTGCCCTCTCGCGCGACGATCACGCCGTCGCCGCATCGCAGCAGATCCAGTTCCACCACATCCAGCACCCGGATCGCGCGCTCGACGGCCTCGGCCGAATTGCTGGCGTGATAGCCCAGACAGTCGCCTCCCTTATGGGCGATCGTGGCGTTGCGCGAGAAGAACAAATTGGCCATCGCCAGAGAGTCGGCGTGAACCGCGGGCGAGACGCCGCGCAAGGCTCGCTTTGTGGCCACGTCGTCCAGTTCGCAGGCCCTGACGATCTCGCTGACGATCGAGTCGGCGCTGTCCTCGCCGATCGCGGTCCCGGCCAGGATGCGCCGCCGCATACGCAGCAATGCGTCGGCCACGTGGGGATCGTCCGACATCACCGCCTCCACCGCGGCACGGATGCCGCCGGGCCGGGTCGGGTAGCCGCCGCAGAACAGATCGGCGCTGCCGGCCGCGTATGGAAAATCGTAGAGCGTGGCGTTGTTGTCCGAGTATTCCCTGAGCAGGACCTGCACCACCGGCTTGCCCAGCGCGGCGGCCTCGAAGATGGTCGAGGACAGGTCGGAAATCAGGCAATCGGCGTGCTTCAACAACTCGCTCATGGTGCCGCTGACGTTGGCGGCGACGTTCATCCGGGACACGTCCAGATGCGCCGTCTCCGGATGCAACAGCGTCACATGGTTATCCAGACCGGCGATCTCGTCTATCGCCTTGGCCATATCCAGGTTATTGGAGATATGCCAGGTGGGCGCGAACAATATGATCGGCTTGGCGGGATCCAGCCGATACCGGCTCGCGATTTCCTCTCGCGTAGCGGTCGGCGCGGACAACAACTGCTTGGCCTTGATGAAGCCCGCCGAGCGGACCTTGTCGGCGTGGCCGTCTCCATCCGGGAAGAAGGTCAGCAGGGATCGGGAATGATCCGGCCCCGCGGTCACGATGACATCGAAAAAGTTGAATCGATCTTGGTTGGCCAGAAACCATTTGAGATTGCTGGCGCCATGGTCGACCAACACCCTGGGTTTATCCGCATAGGCCCCGCGTGGCGGACTCACCGGCAGATTGAAGTAGACCAGGCAATCGCAATCCAGCCCTTCGGGAAGTTCCGAGGCGGTGGTAAAGATGGGCGCCACGTTCGCCGCGGTCAGTTCGTTGACCAGACTGAGCGCGCAGTCGTAATGCTTGCCGATGTAGGTATCGCCGAACAGCACCCGCTTGCACTTGAGCCGGTCCTCGATGCCCACCTTGACCTCGGTCGACGACACCCCGGGCGTGCGCGGCAGATAGACGACCTCGCAACTGACCCAGTCGAACTTGCCCTCCCAATCGTCGCCCATGACCAGCACATCCGCCTGATGTTCGCGGATGTAGTGGTCCTTCTCGGCCAGGGAATCCTCGTAGAACACCTCGTCGACCGCCTTGAGCGCCGCCACGCACTCCAGCCTGTGGCGCTGATCGAAGAAAGAACGCTTGCCCTTCTCGGCGTTCAACCTGTCCGTGGACACACCCACGACCAGGTAGTCGCCCAACGCCTTGGCGCGCTCCAGGATTCTGAGGTGACCGTCGTGAAGCAAATCGAAGGTACCGAAGGTGATGACTTTCTTCATTCTTGAATCGGAACTCGTGCGGAACCGCGACTACCCGAAGCCGACCTCGCCTCAGAACCAGAAACGCGACGGGGCGAACCTGCTCAACGAAAAATCCGCGACCCTGCGCGCGATCCCCGGCTCGATGGCGACGGCCGGTTCCTGCAGCAGGTGCAGTTGGTCGCGCCCCACGGCGCCCTCGAACTCGTCGCGCAGGCGACGCGCATGCTCGTCGCTGCTCCACTTCCGGGCGAGGTAGTAGCCGCCGGTGAGCATCGCCTGGCGGCGAGCGCGCTCCTTGGCCTCGTCCTTCGCCGCGGAAAATCGCGGTGTCACGTCGTGGACGAAGCGAGCGGTCGGGCACACTTTCAAGAGGCCGCCGATCAGCTTCACCCGCCAGGACAGATCGACGTCCTCGCAGTACATGTGGATCTTCTCGTCGAAGCCACCGATCTGCTGCCAGATCTTGCGCGACATCGCGAAGCAGGCGCCGGAGACCCAGGACGTATCCAACCGCACCGGGTCGTGCCACTTCGGGTGATCGATAGGCGCGGTCGCGGCCTCGATCAGCGCCTGCCCTTGGTAATGGTCCGAGAAATCCACCAGCGCCTTGACGCAGCCGGGAGTGAAGTAGCCGTCGGGATTGGCGCCGATGTACAGCCGGTCGAGGTCGAAGCAACGCCGCATGAGCGCGTTGTGGGCACGGCCAAAACCGATGTTCTCGCGGTTGCGGTCCAGGATCAGCCTGTCGCCCAGGATCCTCCGGTAGCGAGATTCGTTGGCTGCGTCGTTGACGTAGCACGCCCAATCGATGTCGTACCCCTTACTGATCGCCAGCTCGTTCTGGATCGAGGCCTTCAGGCGTTCGACCTCCTCGTTGGAGTTCTCGTACAGCACCACGCCGATGAAGGCCGCGCGCGCCTCCTTGCGCGCCTCATGCCGCAACGAAGGAATCGAGGCCTGCGCATACGGCGTGGGCCAGGCCGGCCCGGCGATGCTGCCGGTGCCGCGGGTGCCGGCAAGGAAACCCCTGAGGTCCTTGTAGCCCTCGTTTCCGAACAGGTGCGCGGAGTTGCGCAGGAAGGCCTGGCTAACGCGCTCGTCCGGCGAGAAGCGCCTGCTTTCGGACAGGCCGTACTGGACGAAGTGAATCAACGGAATCACGTTCGCCGCTTCCAGATCCGCGTTGACGCGCATGTAGTACGGCATGCTCGCGAAGCTCGAGCACTCCAGATACTCGTTGCCCCAGCGGCCGCCTGCGTTGAGGTATTGCTCGATCGGCACCCCGGCAGCCTCGCAGGCGCGCCCCTTCATGTCCGCGCGGAACACCGCGTTCTCGAAAAACGGCGAGGGGTTCGCATCGGTCGTCAGCAGCAGTTCGCGCAGACCCGAATAGCGCTCGAAGATCGGATAGCGGCCGCGCGCGTCGGCTTCGCGCGCCTGGCGGTCCGGGTCTATCTGATCCAGAACGAAATCGATATCGAGCAGCATCGTCGGCGACCGGCCCTCGAAGAACCCATGCCGGATGTAGTGCAGCAGCGGATTCATGTCCGCACCGCGGATGTCGACGTTCTCCTCGAGGTAGTGGCGACCGTCGAACAGCGCGGATGTCGCGGCCGTCCAGTACTTCTTGTTTTCCAGGTAGAGGAACTCCAGCGGCACGCCTGCCGCGCCGTTCCGGTCCAAGCCCAGCGTGCGCGCCAGGTAGTCCAGGTCCAGCAAGCCGGAGTCGCGCATGACGGATATTTCGGACAGTCGATCGTTCAGCATGGCGGTTCCTAGAAGTCGGACGCGAACAGCTTGATGGGGTACGTGCTGCGAAGCTGATCCAGCTTTTCGCGGTTCTTCTTCCACACTCGCTCCTTCTCGGCGTCCTCCTTGCTGCCGTTACGACTGGGCGTGCTGTTGCTGTTGTCGCTACGGATGATGTAGAGACCGATCCGACGGTCCAACGCGGAGAAATCGCAGGGACTGGGCCCGGCCACGCGCAACAGGAAGTCGTAGTCCTCCACCCGCGACAACTCGGAGTGGAAGTAGAGCAGCTCCTTGTCGACCTTCGCGCAATCGATCATGTAGGAGTGCAGAGGGCAGAAATTGTCCCGGATCAAGTCCAGCTTGTTCTTGCCGCTGTAGGGACTGGTCACCTCGTAGATGAAATCGTAGTCGCGCAGACCGACGGCGCGCGCCTGCTCCATGCCGGCGAAGGACACCGCCGCCTGGCTGCTCGCCAGCGGCTTGCGCAACACTTCGTAGGCATGGGTGTACAGAACGTCGTCGTAGTCCAGGAACGCCAGGTAGCGGTTATTGCGCTTAAGGTGCTCCTGTATTCCCGCATTCATCAGGGCCGAGCGGGCGTCGCCGGATTTCCCATCCGAATAGTTGATGACCAGCGGCTTCGGCAGCCATTTGAAGAACCACTGGCGCTGCACGGCCTGCACGGTCTTCTGCAGGTCGGCTTCGGCAAAGCGCTGGGTCACCACGATGGGCTGGACGGCGACGCCGGTCTGCGCATGCAAGCTCTGTATGGCGCGCTCCAGCTTTCCGAGCGACCCGCAGTCGTGGAAGCGAACGACGACGCTGACCACGTCCAGCATCGCGCCGGCGGCACCCTGATCCTCCGGAGCGCCGCGCGATACTGTCTTATTCACGATATCCATGATCTTCATTCAGCAGACCTCCACCACGGCCGCTTTCGCCATCGGCAAGGGCGCGCCCAACCGCTCCATCGAGGACCCCGCGCTCACCCTCAGGCCACGCAACAGATCTTCGGCATCCTGATCCTCCGGCGCGGGCAGGCTGACCCGGAAGCCGAACCTCCCCGAGCCCTTGGCCAGGTACAGACGCACGTCCTCGCGGTCCACGCGCTCCGGCGCGGCCGGCCCTTTGGCCCCGCCCGCCTCCACGCACACCACCGCGACCTCCCTGCCGCGCTCGTCGATCGCCCAGCCTTCCAGCTCGATCCTGCGGTCGACGATCCTGACCCTCTCGATCATTCCGGACGAGCTGCCGAACAGCAGAGGATCGTTGGCCGCCACTTGCGCGCGCAGCTCGGCGCTGGCCGCCGATACGATGCTGCGATAGACGGACACGCCTTCGTCGATATCGCCGTAATAGCGCATCCGTCCCTGGTCCAGCACCAGCGCCTTGTTGCATAGCCGCTTTTGCAGCTCGGCGCTGTGACTGGCCAGCACCACGATGCGGCTGCCGTTGATGCGCCCGGTCAGGCGATTGCGCGCACGTTCGACGAACACCGCGTCGCCGGTCGCGATCCATTCGTCCATCAGCAGGATGTCCGGCTGGATCGCGGTGGAGATGGCGAACCCCAGCCGCATGCGCTGACCGGCCGACAGGGTGTGCAAGCGATGGCTGGCGCGGTCGGTCAGGCCCGCGAAATCCAGTATGTCCCCGAGCACGCCCTGGATCTGGCGCAGGCGCAAGCCCATCGCGGTGCCGCGCAGCATCACGTTCTCGATCACGGTCGCGTACTCGGCGAAGCCCAGGGTCGCGTTGAGCAGCGATTGGGTGAGGCCGCGGCTCTCGATCGTACCCGTGCTGGGCACAAAGGCGCCGTTGAGTACCCGCAACAGGGTGGTCTTGCCGGCGCCGTTAAGCCCCATCAGCGCGACCCGGTCGCCCTCCTCCGCGGCGAAGCTCAGCCTGGACAGCACCTTCACGTAGCGGCGCGTGCTGCCCGTCATCGTCGAGCGGAAAAAGGATGCGTCCGCCCGGGACGCGTGCTGCGCCTCCATCGGAAATTCCAGCGACACTTCGCGTGCGCGCAAATAGACCATGGTTGCCAAATCCTCAAAGCCAAATGGGAATGCGTCGGGCCGCGCTTCGATAGACCAGCGCCGCGCCGATCAGCCCCAGCAAAGTCATCGCGCCCAGATAGACGTAGGTCGCCGGCTCGATCGCTTCGCCCAGCAAGGGCCCCCGGATCGCGAGCATCAGATGATGGAAAGGGTTGGCGCGCATCAGGGTGCCGTGGGGCGTTCCGGCCGGCGCGGACTCCGGATACCAGACGATGGGCGTGATCAGGAACAGCACCATCATCGCGCTCGACATGAACTCGTGCATGTCGGGGAACCGCGCGCCGGCCGCGCCGAGCAGCACCGCATACAGGAACAGGTTGATCATGACCACGACCAGACCCAGCAGGGACCCGGCGATCCCCATCGGCTGCACCGTCGGCGATGCGATCACGACGATGGCGACGATCGGTTGCGATAGCACGAAGTAATAGAAGGCTCGCGCCTGGGTGCGCAGCACGTAGTCGGTCAGGCGCAGATGCCCGTCGTAGATGTACGACTTGTACGTCGAGAACATGGCCGTGGCGTCGCTGAGCACGGTGGACATCAGCCGGAAGACCACGAAGCCGACGCCGATGTGGGCCAGGAAACGCGCCTGGTCCAGGCCGGGCTGCAGCGCGGCCAGGAAGCCGCCCAGTCCCCACACGTAGACCGCGGTCGGCACCAGGGTCCACAGGGCGCCCAGCCGGGTCTTGCGATACTTGGTGACCGTGTCCAGCCAGCTGCCGTACACCCAATGATCGGGGCGGCGCAGGCTTTGCAGGAAGTGGGAGAACAACAAGGTCATGACGCTACCTTAGGAAGCACAGTCATACGTCCGCCGCGGCTCGTTCGGCTGATGGTCGTGCGGGGTGGGAAGGCGAGCTCGAAGTTCGGGCTGTCCAGGGACAGATTGGGGTTGTAGGCCGGGTCGTTGCGCAGCAGTTCGCCCCAGCGGCGCAGCATGGTGTCGGACTCGGCGAGGAAGCGGGCGCGCTTCTCCGGCGTGTTGTCCTGGCCGCGACTGGCCGATTCGTGGTGGTACAGCTCGGCGAACGGCGTCCAGACGTTGCGATAGCCGTTCGCATCGATGCGCAGGCACAGATCGATGTCGTTGAAAGCCACCGCCAGGTTTTCGTCCATGCCGCCGACTTCGTCGTAGACGCTGCGCCGAACCGCCAGACAGGCACCGGTGACGGCGGTGAGGTTGTGCACGACTCGGGCGCGACCGACGTAGCCGCCGCTGCCGCGACGCAGGTTGAGATGGGCGTGCCCGGCGACCCCACCCTCGCCGATGCCGAGAATCACGCCGGCATGCTGGATGGTGTCGCCCGGGAAATACAGCATGCAGCCGACCGCACCGACCTCCTCGCGCATCGCATGCGACACCAGCTCGTCCAGCCAGTCCGGGCCGATCACCTCGGTGTCGTTGTTGAGCAGGCACAGAACCTGCGCGGAGCTCTGCGCGACGGCATGATTGACGATGGCCGAGAAATTGAATTCGTACGGGTAGTCGACCACACGCACGCATTCGCGCCCGCGCAGCCCGGCCAGATAGTCCACGGCCTGCGGCTCCACCGAGCCGTTGTCGACGACCATCAACTCGAAATTCGTATAAGCGGTCCGATCCAGCACGCTTTCGACGCAGGTCCGCAGCAGTTCGGCGCGGTCGCGGGTCGGCACGATCACCGTCACCTTGGGCGCCTGCGGCTCGCACGCCGGCAGCGCCCTGAAATATCCGTGCTCGGTGACCTCGACGCGCGACGGCCGCCCTATCCTGGCCAGGTGCGCTTCGACCGCGCGCCGCCCCGCCTCGCAAGTCGCCACGGCAGGCTCCGCTGCCGTCGCCTGCGACGGCCGCCTGGCGTGATACAGGATCTTGGGGATGTGCACGATCTGCTCGTCGCGCAGGCGTTCGACGCAGCGCAATACGAGGTCGTGATCTTGCGCGCCCTGGTAGCCTGCGTGCAGGCCACCGACCTCCCGCAGCAGGTCGGCGCGGATCGCCACGAGATGGCAAAGGTAGTTCTGCGCCCGCAACAGGTCGGGATTCCAGGCCGGCTTGAAGTTGGGATCGCTGCGCAGCCCTGCGGCGTCGATCTTGTCTTCATCCGAGTACAGCAGACGCGCGTCGGCGCGTTCGACCACCGCACGCGCGAGCTCACGCAGCGCATCGGCGCATAGTTCGTCTTCCTGCCCGAGGAAGGCGAGGTAGTCGCCCTTGGCCAGACCGATCGCCTCGTTGGCGGCCTGCTCGTCCTGCGCGCAGCGCTCGCTGAATTGCAGGCAGATGCGCCGATCGCATAGCGCGTACTCGCGCAGCAGGCGCTTGGTGGCGATCGAGGCGGCGACGTCGGCGACCACGCACAGCTGCCAGCGGCTGTAGTTTTGCGCCAGCACGCTGTCGATGCTGCGTTTGAGCAGCTCCAGACGAGGCTCGCGCACGACGAGGACCACGGAGAGGTCGGGCGCGCCGGTGCGCAGCTCGACGCGATCGCGCGTCTGCTCGACGGCGGGCCGGCTATCGAAGCGTGCCACCCATTGCTGGTAAGACAGGGCCTGATCGCGCAAGGCGCCGCGATAGCGTTGCTTCAAGGACTCGGCCGCCGCCGCCGCGCCCTCGCGCAGCGCATGGCGCAGAAAGCCGAGCAGGTCGGCGCCGAGGCGATCGCGCGGCGACTCGCCGGCGCAACGGCGGATGCCTGTCAGCATCTCCAGCACGGCGCGCAGGCGCGAGATGCGCCGCATCCGGAATCCGCGCATGCCGAACCTGGCAGCGCACTGGGTCGGGTCGAAACGCAACGCTCTGACCGGAGCATTGATGAGCACCACCGTGTACACGTACTCGCCCGAGCGCGCAGGCTCGGCGACATCGATCCGGCTGTGCTCGCTTTGGCCTTCGCCATAGTCCGGGTACAGGCAGGGCGCGACGATGCCACCCTCGCCCAGCTCGAACGCCACCCGCAGCTGGTACCAGCCCGGTGCCGGCAGGGCATAGCCCGGGCGAGCGCGCAGGTCGATCCGCGGGTCGTTGCCTTCGGCGATGCATTCCCACGCATCGCCGCGCCTATCGACATGCAGCTGATGGACCGGCACCAACTCCAGCGCCAGCGCGCGACCTGGAATCCGCCGCGCGATAGCCCGCAACACCCGCCTCAAGATCAAAAGCCCTTCCCTCATGCATTCCCGCCGCTGCATCTCGCTAAGCCGGCACCTGTCGATCCGGGCGCCGCAACGCAACTAAGCCGAGATCTCCCCATCGCGCCGACGATCCTTCCATCCTATTTGGAGAATATCAACCTAATTAGGACTTGATCTTCCAAAACGAATATCGACTCGACCCGCCATCAATGTGACTTACGACCACCTAAGTTGCGCCTATCCGTCCGTAACCGGCGCATTCAGGCAACGCAATTCATTGAAACTTGAAGGAGAAATCGCGCATCACTCGCGCAGGCGGACACCCGCAACAAGCCAACGCAAGCAGCGCGCGCCATACGCACTAAATGTGTGGACGTTTTCCACGTAGAGAATTGAGCCCGAGGCCGGCTCGCGGAATCTGCGTCCGCACAAACGAAACCGGCCGGTAGCTGCGCGCTACCGGCCGGTTCGGGGCACTGCCTGAGACGGGAGCGCTTAGCCGGCGGCGTAGCGATCGGTGGCGCGGACCAGGGCGTCGACGTTCTCGGCCTCGAAGGCGGAATGGCCGGAGGCGGGGGTGATGCTGAGCTCGGCGGCGGGCCAGGCCTGCTTGAGGTCCCAGGCGTTCTGGACCGGGCAGACCACGTCGTAGCGGCCGTGCACGATGGTGCCGGGGATGCCGGCCAGGCGATGGGCGTCGCGCAACAGCTGGTCCTCGACCTCGAAGAAGCCGCCGTTGACGAAGTAGTGGTTCTCGATGCGCGCGAACGCGAGCGCGAACGCGGCGTCTTCGTGGCCGCTGACGAAGTCCTCGTCCACGTGCAGGAAGCTGGTGGCGCCTTCCCAGACGCTCCAGGCGCGCGCGGCGGCCAGGCGCTGGCGTTCGTCGTCGCTGGTGAGGCAGCGGTGGTAGGCGCTGATCAGGTCGTGGCGCTCGACCGGCGGGATCGCGGCCAGGTAGTGCTGCCAGGCGTCCGGGAACAGGCGCGAGGCGCCTTCCTGGTAGAACCACTCCAGCTCCCAGCGGCGCAGCATGAAGATGCCGCGCAGGACCAGTTCGGTCACCTGCTGCGGATGGGTCTCCGCGTAGGCCAGGGCCAGGGTCGAGCCCCAGGATCCGCCGAACACCTGCCAGCGCTCGATGCCCATGCGCGTGCGCAGGCGCTCGATGTCGGCGACCAGTTCCCAGGTGCCGTTGTCGATCAGGTCGGCGTGCGGCGTGGAGCGCCCGCTGCCGCGCTGATCGAACAGCACGATGCGGTACTTGGCCGGGTCGTGGAAGCGCCGCATCTTCGGGCTGCAGCCGGCGCCGGGGCCGCCGTGCAGCAGCACCACCGGCTTGCCGTCGGGGTTGCCGCATTGCTCGTAGTACAGGGTATGGCGGTCGTCGACCTGGAGCGTGCCCACGTCGTAGGGTTCGATCTCGGGATAGAGCGTGCGCATCGCGGAATCTCGCTGACGGAATGCGCCGAGTCTACCCAGGCGCGGCGCGCGGGCGATACCGTATGCAGGCCTAGCGCGCGCTCAGTCGGCGGGCGCGCGCCCCAGGGTCACGCGGTCGCGGCCTTCGAGGTCGCGTTCGGTCGCCACTTCGACCAGGCCGGCCTCGCGCAGCAGGCCGCGCACGGCCATGCCCTGCTCCCAGCCGTGTTCGATCAGCAGCCAGCCGCCGCGCTGCAGATGCGCGAGCGCGCCGGCGGCGAGCGCGCGAATCGCGTCCAGACCGTCCTCGCCCGAGGCCAGCGCGCTGCGCGGTTCGTGGCGCAGATCGCCCTGTTCGAGATGGGCGTCGTCTTCGGAGATGTAGGGCGGATTGCTGACGATCAGCTCGTAGCGCTCGCCCTGCAGCGGCGCGTACCAGTCGCCGTTGCGGAACTCGACATTGTTCAGGCCCAGCGCGCGCGCGTTGTCGGCGGCCACGCCCAGCGCCGCGTCGCTGGCGTCGGTGGCAGTCACCCGCGCGGCCGGGCGCTCGCGCGCCAGCGCCAACGCGATCGCGCCGCTGCCGGTGCCGAGGTCGGCGATGCGCGCGATCCGGCCGGCGGGCAGGCGCGCCAGCGCCAGCTCGACCAGCAGTTCGGTTTCCGGACGCGGGATCAGGGTGGCCGGGGTCACGCGCAGGTCGAAGCTCCAGAAGCCGCGCTGCCCGAGCAGATACGCGACCGGCTCGCCGTCGGCGCGGCGCGCGACCAGGGTGCGGTAGCGGCGCGCGAGTTCGTCGGCGATCACGTCGTCGCCGTGCGCGAACAACCAACTGCGCGGCTTGCCCAGGGCATGCGCGAGCAGCAGTTCGGCCTCGGCACCGTCGTCCAGACGCGTCCTGGCTTCGCGCAGCAGCAGATCGATGCGGTTCATCGGCGGCGTCCTTTCAGAACTCCACGCCGTATTCGGACTTCGCGTCCTCTATCGCCTTGTCGAGCTTGGCCAGCTTGCCGGGCTGGGCGGCGTACTTCTTGCGAGCGGCGGCGATCTGCGCATGAATCAGGTCCGAGTCGCAATCCAGCTCGTCGTTGGTTTGACTCAGCTCTTGCTCGCGCTCCGGATCGCCGGAGCCGACCTCGCCCGCCAGATGCGCGCAATCGAACACGCGCTCGGCCAATGCGTCGGGCTCGGCCGACTTGGCGGCCGCCGGCCCTTTGGCGCCGACGGCGAACGGGGCCGCGAACAAGCAGGCGCTTGCCACGAGCAGCAGACGGGGCATCGTGTTCTTCATGGGGCAATCTTCCCTGATTGGAGTTCGCCCGGCGGCGCGACGCCACCAGGATGTGTTGGGAATCGGCCGCGGGCGATTCCGCGCCCGCCGAATCCAGCGGCACATCCTACGCGAGCGCGGGCCGCCGCCCGCGCCCTGCGGCACAAAAACGACCGCCGGCACAGGGCCGGCGGTCGCGAGGTAAGGCGGACGCGCGGACCGTTCGGGCCCGTACGCGCTGGAACCGGATGGCGATCAGGCCGCGCTCTGCTCGAGGGTCACCGCCACAGCGTGCACCACAGCACCAATCTTCAGTGCGCTCTGCACACCGAGAGCACTAATTTCGTGCTTACGCAGCACGCGCTCGTGCGAATCCATGCAGGCGCCGCAGCCGTTGATCGCCGACACCGCCAGCGAGGCCAACTCGAAGGACATCTTGTCGATGCCGGGGTTGGCCATGATGTTCATGCGCAGGCCGGCGCGCAGCTGGCCGTATTCCTGGTTCTGGATCAGGTGGGTCGCGCGGTAGTAGATGTTGTTCATCGCCATCACCGCGGCGGCGGCGCGGGTGCCGTCCAGCTCTTCGGGCGAGAGCTGCTCGGCGGCGAAGGCTTCGATCGCGGCGACCAGCGGCTGGTAGCGCGAGGCGATCGCCGAGGCCAGCGCGATCGTGCGGATCTGCTTGCCGTCCAGGCCCTGCGCGCCGGCGTCGCTGAGCACGCTGTCGAGGTTGAGCTTGAGGTCCTTGGCGTAGTCGGGCAGCGAGTTGCGAAGATCGGAAAGGCTCATCGAAGGGCTCCTGGATACGGCTGAATCGGGGGAGGTGCGCGGCGCGGCACCCACGCTGGCTGGCATGCGGCGCGCGGCCTGCGGCTGGCGGGCGATGGTGGCGCTGGGCGCGGGCGCCGCGGAAGGCGGCGCCGCGATAAAAAGCAGCCGGGGCGAACCCCGGCTGCGGGCATCCCGCACGGGAGGGAGGGGGAGCCGGGGGTGAAGCCGGCCCGCGTGCGGGTGTTGCCTGAAAAGATCTGCGCCGACCGCATACGCAGGCGGCGCAGGTGAAACCGGGCGACGCTAAGGGAGCCGGCCGCGACCCACGGAGATCCGCGGCCTGGCTCGCCGATCCGACTGACGGATCAGGCGACCTTCAGCGTGTTGTCGCCCGAGTTCCAGTTGCAGGGGCACAGCTCGTCGGTCTGCAGCGCGTCGAGCACGCGCAGGACTTCCTGCGGGTTGCGGCCGACCGAACCGTCGGTGACGTAGACGAAGCGGATGATGCCTTCCGGATCGACCAGGAAGGTCGCGCGCTGGGCCACGCCGTCTTCGCTGAGGATGCCCAGCGCCGAGGTGAGGTCCTTCTTGATGTCGGCCAGCATGGGGAACGGCAGGTCGCGCAGATCCTTGTGGTCCTTGCGCCAGGCCAGGTGCACGAACTCGCTGTCGGTCGACGCGGCCAGGACCTGGCAATCGCGGTCGAGGAACTGCTGGTTCAGGTCGCCGAAGCCCTTGATCTCGGTCGGGCAGACGAAGGTGAAGTCCTTCGGATAGAAGAACACCAGCAGCCACTTGCCCTTGTAGGTGTCGTTGTCGATGTCGGCGAAGGCGCTGTCCAGGCTCTCGATGCCGACGGTGGCCTTGACCTTGAATTTCGGGAACTTTTCGCCGATGGAAAGCATGCGTACGACTCCTTGATTAACGGATGGGAAGGGGGTGGAAAGGGGGTTGGATGCCGCGGACCGCATCCGATGAGGCTATGTTGCAGGACAGCATTTGATTAAAGAAATGAATTGTTCCTATGATGGCGATAGCCTATCTCAATGAACATTCGTTCTGAAGCCCTGAGCCGACCGCCGCATGAATCTTCGTGACCTCAAATATCTGGTCGCGCTCGCCGATCACAAGCACTTCGGTCGCGCCGCCGCCGCCAGCTTCGTCAGCCAGCCCACGCTCTCGACCCAGATCAAGAAGCTCGAGGACGAGCTAGGCGTGTCCCTGGTCGAACGCGCGCCGCGGCGGGTGATGCTGACCCCGGTCGGGCGCGATATCGCCGAACGCGCGCGCAAGGTGATCGCCGACGTCGAACAGATGAGCGAGATCGCGCGGCGCAGTCAGGACCCGGAAGCCGGCACCGTGCGCCTGGGCCTGTTCCCTACCCTCGGCCCTTACCTGTTGCCGCACGTGGTGCCGGGCCTGCGCAAGCGTTTCCCGCGCCTGGAACTGCTGCTGGTCGAGGAAAAGACCGATCAGATCCTGGCGCGCCTGCGCGACGGCCGCCTCGACGCCGGCCTGCTCGCGCTGCCGGTGCACGACGACCAACTGCACATCGAGCCCTTGTTCGACGAGCCCTTCCTGCTGGCGGTGCCGCAGCAGCATCCGATGGCGGGGCAGGATTCGCTGGAGCTGCACGATCTGGACGATCAGCACCTGCTGTTGCTGGAGGAAGGCCACTGCCTGCGCGATCAGGCCCTGGACGTGTGCCGCCTGGCCGGCGCCGACGAACGCGACGGCTTCCGCGCCACCAGCCTGGAAACCCTGCGCCAGATGGTCGCGGCCGGAGTCGGCATCACCCTGCTGCCGATGCTGGCGGTGCAGCCGCCGGTGCCGGCCTCGCCCGACATCCAGTTGCTGCGTTTCCGCGGCGATGCCCCGCACCGCCAGATCGCGATGCTGTGGCGGCGCAGCTCGGCGATGTCGGACTTCCTCAGCGAACTCGCCGCCGAACTGCGCAAGCTGCCGCAGGCGCTGCTGCAACCGCCCAAGCCGCCGGCCAAGGCGCGCCGACGCGCGGAGCGCTCCCACTGAGGCCGGCATCGCGCGGGCTGCGCGCGCTAGCGCGGCCCACGCAGCGAACCTCGTCGGCTCAGGCGCCCACGCCGATCGGGCAGCTCACGCCGGTGCCGCCCAAACCGCAGTAACCCGTCGGGTTCTTGGCCAGGTACTGCTGGTGTTCGTCTTCGGCGTAGTAGAAGGTCGGCGCCGGAAACGCGATCTCGGTGCTGATCTCGCCGTAGCCGGCCTCGCGCAGGCGCGCCTGGAACGCATCGCGGCTGGCGAGCGCGGCACGGTACTGGCCCTCGTCGCCGCAATAGATCGCCGAACGGTACTGGGTGCCGACGTCGTTGCCCTGGCGCATGCCCTGGGTCGGGTCGTGGTTCTCCCAGAAGGTCTGCAACAACGCGTCGAACGACACCTGGGCGGGGTCGTAGACCACGAGCACCGCCTCGGTGTGGCCGGTCTGGCCGCTGCAGACTTCGCGGTAGCTGGGGTTGGCCGTGTAACCGCCGGAATAGCCGACCGCGGTGGTGACCACGCCCGGCAAGGTCCAGAACTTGCGCTCGGCGCCCCAGAAGCAGCCCATGCCGAACTGCACCTGGGCCAGGCCCGCGAACGCATCGGGGCCGCCGCGCAGCGGGCGGCCGTGCACGTAGTGGGCGTCGTGCAAGGGCAAAGGCTGGTTGCGGCCGGGCAGCGCGTCCTGCGGTTGCGGAAGACGTTGTTTGTTGGCGCCGATACCCAGCATGTCCGACTCCGGTGCGATCACGGGGAAATCCGTGGCTCAGAAATGCGGCGCCGGGCCCGTTATTTCAAGGGTTTGCGGGCGCTGCCGGCGCGCGCCTTGCCCACCCGGAATGGCGACTCGCGCTGGCGATCGCGCGCCCATCGCCCGAACCGAGACCGCGTTCGCGGTCCGTCGCGCGCCATCGCAGGATGCTCGGCGGACGCCGCCCGGTCCGCAGGGGGATGCCGCCCCGGCGGTATCGCGACCGAGGCGAGGATTCTCCCGCCATCGAAGGAACCGATCCGAATGCATGCGAACGCGAGCTTGCGCGCCTGGTGCGCCACCACCCTGCTGTCCGCGGGCCTGCTGCTGAGCGCCGCGCCGGCTTTGGCCGCCGACGAGTTCGGCAGCGATTGGGACGACCCGCGCACCGCCGACCCCGCGGTCGCGCGCCCGCCGACCGCGCATTGCACGGTCGAGATCCTCGACACCCATTTCGCCGACTTCGATTGGCACTACGGCCAGATCGCGCCGCCGGCCGCGTGTCCCGGCCCCTGGAACAAGGTCGTGCTGGAGATCGACGGCGCGGTCAAGGGCGTGCAGTACGACCGCCTGGGCTATCTGCAGATCGGCGGCATGACGGTGTTCTCCACCAGCACCCCGGAGCCTTCGCGCGAAGGCATCCAGTGGCACGTGGAGAAGGACATCAGCGCCTACGCCAGCCTGCTGCGCTCGCCGCAGCAGGTGCGCATGTATCTGGGCAACGTGGTCAACGAAACCTACACCGGCGTGATCCACATCAAGGCACGGGTGACGTTCTACAACGCCGACCGCCGCCATCCGGCCGTGGCCGCCGCCGACAGCGTCGTCGCGCTGACCGGCGAACGTCGCGACGGCGCCGATCTGGTCGGCGACATCGCCCTGCCCGCGAACGCGCAGCGCTGGCTGGCCGAGGTGTACGCCACCGGCTCCGGCGGCGGTTGCGAGGAGTTCTGGTACTTCACCGCGCCGCCGCAGGCCGACTATTCCTGTCCGGCGCAGCACGGGCCGTATCGCGAAGTGCAGGTGCTGATCGACGGCCGCGTCGCCGGCATCGCCATGCCCTACCCGCACATCTACACCGGCGGCTGGTCCAATCCCTTCCTGTGGTACGTGATGCCGGCGCCGCGCGCGTTCAACATCGAACCGATCCGCTACGACCTCACGCCCTACATCGGCCTGGTCAACGACGGCCGTTCGCACGAGCTGCGCTTCCGCGTGGCCAATCTGCCCGACGGTGCGTCCGGCTGGACCCTGCAACCCAATCTGCAGGTCTGGCGCGATCCGCGCCGCGCGGTCACCCGTGGCGGCCTGCTCAGCTACGAACTCACCGCGCTGGCCAACGATCCGGCCTATTCGACCCTGCCCGACGGTCGCCATCAGGTCGACACCCGCGGTGGTCATCGCCTGCGCGCGAGCGGCTGGCTGGAGACCTCCCAGGGCCGCGTGATCACCCACGTCGACCGCATCGTCGGCAATCGCAATCTGCACCAGTGGGACGAGGGCGAGTACCACGACGGCGTCGAGGGCGATTGGGACGACACCGAGACCGTGACCCGCATCGGCGGCGGCCTGCCCTCGCTGGCGGTGAACTCGCAGAGCTTCGGCTTCGACGGCCTGCTCAGCTTCGAGCCGGTCGAGGACCACTATCGGGTGACTACGCGGCTCAAGATCTACGACGATGCCAACGCCCTGCAGACGCCGGCGCCGGGCACGACGCCGCTGGCGCAGGTCAAGCGCAGCCGCTTCGACGGCGAGGCCGGTTGGAACTACGGCGTGCCGCGCGATCAGCGCCATGCGGTGGGCCATTCGACGCAACGGCATCAGCGTTTCGGCAGCCAGGGGTGCTACGACCACGAGATCGGTCAGAGCAATGGCTTCGTCGACGTGGACAAGTACCGCTGCGGGCAGCCTTGAGGGCTCGAGACGTTCGCGCTGTGGGCGCGGCCCTCACCCCAACCCTCTCCCGCAAGCGGGAGAGGGAGCCGGTCGGTCACGAAGAGATCGGGCGGAGCAACAGTTTCGTGAATCTGGATAAGTACCGCTGCGGCCAGCCTTGAGGTACTCGCGCCGGTGGCGCAGCCCTCCCCCATCCCGCGCAAGCGGGAAAGGGAGCCGGTCGGTCGCGAATCGGCATCGTCGCGGTTCTGCGCTGATCGCGACGATGCGGCTCGCTTTCGGCTCGTCGCGGCCTATCGGGGCGGTCGAGTCGTCAGGTACCCCAGGCCCACCGTCGCGACAGCGGGCTGCGTCGCCACAGCGCCGGCGCAGGCGCAGGCGCAGGCGAAATCAATAACTCAACAAAGCGTGCAGGCGCGCCGGGCTCTGCCAGCGCGCGCGACCACCCAGGCCCGCCAGCTCGATCAGCACGCTCGCGCCCACCAGTTCGCCGCCCAGGCGCTCGACCAGGCTGCGCGCCGCGTCGAGCGTGCCGCCGGTGGCGAGCACGTCGTCGACGATCAAGGCGCGCTCGCCCGGACGCAGCGCATCGCTGCGTGCCTGCAGGCGGTCGCTGCCGTACTCGAGCTGGTAGTCCACCGACACCAGCGGCGGCGGCAGCTTGCCGGGCTTGCGCAGCGGCACGAAGCCGGCGTGCAGCTTCTGCGCCAGCGCCGCGCCGAAGATGAAGCCGCGCGATTCGATCCCGCACACCGCCTGCACGCCGCTGCCCTGCCAGGGCTCGGCCAGCGCGTCGATGCAGCGCGCGAAACCGCCGGCGTCGGCCAGCAGGGGCGTGATGTCGCGGAACACGATGCCCGGCTTGGGGAAATCGGCGACGTCGCGGATCAGGGAGCGAATCGATTGCATGCGGGTCCTGCTGAAGAAAAAACGTGGGAATGCCGGCACCGGCCTGCGCGGGCGCCGAGTAAGTCGGGAACGGGCGTCGAACGCGGCCGGCTCAGGCCGGCAGCCAGCCGATCGCGCCGGGGTCGGGTTCGTCGTCCTGAGCGGCGTCGGCCTGCGCCGCCTGGCCCAGCGACAACTGCTCGACGACGTCGCGCGCCTGCGGCCAGGCCGCCTCCGGCACGCAGACCTGGACCATGCCGAACACCGGCAATTCGCCGACGCCGCCCAGCAGAGCCTCGCCTTTGAGGAAGACCGGGATCTCGACCGCTTCCAGGGCGTGCCGCACCAGGTGCGCGTCGATCAGATTGGCGGCTTCGTAGACGACCTTCATCGTCGCGATCCTTCGGCCCACCGGGCCATTCGGGTCCGTCGCCAGCATACGCCGGCCCTGCCCGCTCCGGGGCAGGCGCAGCGCCAGCGGCGACCGCATGGCGGCCGCAGACGCGGTCGCCGTGCGCGCCGCGCCTACCCAAAACCACGGCACGGTTCCAGCCGCGCCAGTCCCGTCAGGGCAGGAAAACCCGCCAGCGGCTAAACTGGGCGTTCTCCCCTGCCTTCAAGTGCCGCATGTCCGTCGAGTCCGCCCCCGCCACCGATTCCGCCCCCGACGCCGCGCCGGTCAAGAACGACTTCATCCGGCAAATCGTTCGCGAGGACGTGGCCTCGGGCAAGCACGCGGCCATCCGCACGCGCTTCCCGCCCGAGCCCAACGGCTACCTGCACATCGGCCACGCCAAGGCGATCTGCCTGGACTTCGGCATCGCCCAGGAGTTCGGCGGGCGCTGCAACCTGCGCTTCGACGACACCAACCCGGCCAAGGAAGACCCCGAGTACGTCGCCGCGATCCAGGAGGACGTGCGCTGGCTGGGCTTCGACTGGGCCGAGCTGCGCCACGCCTCGGATTACTTCGAGGTGTTCTACCTGGCCGGCGAGAAGCTGATCCGCCAGGGCGATGCCTTCGTCTGCGACCTCAGCGCCGAGGAAGTGCGCGCCTACCGCGGAAACCTCACCGAGCCGGGCCGCAACTCGCCGTATCGCGAGCGCAGCGTCGAAGAGAACCTGGACCTGTACCGGCGCATGCGCGCGGGCGAGTTCGCCGACGGCGCGCGCACCCTGCGCGCCAAGATCGACATGGCCTCGGGCAACATCAACCTGCGCGATCCGGCCCTGTACCGGATCAAGAAAGTCGCCCACCAGAACACCGGCGACGCCTGGCCGATCTATCCGATGTACGACTTCGCCCACTCGCTCAGCGACTCCTGCGAAGGCATCACCCATTCGCTGTGCACGCTGGAGTTCGAGGACCACCGCCCGCTGTACGACTGGTGCGTGGCCAAGGTCGACCTGCCCAACTCGCCC
Organism: Lysobacter sp. Root983; assembly: GCF_001429345.1. Lineage (NCBI taxonomy): Bacteria > Pseudomonadati > Pseudomonadota > Gammaproteobacteria > Lysobacterales > Lysobacteraceae > Lysobacter > Lysobacter sp. Root983. Next base: position 92,676 of record NZ_LMJO01000016.1, read on the forward strand.
GAGCTGCTGGCGCCGCTGCTGGCCCGCGGCCTGCCGAACGAAGCCGCGATCCCGCGCCAGATCGAGTTCTCGCGCGCCAACCTCAACTACACCGTGATGAGCAAGCGCAAGCTCATGGTGCTGGTGCAGGAAAAGCTGGTCGACGGCTGGGACGATCCGCGCATGCCGACCCTGCAGGGCATCCGCCGCCGCGGCTACACCCCGGCATCGCTGCGCCTGTGGGCCGAGCGCCTGGGCGTGAGCAAGCAGAATTCGGTGATCGACTACTCGGTGCTGGAAGGCTGCCTGCGCGAGGACCTCGACGCGGCCGCGGCGCGGCGCATGGCGGTGATCGACCCGCTCAAGCTGGTCATCACCAACCTCGACGACGCGCACGAGGAATTCCTGCACTTCGCCAACCACCCGAAGGACGAAAGTTTCGGCGCGCGCCAGATTCCGTTCTCCAACCAGCTGTGGATCGAGCGCGAGGACTTCGAGGAAGTGCCGCCCAAGGGTTACAAGCGCCTGATCCCGGGCGGCGAAGTGCGCCTGCGCGGCGCCGGCATCCTGCGCTGCGACGAGGTGATCAAGAACGCCGCCGGCGAGATCGTCGAGCTGCGCGGCAGCCTCGATCCCGAGTCGCGCCCCGGCATGGCCGGCGCAGACCGCAAGATCAAGGGCACCATCCACTGGGTCAGCGCGCGCCACGCGATCGCCGCCGAAGTGCGCCTGTACGACCGTCTGTTCGACGTCGCCGCGCCGGACGACGACAGCGACGGCAAGACCTACCAGGACCACCTCAACCCGAACTCGCGCCGCACCACCATCGGCTACGTCGAACCGTCGGCCGCGCAGGCCGCGCCGGAGACCGCGTTCCAGTTCGAGCGCGTGGGCTACTTCGTCGCCGACCGCCACGACCACAGCCCCGCGCATCCGGTGTTCAACCGCAGCGTGACCCTGCGCGACATCTGGGCCAGCAAGGCCTGACACCATGACGCGCCGACTCTTCTCACTGTTGCTGGGCACGCTGCTGCTGTCGTTGCTGGCCGCGTGCTCCTCGCCCGCTCCCGCGCCCGCAAGCGACGCCGCCGCGCCCGCCGCCGCGGCAACGGCGACCGCGCCCAAACCGGCGGCGCCCGCGCCGCAGTTTCCGGCACCGGGCCAGCATTCCGAGGCGCTGGAACCGGTGGCGATCGCGATGGACCTGAGCTGCGCCAGCGACAACGACTGCGTGGTCAAGAACGTCGGCAACTGCTGCGGCCAATTCAACGCCTGCGTCAATCGCGGCAGCCCGGCCGACCCCTCGGCGGTGATGGCCCAGTGCGCGAAGGAAGGCAAGATGTCGATGTGCGGCTCGCCGGTGATCGCCGGCTGCGCCTGCGTCCAGGGCCAATGCCGCGGCGTCGCCGCCCAGCAGGGAGTGCCGATGTGAGCGCCGCCCACGCCCCTTTGCAGGCCCGCGTCGAGCTGCTGCTGCCCGACTGGATCGATGGCGCGGTCGATCGCGAGCGCCGCTATGTCGGCGACGAGGACAAGGTCGCCCTGGCGGTGGAACTGTCGCGGCGCAATATAGAGGTCGGCAGCGGCGGGCCGTTCGGCGCCGCGGTGTTCGACCACGACGGCCGCGTGATCGGCGTGGGCGTGAACCGGGTGGTGCCGCAGACCTGTTCGGTCGCGCACGCCGAGATGATGGCCTTCATGACCGCGCAGACCGCGCTGGGCCGCTACCGCCTCAACGAGACCGGCGCCATGACCCTGGCGACCTCGGCCCAGCCCTGCTGCATGTGCTACGGCGCCAGCTTCTGGGCCGGCATCGATACCCTGCTGATCGGCGCGCGCTCCGAAGACGTGATGGCGCTGACCGAGTTCGACGAAGGCCCGCTGCCGGCGGACTGGATCGGCGAACTCGAGCGCCGCGGCATCGCGGTGCGCCGCGACCTGCACCGCGACGCCGCCCGCGACGTGCTGCGGCGTTATGGCGAGAGCGGTGTGGCTTATTGAAGCCAGAAGTGAGCGTAGAGAAGTGAGGAGTGAGTAAAGGCCGTATGCTGGCTCGGGCTCCGTCTCCATCGCCCGTTCGCCGTTGCTCACTCCTCACTTCTCCAAGCCCACTCCTGCCCTTATGACTGAGCAAGCGCTGTTCTGCTGGTGCCGCGCCGGCTTCGAGCCCGAACTGGCGGCCGAACTCAACGAGCGCGCGGCGATCGCCGGCCACCCCGGCTATGCGCGCACCGAGCGCGGCAGCGGCTACGTCGAATTCCTGTGCGAGGACGCGGCCGCCTTGGCGCGCGCGCTGCCGCTGTCGCAACTGATCTTCGCGCGCCAGAAGCTGCTGCGCATCGCCGACCTGCGCGGCCTGGATCCGCGCGATCGGATCACCCCGATCCTGGCCGCGCTCGACGCCCAGATCGCGGCCGGCGCGGTGCCCGCGCTGTACGGCGAGTTGTGGGTGGAGCATCCCGATTCCGACGCCGGCAAGCCGCTGGCCGGCCTCGCGCGCAGCTTCGGCAATGCCCTGCGCCCCGCGCTGCGCAAGGCCGGCCGCCTCACCGCCAGCGACGACACGCAGCGTCCGCGCCTGCACATCGTGTTCCTCGACGGCGACCACGCCATGGTCGCGGTCGCCGATACCCGCGACGCCGCGCCCTGGCCCTTGGGCATCCCGCGTCTGCGCATGCATCCCGACGCGCCCAGCCGTTCGGCGTTGAAGCTGGAAGAAGCGCTGCTGACCCTGCTGGACGACGAAGAGCGCGAGCGCCTGGTGCGCGACAACATGCAAGCCGCCGACCTCGGTGCGGCGCCCGGCGGCTGGACCTGGGTGCTGATGCGCAACGGCATGAAGGTGACCTCGGTCGACAACGGCCCCTTGCGCCAGGCCTTGCTGGACAGCGGCCGCGTCGATCACCTGCGCGCCGACGGTTTCCAATGGCAGCCGCGCCGCACCGTGGACTGGATGGTCTGCGACATGGTCGAGCAGCCCAGCCGCGTCGCCGAACGCATGGCGACCTGGCTGCGCGAAGGCTGGTGCCGGCAGACCATCTTCAATCTCAAGCTGCCGATGAAGAAGCGCTGGGAAGAAACCCGCGTGTGCCTGGAGCTGTTCGAGCATCAGACCCATCGGCCGTTGATCGTGCGCGCGCGCCAGCTGTATCACGATCGCGAAGAGATCACCGTGTACGCGCGCCCGCGCTGAGGCGCACGTTCATCGCGCATCGACGCGTTCAGCGGGCGTTTCGTTCGTATACATCGGATTGACCGCGTGGGGTCTAGGGTCGCCATTCCCCCACCCGCACGAAGGTCACGATGAATAGGCATGCCTACAAACGCGTCACGTCCCTGAGTCGGATCACCTTGCTGGCTCTGGCGATCGCCGCCACCGGCATCAGCACCCAGGCCGCGGCCCAGCAGGCCAAGTCCAAGGTCGGCGCTCAGATCAATGCGAGCACCGACGCCAAGGTCGCCGTGGACGATGCGCGCAATGCGCGCGACGATGCCGCGGCCGCGCAAACCGCCGCGCAAGCCGCAATCGCGGCGCGTAAGGCCGGCGCGGTCACCGAACACGGCGCGGCCACCGCGGCGGCCACCTCTTATCAAGCCAAGCAATCCTCGATCGACGCCCAGACCGCGGCGCAGCGCGCGGTGAGCGCGGCGCAGGAAGCGCAAGTCGCGCAGACCGCGGCGCAGACCGGCGCCAACCCGGTCGCGGCCGCCGCCGAAGCGGGCCAGGCCGCGCTCGCTGCGCGCGACGCCAGCAGCGCGGCCGCCGATGCCAGCCTGCGCGCGCAGGCCGCCGCCGACGCCACCGCTCAGGCCACCACCGCGCCGCCGGCATCGCGCGCCAGCGTGGGCTACCGCATCGACTTCCCGGCCCTGGACGGCGATCGCGACGGTCGTATCAACCGGGCCGAAGCCGGCGGCCACGCGGCGCTGACCGCCGACTTCCTGCTGCTCGATGTCGACGGCGACGGTTACCTGAGCCCGCGCGAACTGGAAGGACGGATGTAAGCGGGCAGGCGCGCGACCGGAACGATCCGGTCCGTCGTGCTCCGACGCGGCATGGCGACGCCCCGAGCGATCGGGGCGTCGCGCATTGTCTTGCGGACCTCGGTCCGTGTGCCATTTGTCAGATGCGGCCGCGCGCGGGCTGCGTATAGTCGGGCGGTCGCCAGCTATCCGCCCCTTACGAGACCCGCATGAACCAGCTCATCCCGCTGATCGCCGCCGCGCTCATGGTCGTGGCGCCGGGGGCATACGCCGCGTCCGCGACCACCGCGCCGGCGACCCAGCCGGCCGCCGATCCGCTGTTCGACACGGTCTCGGCCTTGGACGCCGCGGTGTTCGATGCCTTCAACACCTGCGACAAACCAGGGCAATTGCAGAAGCACGCCGACTTCTTCGACGAAGGCGTCGAGTTCTATCACGACAACGGCGGCGTCACCTGGTCGCGCAAGGACATGCTCGCCAACACCGAGAAACACGTGTGCGGCCACTTCCGCCGCGAGCTGATACCCGGCAGCCTCAAGGTATTCCCGATCAAGGACTTCGGCGCGATCGCCCAGGGCTCGCACCGCTTCTGTCAGTTCGACAGCGGCCGCTGCGACGGCATCGCCGATTTCGTGATCGTGTGGCGGCTGAAGGACGGGGTCTGGCAGATCACCCGCGTGCTCAGCTACGGGCACCGCCCCAACACCTGAGCGCGGGTCGCGAAACGCAAACCCGGGCGCACGCGGCGCGCGGGCTTTGCCGTACATTGCCGGTTCCATCCGCCGCCGCCCACGCCCGATGACCGATCTCCCCGCGTCCCCCGCGCCCGCCGCACGCGCCCTGGATCGCAAGGACCTGCGCACGCTGTCGCTGGCCGCATTGGGCGGCGCGCTGGAGTTCTACGATTTCGTCATCTTCGTCTTCCTGACCGAGAGCCTGCGCCAGCTGTTCTTCCCGCCCGACATGCCGGGCTGGCTGTCGACCCTGCAGGTCTACGGCATCTTCGCCGCCGGTTATCTGGTGCGACCGATCGGCGGCATCGTCATGGCCCACTTCGGCGACCGCTCCGGGCGCAAGCGCATGTTCACCCTGAGCGTGTTCCTGATGGCGCTGCCGACCCTGGGCATCGGCCTGCTGCCGGTGTACGCGCAAATCGGGATCGCCGCGCCGCTGTTGCTGCTGGCGCTGCGCATCGTCCAGGGCATCGCGATCGGCGGCGAAGTGCCCGGCGCCTGGACTTTCGTGGCCGAGCACGTGCCGCCGAACCGGGTCGGCTTCGCCTGCGCCAGCCTCTCGGCCGGGCTCACCGCCGGCATCCTGATCGGCTCGCTGATCTCGGCCGCGGTCAACACCTGGTTCGCGCCGGCGCAAGTGCTGGACTGGGCCTGGCGCCTGCCGTTCCTGATCGGCGGCGTGTTCGGTTTCTTCGCCGTCTACCTGCGGCGCTGGCTCAGCGAGACGCCGGTGTTCACGGCCATGCGCGAGAGCCGCCAGTTGGTGCAGGAACTGCCCTTGAAACGGGTGCTGCGCGAGCACGCGGGCGGCGTGGCCTTGTCGATGCTGGTGACCTGGCTGCTGACCGCCGCGATCGTGGTGATCATCCTGATGACCCCGACCATCGTGCAGCAGCGCTTCGGCATCGCGCCCTCGCAGGCCTTCCTCGGCAACAGCCTGGCCGCGTTCTGCCTGACCCTGAGCGCGGTCGGCGCGGGCCTGCTCGCGGACAAGATCGGGCGCGCGCGCGCCCTGCTGATCGGCGCGCTGGGCGTGCTGCTGAGCAGCTACGCGCTCTACTACGACCTCAACCACGGCGCCCAGCATTTCCTGCTGATGTACGCGCTGGCCGGCACCTTCGTCGGCGTGGTCGGGGTGATCCCGGCAGTGATGGTGGCCGCGTTCCCGGCGCCGGTGCGATTCTCGGGACTGTCGTTTTCCTACAACGTCGCCTATGCGGTGTTCGGCGCCAGCACGCCGCCGCTGTTGGCCTCGCCGTGGATGCGCGGTCTGGGCGGCATGGCGCCGGCCTACTACGTGATGGCGGTGGCCGCGATCGGCGTGGCGGTGGCGCTGTACCTGATGCTCAGGCGACCGCCGTCCTACGTGGGTGAGGCGCCGCGCGCGTAGTCACACGCCCGCGGCGCGGCGCCAGAATGCGTGGGTGACCGGCGGCAGCTTGCCGGCCAGGCCCAGCAGCGGGCCGCGCAACAAGGTCGCGGCGACCGCGTCGTTGGAGAACAGACGATTGAGGCCGTCGAAGCCGTAGGCGGCCAAGGCGTTCTCGCTGCGGCGTTCGCGCTCCCAGCGCTGCAGGCGAGTGGCGCCGCCGGGATCGGCACCGCGACGTTGCGCGCCCGCTAGCACGCCGCGCAGCGCGGCGATGTCGCGCAGGCCCAGGTTCACGCCCTGCCCGGCCAGCGGATGCACCACGTGCGCGGCGTCCCCGGCGATCGCGACGCGGCCGCTCACGTATTTCTGCGCGAGCTGTCGACGCAAGGGAAACGCAACCCGCTTGGACACGCCCGCGATCGCGCCCAGGCGACCGCCGAAGGCATGGCCGAGTTCGCGCAGGAAATCGGCTTCGTCGATGTGAAGCAGGTGCTCGGCCTCGGCATCGGGCAGGGTCCAGACGATCGAGCTGCGGCGCCCGTCGTGCCCGGCGTAAGGCAGGAACGCGAGCGGCCCGGTCGGCAGGAAACGCTGCCAGCAGGTCGCCTGATGCGGCAGCTCGTGATCGACGAAGGCGACCAGGCCGCGCTGGCCGTAGTCGTGCGCTGGCGCCTCGATGCCGGCCAGGCCGCGCAGTTGCGATTCGGCGCCATCGGCGCCCAGCACCAGACGCGCGCGCAGGCGGTTGCCGCTGGCCAGCAGCAGTTCGGCGCTATCGCCCTCGGGCGTCTGTTCCAGGCCGACGACTTGTTCGGGGCAATGCAGGCGCACGCCGGCGGCCGGCAGGGCCGCCCACAGGCGATCGACCAACAAGCCGTGTTCGACGATCCAACCCAGTTCGCGCCGGCCGAAGGCGTCGGCCTCGAAGCCGAGCTCGCCGCCGCCGGCCGCATCCCAGACCCGCATCGCGCGATACGGCTGCGCGCGCGCGTCTAGCACGCCGCGCCACACACCAAGATCGTCGAGCAGGGCCGCGTTGTCGGGCGCGAACGCGTACACGCGCAGATCGGGCGCGTCCTCGCGCCAGCGCGGCGGCTCGCGGCTTTCGACCAGGGCCACCTCCAGGCCGTCGCGCGCGAACGCCAGCGCGGCGGCCGCGCCGACCACGCCGGCGCCGACCACGATCACGTCCAGCGGACCGCGCCGGCTCATGCCTGCGCTCCGCGGCACAGCGCGGGCACGTCGCCGCGATAGCCCATCGCGCCGCCGACCAGATAGGCCTGCACCGATGGCAGACGGTCGGCCGCGAACAGGCCCAGGCTGCGCAGCGGCCGCAGCAGCGGCGATGCGTTGGCGGTGACCCGGGCCAGTCCGTCGGAGAAGGCGATGGTGCGTTCGCGGTCCTCCTGGCGGCGGCGCTCGTAGGCGTCCAGCAGGGCCGGTGCGCCGCAGTCGGGCTCGCCCGCCGCGGCGCGCGCCGCTTCGATCAGTTCGGCCAGGGTCAGCGCGTCGCGCAGGCCCAGGTTGAAGCCTTGCGCGCCGATCGGGTGGATGGTCTGCGCGGCGTTGCCGATCAGCAGCGCGCGCGCGCCGACCCGGCGCTGGGCGAGCACGCGGATCGCCGGATAGGCGTTGCGCGCGCCGCAGGCGAGGAAGCGGCCGACCCGCCAGCCGAACGCGTCCTGGGCCTGGGCCAGGAAGCCGGCTTCGTCCAGGCCCGCGACCGCATCGGCCTGCTCGCGTCGCACGCCGTGGACCAGGCCGTAGTGGCCGTCGCCGCGCGGCAGCAGCGCGGTCGGCCCGCCTTCGCCCAGACGTTCGTAGGCGGTGCCGTCGGGCGCGCGCTCGGCGCGCAACCGGGTCACGAACAGGGTCTGCTCGTAGTCGTGTTCGTCCACGCCTATCCCTAGCGCCTCGCGCACGCCGCTGCGGGTGCCGTCGGCGGCGACCAGCAGGCGCGCGCGCAGCACGCGCTCGCCGGCGCCGTCGGCGACCCGCACCGCGCGGGTGCTGCCGTCGTCCTCGGCCAAGCCCACGAAGCGCACCGGACGGTAGCGCAGCAGCCGCGGCAACTCGGCCAGGCGCGCTTCCAGGGCCTCGCCGAAGTCGCGCGCGGTCACCACCCGGCCGAATTCCTCGCGGCCGTAGCGGTGCGCGTCGAGCAGGCTGCGGCCGAAATCGCCGCGCCGGCTGATGTGGATGCGACGGATCGCGCCGCTGGGCGCGCGCAGCTTCTGCAGCACGCCCAGCGCGCCCAGGGCGTTGACGGTGGCCTCGGCGAAGCTGAGGTTGCGCTCGTCGAACACCGCCGGCAGCGCGCCCGGCGGCGCGGCCTCGATCAGGCCGACGCGCAGGCCGCTGCGGTCCAGGGCGATCGCCAGGCTGGCGCCGACCAGGCCGCCGCCGACGATCAGCACATCGTGGAGGGTCTGCGCCGGATCGGAGGGCGCGTGGGCGTCTTGATTCATGCGTTCATGATACGACCGCGCCCGCGACGAATCCGTGGCCGCCGCGCGCATTCGCGCTTTCGCGCCCCGCCGACATCCTCCGATCAAGCACTTAGCGGCCGGATACGGCACTTTCGCCGCAGGTTCCTTAGAATGGCGGGATTGGCGCGCCAGTCCGGCGTCGGGAGCCTTAGCCATGAAGCCCACCACCCAACGCAGTCTGATCCTCGCCCTGCTGGCCTTGTTGATGGTCGCCACGCGCGTCAATCACTGGGCGCCGATCCCGGACGCCTCCTGGGCGGTGTTCTTCATCGGCGGCTTCTACCTGCGCCAGTGGACGCGCTGGGCGTTCCCGGCTCTGATGGCGCTGGCGGTGGCGGTGGACTACGCGGTCATCACCGGCCAGGGCCAGAGCTTCTGGCAGCACTACTGCGTGTCGGCCGCGTACTGGTTCCTGGTGCCGGCCTACTTCGCGATGTGGGCCGGCGGCCTGTTCGTCGCGCGCCATTACTCGCGCAGCTGGCGCACCCTGGCGGTGACCGCGGTGGCGCTGGTCGCCTCGACCCTGGTCTGCCAGTTGCTCAGCCAGGGCAGCTTCTACTGGCTGTCGGCCTCGGTGGCCGAGAAGACCGTCGCCGGCTGGGCCGCGAACTACGTCCAGTGGCTGCTGCCCTACATGCAGACCGCCGCCACCTACGTCGGCATCGCCGCGGTCGCGCACGCGATCGTCGTCGCGGCGGTCAAGCCGACGACGGCCAACGCCGACGTCGCCAAGCCGCGCTGATCCGCGTCGGGCGATGGGCAACCGTCTCTCCAAGATCTACACCCGCACCGGCGACGACGGCAGCACCGGCCTGGGCGACGGCAGCCGCGTGGCCAAGGATTCGGCGCGGGTCGGCGCCTACGGCACGGTCGACGAGGCCAACTCGACGATCGGCCTGGTCCTGGCCAGCGAGCTGCCGGACGCGATCCGCGGCCAGCTGGTCGCGATCCAGCACCAGATGTTCGACCTCGGCGGCGAGCTGTGCATCCCCGGCCACGCCGCGATCTTCGATGCCGACATCGATCGCCTCGAGCAGTGGCTGGACGCGCATAACGAAGACCTGCCGCCGCTGAAGGACTTCATCCTGCCCGGCGGCGGCGAAGCCGCGGCGCGCTGCCACATCGCGCGCACCGTGGTCCGCCGCGCCGAGCGCGAGACGGTGGCGCTGTCGCGCCTGGAAGACGTGCGCCCCGAGGCCGTGCGTTATCTCAACCGCCTCTCCGACCTGTTGTTCGTGCTGGCCCGCGTGCTGGCGCGTTCCAGCGGCCACGGCGAGGTGCTGTGGAACCACGAGCGCCGCAAGGGCTAGCGATGCGCGTCTACACGCATCCGGCCTGCACGCGCCACGACCCGGGTCCGGGTCATGCCGAGCGGCCGCTGCGTCTGGTCGCGGTCACCGAGGCCCTGCGCGAATCCTTCGACGGGCTGGATTGGCGCGAGGCGCCCAGCGCCAGCCGCGGCCAGTTGCTGCGCGCGCACGACGACGCCCTGCTGGCGCTGGTGCTGGACACGCCGCTGGACGGGCCGATGCAACTGGATCCCGACACCGTGCTCGCGCCGGGCTCGGCCGAAGCCGCCCTGCGCGCGGCCGGCGCCGGCGTGGCCGCGGTCGACGCGGTGCTCAAGGGCGAGGAGACGCGCGTGTTCTGCGCGGTGCGCCCGCCCGGCCACCACGCCACCGGCTCGGCCGCGATGGGCTTCTGCCTGTTCAACAACATCGCCGTCGCCGCCGCCCACGCCTGCGACAAACACGGCCTGGCGCGGGTGGCGGTGATCGACTTCGACGTCCACCACGGCAACGGCACCCAGGCGATCTTCGACACCGATCCGCGCGTGCTGTACGTGAGCTCGCACCAGATGCCGCTCTACCCCGACACCGGCTACGCCGACGAGCGCGGGATCGGCAACATCATCAACGCGCCGCTGCCGCCCGGCGCCGGCAGCGAGACGTTTCGCAAGGTCTGGCGCGAGCGCCTGCTGCCTGCGATCGACGCGTTCCGGCCGCAGCTGGTGCTGATCTCGGCCGGCTTCGACGCCCACCGGCGCGACCCGCTCGCGCAACTGGAACTGGACGGCGACGACTACCGGTGGATCACCGCCGAACTGGTCGCGATCGCCGACAAACATGCGTTGGGGCGCGTGGTTTCCATGCTCGAAGGCGGTTACGACCTGGCCGCCCTGCGCGAATGCGCGGTGGCCCACGTGGGCGCGCTGCTGGCGCCTGCGCGCTGATCGCAACCGCCGGCCCGGGCTAACCGCGGCGGCGCCGGCCGGCCTATATTCGCAATCGCCTTCCCTCGCGGCGACGGACCCGGTCCGTGGCCGCGCCACCGTTTCCGCGACTGCCTACAAGGACCGTTCCATGACACGCTCCGGTTTCTCCCGCACCCCGCTCGCCCTGGCCCTGGCGCTGGCCGCGCTGATCCCCGTCACGACCGCCACCGCCGCGACGCCCGCGACCGCGGCCACGCCCGCGACGGCGCTGCCGTCCAAGCAGTACCGCATCCAGGACTTCATCGACACCGTCGGCGTGGCCGGCGCCTCGTTCTCGGCCGACGAATCGCGGCTGCTGTTCTCGTCCAACAAGTCCGGCATCTGGAACGCCTATTCGATGCCGGTGGAAGGCGGCGAATGGACGCCGGTGACCCGCTCGACGGTCGACAGCACCTATGCGGTGGCCTATTTCCCGCACGACGACCGCGTGCTGTTCACCCGCGATCAGGGCGGCAACGAGCTCAATCACCTCTACGTGATCGGCGCCGACGGCAAGGAGCGCGACCTCACCCCGGGCGACAAGCTCAAGGCTTCGTTCGAAGGCTTCAGCCACGACGGCAAGCACTTCTACGTCAGCAGCAACGAACGCGACCCCAAGGTGTTCGACCTGTACCGCTACGCCAGCGGCGACTATGCGCGCGAGCTGGTCTATCGCAACGCCGACGCCTACCAGCTCGGCCCGATCTCGGCCGACGGCCGCTGGATCGCCCTGGCCAAGCCCACCACCACCAACGACGCCGACCTGTTCGTGGCCGAGCTGGGCAGCGGCCAGGCCACCAAGGTCTCCGCGCACACCGGCGAAGCCATGTTCACCGGCCAGGACTTCAGCCCCGACTCCAAGTGGCTGTACTACACCGCCAACGACCAAAGCGAGTTCGCGCAGCTGCGCCGGGTCGAGGTCGGCACCTGGAAGCACGAGCCGGTCCAGAAGACCGACTGGGACATCACCGACAACTATTTCTCGCACGACGGCAAATACCGCGTGGTGGCGATCAACCAGGACGGCAGCACCGCGATTCAGGTGTTCGACTACGCCAGCGGCAAGCCGGTCGCGCTGCCCAAGCTGCCGGCCGGGGAGATCCGCAACGTCAGCATCTCGCGTTCGGAAAAGCGCATGGCGTTCTACCTCAACGGCGACCGCCAGCCCAACGACCTGTACACGCTCAGCTTCGGCGGCCAGCCCAAGCAGCTGACCCGGTCGCTCAATCCCGCCATCGCCGCGACCGATCTGGTCGATTCCAGCGTGGTGCGTTTCAAGAGCTTCGACGGCATGGCGATCCCGAACATCCTGTGGAAGCCGCACCAGGCCACTGCGCAGGCCAAGGCGCCGGCGCTGGTGTGGGTGCACGGCGGCCCGGGCGGCCAGACCACGCGCGCGCACAGCGCGGTGATCCAGTACCTGGCCAACCACGGCTACGTGGTGCTGGGCATCAACAACCGCGGCAGCTCCGGCTACGGCAAGACCTTCTTCGCCGCCGACGACGGCAAGCACGGCCGCGAGCCGCTGCAGGACACGATCTCGGCCAAGAAGTACCTGCAGTCGCTGGACTACGTCGACCCGGACCGCATCGGCATCATCGGCGGCAGCTACGGCGGCTACATGACCGTGGCCGCGCTGGCCTTCCATCCCGACGAGTTCAAGGTCGGCGTCGACATCTTCGGCGTGACCAACTGGCTGCGCACGCTGGAGAGCATCCCGCCGTACTGGGAAAGCTTCCGCCTGGCGCTGTACAAGGAGATCGGCGATCCGGCCACCCAGCGCGATTTCCTGATCGCCACCTCGCCGCTGTTCCACGCCGACAAGATCAACAAGCCGCTGATGGTGCTGCAGGGCGCCAACGACCCGCGCGTGATCAAACCCGAGTCCGACGAGATCGTCGCCGCCGTGCGCAAGAACGGCGTGCCGGTGGAGTACGTCGTGTTCGACGACGAAGGCCATGGCTTCAGCAAGAAAAAGAACCAGATCGAGGGCTACGGCAAGATCCTGAACTTCCTCGACACCTACCTGAAGGGCGACGGCGCACCGCCGCGCACCGGCCAGCCCTGAGCCGGGACGCGGCGCAGTCCGCGTGCCATGCCGCATCCGCCGCCCGGCCGCATCACGGCCGGGCGGCGCTGTATCCGGCGTTGGGGCCGCGTCCGCCCATGCCCCCGCGGGGCGCCCGCGCGGGCCCCGCGGCGGCCGTCCGCGCTCGCAAAATGAACGACGCGGGCCCGCGGCCGGCGTTTCGCGTTGCCCCCCTGCAAGGGATGCGGCAAGCTAACGGCCGATTTCTGTCCGCCGGATGGCCGCGTGCACAAACCCCTACGCCTGCTTCCCTTGTCGCTGTGCATCGCCATCGCGCTGCCCGCCCAGGCCGCCTCCGGCGACGACGAGGAGAACTGGGGCCTGTGCCCGATCCAGGATGTGGTGCCCGCGTTCACCGACGCGCCCACCCCGGTCGGCACCGCCGAACAACGCACCAGCACCCCCACCGATATCGACGGCGGCGTGCTCGAACGCGCCGGCGACGACGAGAACATCGTCGTCCAGGACAACGTCAAGCTCAGCCGCGGCGACCAGTTCATCGGCACCGACAAGCTGTCCTACAACGAGAACACCGGCAAATACACCGCCGACGGCAACGTGCGCTACCAGGACAACGGCATGCGCATGACCGCGCAGCGCGCGTCCGGCGACCAGAACGCCGACACCCACCGCATCGAGGACGTGCAGTACCAGCTGACCCAGCGCCGCGGCAACGGCGGCGCCGAGCGCATCGACCTCACCGGCGCCAAGGGCAAGCTGGTCGGCTCGACCTATTCGACCTGCCCGCCCAACCAGCGCGTGTGGGAGCTGCGTTCGCGCCAGATCGACCTGGATACCGAGGACGGCTTCGGCGTCGCCCACAACGCGACCCTGCGCATCGGCAAGGTGCCGGTGCTGTACGTGCCCTGGTTCAAGTTCCCGATCGACGAACGCCGCCAGACCGGCCTGCTGTATCCGGCGATCTCGCTGTCGGGCAAGAACGGCTTCGACTACAAGCAGCCGATCTACCTCAACCTGGCGCCGAACTACGACGCCACCTTGTACCCGCGCATCATGGCCAAGCGCGGCGGCGTGCTCGGCGGCGAGTTCCGCTGGCTGTACCCGGACGGCAAGGGCGAGGTCTACGCCAACTTCATGCCCAGCGACAAGCTGCCGGGCGACCGGCCGTCGCGCTATACCGATTACGCCGACCTGGCGCTGCGCCCCGAGGAACTGCCCGACGACAACCGCGGCCAGTTCGCGCTCAAGGCCAGCCACAGCCTGGATGGCAACTGGTACGCCTCGACCAACCTGGCCTGGGTCAGCGACAAGTACTACCTGCAGGACTTCAGCAACAGCCTGTACGGCGTGTCCGCGTACTCGATCCGCAGCGACATCGGCCTGTACGGCCGCGGCCGCCACTGGGAAGCCGGCGTCATGGCCGACCACTACCAGCTCGCCGACTACACCCTGACCGAACGCAGCCTGCCCTACGACCGCCTGCCGCGCGCCTACTTCCGCTGGGCGCAGCCGTTCGGCCGCTGGTTCGAGGCCGGCGTCGACTCCGAGCTGGTGCGCTTCCAGCACACCGACGAAATCGTGCGCTACGCCCAGGCCGACGGTAAGCGGGTCTCGCGCGACGTGGCCCTGCCCGGCGGCAGCCGTTTCGACGTCAAGCCCTACGTCTCCTTGCCACTGGAAGGCGCGAGCTGGTTCATCCGGCCCAAGCTGGCCTTCCGCTACACCGCCTACGAGCTGGAAGCGGCCAAGGCGCGCGAACTGGCGACCACCAACGCGCGCGCCTACGCCCAGCAGCAGGGCATTGCCTACACGCCGGACATGGACGCGCGTTTCTACGACAAGTCGCCCAACCGCAGCCTGCCGATCACCTCGGTCGACGCCGGCCTGTACTTCGACCGCGACACCGAAATCCGCGGCGACCGCTACCTGCATACCCTGGAGCCGCGCCTGTTCTACCTGCGCGCGCCCTATCGCAACCAGGACGGCCTGCCGATCTTCGACACCGACCCCATGACCTTCAGCTGGGGCCAGCTGTTCCGCGAAAACCGCTACAGCGGCGCCGACCGCCAGACCGACGCCAACCAGCTCACCGTGGCCCTGACCACGCGCCTGATCAGCGAGGACGACGGCCGCGAGCGGCTGTCGGCCAGCATCGGCCAGATCCAGTACTTCGACGACAGCCGGGTCACCGTGCCCGGCGAAAGCCCGATCGAACAGGGCAAGTCGGCCTGGGTCGCCGACGTCAGCGTCTCGCCCAGCGACCGCTGGACCATCAACGGCACCTACCAGTACAACCCCAAGTTCAGCGGCCAGGACCTGGCCAGCCTGCGCGCGCGCTATTTGTTCGGCGACGCCGGCATCGTCAACATCGGCTACCGCTACCGCCGCAACCCGGTCACGCGCAAGGATCTGCTGGAGCAGGCCGACCTGTCGTTCCTGTATCCGATCAACGAAAACTGGAGCGTGGTCGGCCGCTACTACTACTCGTTGCTGGACAAGAAACCGCTGGAACAGATCGCCGGCCTACAGTGGGAAAGCTGCTGTCTGGCGGTGCGCGTGGTCGCCCGCCGCTACCTGCGCGACCGCTCCGGCGACCTCAATAGTTCGCTTCAGGTCGAGTTCGAACTCAAGGGCCTAGGCTCGGCCGGACAGAACACGGAGCGGGTATTGCGCCGTGCTATTCTCGGCTACGATCGCGACGATCTTTATCTCGTGCCGCCCTCGTCCGTGACCCGCGGCCAGACCGATCCCACCCCCGACCCGACCCTATGAAGAAACTACTCGCTTGTGTGCTGGCCGTCGGCGTGCTGTCCGGCGGGGTGCTGCTGCCCATCGGCGCGGCGTCCGCCCAGGAAGTGCAGCCGATCGATCGTATCGCCGCGGTGGTGGACGAGGACGTGGTCCTGCGCACCGAACTCGACCGCGCCGTGACCAACATCCTGGCCCAGTACGCCGGCCGCGAGAACCAGCTGCCGCCGCGCGACGTGCTGGAACGGCAGGTGCTCGAGCGCCTGATCCTGCTCAAGATCCAGGTCGCCTACGCCCAGAACAGCGGCGTGCGCGTGACCGACCAGGAAGTCGACCAGGCCATCGGCGGCATCGCCCAGCAGAACCGCATCAGCCTGGAGCAGCTGCGCCAGCAGCTGGCCCGCGACGGCGGCAGCTACAACGAATTCCGCGCCTCGATCCGCGACGAACTGCTGACCCAGCGCCTGCGTCAGCGCTTCGCCCAGACCCGCGTATCGGTCAGCGACGCCGAGATCGACGCCGCCCTGGCCGCGCAGGCCAATTCCGGCACCCAGTACCACCTGGCCCACATCCTTGTCGGCCTGCCCGAGGGCGCCACCGCCGAGCAGATCGCCACCGCCCAGAAGAAGATCGAGGGCGTGAAGGCCCTGATCGACAAGGGCGAGATGGACTTCGCCGCGGCCGCGGTGCGCTACTCCGACAGCCCCAACGCACTGGAAGGCGGCGACCTGGGCTGGCGTAGCACCGACGAAATCCCGAACGCCTTCGCCGAGCTGATGCGCAACATGAGCGCCGGCCAGGTGACCGCGCCGATCCGCGGCCCCAGCGGCTTCCAGCTGCTCAAGCTGGTCGAGACCCGCGACGCCTCGCAGGCCGCGCCGGCCATGGTCACCCAGTACAAGGCCCGCCACATCCTGGTCCGCGTCACCGACACCGTCACCGAAGCGCAGGCCAAGGCCAAGGCCGAGACCCTGCGCGCGCGTCTGGCCGGCGGCGCCGCCTTCGACGAAGTGGTCAAGGACAGCGAAGACCTGAATTCGCGCGCCAAGGGCGGCGACCTCGGCTGGTTCACCCAGGACGAGTTCGGCCCCGAGTTCGGCGGCGCCGTCGCCGGTCTGCAGGACAACCAGATCTCGCAGCCGATCCGCACCCCGGCCGGCTGGCACATCGTCGAGCGCACCGGCAGCCGTCAGACCGACGTCGGCGACCGCAACCGCCGCGCCCAGGTCCAGGAAACGATCGGCCGGCGCAAGCTCGAGGATGAGTGGAACCGCTTCCTGCGCGAGAAGCGCGGCGAAGCCTTCATCGACATCCGCGTCGGCAAGGCCGCCGCTACCGACGCGCCCGCAGCGCCCACCGCGCCCGCCAGCGGCGGCTGAGTGCACCCTCCCCGGCTCGCGCTGGTGCCGGGCGAGCCGGCCGGCGTCGGGCCGGAGCTGTGCCTGCGGCTGATCCAGCGCCCGCGCGACTACGCCCTGACCGCCTACGCCGACCCGCGCAGCCTGCGCGCCGCGGCCGAAGCCCTGAACCTGCCCCTGAAGCTGCTGCCGCCCGAACAGGCGGCCTTGCGGCCGGGCGAGCTGTCCCTGGTCGAGATCGAACAGGCCAGCCTGCCCGCGTTCGGCAGCCCCGACCCCGCCAACGCCGGCGCGGTGATCCGGGCCCTGCACGAGGCGGCCCAGGGCTGCCTGCGCGGCGACTACGACGGCCTGGTCACCGGCCCGGTGCACAAGGCCGCGATCAACGAGGGTGGCATTCCCTACACCGGCACCACCGAGCTGCTGGCCGCCCAGGCCGGCTGCGAGGTGGTGATGATGCTGGCCAACGACCTGGTCCGGGTCGCCCTGGCGACCACCCACCTGCCGCTGCGCGCGGTCGCCGACGCGATCCAGGCCGAGCCGTTGACGCGCACCCTGCGCATCGTCCACGCCGCCCTGCGCGCCGATTTCGGCATCGCCGAACCGGCCATCGCGGTGCTCGGGCTCAACCCGCACGCGGGCGAGGCCGGGCATCTGGGGCGCGAGGAGATCGAGGTCATCGAACCGGTGTTGGCGCAACTGCGCGCCCAGGGCCTGAACCTCATCGGCCCGCTGCCGGCCGACACCGCCTTCCTGCCGGCCAAGCTGCGCGGCTTCGATGCGGTGGTGGCCATGTACCACGACCAGGGCCTGCCGGTACTCAAGTACAGTGGCTTCGAGCGCGCGGTGAACCTGACCCTGGGCCTGCCCTACCCGCGCGTCGCCGTCGACCACGGCACCGCCCTGGACCTGGCCGGTCGCGGCCTGGCCGACCCTTCCAGCCTGATCGCCGCGGCCGAGACCTGCGCCCGCATCGCGCGCACCCGCCAGCACGGAGCACCGTCATGACCGGCACGGCCAAAGCCCACGCCAAAGGCTTCACCGCCGACGCCAAGAAGCACCTTGGCCAGCACTTCCTGCACGACCGCGACATCATCGCGATGATCGTGCAGGCGGTGGATCCGCAGCCCGGCGACCGCCTGGTCGAGATCGGCCCCGGCCAGGGCGCGATCACCTTCCCGCTGCTGGACCGCCACGGCGAGCTGACCGTGATCGAGTTCGACCGCGACCTGATCTTCCCGCTCACCGAGGGCGCGCGCGCCCACGGCACGCTCGAGGTCATACACCGCGACGTGCTCACCGTCGATTTCGGCGCGCTGGCCCACAACAACGGGCCGATCCGCCTGGTCGGCAACCTGCCCTACAACCTGTCCTCGCCGATCCTGTTCCATGCCCTGGAACACGCCGAGGCGATCGTCGACATGCACTTCATGCTGCAGAAGGAAGTCGTCGACCGCATGGCGGCCGGCCCCGGCAGCAAGGTCTACGGCCGGCTCGGGGTGATGCTGCAGGCCTATTGCGAGGTCACCGCCCTGTTCGACGTGCCGCCGGCCGCGTTCCGGCCGCCGCCGAAGGTGGATTCGGCGGTGGTGCGGCTGATCCCGCGCGCGCCCGAGCGCATCGGCATCGACGACCACGCGCGCTTCGCGCGGGTGGTGCGCGACGCCTTCGGCCAACGCCGCAAGACCTTGCGCAACGCGCTGTCGCAGATTTGCGACGCGGCCGCGATCGAAGCCGCCGGCGTGCGTCCCGATGCGCGCGCCGAGCAGATCGAGGTCGCCGATTTCGTGCGCCTGGCGAATTCGCTCAAGGGCCTGGCACCGGAAAACTGAGCCGGAATACCGGTTCTGACGGGCGTCGATACGGTCTCCGACCGCGCCGGCGCGCCCGCATCGCGACCTGGTACGCGAATGCTCATTCCCGCTTCATGCCCGCTTTGCTTACACTGCCTGCATGGAACACCGCCACGACTACGCTTTCGACATCGCCGTCGCCACCCGCTACCTCGACGATCAGTCCGAGCCGGAGCAGGACCGCTACGTCTTTGCCTACACCATCAACATCCGCAACGCCGGTCGCGTGCCCGCGCGCCTGCTCTCGCGCCACTGGGTGATCACCGACGCCAACGGCAAGGTCCAGGAGGTCGAGGGCGAAGGCGTGGTCGGCGAGCAACCCTGGCTGCGTCCGGGCGAGGACTTCGAGTACACCTCCGGTGCGGTGCTGGAAACCAGCCTGGGCACGATGGAGGGCAGCTATGCGATGGTCGCCGACGACGGCACCCGCTTCGAAGCGCCGATCCCGGCCTTCACCCTGACCGTGCCGCGCACCCTGCACTGACGGCACGGAACGATCGGATATGAGCGTCTGGGCCATCGGCGACCTGCAAGGCTGCTACGACCCCACCCAGCGATTGCTGGAGCGGATCAATTTCGACCCCGCCCGCGACACGCTGTGGTTCTGCGGCGACCTGGTCAACCGCGGCGGACAGTCGCTGGAGACGCTGCGCCTGGTGCATTCGCTACGCGCCAACAGCGTGGTCGTGCTGGGCAACCACGACCTGTCGCTGCTGGCGATCGGCGAACGCCGCGAGGAAGAGCAGCGCAAGGTCAATCCCGATCTGCAACGCATCGTGCTGGCCCAGGACCGCGACGAACTGCTGGGCTGGCTGCGCCGGCAGAAGCTGGTCCACGCCGACCGCTCGCTGGGCTGGATGATGGTGCACGCCGGCCTGGCGCCGAAGTGGACCACCCAACTGGCCGAACGCCACGCGCGCGAGATCGAAGAGCGCCTGCACAGCGATCAGTACCAGCGCCTGCTCAAGAACATGTACGGCGACCGCCCGGCCTGGAACCCCAAGCTGGCCGGCATCGATCGCCACCGCGCGATCATCAACATCTTCACCCGTCTGCGTTATTGCACGCCGCGCGGCCGCATCGCATTCGAGGACAAGGGCAGCCCGGGCACCCAACCGGTCGGCCTGTACCCCTGGTACGAAGTGCCGGGCCGGGTCGAGCGCGACCTCAAGATCGTGTGCGGCCATTGGTCGACGCTGGGCTTGTTCATCGGCCACGGCGTGCATGCCATCGATACGGGCGCGGTCTGGGGCGGCAAGCTCACCGCCCTGCAGCTGGACACCGACGAGTTGCGCATCGTGCAGGTGCCGGGCCGCGACGTGCCGGCCAATCCGCCCAAGCCGCGTCCGCCGCGCCCGGCATGACGCCGCGCATCGCGACGCTGCTGCGCTACGCGGCCGTCGCCTTGCTGGCCGCGGCCTGCGCGGCATGCGCGGACCGCTCCAACGACAGTCCTGCCCAGCCTGCGGCCGCGCAGGCGCCCGCCGCCGCGCCGCCCGCGCCTGCGCGCGCGAGCGCGCCCACCCATCCGTTGGTGCGCGCGGCGCGCGCCCAGGTCGGCGTGGTGCGCTACTACGATCCCGCCTATGTGCGCCTGGACTACCCCGGCGGCGACGTCGCCGCCGACCGCGGCGTGTGCACCGACGTGGTGATCCGCGCCCTGCGCGCGCAGGGCCTGGACCTGCAACAGGCCGTGCATGAGGACATGCGCGCGAACTTCGCGCGCTATCCGCAAAACTGGGGCGCGCGCGGCACCGACCGCAGCATCGACCACCGCCGCGTGCCCAACCTGCGGCGCTGGTTCGAACGCCAGGGCTGGCAGCAGACCGTCAGCGATCGCGCCGTCGATTACCGCCCGGGCGACCTGGTCACCTGGGACCTGGGCGGCGGCACCCCGCACATCGGCATCGTCTCCGACCGCAAAGGCTGGCGCGGCGATCCGCTGATCCTGCACAACATCGCCCGCGGCACCGAGGAGGGCGATCTGTTGTTCGCCTACGAGATCACCGGGCACTACCGGCCGGTGTTGGCGGCGGTGAAGCAGGAAGCAGAAGTGAGCGGTGAGGAGTGAGGAGTGAGCGGATGCGGTGGCCGGCGGTGCGGCGGCAACCACGCCATCGCCCCATCCGGATCCGCGCGGCGATGCGGTTCGCCTAAGGCTCACCGCATCCTACGAGAGCGGTGAATGTCGCCGCGGCTACGCCAGCCGTAGGGTGCGGTGATAACCGCAGCATCGCCATCTCCCGCTCCGTGCGGCGATGCGGTTCGCCTAAGGCTCACCGCATCCTACGAGAGCGGTGAATGTCGCTGCGGCTACGCCAGCCGTAGGGTGCGGTGACAACCGCACCATCGCCGTCTCCCGCTCCGTCGCGGTGATGCGGTTCGCCTGCGGCTCACCGCATCCTACGGGGTCGATGGCGCGAGGCCGGAGTCCTGGCCTCAGGCATCCATGCCGATACGCGCGTAGTCGACGAATTCGAACGCGAAGGCGTGGCGCTCGTCGGCAGCGTGATGTTCGCGCGCGAGCACGCGCCATTCCTGGGTGTCGAAGCGCGGGAAATGCGCATCCGCGTCGGCGACCACGGTGTCGACATAAGTCAGGTGCAGATGGGTCGCGGCCGGCAGGCACAGCGTGTAGATTTCGCCACCGCCGATCACGCACAGCTCCGGCGCGCCGTCCTCGTGCGCGAGCGCGAGCGCTTCCTCCACCGAGGTCACCGCCTGCATGCCCGCGTACGGCACCTCGCCCGAACGCGTGAGCACCAGGTTGCGCCGGCCCGGCAGGGCGCGCCCCAGCGACTGCGCGGTCTTGCGCCCCATCAGCACCGGCTTGCCCAGGGTCAGCGCCTTGAAGCGCTTGAGATCGTCGGGCAGGCGCCACGGCAACTCGTTGCCGCGGCCGATGCCGCGCTCGTGGTCCAAGGCCGCGATCAGCGACAAGCGCATCATGGCCGCTTACGCCAGACGCGGTCGAGCGAGTAGCGTCCGCCGCCGGTGAACATCAGGCACAGCCCAACCGCGACCAGGGCCAGGGCCGGAAACGCGCCGGGATACGGCGCTTTCGAATCCACCATCCACACCGCGACCACGAAGTTGATCGCGATCACCAGGCCGGCGAAGCGCGTGCACAGGCCCAGCACCAGGGCCAGGCCGCCGAAGAACTGGCCGATCACCGACAGCACCGCGCACGCCAGCGGGAACGCGAACCCGTGGTGGGCCATGAAATCGCGGAACTCGAGCATGCGCGCCCACGAGAACACGTTGTCCTGGGTCATCAACATCAGGTGCGCGCCGATCGCGACGCGCAGAATCAGCAACCCCAGATCGGCGCGGCGCTCGCATGCGTCTTCGACTGCCTGGTGCCAACTCGCTATTGGGTTCATCCGCACACCTCAGTCCGAAACCATGCCTGCGTCCCCGCACCGCCCCCGCCGCGTCCCGCGCCCCGGGACGCACCGTCGGCTCGCGCGTTCAGTCCTTGTCGCGCGGGCAGGTCATCATCACCGGCACCAGCTTGGTGACCATGTCGGTCATCATGGCCTTGAACGCCGGCGATTCGTCCATCTTGTCGGTCATCTCGGTCATGGCTTTTTCGACCTCGACGTTCGAGGCCTGGCTGTGCTGCAGGTACTGCTTGCCGGCCGGCGTGTCGACGAAGGCCAGGTAGGCGTTGAGATCGGCCTCGGTCAGCTGCTTGCGCATGGCCGCCAGGATCTGCGCCTTGAGCTCCGGCGAATGGAAGTAGTCGGTGATGGCCTTGCGGAACTCGTTCTTGGAGAACTCATCGATCGCCTTGCCCAGCGCCGGGCAGGCCTTGGCCTCGGGCTTGGACATCGCGCCCTCGCGGAACTTCTCCGACAGCTCGTCGATGCCGAGCTGCTCGATCTGATGGCCGTAGGTCATCGCGTAGTAGCGTTCCAGCGCGGCCTCGTACTTCGGCGAGGTCGCCGCCTGCGCGTTGCCCAGGCCTACCACGATGGCCAACGCGAGCGCGCCGGCGGACACCATCCCCTTGAAATTCGACACTGCACTTCCCCTCGTAGTGATAGCGATCTGTTGCGACGGCACGGCCACGCGCCCGCCGCTCCCCGTTAACGGCATGCTCAACCCGCGCCCTGCTCCGCGCGGCATCGCTTCAACTGCGCGCGCGCGTTTTGCAGCGCATCGACCATGGCGGTGGCGAAGCGGCTGTCCTGGCTGACGCTGCGCAGGAAATCCGCACTCAGCTCGCGGAACGAACTGGCTATCTTGGCCGACTGCTCCGGACGCGACGGCGCATTGCCGCCCTCGGCGGTCACGCGCAGTTGCTCGGCATCGTAGACATCCACCAGGATGCCCTCCACGCGCCGCTGCATCTGTTCGCTGAAGAACAGCTCCAACACCAGCGCCGTGGTGTCGCGCTCGAGATCGGCGCGCGCCTGCTGCTTGGAGGCGGCCTCGCAACCGTCGAGCGCGCTGGGCTCGCCGCTGGCCAGACTGTCCGCATAGGCTTTCTTCATCATCTCGCGCAGCGCCGGCTGGATACGCGCGTAAGCGCGGGCGGCCAGCGCGCGCTCGTCGTCCGAGGTCTGCGCGGATGCGGCCGGCAGCCACAGCGCCGCCGCCAGCAAGGCCGCGAACGCGGCCCGGCTCAGGGCGTCGAACCGCATCGCAATTCCATCCTTTCGATCGCCACGATCATCTCGTCGTCGAGCGCGAAATCGGCCGGGCGCTCGTAGCGCAGCACCGCCATCTTCTCGCCCATGGGCGCCATCCACATCGTCGCGGCGCCGCCACCGTCACGCACCGAGTCCATGCGGTAGGCGCGTCGTTCGCCCAGCGTCACCCAGCCGTTGACCTTGCCCAGGGTCTGGCGCTGCATCACCGCCAGTCCCTGCATCAGGATCTCGAGGTTCTTCTCGCTGCGTAGGTCCGGCGGCGCGCTCGCGCAGGATTGCAGCAGGCTCGCCTGCGCGGTCTTGCCGTTGCGGGTGTGGCGCAGGACCTGGCTGCTGCGCGGGCCGCTGCCGGTGGTCTGCAATGCCGGCGGCTCGGCCTCGATGCCGGCCGGCAGGCGGATGCTGCCGGCGGGACCGTCGGCGCGGGCCGGCTCCGGATCGGCGGCCAGCAGCGCGGTCGCGCACAGGGCCGCGACCAGGCCCAGCGCCCAGGCGGCGGTGACGGATCCTCGTCCCCTCATGCGCCCTCCCCCGGGGCTATGCCCTCAGACCGCGACCGGCGCCTTGATCGCCGGCAAGGGGTCGTAGCGTTCGATCGCGATGTCGTCGTAGCGGAAACCGAAGATGTCGGTCACCTGCGGATTCAGCCTCAGCGTCGGCAGCGCGCGCGGTTCGCGCGACAGCTGCTCGCGCGCCTGCTCGTAATGGTTGGAGTACAGATGCGCGTCGCCCAGGGTGTGCACGAAATCGCCCACGCCCAGCCCGCAGACCTGCGCGACCATGTGGGTCAGCAGCGCGTAGCTGGCGATGTTGAACGGCACGCCCAGGAAGATGTCGCCGCTGCGCTGATAGAGCTGGCAGCTGAGCTTGCCGTCGGCGACGTAGAACTGAAACAGGGTGTGGCAGGGCATCAGCGCCATGCGCGGCAGGTCGGCGACGTTCCAGGCGCTGACGATCAGGCGGCGCGAATCGGGATTGCGCTTGATCTCGTCGATCACCCAGCGGATCTGGTCGATCTCGACGCCGTCGGCGCCGGCCCAGCGCCGCCACTGCTTGCCGTAGACCGGGCCCAGCTCGCCGTCGGCGTCGGCCCATTCGTCCCAGATGCCGACCTTGTTGTCCTTCAGGTAGGCGACATTGGTGTCGCCCTGCAGGAACCACAGCAGCTCGTGCACGATCGAGCGCAAGTGCAGCTTTTTGGTCGTGACCAGCGGGAAACCCTGGTTCAGATCGAAGCGCAGCTGCCAGCCGAACACGCTGCGCGTGCCGGTGCCGGTGCGGTCGGATTTTTCGCTGCCGTGCTCCAGCACGTGCCGCAGCAGGTCGAGGTATTGGCGCATCGATCAGCCCTCCTTCGGCGCGACGGCTTGCGGTTGCAGGGTCGGCGAGCGGCGCGACAGCCACAGCCAGTACAGGCCCAGCAGGATCAGCGGCACGCTCAGCAACTGGCCCATGGTCAGCCAGCCGAAGGCGATGTAGCCGGGCTTGGCGTCGGGCACGCGCACGAACTCGATCAGGAAGCGGAAGCAGCCGTACAGCAGCGCGAACAGGCCCGACACCGCATAACGCGGACGCGGCTTGCTGGAGAACCACCACAGCAGCACGAACATGGTCAGGCCCTCGAGCGCGGCCTGGTAGAGCTGCGAGGGATGGCGCGCGAAATGGTTGAGCGCGCCGGTCGCGTACTGGCCCTGGATCTGCTGCGCGGTCCAGTTACCGAACTCCGGCGCGCGCGGGAAGATCACGCCCCAGCCGGCCTCGGTGAACTTGCCCCAGAGCTCGCCGCCGATGTAGTTGCCCAGGCGCCCGAAGCCCAGGCCCGGCGGCACCAGCGGGGCGACGAAA
The DNA here is from genome assembly GCF_001429345.1 of Lysobacter sp. Root983. Lineage (NCBI taxonomy): Bacteria > Pseudomonadati > Pseudomonadota > Gammaproteobacteria > Lysobacterales > Lysobacteraceae > Lysobacter > Lysobacter sp. Root983. The sequence goes on from NZ_LMJO01000016.1 coordinate 118,000, forward strand.
TCCATCACGTCGAAGAAATGCAGGCGCTGCTTGCGCGCCCACCACAGCGCCGCGGCCATCACACCCAGCAGGCCGCCGTGGAAGCTCATGCCGCCTTCCCAGATGCGGAACAGCATCAGCGGGTCCTGCAGCAGATCGCCGAAGGCGTAGAACAGCACGTAGCCGAAACGGCCGCCCAGCACCACGCCCAGCATGGCGTAGAACAGGAGGTCGCCGTAGGCCTGTTCGCTCACGCCCGGCAGGCGCCCGGCGCGCACCCGGCGCTGCCCCAGCCACCAGGCCAGGCCGAAGCCGATCAGGTACATGATCCCGTACCAATGCACTTGCAGCGGGCCGAGATGGATGGCGATCGGATCGATCTGGTGCAGGTAGATCATGCGGCGTAGCGACCCGGCGGTTTGGGGATGCCGGTATTGTGCCCGAGGGGCATGGCGTGTGCCTTGCCCGGCCGTGACCGGAAGGCGATTGCGGCGAAACGGAGCGTCGCAGCCGTCGCGCCGCTCGGCGGGGCCCCGCCAGTCGCTTTGGGGTAGGAGCGACGTGAGTCGCGACCGGACGCCCTGCGGGCGGCGCGGCCGATGAGGTGGCGCGGTCGCGGCTCACGCCGCTCCTACCCCACGGCTGCGGCCTTCAAGCCCCGATCAAAGAATCCGCGGCAGATCCGGCAGTTCGTTGACGTCCTGATCGCCGTCCGCGCGCGGGTAATGCTCGGCCAGCAGCGCCGACAGCGCCTCGATCCCGCCCAGCACGGCGGCCTCGGGGTCGCCCAAGCGCAAGCGTTCCTCGACCAGCTGGCAGACCCCGCGCCACTGCTCGGCGCTGACCCGGCCCTCGAAGCCGCGGTCGGCGACGATCTCGATGCGGTGATCGGCCAGCAGCAAGTACAACAGCACGCCGTTGTTGGCGCGCGTGTCCCAGACCCGCAACTGCGCGAACGCGTCCACGGCCGCGGCGCGCGCCTGGCGGCCGGCCCAGACCGCGCGCGGGTGCAGCGCGGGCTCGACCGCGAAACAGATCTCGCCGCTGTGGCGCAGCTCGCTGGCCGCGATCGCCGCGGCGATGCGCCGCAACAAGGGCTCGGGGAACAGGCGCGTGGCCGAGGGCGCGAACAGGTGTTTGAGCAGGCGCATGGGCGTGGTCTCCGTCACCAGCTACCGGAGGCGCCACCGCCTCCGCTCATGCCGCCGCCACCGGACCAGCCGCCGCCACCGCCACCGCCGCCGAAACCGCCGCCTCCCCAACCGCCGCCGCCTCCGCCCCAACCGCCCCAGCCCGCGTCGCGGGCGAAACGGCCGCCGCGCGGCGTGCTGATCAGGCCGATCACGAAACCGATCACCGCGCCGATGCCGCCGACCAGCAACAGCGAGGAAATCAGCCAGGCCACGCCGCCGGCCGCGCCGGCGCCGAGCAGGGCGCGCAGCGGCCGCGGCGCGCTGCCGAAAATGCCGCGCGCGACCTGAGCCACGATGAAGGCCACGAATAGGGCGATCAGGAAGCTCTCGCCGCCGCCACCGCCCTCGTCGCCGCGGTTGTCGGCCATCGGCGCCGGCAAGGGCTCGCCGTCGATGAGCTTGGTCAGCGCCGCGCTGGCCTCGGTGATGCCGCCGGCGTAGTCGCCGCTGCGGAAATGCGGCACCAGATATTCCTGGATCACGCGGCTGGCGGTGGCGTCGGGGATCGCGCCTTCCAGGCCGTAACCGACCTCGATGCGGACCCGCCTATCTTCCTTGGCGACCACCAGCAGGACGCCGTCGTCGACGCCCTTGCGGCCGATCTTCCACTGCTCGAACGCGCGCACCGCGTACTGGGCAATGTCTTCGGGCTGGGTGGTCGGCACCACCAGCACCTGCAGCTGGCTGCCCTTGCGCTGTTGCAGCGCGCGCGCCTGCGCTTCCAGGTTCTGGCGGGTGGCGGCGTCGAGGGTGCCGGTGGTGTCGATCACCGGCGTATCCAGGGCCGGGATCGGCGCCAGCGTCTGCGCCTGCGCGACCGCGCAGACCAGCCACAGCAGCAACAGCGCGCACCAGCCGCGCGCCAGGGCGCGGCCGGTGTTCGCGAATGCGCGCTTCATCGCCCGGCGTCCGCCGCCGCGCCGATCAGCCCGCCGGCGCCGGCTGCTGCTGCGCGGGCGCCGGCTGCGGCGCGGGCTGCGCGGCCGGCTGGCCGAAGTCGACCTTGGGCGCTTCCTGGATCTGCTGCTCGTTCTCGACCGAGAAGTTGGGCTTGGCCTTGTAGCCGAACATCATCGCGGTCAGGTTCTGCGGGAACGAACGCACGTAGGTGTTGTAGTCCTGCACCGACTGGATGTAGCGCTGGCGCTCGACGGTGATGCGGTTCTCGGTGCCTTCCAGCTGCGCCTGCAACTGCAGGAAGTTCTGGTCGGCCTTGAGCTGCGGATAATTCTCGCTGACCACCAGCAGACGGCCGATCGCGCTCTTGAGTTCGCCCTGGGCCTGCTGGAACTGCTCCACCGAGGCCGGATCGTCGGCGTTGACGTTGATGCTGCCGACCTTGGCGCGCGCCTCGGTCACCTGGGTCAGCACCTGCTGCTCGTGACTGGCGTAGCCCTTCACGGTCGCGACCAGGTTGGGCACCAGATCGGCACGTCGCTTGTAGACGTTGAGCACCTGCGACCAGGACGCCTTCACCGCTTCGTCCTTCTGCTGGATGGTGTTGTAGCCGCAGCCGCTGAGCAGGGCGGCCGCCGCGACCAGCAGCAGGGACATCATGAGCTTACGCATGGCGCAACTCCTTCGTGAGGATGGCGCATTGCACCACCCGCGCCCCACGCTTGCAATGGACGCCGTGTGAGGGTCGCGTCGCGATCGCGGCGCCGCCGCGTGGGCGGCGCCGTGCGGGCGCGCCTGCCTCAGTCGGGCTGAACCCGCGCCATGGCGCGGCGCTTGGCCCACAGGTTGAGGCACTCGACCAGGGCCGAGAAACCCATCGCGCCGTAGATGTAGCCCTTCGGGATGTGCAACTCGAAACCGTCGGCGACCAGGTAAACGCCGACCAGGACGATGAAGGCCAGGGCCAGCATCTTGATGGTCGGGTTGCGGTCGATGAACTCGCCCAGCGGCTTGGAGGCCAGCAGCATCACCGCCACCGCCAGCAGGATCGCCGCGACCATCACCGGGGTGTGGCTGGCCATACCGACCGCGGCGATCACCGAGTCCAGCGAGAACACGATGTCGATCACCGCGATCTGCGCGATCACCGCCATGAACGAGGCCGCCGGCTTGGAGTGCACGTCCTCGGACTCGCCCGCGCCAACGATCATGTCGCGCATTTCCATCGAGCCCTTCACCAGCAGGAAGGCGCCGCCCAGGATCAGGACCAGGTCGCGCACCGAGATGCCCTGGCCGAATACCGAGAACAGATCGCTGGTCAGGCCGGCCAACCAGGCCAGGGTCAGCAGCAGCGCGATGCGCGTGATGCAGGCCACCGCGATGCCGAACTTGCGGGCCTTCTCGCGTTGCGCGTACGGCAGCTTGCTGACCGCGATCGAGATGAAGACGAGGTTGTCGATGCCCAGCACGATCTCGATCGCGCTCAGGGTGACCAGGGTGATCCAGACTTGCGGATCGGTTAGCAGCTCAATCACTAGCGGGTTTCCTAGGCTTACAAAACGGGGGCTGCGCGCGATGCGCGCGGCGGATTAGGGCACGGTTGCGCTCAGAACAGGCGCGGCACGACGATCGCGCCCCAGGTCAGCAACACGTTCATCATCAATACGAACACCGCCGCCGACCCCATGTCCTTGGCGCGGCCGGCGAGCTCGTGGAACTCCGGGCCGTAGCGTTCGATCACCGCTTCCACGGCCGAGTTCAACAGTTCGATGCTCAGCACCAGCAGCATCGAGCCGATCAGCAGCACGCGCTCGACCGGGGTCTGGCCCAGCCACCAGCCCAGCGGGGCCAGCACCACGAACAGATAGACCTCGAGCCGGAACGAGGATTCGTGCAGCCAGGCCGCGCGCAGGCCCTGCATGGACCACATCGTCGCCTTGAGGATGCGCGCGGGACCGCGCGGCAGGTGGCCGAATTCGTCTGCCATGGCGGCCTCAGGGGGCGGAAGGGGGGGCGACGCCGGCGCGACTGGCCGGTTGCGGCAAGACGGACGGCGCGGCGGCGCGGCCGCGGCGGGACTGCTCGGTCATGGGCATGAGGGTCGGGCTCTCTCCGGACGGGCCGGCGGGGCGCAGCCGGCGGCCGCTACAGGGCATGGATTTTGCCATAAGCCCCGCTCGGCCGCCCCGGCGGCGACCGTGCCGGATCCGGTTAACGCGGGCCCAGGCCCGGCTTCGCGCCCGCTTAGCGCGGCCGGCGCTAGCCTGCCCGCCCCTGACCGACCGAAACGCCTTGCGCCCATCCGGGCCGGCGCTGCGGGCCGAAGCGTCGAATCCGGCCCGCCCGCGGCCTGCCCGGCCGGCCCGCAGTCGCAGCCGGTGAGAATCGCGCGGTTCAGCATCTGCGCCCGGGCAGCACCGCGTCCGCTTCGATCCGCCCCGGCGCATCGGGCCTTCGCGCACGCAGCGCCGCGCCGAACCCACCACTCACGGAGACACCGACATGGCCGTACAGCCCCGCCCCGATGGCTACCACAGCGTCACGCCCTACGTGATCGTGCACGACGCCAACGCCGCCATCGATTTCTACGTGCGCGCCTTGAACGCGACCGAGATCTACCGCCTGCCCATGGGCGACAAGATCGGCCACGCCGAAATCCGCATCGGCGACAGCGTGATCATGCTGTCCGACGAGTGGCCCGAAATGAACGCGCTCAGCCCCAAGACCCGCGGCGGCGCGACCACCGCTTTCATGATCTACGTCGACGACGCCGATGCCGCGTTCGCCCAGGCGACCCAGGCCGGCGGCAAAGTCGACAAGCCCCTGCAGAACCAGTTCTGGGGCGACCGCACCGGCACCATCGTCGATCCCTTCGGCCACAAGTGGACGCTGGCCACGCACGTCGAGGACGTGTCGGAGGAGGACATGCAGGCGCGGATGCAGGAGTGGTCGTCGCAGCAGGGGGCGTGAGGCGGCTGGCCCCTTCCCTTCTCCGTTCGCGACGACCGAAGGAAGTGCAGGGTTGAGAAGGTGCCTCCGTCGACAGGCTCAGGATAGGCTATGGGCGGATGAGGGGAGCGACCGTGGTTGGCGCTAGAGACCAGCGCCCCTCACTCCTCCGCGTGGATCGCCGTCCCCGGCTCCCATCAGGCTTCACCCAGCTATCAGGGGCAACGGAATGCCCTAGTGTGCGCCTCAAGTAACGAAGCCTGAGCGCTGGCTGTGCCATACGAAGCGCGACCAATATCTGGCCGTGCGCATGCGTAGAGCGTGTAGCTCAGGACATTTAGGCTGAACTCTACAGTGGCCTAACCAACACCGGCTCGCTTTGCCTCTTACCCGGAAACTCAACATACCAGTGCCTTGGCGTTGGAACCTGCTCAGTCGTTGCCTCTATAGGGACCACGATCTTGTTCTCGCAGTCCTCTATCGCCAGCACACGAACTGAAACAGCGGACACTCCCAGGTTGCGCTTGAAGTGGTCCAGCGCAACTCTCTCGAAGGTCTCGGATAGATCAGAGGAAAGGGGGGAGCAGCCCGTCGGCATCCCAAGAACGAACTTGTTGGAGTCAGCCTTTCCGCATCCGCCGATGCAAGCAAGAACGAGCATGGCGACTACCGCCCGAATGCTTTGCATTTGTATCGCTCCATCTCGCTATTCGCGCGTCGCTCAAAACCGCGAAGATCCCAGCCGCATTCGGAAAGCTATGCGGATTGGAAACCCCGCGTTTGGAACGCCCCCCCAGTGGCCATGGTTGCAGGAGAGGGACCAGTAAACCTCACTCCTCTTCGTGAATCGCCGTCCCCCGGCTCCCGTCCGGCTTGACCCAGCCGCGGAACATGCTGCCGCTGTTGAACGGCATCGCGATATGGCCTTCGCGGTCCAGCGCGATCGCGCCGCCGTCGCCGCCGGCGGCGGGAATGAGCTTGTTGATGACCTCGTCGGCCGCCGCCTGCAGGCTGTCGCCGCGGTAGGCGACCCGCGCGCAGATGTCGTGGGCGGCGTTGTAGCGGATGTAGTACTCGCCCCAGCCGGTGCCGGACACGCCGCAGCGATCGTCGGCCCAGGTGCCGGCGCCGATCACCGGCGAATCGCCGACGCGGCCGTAGCGCTTGTTGGTCATGCCGCCGGTGCTGGTGGCCGCGGCGATATGGCCCTGGCGGTCCAGCGCGACCGCGCCCACGGTGCCGAAGTACTTGCCCGGATCGACGGCCGCGTTGGCCTCGCGCTTGCCCTTGGCCGCTTCCTCGCGCTGCGCCTTCTCCAACTGCTGGCGGCGCTTGGGCGTATCGAAATACGTGTTGGGCACGCGCTCGATCTCGGCCCGGGTATCGGCGAAGGCTTCCGCGCCCGCGCCGGCCAGCATCACGTGCGGGCTGTGTTCCATCACCGCGCGCGCCAGCTTGATCGGGTTCTTGATCGTGGTGACGCCGGCGACCGCGCCGGCGCGGCGGGTGTGGCCTTCCATGATCGAGGCGTCGAGTTCGTGGCCGCCGCGGGCGTTGAACACCGCGCCCTTGCCGGCGTTGAAGATCGGCGAATCCTCCAGCACCACCACCACCGCCGACACCGCGTCCAACGCGCTGCCGCCGCCCTGGAGCACGCCGTAACCGGCGTCCAGGGCGCGATTGAGATCGGCATGCGCGGCCTTGCGGTCGGCCTCGCTCAGCGCGTCGCGTGGCACGAAGCCGGCGCCGCCGTGGATCACCAGCGCGATCGGGCGTTCGCCGCTGGGCGGGGTCTGGGCGAGAGCGGCGGGGCTGGACATGGCGGCAAGGCTCAACAGCAGGATCGGCAGGCGCATGGCGGTCTCCTTCAAGACCGCGAGAATAGCCGCCAACGGGTCGCTTGCGCGCGCTAGGGCCGCTGGGCCGCCGCGATCGCCACGTCGCGCTCCCAATAGCCGCGCAGTTGGTTGCGCTGGCGCGGGCTCAGGCCGTCGGCGCAGGCATCGAACAGCGCCTGCGCGGCGGCGGCATCGCCCAGCGCCCAGGTCTCGCGCGCCGCCTCCAGCAGGGCGCGCCGGCGCACATCCAGATTGCCGAACGGATCGAAGTAGGAGTCCACGCGCGCGGCATCCTTGACCCCGTTCCAGGCGAAGCGCGCATCGCCGGCTTCGGCGGCGATGGCGCGGTAACGCGCGATCGCATCCTCGCGCCGGATCCGCGCCTGCAACAGGTCCAGGCGCGTGCGCAACAGACGCGTCTGCGCGGTGGCGCCCTGGGCGTCCAACGCATCCAGCGCGCGCCCGACGTAGGCGTAATCGACCTGGCCGGACTGCGACTGCAGACCCAGCAGGTTGAAGCTGGCGATCGCGGTGCGGTACTCGGGCCGGTCGTGCGCGGCGATATCGGCTGCGCTGGGGCGCCCGTAGCTGGAGGGCTGGACCAGGCGCAGGCCGGGCTCGTCCTTCAGGATCGCCTCGATATCGTGCTTGTGGAATTCGCCGACCACCACCGCCACGCGGCCGCCGGGATGCGCGCGCGCGGCGGCCAGAATGCGACGCGCCTGCATGTAGGTCCGATACAAGTACAGACGGCGCGCCAGATCGTTCTTGGCGTTGGCGGCCGGCGTCGCGGCCCACTGCGTCACCTTCTGCAGATTGGCCGGATCGTCGGCGTGGAAGAAGTCGCGCTGCAGCGTTTGCGCGCCGAAACTGAGGAAGCTGGGGAAACCCTTGAGCAGACGCAGCTCCGGCGGCGCATCCAGGGCCATGCCGAAACCCAGGCGCTGCTCTTCGACCGGCGGCTCCCAATCGATCGGACACAGCTCGATCCCGCTGCGGCGCGCATACGGCACCACCACGTCCTGCACCTCGTAGGTGAACTCGTAGTAGTCGCCGCGCGCGTAGGCGTCCGGCGCGCGCTCGATGCAGATCGCATCGGGCTTCACGCGCGCCAGGAAGGCCTCCAGCAACGCCGGCGGATCGCGCGGCGCGACCAGCTGCGCGGCGTGATCGACGCCGAGGATGGTCACCGTCGTCGGCGCCGCGGCCGTATCCGCGGCCTGGGCCGCGAAGGTCATCGACATCAACAGGGCCAGGGGCCACCACTTGCTCATATCCGCTCCGATCGGGCTGGTCGCACGCACCATGCCAGTCCGCGGCGGCGCCCACCCGTGCCGGTGGTCGTGGTTAGCGTGCGGCGACCGCCGCACGCGAACGCTTACTGCTGGCGCAGCGCCTCGATCGGATCCAGCAACGAAGCCTTGCGCGCGGGGTAGTAGCCGAAGAACAGACCAGTGGCGATCGAGAACGCCGCCGCCAGCCCCACCACCTGCGCGTTCAGCGCCACCGGCAGCGAGCCCAACTTGCCGACCAGCAGCGCGCCGACCACGCCGATCGCGATGCCGATCACGCCGCCGATCATCGCGATCACCATCGCCTCGGCCAGGAACTGGCGGCGAATGTCGCGCGGCCCCGCGCCTACCGCCATGCGCAGGCCGATCTCGCGGATGCGCTCGGTTACCGACACCAGCATGATGTTCATGATGCCGATGCCGCCGATGATCAGGCAGATCGTGGCCACCGCGCCCAACAGCTTGGACATCAGGTTGGTGGTGGCGGTGCGCGTGGCCACCACCTCGGCGATGTTGCGCACGGTGAAGTCGTCGTCGGCGCCGGGCTGGATCTTGTGGCGCTGGCGCAGCAAGGCCTCGATCTCGCCTTGCGCGTAGGTCACGTCCTCGGCGCGCCCCACCCCGACCGCGATCTGCATCACCGCGCCCGGCGGCAGGCCCATCGCGCCGAGCAGGCGGCGGCGTCCGGTTTCCAGCGGCACCAGCAGGATGTCGTCCTGGTCCTGGCCGAAACCGCCCTGGCCCTTGGGCTTGAGCGTGCCGACCACGGTGAACGGCACCCGGCCCAGGCGCAGGGTCTGGCCGATCGCGTCCTCATCGCCGAACAGCTCGCGCCGCACGGTTTCGCCCAGGATCACCGACTTGCCACCGCCGCTGTAATCGCGCGACTCGAAGCCGTTGCCGGAGGCGATGCTCCAGCCGTTGATGTCGAAGAACTCCGGCTGCACGCCCTGCCACTGCGTGGACCAGTTGTTCTCGGCGTAGACCACCTGGGTGCCGCCGCGCAGGGAGCCGGCGACGAACTGCACCTCCGGAATCTCCTGCCGGATCGCGTCGACGTCGCCCTCGTTCAAGGTGAAGAAACTGGATGCGCTCTGGCGCGCGCCACCGCCGCCGCGGCCGGCGCCGGAGCCGATGTCCAGCCGGTTCGACCCCAGGCCCGACACCAGCTTGTCGATCTCGGCCTGGGTGCCCTGGCCCACCGACACCATTACGATCACCGCGGCGATGCCGATGATCACGCCCAGCGAGGTCAAGGCGCTGCGCAGCCAGTTGCCGCGCAGGGCGAATACGGCGGTGCGCAGGACTTCGAGGAAGTTCATGCCGCGCCCTCTTGCTGCTCGTGCAACTCGCCATCGCGCATCGCGAACACGCGGTCGCAGTGCGCGGCCACGTCGGGATCGTGGGTGATCAACACCACGGTGTGATCATCGGCCTGCAGGCGCTTGAACAGGGCCAGGATTTCCTCGCCGGTCTTGGTGTCCAACGCGCCGGTGGGTTCGTCGGCCAGCAGGATCGGCGGGCGGTTGATCAGCGCGCGCGCGATCGCCACGCGCTGCTGCTGGCCGCCGGACAATTCGCTGGGCCGGTGACTGGCGCGCTCGGCCAGGCCGACCGAGGCCAGAGCTTCGCGCGCGCGCTCCAGACGCTGCTCGCGCGGCACGTTGGCGTAGCCCATCGGCATCGCCACGTTTTCCAGCGCGCTCATGCGCGGCAGCAGATTGAAGCCCTGGAACACGAAGCCGATCTTCTCCAGGCGCAGCGCCGCGCGCTCTTCCGCGTCCAGGGTCGCCACATCCACCCCGTCGCACAGGTATTGGCCGCTGCTGGGCGTGTCCAGGCAGCCGATCAGGTTCATCAGGGTCGACTTGCCCGAGCCCGACGGCCCCATGATCGCGACGAACTCGCCGCGACCGATGCGCAGGTCGACCGCGTGCAACGCGATCACCTCGGCCTCGGTGCCCGGCGAATAGACCTTGCCCAGCGCGCGCGTTTCGATCACCGCGGCGCCGGCGGCGGACGCCTCGCTCATGGTTCCTTGCGCCCGCTGCCGACGATCACCTCATCGCCCTGCTGGATGTTGCCCGACACCTCGGTCCAGCTGCCGTCGCTGGCACCTACCCGGACCACGACCAGCTCCGGCTTGCCGTTGACCAGCTTGTACAGCGGTGCGCGGCGCGCGTTGAGCAAGGCCGCGACCTCGCTGTCCCAGCGCGCCTGCTGTTCGGGATTCAAACTGCCGCGGAACTCGGCGAACTGCTGGTTGAAGCGCTCCTGCATGCGCTGACGCAGGGCGCCCGCGGCCGCGCCGGCGTTGCCGCCGCCGCGGATCACGATGCCGCCGCCACCGCCGCCGGGGCCGCGGCCGCCGAACAGCGGGCTGCCGCCGCCGTTCGCGGGCGGCGTGGCCTGGCGCGCGGCCGAACGCTGCTTCATCGCTTCCAGCGCGGCGTCGAAGGTCACCTGCTGCGCCGAACTGAGCTTGAGTTGCTGGGCCACGCGCGGAAGATCGTTGGCCATGCCGCCGCGTCCGCCGCCCTGTGCGCCGGGACCGCCGGCGCCGCCCGCGGCTTGCGCGGCCGGGTCGTCCTCGGCCGGCTTGTAGCGCAGCGCGGCGTTGCCGACCCGCAGCACGTCCTCGCGGCGGCTGACTTCGATCTCGGCGTTGGCGGTCATGCCCGGCAGCAGGATCTGCTCGGCGTTGTCCACCGACACCACCACCGGATAGGTGATCACGTTGCTGGTGTTGGTCGCCGACAGGCGCACCTGCTGGACCTTGCCGCGGAACTGGCGATCGGGAAAGGAGTCGACGGTGAAGCTCACGCCCTGGCCGGGCTTGACCTGGCCGATGTCGGCCTCGTCGATGGCCAGCACGATTTCCATCTTCGACAGGTCCTCGGCGATCTGGAACAGCACCGGCGACTGCAGGCTGGCGGCCACGGTCTGGCCGGGCTCGACGGTGCGGGTCAGGACCACGCCGTCCACGGGCGCGCGGATCACGGTGCGCTCCAGGTTGAGGCGCGAGGTCTGTGTGGAGGCGATCTGCTGGTTGATCTGCGCTTCCGCCGCGGAGACCTGGGCGCGCGCCTGGTCGCGCGCGGCGCGCGCGAGGTCGGCGTCGCTGCGCGCGACCAATTGGCGTTCGACCAGGGCCGATTTGCGCTGGAAATCCAGTTCGGCGTTGCGCAAGGTGGCCTGCGCGGTGGCCAGGCTGGCGCGCGCGCTGGTGACCTGGGCCGAGCCCTGGGCGATCTGCGCCTGGTAGGTGCTGGGATCGATCTTGGCGATCACCTGGCCCTTGTGCACGCGGTCGTTGAAGTCCACCAGCACGTCGGTGACCTGGCCCGAGATCTGGCTGCCGACGTCGACGGTCGAGATCGCCGCGAGCGCGCCGGTGGCCGAAATCGCGACCCGGATGTCGCCGCGCTCGGCCTTGGCGGTGCGATAGGCCGAGGCTTCCGCCTGCTCGTTGCGCTGCGTGTAGTAGTAATAACCGCCGCCGGCCAGGGCCAGCAGCACCGCGGCGACGACGGCGCGGCGGATCCAGGGCGAGGGTTTGCGAACGGGCGACTGCGTCTTGCGGGCTGCGCTCATGAGGTTCTGATTGAGAGGTATGGAGCCGGCAACGCGCGCGGCCGCTTTCGGTTGACAGGCCGGGGGGCGGTTTCGTTCCCGGGCGGGGCCGCTGCACGGCGGACTCAGCTTAGCGGGCCTGAGCCTACTTTGGATGCCGGCGGGCCCGGAAGCGTCGCGGGAAGGGGCAGCTAGTAACGAGTTGGACCAGGAACGAGTAACTGGTAGGGGCGGTGAGCCACGCCGTCACTCGTTACTCGTTACTGCCCACTAGTTCCTGCCTCAATGGCTGAAACGGATCACCGCCAGCGTGCCCTGCCCCGGCACGCTGCTCAGCTGCACCGGCCAGCCGAAGCGTTCGCCCAGGCGGCGCACGATCGACAGCCCCATGCCCTTGCCGTCCACGCCGGAGAAATCGGCGCGATAGAACGGGTCGAAGGCGCGGTTGAGGGTTTCGGCGGACATGCCGATGCCGGTATCGCGGATTTCGATGCGGTCGCGCGCCAGATGCACGTCGATGCGGCCGGCGTCGGTGAAGCGCACCGCGTTGCTGAGCAGGTTGCCGACCATCACGCTGAGCACGTGCGGCGGCGCCAGCAGGCGCGGCCCGCCGTCGTCGACCACATTGAGCTCGACGTCCTTGCCGGTCAGCATCGGCCGCACCCGCTCGACCTCGTGATCGACGATCTCGCGGACCGGGAACTCCTCGCTCTGCGGCGCGATCTCGGCCTCGCGCGCGAGGATCAGGAAGGCGTCGATCACCGCCTCCATGTCGCGCCCGGCGCGCTGCACGCGCGCCAGCGAACGCTGCGCGCGCACCGGGGTTTCCGGATCGGCCAGCATCAGGTCGGTGGCCACCCGGATCACGGTCAGCGGCGTGCGCAGCTCGTGGCTGGCGTCGCGGGTGAAGTCGCGCTCGCGCTGGACGAATTCGCCGACGCGCTGGGCCAGTCCGCGCAAGGCGCTGGAAAGCTGGCGCACCTCGGTGCCGATCTCGCCGGGCAGGTCCTCCAGCGACGCCGCGACCGCGCGCGGGTCGCGCGGGTCCCAATGCGCGACCGCCGCGGCCAGGCGATTGACCGGCGTGACCAGGCGCTTGGTGTTGCGGTAGGTCAGCCAGGAAATGAAGTACATGGTCAGCAGCGACAACAGCAGCGATGCCAGACCGGTGAACAGGATCGCCTCGTCGATCAGCTCCGACGAGTACAGCAGGTAGAACGCGCCCTCGGCGCGGCGATCGACCAACATCACCCGGTCGTCGCCGGGCAGCTCGTTGAGGCCCTGTCGGCTGGTGCCGCGCGCGACCGCCGGCAGCCCGTCGTTGCTGGCGCCGGCGGGAATGAAATAGCCGACCGTGGTCGACGTGATCGGCAACGGGTGCTGCGGATCGCGCGCATGCCCGGCCCAGAACGCATCGGCCTCGCGCTGCATGCGCTGTTCCAGCACCAGGTTGCGCACCGCCAATCCCGCCAGGCCTATGCCCAGCGTGATGACGATGCTGCCGATCAAAGCTTGCGCGATGAAGGCAAGCTTGATCTTGCGTGGCAACCCCTGCGGCATGGCGGCAGGCTCAATCCGGCGGCTGCGAGATGTCCGCGACGCGGTAGCCGGCGCTCTGCACGGTGTGCAGCAGCTGCTTGCCGAACGGCTTGTCGATGGTCTTGCGCAGGTTGTAGAGATGGCTGCGCAGGGTGTCGGAGTCCGGCAGGCCGTTGCCCCAGATCTCGCGCTCGATTTCCTGGCGGCTCACCACGCGCGGCGATTCGCGCATCAGAATGGTCAACAGGCGCAGCCCGATCGGCGACAACTGCAGTTCGCTGCCGCCGCGGGTCACCCGCAGGCTGGCCGGGTCCAGCACCAGATCGGCGACCTTGAGCACCTCGCCGCCGACCTGGCGGCGCTCGCGACGGATCAGGGCGCGCAGGCGCGCTTCGAGTTCCTGGATCGCGAAGGGCTTGGTCAGGTAGTCGTCGGCGCCGGCGCTGAGGCCGGTCAGCTTTTCGTCCAGGGTGTCGCGCGCGGTCAGCATCAGCACCGGCGTCGACTTGCGCGCTTCCTCGCGCAGGCGCTTGCACACCTCGATGCCGTCCAGACGCGGCAGCATCAGGTCCAGCACGACCACGTCGTAGCTGTTCTCGGCCGCCAGACGGTAACCGTCCAGGCCATCGGCGGCGTAGTCGACCTCGAAACCACGCCCTTCCAAGTATTCGCCCACCATCTCGGAGATGTTGCGATTGTCCTCCACGATCAGGACCAAGCCCCCGTCTCTAGTGCCCTGCATGCAGCTCTCCAGTTTCCTTCAGTTTTGTGAAGACTGCCGGGGTCGGGGTGGACGCCCCGTGAAGGACCGGCGTTAAGCTGCCCACTTTCCCTTGCGAACCGCCCCCTATGCTTGCCGACCGCCTGTACCCGATCCTGCTGCTGCTGGGCTCCAACCTGTTCATGACCTTCGCCTGGTACGGCCACCTGAAGTACAAGTCGGCGCCGCTGACCGCCGCCATCCTGGTCAGCTGGGGCATCGCCTTCTTCGAGTACTGCCTGATGGTGCCGGCCAACCGCATCGGCAGCGCGGTCTACTCGGCGCCGCAGCTCAAGGGCATGCAGGAGGTCATCACCCTGCTGGTGTTCGCCGGCTTCTCGGCCTGGTACCTGGAGCAGCCGTTGAAGTGGAACCACTGGGCCGGTTTCGGCCTGATCGTGGTGGCGGCCTGGCTGATCTTTCTGGACTGAGCCTCCCGGAACGATCCGCCCCCGACCGATCCGGCACAGCGTCGGCCGGGGTCAGGCGCGCAAACAGCCCCCGCGTCGTCGCTCTCGGTCGCATCACGACATTCTCTGGCGGTTGCTCCACAGAAGTGACGCATTCAATGATGACATTGCGTGTAGTCCGCACGAAAGTCCACGATTCGTGAAGACGCATGCGCGTTGCCGTTAGGTAGAGTGCGGCGACGCCGGTTCGCGATCGCGAGCCTGACGGCCGCTACTCTCCCAAGCGAATCGCCAGAACACCGCAAGGATCGCCATGGCTCGACGCACGCCCTCCCCTGCATTCGACACGCTGCGCTGGCACGGCGCGGTGCGTTACGTTGCGGTCTTCGCGACATTATGGCTGACCACCGCTTGCGCCTCGCCAGGCGCGACCGCTGCCAGCCCGGCGCGCACGACCCCGAATACCGATGAACTGTCGGCGTTCGTTCCCGCCGGCGCGAATTTGCTGGCGAGCGCCCGCGGCGATTTGGATGGCGACGGCGACGAAGATGCGCTGTTGGCGATCGATCCGGGCGGCAGCGGCGACGCCGCCTTCGCGCCGCGTGCCTTGCTGCTGTTGCGGCGCGATGCCGGCGGCATCTTACGTCTCGCGGTGGACAGCCCCAACGCCATTCTCTGCCGCAATTGCGGCGGCATGAGCGGCGACCCGCTGCAGGGCATCCGCACCGGCAAGGGCGAATTCACGCTGCGCTTCGAAGGCGGCTCGCGCGAGTTGTGGTCCAGCGAATACCGGTTCGTCTTTAACGGGCGAGACGACGCGTGGCATTTGGCCGGCATCGTCTTCCGTGGCTTCGATCGGGCCGACGGCAAACAAGCCGAGCGCCGACAGACCGACGCCGAATTCGGCGCCGTGGCGCTGGCCACCTTCGACCCCAAGAAGTTTCCGGCCGACGCGCTGCCCTGAGCCCGCCCCCGCGCATCGCCGTACTCGATACCAGGCTGGAACAAGGACGACACCATGCCCACCGAAAACGAAATCGAAATGCTGCGC
Source organism: Lysobacter sp. Root983 (assembly GCF_001429345.1). NCBI lineage: Bacteria > Pseudomonadati > Pseudomonadota > Gammaproteobacteria > Lysobacterales > Lysobacteraceae > Lysobacter > Lysobacter sp. Root983. Next base: position 133,481 of record NZ_LMJO01000016.1, read on the forward strand.
GCGGCCCGCGCCGCCGGCATCACCACTCGCGAGGAAATGGCCAACTTCATGGGCCAGCTGGGGCACGAATCCGGCGGGTTCACGCGCCTGGAGGAAGGCTTCCGCTACACCCAGGGCATCCAGCAGATTCCGGTCGATTACGCGCATCGCGAAGGCGACGCCGCCTTGGAGGCCGCGCGACGCCAGGCCTTGAACGGCCAGCCGGAAGAACTTGCGCGACTCATGTATGGCGGCCGCATGGGCAACGACGACGTCGGCGATGGCTATCTCTATCGCGGTCGCGGCTACACCCAGCTCACGGGCCAGAACAACTATCGCGATGCGGGTGCGGCGCTGGGCCTGGATCTGATCAACGATCCGGACCTCGCTGCCGATCGCGGCAACGCCCAACGTATCGCGCTGTGGTACTGGCAGGAACGCGTACCCGCGGCGCAGCGCGACGACGTATCGGGCGCCACGCAGGCCATCAATAACGGCGAGAACGGTCTGGCCGACCGCCTCAATCGTTACGACGCCTGGCATGCGGTGTTGACGCCGGAGTTCATCGCCGAGCTCGACGCCGGCCGCGTCCAGGCGGGAGCAGGGGTAGAACCGGCAACCCGCCGGCCGGCAATGGAAGACGGCGCCCTGCGCCGCTTGGAGACGGGCCCCGAAGTGGGGCAGCTGCGCGACAACCTGCGCACGCTCGACATCCGCGATGAGAACGACCGCAGGATCGGTGCCGGCACCACGTTCGACCGTTCCACCGAACAGGCGGTAAGGCAGTTCCAGGAACACAACGGCCTGGCGGTCACCGGACGCGCCGATCCCACCACCTTGCAGGCCATCGATCGCGCCGTGGAACGGCATCGCCAGCAGAACGAGACGCCGGCTCCCGCGCGCAGCGATGCAAGCGAACCCCAGCCGACGACCGGCGGCCGCCAGCGCCAAGGCGCTCTGCTGCTCGACGACCCGCTCCACCCGAACCACGGCATGTATGCGCGCCTGCTGAACACGGCCAACGAGCGCGACGCGGCCTTAGGCCTCGCGCCGAATCCGCTGAATCCGCAGCTGTCAGGAGGCCTGACCGTGGACGCGCGCAAGCGCGGCCTGGACGAGATCGGGTTCGCGCAGTTCAGCACGGACGGCAGCCGCGTCTACATGGCCGACAGCCAGGACCCGTCGGCGCCATGGGGGAGGAAGGCCGTGGGCGACGTGGCCCTGGCCCAGCAACGCAGCTTGTCCGAAAGCAGCGAGCAGGTCGCGGAACTCAACCGCGCGCAGGCGCCACAGCCCTCGGCGTCCACCCAGACCAGGCAGCAGGACGGCCCGGTCACGCCGGCTCCGCGTCAGGTGTAGCGAACCGTGCTTGCCACCGGGCCCGGAGACATCGCGGGCCGCCGTGGGCGCTGGACCTTCTTGGAAGCTGAAGCTCTTGGAGGTGGCTGTTCTCGGAACCGGACGCTGTCAGAACCGTACCCCGTCAGAACCGGATCTTGCCGGTCAGGATGTCCTTGAACATCACCCAGTCGCCGACGAAGGAATACAGCGGGTGCTTGAAGGTCGCCGGGCGATTCTTCTCGAAGAAGAAATGCCCGACCCAGGCGAAACCGTAGCCGCAGACCAGCGCCGCCAGCAGCAGCCAGGGCCGGCCCTGGATCACGGCCAGCGCCAGCAACACCAGCACCCCGCAGCTGCCGATGAAATGCAGGCGCCGACTGGTGCGGTTGCTGTGTTCGCTGAGGTAGAAGGGGTAGAACTCGTTGAAGCTCGCGAATCGGTTGGCCATGGCTGCCTCCTCGTCCTCTATCGAGCTGACCGGCGCGGTGGCCCGTCAACCTCGCCCCAATTCCGTCCGGCGTCTGTGAACACGGTACGCCGCTTGATCTTAATCAACTCCCGCGGCGCCGGCTAAAACCCAGACAACTCGATCCTGTCCTTTGCGGCAAGGCCGTACCGGCCGCCACGCTGATCGATGCCTACCACGTGCGTGCGCCCGCAAGCGGAGAAACGCCATTTTTCGGTAGGCACGGCTTGTCCTTCTTTCGATTGCGCCGGAGCCGGTATCGCATCGGCCTCCACGCCGTCCAGAACCAAACAGTCCAGACGCGCCAGCGCCAGCGGAGCGATGGATGAGACGATCGCCTTACCCGCTTCGGAATCGAGCTGCGAGCCGGAGACCTGCGGATACGTGGGCTGGCCCCAGTCGTTGATCTTGTCGACGCATTGGTACGACGCGATCAGCTTGTTGCCGCCGTTGGCCGAGGTGATCGCGATGCCGACGAACTTCATCTGGCGTTGTCCCTGCTTGCTGCGCGCATAGTCGCGCAAGGGTGCCAGCCGGTCCTGCGGGATCCCGGCCTGCCAGGCCGCCAGCGCGCTATCGACCTGTTTGGACAACGCGGGCGCCACTTGCTTGCAGTTGTCCGCGAACGCCAGCTGGTACAGATAGTCCATGTTCGGATCGTCGGCCGCGCGCGCGCCCTGCGGCCAGAACGCGGCCAGCGACAAGGTCGCGCAGATCGCCAGCCATCCAGAATTCCCCTTTCCCACGTCAGCGCTCCCCGGCCTTGGCCCGATTCCAGTACTTGTCCTGCACATCCAGCGGCAGCGTCGTCAAAGGCGTGCCCTCGCCGGCCGCGAGCTGCTCCATGGCGCGGAAGCGCCGCTCGAACTTGAGGTTGGCGCGCCGCAGCGCGGCGCCCACGTCGACCTTGCCGTGCCGGGCCAGATTCGCGGCCACGAACAACAGATCGCCGATCTCGTCCTCGAGGCGGTCGCGCGCGGCCGCATCGTCGGGCGCGGCGGCGACGGCGTCGAACTCGGCGCGCACTTCCTCGATTTCCTCGTGCAGCTTGGCGATCACCGGGGTTACGTTGGGCCAGTCGAAGCCGACCGAGGCGGCGCGCTTTTGCAGTTTCACCGCGCGCTGCCATTCCGGCAGGCCGCGCGCGATGCCCGCGAGCGCGGAGGTGTCGGCCTCGCCGGCCGCCTCGCGCTCGCGGCGCTTCTGTTCTTCCCAGGCCACGGTCTGGGCCTCGACGTCCTCGACGCTGGCGTCGGCGAACACGTGCGGGTGGCGGCGTACCATCTTGTCGCTGATCGCGGCGACCACGTCGGCGAACGCGAACGCGCTCTGCTCCTCGGCCATGCGCGCGTGGAAGACCACCTGCAACAACAGGTCGCCGAGTTCGTCCTTCAGCGCCGGCAGGTCTTCGCGGTCGATCGCATCGGCGACTTCGTAGGCCTCTTCGACCGTGTACGGCGCGATGGTGGCGAAGGTCTGCTCGACGTCCCAGGGGCAGCCGCCGTCCGGGTCGCGCAAGCGCGCCATGATCGCGATCAGACCGGCGATGCCGTCCGGCAGCGGCGCGCCCTCAGCCATCCAGGCAGTCTCGCCAGGGCAGCGAAGGATCGCCCAAGGCGATGAAGTCGCCGTTGAGGATGCGCGCGCGTTGGTTGTAGCGGAACGGTCGCCCCTGCGGATCCAGCACCTGCCCGCCCGCGGCTTCGAGCACGCATTGGCCGGCGGCGGTGTCCCATTCGCTGGTCGGGCCGAAGCGCGGATAAATGTCCATGCCGCCCTCGGCGATGCGGCAGAACTTGAGCGAGGAGCCCAGGCCGATCGGCTCGACCTGGCCGCCGGCCAGCGTCGACAGGCGGCTCATGAAGGCTTCGGTGCGCGCGTCGCGGTGCGAACGGCTGGCGGCCACGCGCAGCGGCGGGCTGGCCGGGATGCGCACCTGCAAGGCCTGTTCGCGCTCGCCGTCGCGGCGGAACGCGCGGCCGCCGCGCACGCCGTACCAGAGCGCGCCGCCGACCGGGGCCTGGACCACGCCGAACACCGGCACGCCATCGTCGATCAGGGCCAGGTTGACGGTGAACTCGCCGTTGCGCTTGACGAACTCGCGGGTGCCGTCGAGCGGATCGACCAGCCACAGCCGCCGCCACTGCCGGCGCAGCTCGAACGACACCTCGTGCGCGGATTCCTCCGACAGCACCGGGATATCGGGGGTGAGCCCGGCCAGGCCGTCGACGATGCAATGGTGCGCGGCCAGGTCGGCCGCGGTCAGCGGCGAGGCGTCGGCCTTGTGCTCGACGTCGAAGTCCTGCTCGTAGATCGCCAGGATCGCGGCGGCCGCGTCGCGCGCGATCGCGATCGCGCCTTCGACCAGGGCCTGGTCCACATAGTCGGGTGCGGTATCGGTCATGCGGGGGGATGCTCTACCTGGGTGCGCAGCCATTCGCGCGCGATGAACAGGGCGGCGATGCTGCGGCCCTCGGAAAAGTCCTCGCACAGGATCAGCTCGTGCAGGCGGTCGAGTTTCCAGGGCACGACCTCGAGCTCTTCGGGCTCGTCGCCGGGCAGGCGCTGCGGGTACAGGTCGCGCGCCACCACCAGCTGCGCCTGATGGCTCATGTAGGTCGGCGCCAGGGACAGCGAGCGCAGCAGGGTCAGGGAGTGCGCGCCGTAGCCCGCCTCCTCCTTGAGCTCGCGGTCGGCGGCCTCGATCGCGGTCTCGCCCTCGTCTATCCGGCCCTTGACCAGGCCCAGCTCGTAGCGGTGCACGCCGGCGGCGTACTCGCGCACCAGCAGCACGGTCTCGGCGTCGATCATGGGCACCACCACCACCGCGCCGTGGCCGCGCCCGAGCAGGCGCTCGTAGCGGCGGCGTTCGCCGTTGGAAAACTCCAGGTCCAGCCGCTCCAGCTTGTAGGGCCCGGCGTCGTGCTCGGTGACCCCGTGAATGATGGGCAGGCGCCGGCTCACGAACGCACTCCCGCGGTGCGTGTGCGCGGGGCAAAAGGCGGGATAATGGCGGGATGCAAGATACGAATCAGCATGCCGCGATGCTAGCAGAGGGCGGCGTCTCCGAGGCCGACGCCTGGCGCAAACGCGACCTCGCCGTGCTCTGGCACCCGTGCACCCAGATGCGCGAACACCCCGACACGCTGCCGCTGCTGCCGATCGCCGGCGGCCAGGGGCCGTGGCTGATCGGACGCGACGGCCGGCGCTACCTGGACGCGATCTCGAGCTGGTGGACCAACCTGTTCGGCCACGCCGAGCCGCGCATCGCCGAGGCCATCGCAACCCAGGCGCGCACGCTGGAACACGTGATCCTGGCCGGCTGCTCGCACGCGCCGGCGGTGGAACTGGCCGAAGGCCTGCTGCGGATCGCCCCGCGCGAAGCCGGGCGCGCGCCGCTGGCCAAGGTGTTCTACGCCGACAACGGCTCGGCCGGGGTCGAGGTGGCGCTGAAGATGGCCTTCCATTGGTTCCGCAACCGCGGCGAGCCGGGACGCACCAAGTTCATCGCCCTGGACAACGGCTATCACGGCGAGACCCTGGGCGCGCTCGCGGTCGGCGACATTCCGCTGTACCGGCGCGTGTACGCGCCGCTGCTGGCCGAGGCGCTGTTCGCGCCCTCGCCCGACGCCTACCTGTGCGAGCCGGGCGAGACGCCGGCGCAGCGCGCCCAGCACGCGGCCGACGGCCTGCGCGTGCTGCTCGAACGCCATGCCGGCGAAGTCTGCGCGCTGATCCTGGAGCCGCGCGTGCAATGCGCGGGCGGCATGCGCATGCACGACGCATCCTACCTGCGCCACGTGCGCGCGCTGTGCGACGAGTTCGGCGTGTTCCTGATCGCCGACGAGATCGCGGTCGGGTTCGGCCGCACCGGCACGATGTTCGCGTGCGAACAGGCCGGCATCGCGCCCGACCTGCTGTGCCTGTCCAAGGGCCTGACCGGCGGCGCGCTGCCGCTGGCCGCGGTACTGACCACCCAGGCCATTTACGACGGTTTCCTCGACGATTCGCGCGAGCGCGCCTTCCTGCACTCGCACAGCTACACCGGCAACCCCTTGGCCTGCGCCGCGGCGTTGGCCGCGCAGGCCATCTTCGCCAGCGACGATATCCTGGCGCGCAACCGCGCCACCGCCGCGCGCATGGCCGAGCTGGCCGCGCCGCTGGCCGCGCATGCGCACGTCGCCGACGTGCGCCAGGCCGGCATGATCGTCGCCTTCGAACTCACCCAAGGCGGCGACAAGCGCACTCCGTTCGAGGCCTCGGCCCGGATCGGCCTGCGCGCCTACCGGGCGGCGCTGGAGCGCGGCGTGCTGCTGCGTCCGCTCGGCGACGTGCTGTACTGGATGCCGCCCTACTGCGTCGACGACGAGGCGCTGACGCTACTCGCGCGAACCACGCGCGAGGCCATCGACCAAGCGGTGGCGGAGGCCGGCGCATGAGGCTGACGCGCGTCCACGTCGATCAGCCGCTGCGCGCGGGCACCGAACTGGCCCTGCCCGAGGGCCCGGCCACGCATCTGGCGCGGGTGCTGCGGCTGGGCGTCGGCGATGCCTGCGTGCTGTTCAACGGCGACGGCCACGACTACCCGGCGCGCATCGTCGCCCTGGGCAAGCGCGAGCTGCGTGTCGCCATCGATGCGGCCATGCCGGTGGAACGCGAATCGCCGCTGCGCCTGGTGCTGCTGCAAGGCATCGCGCGCGGCGAGAAGATGGACCTGATCCTGCAGAAGGCGACCGAACTGGGCGTGGCCGAAGTGCGCCCGCTGTGGTCGCAGCGCAGCGAGGTCAAGCTGGACGAGGCGCGCGCCGAGAAGCGGCTCGCGCATTGGCGCAGTGTGGTGGCCTCGGCCTGCGAGCAGAGCGGCCGCGCGCGCGTGCCCGAGGTCGCCGCGCCCTTGTCGCTGAGCGCGGCGCTGGCGGCGCTGCCTGCCGGCGGCCTGCGCCTGATCCTGGACCCGGAAGGCGAGCTCGCCTTCTCGACCCTGAGCGTGGACGCCGACGCGGCGGTCCACCTGGCGATCGGCCCGGAAGGCGGCTGGTCGCCGCTGGACCGCGAACAACTGCGCGCCGCAGGCTTCCTCGGCCTGCGCCTGGGCCCGCGCATCCTGCGCACCGAAACCGCCGGCCTGGCCGCGATCGCGGCCCTGCAGGCGCGGTTCGGCGATCTGGCTTGAGGATGGCGTGCGAGGCGGCTCGCTGCGCTCACCGCATCCTACGAGGTGCGCGGTTTCGTCGGGAACGTAGGATGTGGTGAGCCATAGGCGAACCGCATCGCGCGCCGCCACGGCGGCTAGATCTTGAAGTAAATCCGACGCATATCCAGCGCCCGCACCACGACCCACCACAGCGCCACGAACGCGAGTGCATAGGCCAACGACGGCAGGTAGGGTCCGAAGCGCGGGGTCATCCAATCCGCGAACGCATGCCGGTACAGCGGCTCCAGCCAGCCCGCCGCGGCCAGGGCGTAGAGCAGAAATGCCGAGCCTGCATAGGCCGCGATCGCATTGACGCCGAAAGCGCGCCCCAGCGCCGGCCAGCCGCGCACATCGATGGCGCGGTGGAACACGGCCAGAATCCAGCAGGCGATACCGCCGGTCCACAGCGCGTAGCTGGGCGTCCACAGATTCTTGTTGAGCGGCTGCGCATACGACAGCAGGTAACCCAGCGCCATGCACAGCGCGCCGGCGATCCACAGCGCGCGCAAGCGCCCGTTTCGCAGCCAATCGCCTGCGCGCAGTCCGAGCAAGGTCGTGGCCAAGGCGCCGAGCGTGCTGAGCAGGCCTTCGGGATCGTGACCGCGCCCGCTGCCCGTTTCCAGTTGGTAGACGTGGACACCGAGCAGTTGGCTGTCGAAGCGGCTGGCGATATTCGCGTAGAGCTCGTAGCCGCCACCCGCCGCCAGCAGCAGGCCGTATCCCAGCAGCACGGCGGCCAGCAGGCCCCATTGCGCGCGCGCCGGCAGCCACAGCGCGCACAAGCCGGCCGCGCCGAAGCACAGGCCGATGCGTTGCAGCACGCCCATCGCCCGGTAATGCTCCAAATCGAAGGCCCACCAGGCGCACAGATGCAGCAGCAGGCCCAGGCCGAAGATGCGGGCGGCGCGCGCCAGCACGCCGCGCGCGAGCGCGGGTTTGGCGTCGCCGCGCTCCACGCGCGGATTCAGCGCCAGCGCGATCGACACGCCGACGATGAACAGGAACATCGGGAAGATCAGGTCGGTCGGCGTGCAGCCGTGCCAGTGCGCATGCAGTAGCGGCGCATACACGTGGTTCCAATCGCCGGGATTGTTGACCAGCAGCATCGCCGCCACGGTCAGGCCGCGTAGCGCATCGACCGATGCGTAACGCGGCGGCGCAGCGGAGGTCGCACAGGCGCCCACGCCGCGCGGGAGGCCGGACTCAGGCGGCCTGCGCGAGCGCGCCGCCGATCAGGGCTTCCACGGCTTCCAGGTCGGGCACGAAGGCCACGTCCTCGTTCAGCACCACGCGCGCGTGCACGCCCTGCGGGATGCCTTCCTGGTTGGCGTCCAGCAGCAGGCCGTCCTGCGACACCGTGACCAGGCGCGGGAAGCCCTGGGTCAACATGGCGAAGTACGGTGCGCGCGGATCGCCGCCCAGCGCCTTGAGCACCACGACCTTGCTGCCCAGCGCGGCGTTTTCCTGGGCGAACCCGGCCATTTCCGCGAACGCGATCAGCGGCAGCTGCCAACCGCGCCAGCGCAGGCGGCCCAGCAGCCAATGCGGCGCATCGGCGATCGGCTCCGGCGGCGCGTACGACAGCACCTCGGCGATGGTGGCGTTGGGCAGCAGCAGGCGCGCGCCCGAGACCTGGATCAACACGCCTCGGATGTCGCTGGGCACGGTGGTGTTCTGCTCGGACATATCGTTCGCTTTCCTCAGGACCAGCGCGCGGCCAGGCGCGCGGCCAGTTCGGCCGGTTGACCCGCTTCGCCGCCGCGCGCGATCAACGCGTTGGGCGCGGCCGCGTCGAAGCAACCGTCGGGCGCCTGGCCGGCGACCAGCGCGCCGGCCCAAGCATGATTCATCGCCGCGTCGACCAGGGCCGGATCGCTGCCGCTGAGCATCAGCACTGCGCTGTCGGCGGGCGGCAGCGCCGCCAGCACGTCGGTGCCGTCGCCGTTGAACTGGATGCCGGAGTCGCCGACGTTGATGCCGACGCCCGCGGGCAGGATATAGATCACGCCGGCGATCGCGCGCGAGCCCGGCTCGGCCAGCTTGACCAGCACCGAGGTCGCGCGCTGCATCTGCGCGACCAGCTTGTCGTAGCGGCCGCCGTCCAGACGCTGCTGCACCAGCAGCGGACGCGGGAAGTCTTCCGGCATCGCGCCCAACAGCTGACGCACCGCATCCGGGCCGCCGATGCCGGCCAACACCAGCACGGCGCCGCCGACGGTCTGGGTCGGGCGGTCGTCGACCAGTTCCAGCGAGGAAATGCGTTGTTCGATCGCGTCGAGATCGCGATGCAGGTTGCCGTCGGCGTTGTCGCGGGCGCGCGGCTCGGCGGCGGCGCGCAGCGCCGGCGCCTCATCGTCGAAGCCCCACTCCGGCGCCACCGGCACGGCCACTTCGGCCGCGGGCGCGGACGCCTCGGCGACGGGCTCGTCCTGCGGCGGCAGCGGCGGCGGCACGCGTTCGGACACGAATTCGAACTGGGTGGAGTACATCACCACCGGCGCTTCGGTGGGCGCACCGGGCATCGACACCGGCGCGGCGGGCTCGGCCTCGAAATCGAAGCTGGACTCGAACGGCGCCAGCTCCACCGGCGCTTCCGGCGCGGCGGCCGCGGCCGGATCGGCATCGATGTCGAAGGTGGATTCGAACGGTTTGAGCTCGATCGGCGCATCGTCGAGCGCGCCTTCGATCTCGATCGGGGCCAGCTCGGACGGAAGCTCCGGCGGCAACTCGGCGACGTGATCGGGGGCGACGAAGGACAGCCCGCCGCTGGGGATCTCGACCGCGACCGGGTCGAAACCGGCGTAGGACTCTTCGCGCACCGGCGGCACGTAGGGACGGTCGGCCTGGGGCGCGAACAGCGCCTGCTCCGGTTCCGGCTCGCGGCCCGGCGGCAGCACGTCGTTGTGGTGGTGCAGCTTGGCGCTGAGGTGGCGCACCCAACGCGCCGCATCCCAGCCTTCGCGGGCGGCGGCGAGTTCGGCTTCCTCGAACAGCACTTCGATCGAGGGGTCCACCAGCACGCTTTCGAAACGGTCCAGCGCGTCCTCGGTGACCTGATCCAGCGCCACCACGACCACGTTCGGCGCGGCGGCGCTGAGCTCGGCCGGCAGCAGCCGGGTCGGATCGGCTTCCAGCACCAACTGCGCGCCGGCGTCGTTAAGCGCGCCACGCAGGCGATCGCGGGCCGCGCCTTCGCGCGCCAGCAGTACCACGCGTCTGCTCGAATCACTCATGGTGTCGCGCGATTCCCAGCAATTCGAACACGTTGCGCATCAGTTCCGGCTCCTGGTAAGGCTTGCCCAGGTAGCGTTCCACGCCGATCTCGAACGCGCGCTGACGATGCTTGTCGCCGGTACGCGAGGTGATCATGACGATGGGCACGTCGCGCAGGCGCGCGTCGGACTTCATCTGCGTGGCCAGCTCGTAGCCGTCCATGCGCGGCATTTCGATGTCGAGCAGCATCAAGTCCGGCACGACATCGGTCATGCGCTCCAGCGCATCCAGGCCGTCCTTCGCGGTCAGCACCTCGAAGTTGTGGCGCTCCAGCACGCGGCCGGTGACCTTGCGCATGGTGACCGAGTCGTCGACCACCATCACCAGCGGCACGCGGCGGGTTTCGACCGGCACCACCGGCGCCGGCACGTAGTCGCGCGGCAGCAGGGCCTGACGGCGCACCAGCGGCGCGACGTCCAGAATCACGACCACGCGGCCGTCGCCCATGATGGTGCCGCCGAAGATGCCCGGCACCGAAGCGACCTGCGGACCGACCGGCTTGACCACGATTTCGCGGTTGCCGACGACCTGGTCGACGGTGACCGCGGCGCGCAGATCGCCGGAGCGGATCAGCAACAACGGCATCTGCAACTGGCCTTCGGCCTTGGCCGGGGCGTGGCCCAGCAGCAGGCCCAGGTCGTGCACGGCGTAGTCTTCGCCGCCGTAACGGTAGTTGGCGCCTTCGGCTTCCAGGCCCTCGCGCGCGATCCGGCCGACGCCGCGCACCGAGGCGATCGGCACCGCGAAGGTGGTATCGCCGATGCGCACGAACACCGCCTGGGTGACCGCGAGCGTCTGCGGCAGGCGCAGGAGGAAGGTGACGCCCTTGCCCGGACGCGATTGGATGTCGAGCGTGCCGCCGAGCTGACGCACTTCGCTGGCGACCACGTCCATGCCGACGCCGCGGCCGGCCAGGCGGCTGACCTCGTCGGCGGTGGAGAAGCCCGGTTCCAGGATCAGTGCGTCGAGGTCGCTGTCGGCCAGCACCGCTTCGGCGCGGACCAGTCCGCGCTCTTCGCCGCGGCGGCGGATCGCGGCGCGGTCCAGGCCGGCGCCGTCGTCGGCCACTTCCAGCACGACTTCGGAACCTTCGCGGCGCACCGCGATGCGGACCGTGCCCTCTTCCGGCTTGCCGGCCTGCCTGCGTTGCGCGGGCGCCTCCAGACCGTGCGCGACGGCGTTGCGGAGCATGTGCTCCAGCGGCGCGGTCATGCGCTCGAGCACGTTGCGGTCGAGTTCGCCCTGGGTGCCTTCCAGCTTGAGCTGGACCTGCTTGCCCAGTTCGCCCGAGGCCTGACGCACGACGCGGCGCAGACGCGGCAGCAGCGCATCGAACGGCACCATGCGCGTGCGCATGAGGCCTTCCTGCAGATCCGAGCTGACGCGCGACTGTTGCAGCAGCAGGGTTTCGTACTGGCGCGTGAGGTCGTCCAGCGTGGTCTGCAAGCTGCCCTGGTCGGCCGCGGACTCCGACAGCGCTCGCGAGAGCTGCTGCAGATTGGAGAAGCGGTCGAGTTCGAGCGGATCGAAGGACTGGTCGCTGGCGTCGCCCTCGCGCTGGTAGCGCGCGATGATCTGGGCTTCGGTTTCGATTTCCAGACGGCGCAGCTGGTCGCGCATACGCGTGTTGGTCTGCGCCATTTCCGCGATCGCGCCGCGGAACGCACCCAACTGCTGTTCCAGGCGGGCGCGGTAGATCGCGACTTCGCCGGCGTAGTTGACCAGGCGGTCGAGCAGGTCGGCGCGGATACGCACCTGTTCCTGCGGCGCGCGCACGCCGATGTCGTCGTCGTCGCCGACGGCGACCTCGACCATCGGCGCCGACAACGGCTTGAGTTCGACCTTGGGCGCGCTGGCCGGGACGATGGTGCCGTCGTCGGTGACGGTGGGCGCGGTGTAGATCTCGCCGCGCGCACGCGCGTCGAATTCGGCGATCAGCGCCTCGGGCATGGCGATCGCGCGACGCGTGCCGACCCGGGTGACCATCGCGTGCAGGCGGTCGAAACCGCGCTCCAGCAAGGGCACGCCGTCGCGGCCGAGTTCGCTGCGCTGATCGACCACCGCCTCCAGCAGCGATTCCATGGCGTGGCCGAGTTCGCCCACGGCCATGATGCCGGCCATGCGCGCGCCGCCCTTGAGGGTATGCAGATCGCGCTGCAGGCCGACCAGCGGCTCGCGTTCGTTCGGGGCCTCGCGCAGCTGCGCGAGCAGGCCGTCGGAATGGTCGAGCAGGTCGCCGCCTTCCTCGACGAAGATGTCGACCAGCTCGGGATCGAGCTCGGCCAGATCCAGCGCTTCGTCCGGATCGGGGTTGGCTTCGATGATGCGCTTGAGCGTTTCCGGCAGCGGCGCGGCCTCGGCGACTTCCACCGTTTCGACCGCGACCGGCTCGGCGACGACGTGGCCGTCTTCGACCGGATCGTCGTTGAAGTACTCGATTTCCGCGAGCTCGTCTTCGGGCTGCGCCTCGAGCGACTCGGCTTCGAGCGACTCGGTTTCGAGCGACTCGGTTTCGTCGTTCGCGGCCGGCTGCGGCGCCAGGGCGTCGGCGGGCGGCGCCAACGCCGCGGCGATCGCGGCTTCGGCGGCGGCCTGCTGCTCGCGGGCCACGCGCTCGGCTTCGGCGTACTCGGCTTCCAGGAGCGCGTACTCGCGTTCCTCTTCGGCCAGACGTTCGGCCTCGGCCTGCTCGGCGGCGAGGCGCTCGGCTTCGATACGCTCGGCTTCGACCTGTTCCGCGGCGACGCGCTCGGCTTCGAGACGCTCGGCTTCGGCCTGCTCGGCAGCGAGGCGTTCGGCTTCGACGCGTTCGGCTTCAGCTTGCTCGGCGGCGAGGCGTTCGGCTTCGACGCGCTCGACCTCGGCCTGCTCGGCGGCGAGGCGTTCGGCTTCGATGCGTTCGGCTTCGGCCTGCTCGGCGGCGAGGCGTTCGGCTTCGACGCGCTCGGCTTCGGCCTGCTCGGCGGCGAGGCGTTCGGCCTCGGCGCGCTCGGCTTGGGTTTGCTCGGCGGCGAGGCGCTCGGCTTCGATGCGCTCGACTTCGGCCTGCTCTGCGGCAAGACGTTCGGCCTCGGCGCGCTCGGCCTGGGTTTGCTCGGCGGCGAGGCGCTCGGCTTCGATACGCTCGGCCTCGGCCTGCTCGGCGGCAAGACGTTCGGCTTCCGCCTGTTCGGCGGCGGCACGTTCGGCCTCGACCCGTTCGGCTTCGGCTTGTTCGGCGGCGATACGTTCGGCTTCGGCCGCAGCGCGTTCGGCGTCCGCCGCGGACGACAGGGCGTCGTCGCTGGGAATCGCCGCGGCGATGGCGCCCGCGATCACGCCGACGAACTCGCCGGCAGCGGAGGTTTCGGACTCCGGCTCATCCAGATCGGCGGCGCTGTGGCCGCGTACCAGACCGGCGGGCACGGCTTCGTCGTCGAGCTGGCCGAACGCGCTCAGGTCCAGCGCGGTGAGTTCGCTGTCCAGGCTGGTGTCGGCGAACGGCGATTCGGCCGATTCCACCGTCTCCAGATGCGGTTCTTCGATCTGCAGGCTGGAACGCGCATCCGGCAGGCTGTCGCGCAAGGCGATCATGCGCTCGGCCAGGCCCGGGAACACCGGCACGCTCTGCGGTTCGGACTTGAGACTGGCCAGGGTGCGTTCGATCGCGACCGCGACCGCGCCGATGGCGGCGACGCCCTCGTCGCTGGCCGGACCGCCCGCGGCCAACAGGCGCTTGACGTAGACCTCGGTCGGCGCGATCACGTCGGTGATGACCGGAACCTCGGTCATCGCGAACGCACCGTTGAGGGTATGGATCGCGCGCTGCAGGCCATCGTCGGCCGGCGACGGCGCGGCCTGCGCGGCAGCCAGCCAGCGCTGGATGGTGACCAGGTGACCGGTGACTTCGGTGTCGAGGATTTCCAGCAGCACCGCGTCGACCGAGGCCGGCACGCCGGCGGCGGCGACCTCGACGGCGACGGGGGCCTCGGGCTCGGCGTCCACGGCCAGCGCTTCGGGCTCGACATCCAGCACGAAACTTTCGCTTTCGACCTCGACCGGAACCGGCACGTCTTCGACGATGGTTTCCAGCACCGGCTCGATCGGCGCCTCGGCCGCGGGCGCGGCCGGCGCGACCAGGTGCATCGGCCGGTAGAAGGCTTCCTCGCCGGTGGCGAGCAGGTCGGCATGGGCCTCGATGCCGGCCAGATCGGCGGTGATCGGCCCCTCGTTGCGCAGCGCCGAGTACAGCTGCGGCAGCGCGCGATGGGCATGACCGACCAGATCGATCAGCTCGGGGCTGACCACGCGGCCATGATCGCGCACGCGGTTGAGCAGGCTTTCGATCTTCCAGCTGAACTCGCCCAAGGTCTTGGCGCCGACCAAGCGGCCGCTGCCCTTGAGGGTGTGGAAGACGCGACGGATCGGGTACAGACGCTCCAGATCGTCCGGCGCTTCGCGCCAGGCCGGCAGCAGGTCGTCGAGGTTGCCGATTTCTTCCTTGAACTCTTCCAGGAAGATGTCGCGGATCTCGTCGTCGATGTCGTCGCTGTGGGCGAAACCGCCGGTGGCGGCGGACTGGCGCGGAGCCTCGGCGAGCGCGGGAGCGGGCGCGGGTTCGACAGGCGGCGCGACCGGCGTCGGTGCCAGGGCTTCGGGCGCGACGTAGTCCAGATGCGCGCGGCCGGCGACCATGGCGTCGATCTCGGCCGCTTCCGGCAGTTCGATGCGGCCGGCGGCGGGCGCCGCGGTGGAAGCGCTGGCCGGATCGGGCGTGCGCACGACTTCGGGCAGCGGCCAGTAGCGCAGGGCTTCCAGGCTCTGGCGCGCGATGTCGAGGATGTCGTCGCGGTTCGGACGCTGCTCGCGCAGCGCCTCGAGGTAGTACTCCAGGCTGGCCAGGGCGTCGGCCAGGGTGTCCAGCTGCTGGCCGTTGGGCACGCGATGGCGGCCGATCAGCTCGACTTCGGTGTAGCGCTTGACGCCGGTTAGGTAGTCGGCGGGCAGCGGCAGTTCCAGCATGCGCAGCGCGCCGGCGACTTCGTCCAGCACGCGCGGCACTTCGACCAGCTCGGCGTGATCCCAGTTGGTCTCGACGAAGGCGACGAAGGACTGGCGCGCGTCGCCGAAGTTGGCGATGGCTTCGCGCACGACCACGTCCAGCACCTTGCGCGATTCGCCGGCCAGCAGGTCTTCGTCGGCCTTCTCTTCCGGCAGGCCCAGGCGCGAGACCTGGTCGTCCAGCGAGGCGTCGACATACAGCAGGGCGCCGGCGACATCGAGCAGGGCGCCTTCGTCGGCCGGACGCTTGCCGTCGACGATTTCGATCATGGCGTCGCGCTGCTGCAGCACCACGGTGCGGGCGACGCCCAGCCCCATCATGCCCAGGGTGTCGCTGACGCGGGCCAGGGCCTCGATCTGCGGACGCAGTTCGCTGGCCTCGGTCTGATTGGTGCGCAGGTGCAGGTCCAGCGCGTCCTTGACCCGCAGCAGGTCTTCCTTGATCGCCGCCGATACGGTATCCAGCAGCGCGCGGTTGCGGCCGCTGAGGCTGCCGCGCGCGTGTTCGAGTTCGGACTCGCTGGGCAGGTGCGACGCCAGTTCGAAGGTCTGGCGCAGGTCGTCCAGGGCCGGATGGCGGCCGTCGCTATGGGCGACGTGATAGAGCAGCTGACGGGTCGGCTCGGCCGCGGGTTCGCCGCGCGGGCTGGAGAAACCGTCGTCGGCGAGCATCTGCCGGGCTTCGCGTTCGACGCCGCCGAAGGCCTGGCGCAGCGCGCGCGTGGGCGGCAGGGCGCCGTCGCGCAGGGCGCCGGCGACCGACGAGGCCACCCACAGCATGCGCCGCACCGGCTCCAGCACGACGTCGGCGAGCAGGCCGTCGACCGCCTGGGCAAGCTTGCCGGCATCGGCCGGGGCGCCGTCTTCCGGCCACGCCGCCAGCGCATCGCGCAGCGTGGACAGATGCATATTGGTACTGCCGCGCGCCGGCGAGCTCGGCGGCGGCGGCGCGAGGTGCGCCGGCAGCGGACGGTCGAGATCGGGCGCGAACAGCACGCTTTCGTTGAGGCCCGCCTCGCCGCGCGAGGCGCGCAGTTCGTTGAGCAGCGGCAGCAGCACGATCGGAATGTCGCGGTGACCGCCCTGCAGGCGTTCCAGGTAGTCGGGCAGCAGCACCACGCCGCGCATCAGCGCCGCGCAGGCTTCATCGCGATCGCCGACCTGGCCCTGTTGCAGCGCCAGCGCCAGGCGCTCCATTTCCTCGGCGACCATGGCCGGCGCGTACAGCTCGACCATGCGCAGGGTGCCGTGCACCTGATGCAGGTGGCTGGCGCAGAAGCGCATGCGACTGGTGTCGGTGGGATCCTCGGCGTAGGCCTCGATCTCCTGGCGCGCCTGGCGCAGGGTCTCGTCCAGCTCCGGCTTGATCCAGCCCAGCGTGGTGGTATCGATCGCTTCTCGCAGTGCGGTCATGCCGCCCCCCGCCCGTCAGCGAGGCCTCGGCGTGTTCGCCGGTCCTTGAGAAGCCTTGCGGCTGGGATCTTCATCCTGATTGCGACCTCGTCGTCCTGGGCTTGGCTTAGGCCGGCAGCTTGAAGTCGGCGACCGAGCGGCGCAGGTCGGCGGCCAACTGCGCCAGATTACCGATCGACTCGGCGGTCTGGTTGGCGCCTTGGGAGGTCTGCGAGGTGATTTGCTGAATCGTGTTCATGGTTTGAGTGATGTTCGAGGCCGCGCTGGACTGCTGCTGCGCCGCGCTGGAAATGCCTTGAATGAGGTTGGACAAGTCGGACGACACCTTTTCGATCTCGCCCAGCGCGGTACCCGCGTCCTCGGCCAGTCGGGCGCCGGCGACCACTTCCGAGGTCGTCTGCTCCATCGAGCTCACAGCTTCGTTGGTGTCGGACTGAATTGTCTGGACCAGCGTCTCGATTCGCTTCGTCGCGTTGGACGCGCGTTCCGCCAGTCGCTGCACTTCGTCGGCCACGACCGCGAACCCGCGGCCCGCTTCACCGGCCGAGGCGGCCTGAATGGCGGCGTTCAGCGCCAGGATGTTGGTCTGCTCCGAGATGTCGTTGATCAGTTCGACGATCGAGCCGATTTCCTGCGAGCTCTCGCCCAGGCGCTTGATTCGCTTCGAGGTTTCCTGGATCTGGTCGCGGATCGAGTCCATGCCCTGAATCGTCTGCCGCACCACGCCCGCGCCCTTGGTCGCGATCTGCACCGAGCGCTGCGCCACGTCCGCCGATTCGGCCGAGTTCTTCGAGACCTGGTCGATCGAGGCCGCGATTTCGCTGATGCGGTCGGAGGCCGAGTTGATCTCCTGGGCCTGGTGTTCGGCGGCCTCGGCCAGATGCATGGCGGTGGCCTGGGTTTCCTGGGCCGAGGAGGCCACCTGCACCGAGGTGTCGGTAATCGTCTGCACCAGGCTGCGCAGCTGTTCGACGGCGAAGTTGATCGAGTCCGCGATCGCGCCGGTCATGTCCTCGGTGACCGTCGCCTTCACCGTGAGGTCGCCTTCTGCGAGCGAACCCATTTCGTCCAGCAGGCGCATGATCGCCTCCTGGTTACGGTCGTTGAGTTCCTTGGTGGTCTGGTAACGCTTCTGCTGGGCGCGGTTCAAGGAGAACAGCAAGCCGGCGATGGCGAGCAGCGCGACGATACCGGAGATGATCGAGACCAGGATGTGGCCGAGCGGGTTGGTGCTGCGCACCGAGCCGAACGAGGTGAAGGCGCTGAACAGGTTTTCGCTGTCGTTGAGCAGCTTTTCCGAGCCGCTGGTGATCGATTCGGCCGCGCTCTGCGCGGCGAACAGCTTGGGCGAGCTGGCCGAGATCGCGTCCAGGTCCTTCTTCATTTCGGCCCACAGCGCCTCGGCCTGACCGAGCGCGGCGAGCGCGCCGCCGTTGCTCAGCGGCAGCACGCCGGTGGAGGTGTCGCCGCCCTTGCGCAGGCCGGTGAGCACGTTGCCGAACACCGCCGCATCGCGGCCCAGCGCGTCGCCGGCCAGCGAGGCGCCGCTGCCGCCGGCGCGCATTTCGGTGATGCGACGGGCCATGTTGCCGGCCAGCAGGACCTGGCGCAGGGCGATGTAGACCTGCGAGGACGGCGAGCCGGAGGCCGACATCGCGCGCACCAGCTCGTCCAGGCGTGCCTGCAGCTGCGGCACGCGGCCGGAGAAGCTGTCGAAGTTGCCGGCCAGGTCCAGGACCTGCTTCTCGGAGTTCAGCACCTGGTCGGCGTTCTTGCCCAGCAGGTCCCAGGTGTTGGTCACGGTCCCGATCGGGGTGGACACCTCGAAGGTGCCGCCGTAGACGTCGTTGAGCTGCTTGATGTCGCCGTCGATCTTGGTCTTGGTGGCCTTGAACGCCGCGAAGGCCTCCTTGGCGCCGCCGACCGCTTCACGCCCCTGCACCGCGAGTCTCTGCGAGTTCACCTGCAGCTGCGAAGCCGCGGTGCTGGCGCCGCCCAGCCGCGCCGCCTTCCAGGTCGCGTAGCCCGTGTTCAAGCCGAACACCGTCACCGAGATGCCCAGGATGATCAGCCAGGTGTTGACGCCCAGGTTGCGGCCCTTGCCGGCCACGTTGTCCATCACAGTGCTCATGTTCGACCTCAGAAAGTGTTGCTTATGCGGATTTGATGGTTTGGGCGGGGGAGCGGTTCGGGGTGCAGCGGTGTTGCCAGGGCAATGCGTAAAGGTCCGGACCGGGGCCCGTCAGGCCGCGGCCTGACGGAACTCGGGCGTGCGGGCCAGCCGTTCCAGGCTGAAGATCCCCCACGGGTGATCGGCCAGGCGGTAGGCCCGGTCGATGAAATTGGCGTAGCGGCCTTCGGCCATGCGCTCCAGCGCGATCTCGTCGGCCGCGACCAGTTGCTGGTCGTTGAAGCTGCGCTGGCCGTAAAGCTCGTCGATCAGCACCGCGACGTCGCCGCCGGGCTGGCGCACCAGCAGCACGCGCTGACTTTCGTGCAGCACGGTACGGGTGCCTTCGAGGAATTGCTTGAGGTCGACCACCGGCAGCAGGTTGCCGCGCACGTTGGCCAGGCCCAGCATCCACGGCTGCGCGCCGGGGACCGCGGTGACCTGCGGCAGCGGCAGGATTTCCACCACCTCGTCGAAACCCGAGGCCAGGCGGCGATCGCCGATGCGGTAACCGACGCCGCGCCAGAGGCCCGGCGCATCGAGCTGCTCGGGCAAGCCGACCACGTGCGCCAAGCTGCGGCGCTCGTAATCGACCAGCACATCGAACGGCGACTGCGTGTTCATAGACCGTACCTGATGGCGTCAGCCGCCGAGCAACGCGCTGATGCGCGCGATGAGCTCATCTTCGCGCGGCGGCTTGACGATGTAGTCCTTGGCGCCCTGGCGCATGCCCCAGGCCTTGTCGGTGTCCATGCCCTTGGTGCTCACGATGAGCACCGGGATGGCGCTGGTCGCGGCGTCGCGCGACAACGCGCGAGTCGCCTGAAACCCATTCATGCCCGGCAGCACCACGTCCATCAGCACCAGATCGGGCAATTCGCGCTTGCACGCCTCGATTCCGTCCTCGGCGCTGCCGGACGCGAACACCTGGTGTCCGTTGCGCTCCAGCAGCTGGGTCAGGACCGCCGTATCGGTCGGCGAGTCCTCGATCAGAAGAATGCGTGCCATGTGATTGCCCTACCCCCCGGTCAGGCGTGTACGTGCTTGCGAATCGCGTCGAGGAGTTCCTCGCGCGTAAATGGTTTGGTGAGGTACTGCTCCGAACCGACGATGCGTCCTCTCGCCTTATCGAACAGACCGTCCTTGGAGGACAGCATGATCACCGGCGTGCTCTTGAACAACTGATTGTTCTTGATCAGCGCGCAGGTTTGATAGCCGTCCAAACGCGGCATCATGATATCCACGAAGATGATTTGTGGATGCTGGTCGGCGATCTTCGCCAGTGCTTCGAATCCGTCCGTGGCCGTGACCACCTCACAACCTTCGCGTTTCAACAGCGTCTCGGCGGTACGACGGATGGTCTTGGAGTCATCGATCACCATGACCTTCAAACCGTCGAGGCTGCCGTTACGAGCCTCATCGAGCATTCTTTGTATCCCCCGGAGCGAAACGCCGCGCAATCCCCGGCGCGTCGCGAAGATGCCTTTATTCCAAGCCGCGCGCATGCTGTCAAGCACGCGTTTTCCCAGCAATAAAGCTGAACGCGTGGACCATGGCGCCCGCCGGGCCCTGAGGCTGCGGCTGGCGCGAGGGCCCGTCGCGTCCGAGCATGCGCACGAATTGGGTCGGTCCCGTCGGGAATCCGGCGAAGGCCGACCCGACGAGTCAGAAAGGGCCCGGCAAGGACCAATCCTGACGCTACATGATGGCAGATATCGATGACCCGCCTGCTACCATCGCGCACATTTCCAGGTACGAATCGCCCATGCCGCTCGATATCGTCGTCGTGATGGACCCGATCGGGTCGATCAAGATCGCCAAAGACTCCACGTTCGCGATGCTGCTGGAAGCGCAGCGGCGTGGCCACCGACTGCACTATGTGCGCCCCGGTGCGCTGAGTTTGCGCGACGGCGACGCCCTGGCCACGGTCGCCCCGCTGAGCGTGCGCGAGGACCCCAAGGGCTGGTACGAACTGGGGCCGTGGTCACAACTCGTACTGGGCCGCGGCCATGTGCTGCTGATGCGCAAGGACCCGCCGGTCGACGCCAACTACCTGCACGACACCCAGATCCTGAGCGTGGCCCAGAACGCCGGCGCCCTGGTCGTGAACGACCCCCAGGGCCTGCGCGACTACAACGAGAAGCTGGCCGCCCTGCTGTTCCCGCAGTGCTGCCCGCCGACCGTGGTCAGCCGCGACCCGGCCGTGCTCAAGGCCTTCGTGCAGGAGCACGGCGAAGCGGTGCTCAAGCCGCTGGACGGCATGGGCGGGCGCTCGATCTTCCGCGCCCGCGCGGGCGAGGCCAATCTCAACGTGATCCTGGAGACCCTGACCGGCGACCACGGCCTGGCCCTGGCCCAGCGCTATCTGCCGGAGATCGCCCAGGGCGATAAGCGCATCCTGCTGGTCGACGGCGTGGCGGTGGACTACTGCCTGGCGCGGATCCCGCAGGGCGACGAGTTCCGCGGCAATCTGGCCGCCGGCGGCCGCGGCGAAGGCCGCCCGCTGAGCGAGCGCGACCGCTGGATCGCCGCCCAGGTCGGGCCGGAGCTGCAACGCCGCGGCATGCTGTTCGTGGGCCTGGACGTGATCGGCGACTACCTGACCGAGGTCAACGTGACCAGCCCGACCTGCATCCGCGAGCTCGATGCCCAGTTCGGCCTGAACATCGCAGGCAGCCTGTTCGACGCCATCGAAGCCCGGGCGGCGCAGGCGGCATGAGCGCGGCGGCGGCCCCTGCCCCCGGCGGTGCCGGCCTGGATGGCGAAGGCCGCTTCAGCGCGACCATGGTGCTGTCCCTGCTGATCCACGGCGTATTCGTGCTCGGCGTGGGCTATGCCCTGGAGCAGGCCGCGCCGGTGATGCCGACCCTGGACGTGATCCTGACCCAGACCTCGACCGCGCTCACGCCCAAGCAGGCCGATTTCATGGCCCAGGCCAACAACCAGGGCGGCGGCGAGCACGACAAAAGCAGCCGCCCGCGCGAGAACCAGTCCGGTCCGGCCCCGCAGCCCGAGCCCGGGGTGGCCGCGCGCGCCCTGCAGGCGCAGTCGCCGGCGCCGGCCCCGCCGCCGCAGGCGCGGGTGATCAGCTCCGCGCGCGGCGAATTCGTGGCCGCGCGCGCCCAGGCCACCACCCCGCCCAGCGAACGACCGCTGCCGGTGGGCCCGGAAAAAATCGACCGCGACATCCGCATGGCACGCCTGGCGGCCGAGATCCATCTGCGCTCGGAGCGCTACGCCAAGCGGCCCAAGCGCAAGTTCGTGTCCGCCAGCACCCAGGAATACGCCTGGGCCGGCTATCTGCGCGGCTGGGTCGACCGGGTCGAGCGCGTCGGCAACCTCAATTACCCCGACGAGGCGCGCCGGCGCCGCCTGCAGGGCCAGGTCGTGATCAGCGTGGCGGTGCGCCGCAACGGCAGCGTCGAGCGCGCCGACATCGTCCAGTCCAGCGGCATCCCCTTGCTCGACGCCTCAGCGCTGCGCATCGCCCGCCTGGCCGAGCCCTACCCGCCGCTGCCGCACACCGACGAAGACCCCGACATCCTGCATGTGACCCGGACCTGGCAGTTCCTGCCGGACGGGGCGCTGGTGGACGAGTGAGCCAGCGATCGCCGCAAGAGCCGGCCCAGTAGGCGCCTGCGCTCGGACTACCTCACAGCGACTTCCAGACCGGCCCTTCGCCGCTGCGCCAATACACGCCCAGCGCCTTGGCGTACAGCGATTTCGCCGGCACCAGACCGAAGTAGCGGCCGTCCTGGCTGTTGCCGCGGTGATCGCCCATCACCAGCACCTGGCCCGGCGGAATGATTGCGTCGAGGACGTCGGGGCCGCCGCCGGCATCCAGATTCAGCAGCGCGCGATGAGCGCCGAACCGTTCGACCCGCGGCTCGCTCGCCGAGGCCATCGGCGCGCCGTCGATCGCCAGATGCCCGTCGATCACGCTGACCCGGTCGCCGCCGACCGCGACCACGCGCTTGATCAGACGGGTGCCGTCGGCCGGCGACTTGAACACCACCACATCGCCGCGTTGCGGCTCGCCGCGCGCCAGCAGGGCGGTCTCGGTGAACGGAATCCTCAGGCCGTAGGCCGACATATCGACCGCGACCCGATCGCCCGGCATCAGGGTGTGCTCCATCGAGCCGCTGGGCACCACGTAGTGATTGGCGAACGAGGTGCGCGCCACCGTCAGCAACACCAACATCAGCAATAGGGACCGGCCTTCGCCGCGCATCCAGCCGCGCAGGCCGGAAGGTTTGTCTTTGTTCGCCATCGCGCTTCTCCTTAAGGGCGAAGCTAGTGACCGACGTGCAATCGTCGGAGTTCCCGCGCGCCTAGGCCGGAGGTCAGGGCGACCGATGGGTGGGTAGGCGACTGGAACACCGGCAGAGCGCGCTCAAGCGCCGCGCAGTTGCTTCAGCAGATGACGGCTCAAAATCTCGCACGGATCCAAGGCGATCAGACGTTCGATCAGCGCCCGATCGCATTCGCCCGGGCGTTTGATCCAGTGCCAGTACAGGCCATTGCGATAGTGCTCGGCGCCGGGAATTCCATCGCCGGTATCGTCTTGCGCGGCGCCGCCATCTTCGAGGAAAAGCTGCAGCTGCGCTTGGAAAAACTCGTCGGGATACAGGTCCAGATCCAGCCACTGGCGAGGCAGCCGGATGAGCGCGGCAAACTCGGACTTATCCATCGTTCTTGCGACGACCGCGATCAGCGACTGGCGCGCAGCGCGCGTTGCTGCTCGATCGTCAACGCAACGTTGTTGCGCAGATAGGCGGGCTCAACGCGTTCCGGCGCCAGCGCTTCGCCGCGCGCGTAGGCGGCGACCGCGAGCCGCGCCACGTCGGCGGCGGTCGGCAGGGCGCCGGCGTCGATCGCCAAGAAGCGCGTGCCGAGATGCCGCGCCAGCGCACCGTCGGCAGCGCCGAAGCCGGTGCCCACGCCCAGCCAGCCGTCGCGGTCGTCGGGCAGTGCGGCGGCTTCGGGCGCGAGCACGGCCTCGGCGTCCAGCGCGAACGCGTCGCCGTCGCGCAACTCGAAGGCGCCGGTGTAGACCTCGCCCATGCGCGCGTCGATGCAAGCCAGGACGCGCTGGGGCTCGACGATGCTCGCGTCGGCAAGCGGAGCGCGAATCATGTCGATCGCGCACGGTGCGGTGCGGGCGCCCAGGGCCAGGGCCGCGAGGGTCGACACCGCCACGATCGGGCGGTCCAACGCCAACGCGATGCCCTGCCCGATCGCGATCGCCAGGCGCACGCCGGTGAACGCGCCCGGGCCGCGGCCCAGCGCGATCGCGTCCAGCTGCGACTTGCGGATCCCGGCTTCGGCCAGCAACTGCTCGGCCCAGGGCAGGGACAGTTCGGCGTGACGGCGCGGCGCCAGCTCGTGGCGCTGGCGCAGTTCGCCGTCGATCCACAGCGCGACCGAACAGGCTTCGGTCGCGGTTTCGAAGGCGAGCAATTTCATGCGGCGTGGCTCATGCGGATCTCAGGCCGGCGGCGCGGTCGAGGCGTCGTCGGGCGCGGGCTGCCACAACTCGATCAGCGCACCTTCCGGATCGACCACGTAGCCGAACTTGCCCTGCTCGCTTTCCTCGTAACGGTCCAGCACCTGGCAGCCCTCGGCGCGCAACGCGGCCAGGGTGCCGGCGAGGTCGTCGACGCGGTAGTTCAGCATGTAGGGCTTGTCGCTGGGCTGGAAGTACTGAGTGTCGGCCTTGAACGGCGACCACACCGTGCAGGCGCTCTCGCCGGTGTCGGCGCGGTTCCAGAACATCAGCGCGCCGCCCCAGTCCTGGGCGTCGATGCCGAGGTGGCGCGCGTACCACTGCGACAGCGCGGCCGGGTCCTGGGCCTTGAAGAACACGCCGCCCAGCCCGTGCACGCGCGGCTTGCGGCCCTGATCGGTGTCAGTCATGGTCCTGCTCCTGGCTGGGGTCCGGTCCGGATTCTAGCGATTCGTCGCGCGCCGCATCGGCGCCCGGGGCGAAGAACGCGGCCACATCGGCGATCTCGCGGGTGCGCGGCAACGGCGGCAGCGACTCCATGAACACCCGGCCGTAGCTCTTGGACTGCAGGCGCGGGTCGCACAGCACCAGTACGCCGCGGTCGGTCTCGGTGCGGATCAGGCGACCGGCGCCCTGCTTGAGCGCGATCACCGCCTGCGGCAGCTGCTCGTCGCGGAAGGGGTTGCCGCCGCTGCGCCGGATCGCGTCCAGGCGCGCTTCGAACACCGGGTCGTCCGGCGCGGCGAACGGCAGCTTGTCGATCACCACCACGCTCAGCGCCTCGCCGGCCACGTCCACGCCTTCGCGGAAACTGGCCGCGCCCAGCAGCACGCCGTTGCCGGAGGCGCGGAAGCGCTCCAGCAGCACCGGCCGCGGCGCCTCGCCCTGCACGAACAGCGGCCAGGGCCCGCCGCGCAGCAGCTCGGCGGCCTCGCGCAGGGCGCGGTGCGAGGCGAACAGCACGAAGGCGCGGCCGCCGGAGGCTTCCAGCACCGGCCGCAGCTTGTCGACCAGGCTTTCGTTGTAGTGGCGCACCATCGGATCGGGCAGCCCGCGCGGCAGATAGCACAGCGCCTGGCGCTCCCAATCGAAGGGGCTGGGCGCCAACAGGGTCTGCGGTTCGACCAGGCCGAGCTTGTGCGCGTAATGCTGGAACTGGCCGCCGACCGCAAGCGTGGCCGAGGTGAACACCCAGGACGCGCGCGAGCGTTCGCGGTGCTCGGCGAGCGGACCGGCCACATCCAGCGGGGTGCGGCTGAGGCGGAAGCCGCGCGCGGTCAGTTCGTACCACAGCACGCTGGCTTCGGCCTGCGGCGGCGTCGGCTCCTCGCCGAAACCTTCGTCGTCCACGCTCGTCGGTAGCGGCATGCGCACTTCGAAGTCGTCGCCGTCCTCATCGACGATGTCGTCGGCCTCGCCATGGCGGCGCGGTTCGCCGCGCCAGCGGCGCAGGCGCGATTCGAATTCCTTGGCGCGCGCGTGGCAGCCGTCGAAACCGGGGGCGGCCTCGCGCAGCGGGGCCAGCGCGGTCTGGATCTGCTGCAGGGAGGCGGCCAGCACGTCGAAGGCGTACTCGACCGCGGGCAGCTCGGCGGCGCGCTTGCGGGTCGCGCGCACCGGCAATTCGTCCATCGCCGCGCGCAGCGCGCGCACGGCCTGTTCCAGGTCGCGCGCCGGCCCCTGCATGACCGCCAGCGAGCCCGGCGAATGCTTGCACTCGGCCAGGGCGTCGCGCGCCAGCTCGACCAGCGGGCGCGCGCTCAGCGCCTCGCCGAAGAACTGCGCGGCCAGGTCGGGCAGCTGATGCGCCTCGTCGACCACGAAGGCCTGCGCGCCCGGCAGGATTTCGCCGAAGCCCTCCTGCTTCAGGGCCAGGTCGGCCAGCAACAGATGATGGTTGACCACCACCACATCGGCGGCCTGGGCGCGCTGGCGCGCCTGCACCACGAAGCAGTCGCCGAACATCGGGCACTCGCTGCCCAGGCAGTTCTCCGCGGTCGAGGTGACCATCGGCAGCAGCGGCGAATCCTCGGGCAGGGCCTCGAGTTCGGCCAGATCGCCCATGCGCGTGCGCCCGGCCCAGGACACGATGCGCTGGAACTGCGCGGCCAGCTCACGGCTGCCGAAGCGCGGCTCGCCCTGGGCCTGCTTCAGGCGGTAGAGGCACAGGTAGTTCGCGCGGCCCTTGAGCAAGGCGGTCTTGAGGCCGACGCCGAGCGCGTCGCGCACGCGCGGCAGGTCGCGGTGATAGAGCTGATCCTGGAGCGCGCGGGTGCCGGTGGAGACGATGGTCTTGAGACCCGACAACAGCGCCGGCACCAGGTAGGCATAGGTCTTGCCGGTGCCGGTGCCGGCCTCGGCCAACAGGGTGCCGCGCGATTCGAACGCGTCGGCGATCGCCGCCGACAGCTCCTGCTGGGCCGGGCGCGGCGCGAACGCGGCGATGCTGCGCGCAAGGTCGCCACCTTCGCTCAACGCGGCGCGGCTGGCGACGCCGAGGCGGCCAGGTTCCATCACGCCCACCCCATCGCCTTCAATACCGCGGCGGCGCGGAAACGGTGCAGGCATCGGCCTGCGCGCGCGCGGCGGCGACGTCACGGCCGGCCTGGGAGATGCGCGCCAGCACGGCGTCGAACTCCTCCTTGTAGACCGGCGTGGTCTTCAACACGTCCAGACGCGACTGGCGCACCGCCGCGATCGTGCTCCAGTGTCGGCGGCACAGCGGGCCGACCTTGGAACCGCCATCGTAGGCCTGCTTGGCGTAGCGTTCGGCGTCGTCGAGCTTGCGCAGCAGCAGCGCCGCTTCGGCGCGCTCCTGCAGCAGGGCCGGGTCGCTGGCGTTGATCGCCAGTGCCTGGTCCAGCGCGGCGGCGGATTCGGCGTACTTGCGCTGCTTCTCCAGCGCGCTCGCGCTCTGGCGCAGGTCCTCGACGCGATTATCGCGCAGGGGCTGCACGTCGAGCTCGCGCGCGGCCACGGCCGACTTGCGGATCGCGGCGACCGCGGCTTCGGCGTCGTAGGGCGGTTGCGGCGGCGCCTGCGGGGCCGTGCTGCAGGCCGCGCACGCGGCGCTCAGGACCCACAGCACGCTGGAACGGAACCTCATACCCACTTCACTGCTCCTGCTGCTCCGGCGCCGGCTCGGCCGGCGCCTCTTCGTCGTCGCGCTTGCCGATACCGAACCAGTCGCGCCAGCCGCCGCCTTCGGACTCCGGCTCGGCCTGCGGCATCGGACACGGCGCGTAGTCGGGGGCGAAACCGGCGACGAAGGCGAAGCGGCGCGCGCTGGCGCAGCCCGGGTCGGTGGTGTTCTGGTTGACGATGAACTGCCAGTCGATGCCCTTGTCGCCGACCTGCAGCGGCGCGCTGGGCAGGCGCGAGAAGATCGACGACCACACCCGCATCGCGCCGGTCGCGCCGTACAGGCCGGTCTCCTTGTTCTGGTCGTTGCCGACCCAGATCACCGCCAGATGATCGCCGGTCCAGCCGGCGAACCAGCTGTCGCGGCCGTCGTTGCTGGTGCCGGTCTTGCCGGCCGGCGACAGGCGGCCGAGCCCGTCGTTGACGAGCTGGCGGCCGGTGCCGCTGGACACCGCCTGCTGCAGCGCGATGGTGATCAGACGCGCCGCGATGGCGTCGCCTTCCTGGGCCGGCGCCGGCTCCTTGTCGTAACGGTTGACCGCCTTGCCGTTGGCATCCAGCACGCCGCGCACCGCGTGCAGCGGCTGGATCTCGCCGCCGGAGGCGAGGAACTGGTACAGCTGCGCCATCGCGTACGGGCTTTGATCGACCGCGCCCAGGATCAGCGAGGGATTCGGATCGGCCTCGATGCCGGCCAGGGTCTTGATCAGGCCGGCCACGCGCTCGGGCGCGACCTGCATGCCCACGCGCACCGTGGCCTGGTTGTAGGACTGCGCCAGGGCGTCGACCAGACGCACCGTGCCGTGGCTGCGGCCGTCGGAGTTGCCCGGGTTCCAGCGCTTGCCCTTGCCCAGGGTGACGGTGACCGGCGAATCGTCGACGTAGCTGGCCAGCGAGTACTTACCCGGTTGGGCCAGCGCGAGCAGGTACACGAAGGGCTTGAGCAGCGAGCCGACCGGCCGCTGCGCCTCGACCGCGCGGTTGAAACCGTGCTGGGCGACGTCGCGGCTGCCGACCACGGCCACCACTTCGCCGTTGTGCACGTCGGTGACCACCAGGCCAGCCTGCAGCGGCGGGCGGCGCTTGTTGTCCAGGCTCTTGAGCGTGCGCGCGACCGCGCCTTCGGCCTGGGCCTGGGCCGACGGCGCCATGCCGCTCATCACGCTCAAGCCGGCGCCGGCCAGCGCGTCGGCCGGATAGTCGCGCGCGAGCTGGCGGCGGATCAGGTCGACATAGGCCGGGAAGCGGTTGGCGGCGGTGCTGCCCGGCGTCTTGGTGATGCCCAGCGGGGTCTTCAGCGCACGCTGGTACTCGGCGTCGTCGATCAGCTGGGTCTCGTGCATCTCGCCGAGCACGAAGTTGCGCCGGTCCAGCGCGCGCGCGGGGTTGCGGCGCGGATCGTAGTAGGACGGGCCCTTGACGATGCCGATCAGCAGCGCGATCTGCTCGGTGCTGAGATCGCGCAGGTCGCGGCCGAACCAGAACTCGGCGCCGGCGGCGACGCCGTGGATCGCCTGCGAACCGCGCTGACCCAGATAGACCTGGTTGAAGTAGGCCTCCAGGATGGTGCGTTTGTCGTAGCGCGCCTCGATCAGCAGCGCGTACAGGATTTCCTTGGCCTTGCGGGTCGGGGTCTGCTCCTGGCCGATGCCGAGCAGGCCGCTACGCGCGAGCTGCTGGGTCAGCGTGCTGGCGCCCTGGCGGGTGCCGGTCGCGGTCTTGAAGGCCGCGCGGATCATGCCGGAGATGTCGATGCCGAAGTGGCTGTTGAAATCTCGGTCCTCGACCGCCTGCAGGCCGGTGACCAGCAGCTCGGGCACGTCCTCGATCCGGACCAGGCGGCGCTCTTCCTGCTTCTGTCCATACAAGGTGGCGATGCGGGCCGGATCCAGGCGCGCGACCTTCAGCGATTTCTTGTTGCCGGCCTCGCGCAGGCTGGCCACGCGGCCGCCCGACAGCACCACTTCGATCCGGCGCCCGGCGACCGCGCCGTCGACGTCGTTGTAGCCGCGGCTGGAGATGGTCCAGCGCCCGCCCTCGCGGGCGTAGGTGCCGGTGCGCGCGCCGGCGCCGTCGTCGCGGTAGGCCGAGGCGTCCAGCTCGGTCTTGAGCGTGGTCGCATCCAGGGTTAAGCCGGGAGTCAGTTCCAGCGGACGGGCGTAAACGCGTGTGGGGATCTGCCAGCGCAGCTGGCCGAAGCGCTGCCCGACCTCGTGATTGAGGTAGAGCGTATACGGGATCAGGAAACCCAGCCCCAGGCCGATCGCGGCCAGGGCCCAGGTCACCAGGCGCCGTTTCCACGTCGGGGCGGCGCCGTCGTGCGTGCGGGCGTCGTCGGAGCTGTCGTCTTCGTCGTAATCGATTCGGGCCACGGCATGGGACAATGACAGGGCTGCGCCCTCGTAGCCATCGAGTCTAACGCAGCCGGCCGGCGCCGCCGCGCGGCGGGCCCGGCCACCGTATCCGTATTAGGGAATCCCTTCAGCAATGGCGAGCGTTCGATGGCGATGAGTTGGACCGATCTTCGGTTTATGTTGGACCGGGGAACGGGCCTGGCGCGACGCGGCCTGATCAGCCTGCGTACCCGCGGTCTCGCCGCCTCCTGGCAACGCGTGCTCCGGCAGTTCCGGCGCGTGCCCGACGCCCAGCGCGCGGCCTTGTGGCTGCCGCAGGAACAGCCGTTCGCGCCATTCGCGCTGCCGACCTCGCCGCAGCCGCGCGCCAGCGTGGTGATCCCGGTCTATAACCAGTTCGCCCATACCCTGGCCTGCCTGCGCGCGCTGGCCGCGCGCCCGCCCGAGGCGGCGTTCGAAGTGATCGTGGTCGACGACGGCAGTTCCGACGCCACCGAGGCCTCGCTGCGCCAGGTCGAAGGCCTGCGCTACCACCGCCGCGCCCGTAACGGCGGTTTCATCGCCGCCTGCAACGACGGCGCGGCGATGGCGCGCGGCGAGTACGTGGTCTTCCTCAACAACGACACCATCCCGCAGCCGGGCTGGCTGGACGTGCTGCTGGCGACCTTCGACGAACAGCCGAACGTCGGCCTGGTTGGCGCCCAGCTGGTTTACCCGGACGGCCGCCTGCAGGAAGCCGGCGGCATCGTGTTCGCCGACGCCAGCGGCTGGAACTACGGCCGCTTCGACGCCCCCGACCATCCGCGCTACGCCTTCCTGCGCGACGCCGACTATTGCTCGGGCGCGGCGATCGCGCTGCCGACCGCGCTGTTCGAGCGCCTGGGCCGTTTCGACACGCGCTACGCGCCGGCCTATTACGAAGACACCGACCTGGCCTTCGCGGTGCGCGCGGCCGGGCTGCGCGTGGTCTACCAGCCCAAGTCGCGGGTGGTGCATTGCGAAGGCATCACCGCCGGCACCGACACCGGTTCGGGCGTGAAGGCCTACCAGGTGCGCAACCGCGGCGTGTTCGCGGAAAAGTGGCGCGAGACGCTCGACGCGCAATGGCCGGCGAACACGCCGGCCGAACGCGCCGCGTACGCGCGCGGGCGCCGCTGCGTGCTGATCGTGGACGCGCTGGTGCCGCAGCCGGACCGCGATTCGGGTTCGCTGCGCCTGGTCAATCTGATGCGCCTGTTGCTGGAGGAGGGCGCGCAGGTGGTGTTCCTGCCGGCCAACCGCGCCAACGACGGCCGCTACACCGAAGACCTGCAGCGCATGGGCGTGGAGGTCTGGCATGCGCCGTACGCGCAGCGCGCGCCGGGCTGGCTGCGCGAACACGGCCCGCGCTTCGACACCGTCATGGTCTGCCGCCACTATGTGCTGCGCGAATTGCTGCCGCTGCTGCGCAAGTACGCACCGCAGGCGCGGCTGGTGTTCGACACCGTCGACCTGCACTACCTGCGCGAGCGCCGCGGCGCCGAGGTCGCCGGCGACCCGGCGCTGGCGCGTGCGGCCGAGGCTACGCGCAAGCTGGAGCTCGACATAATCGCGCGCTCCGACGCGACCTTCGTGGTCAGCGAGGTGGAGCGCAGTTTGTTGGCCCAGGATGCGCCGCAGGCGCGGGTCGACATCCTGTCCAACCTGCACCGCGTCGCCGGCGCCGGCCGCGCGTTCGAACAGCGCCGCGACCTGGTCTTCGTCGGCGGCTTCCGCCATCCGCCGAACGTGGACGCGGTGCGCTGGTTCGCGACCGAGGTGTTCCCGCTGATCCGCGCCGAGCTGCCGGAGCTGCGCTTCCATTGCATCGGCGCCGACGCGCCGCCGGAGATCGCCGCGCTCGCGGCCCAGCCCGGCATCGAGATCCTCGGCCACGTACCCGACCTGGACCCGTACATGGACGGCGCGCGCATCGCGGTGGCGCCGCTGCGCTACGGCGCCGGCGTCAAGGGCAAGGTCAACCTGAGCATGGCCCACGGCCAGCCGGTGGTGGCCACGCGCTGCGCGGTCGAAGGCATGCACCTGCGCGACGGCGAAGACGCGCTGGTCGCCGACGACGCCGCCGGTTACGCGCAGGCGGTGCTGCGCCTGTACCGCGACCCGGCGCTGTGGCAGCGGCTGTCGGAGAACGGGCTGCGCAACGTCGAAACGCATTTCTCCCTCGACGCCGCGCGCGAAGTGGTGCGCAGGGTGCTTTTGAGGCAGGAGTGAGTTTGGAGGAGTGAGGAGTGAGGAGTGAGGAGTGAGGAGTGAGCGACAGCGTTCTCCTCCGGGCACAGCCGCACACACGCCTCGGCCTCGCACGCACCGCCGCGTTGCGGCGATCGTGGCCAGATCGCAAGCCGATTTCTCGACGCCCTGCGACACCGCGCGAACGATGCGGTTCGCCTACGGCTCACCACATCCTACGACCGGCATGGTGCGTGCAGTTGCTCTTGCCATTGCCGTTGCCGTTGCCGTTGCCGTTGCCGTTGCCGTTGCCGTTGCCGTTGCCGCAGCATTGAAGTCCAAAAGCAACGCACCCACACGACCAACCGTAGACCCGAAGGGCGGCGCGCAGGACGCGCGCCGTTTTTCGAATGGACAGGGATGTCCATTCGAAAAATCCCGGCGAAAGCCTCGAACTCGCAGGGGAGGGTTGGTCACGCCGCTAGCCCTTCTCTTTGGTTACTTTTGACCGAAGGGAATCCAGACGGACTCTTGGGCTAGCAAGAGAAAGTGACCCGCATGCGCAGCAGGCGGAAGCCTTTGACTTCCGTCAAGAAGAGACGAGAGCAAAGCCAAAGCAAATCCTCCCCAGCCCTCCTTTTCCAAAGGAGGGAGCTAAGAGCAAGAGCTTGCTAGCGTTCAGCCGTGCACGAGCCTGCGGTTCGTAAACACACGGCTTCACCCTTTTTCAAAGGAGGGAGCTCTAGGATCAAGAGAAAGTAGCTCGGCTGCGCAGCAGGCGGAATCTTTGACTTTCGTGACAAGCCGACGAAAGCAAAGCCGTGCCGCGCTCAGTTCGCCCCAGGCGCAGCCGCGCGCACGCGCTTGGCGAAATCTTCCAGACCCGCCGCCCCCGGGTCCAAGCGGCGCGCCGCGTCCAGCGCCGATTGCGCCGCGCGCAACTCGCCCGCGCCCAGGCGCTCGTCGCCGACCGCGATCCAGCGCTGGGCCAGGCGTCGGCGCGCATCGCCCAGCGCCGCGCCCTCGCCTTCCAGCGCGCGGCGCGCGTCCAGGCATTCGCCGGCGCGGCTGAGGCGATTGCCGCGCAATTCATCCTCGAAACAGCGCCGCGCTGCCGGCAGCAGGCGGGCGGCGGCGGCGCGCACTTTGGGATCCTGCGGCGCGATCGCCTGCGCCGCGCGCAGCTTGTCGTAGGCGCTGTCGCCGGGCGGCGCCAGCAGTTCGCCGCGCGCCTCGGCGGCCGCGGCCTCGTCGAGCAGGCGGTGCAGACGCTGCTGGCGCTGCGCGAGCGGCAGCTCGCCGCCCAGGCGTTTGCGCGACTGGCGCGCGCGTTCCAGGTGCTGGCGCGCCTCGCTCACCGCCGCGGTCGCCGGCGCGATCGCGTCGGCCTCGCGCAGTGCGGCGGCCGCCTCGTCGAAACGGAAATCCGCGGCCAGGCGTTCGCTGCGTTGCGCGTATGCCGTCGCGACCGCGCTCAGGCCGCGCTGGGCCGCGGCGTCGTCGGGCAGCGCCATCAGGATCTCGCGATAGCCTGCGGCAGCCTCTGGCAAACGGCCGCGGCGCAGCGCGCGCTCGGCCTCGCCGCGGCCGGCATCGGCGCGGCGCGCGAGGTCGGTCAGCGCGTCGGGCAGTTCGCTGTGGCCGGCGTCGGCGACCTGGACGCGGCGGATGCGCGCGGCGCCGGCCAGCAGGTCGCCGTGGGCCAGGGCCTGGCGCCCCTGCTGCAACAGATCGGCCAGGGTGTCCTCGCGGCCTTCCAGGGCCTCGACGCGCTCGGGTTGCAGCGCCAGCACTCGCTGGTACAGCGGCAGCGCGGCGTTGTCGCCGTCGTCGAGGTGGCCGGCCGCGCGCGCGCTGGCGGCCTGCGCGAGCAACTGGTCCAGGCCGGCGTCGGCGGCTTCGCGCGCGCGCAGGCGCCGCTCCAGCGCTTCGGCCTGCGCACGCGGCACCGCCAGTTCGGCGGCCAGGGTCAGGGCGGTGTGGGCATCGGCGTAGCGGCGCTGCGCGATCGCGCGTTCGGCCTGCGCCAGCGCGGCCTGGCCGACCTGGGTCAGGCCGGCGCGCGCTTCGTCGCGGTCCGGGTCCAGGGCCAACGCGGCCTCATAGAGTTGGCGCGCGCCGCGGCCGTCGGCGGAACTCAGGCGGCCTTCGCGCAGGGCCTGGGCGGCGTCGCTGCGCAGTTGCTGCAGGCGCGAATCCGGCCACAACCGGTCCGACAGCGGCCGGCGCAACAGCACCAGCGCGAGCAGGACCAGCATCACCAACCCCGCCGCACCCCAGCCGAACCAGGGCCGCGCAGCCGGCGCCCGCTGTGGGCGTTCGCGGCGATCGAAACGCAGCTCGTTCCAAGGCCCGAATTCGGGCTCGATCCGCGCCGGCGCGGTGGCCGGCGTGCGCGCGCCGGGCGGCGGGTTGCGGTCGTTGCGGGGCGGGCGTTCTGACGTCACGGCCGAAGCATAGCCCCGTCGCGGCTGCGTCTGAGTGACGGTGGCGGCGGGCGCGGGATGGCGAGGCGCCGGACGCGCCTCAGCAGCGCTGCGCCTGCTCCACGCCGGGCAGCGAGGACAGCTTGCCCAGCAGGGTCGAGAGCTGGCCGTAGTCGGCCACGCGCAGGCGCAGACGCAGGCGCACCCGCGCGCCGCTGCGTTCGACGTCGCTGCGGATGCTGACCACATGGGCGTTGCCCTGCGCGATCAGATTGGTGACTTCCTTCAGCAGCCACTTGCGGTCCAGCGCCAGTACTTCGATGTCGGTCTCGTAGCCGCTGCCCTTGCGCCCCCATTCCACCGGCAGTACGCGCTGCGGCTGGCCTGCGGCCAGGCGCTCGAACGCGGCGCAACCGGGCCGGTGCACGCTGACGCCGCGGCCGCGGGTGAGGTAGCCGACGATGGGCTCGCCCGGCAGCGGCTGGCAGCAGCGCGCCAGCTGCACCAGCAGGTTGCCGACGCCTTCGACGGTGAAGTCGGTGCTCTTGCTGGGGCGCCGGCGCGGGGCCGGCGCCAGGGTGGTGGTGCCGGTCGCCGGCGCTGGCGCAGCCGCCGCGCGCTCGTGTTCGTGCAAGGCGCGTCCGACCTGATGCGGGCCCAGATCGCCCAGCGCGACCTGCACGTAGAGTTCGGCGTCGTTGCCGAGGTTGAAGCGTTCGCGCGCGGGCGCCAGGTCGGCGCCGAGCAGGCCTAGCCGGCGCAGTTCCTTGTCCAGCAGCTCGCGCCCGGCCTGTTCGTTGCGCGCGCGGTCGAGCTTGTGGAACCAGGCCCGGACCTTGTCGCGCGAGCGTCCGCTGGCGAGGAAGCCGTTGGCCGCGACCAGCCAGTCGCGGCGCGGTTCACCTGTCTTGGCGGTCAGGATCTCGACCCGGTCGCCGCTGCGCAGCTTGTGGTCCAGCGGCACGATGCGGCCGTCGACCTTGGCGCCGCGGCAGCGGTGCCCAACCTCGGTATGGACGTGATAGGCGAAATCCAGCGGCGTCGCCCCGGTCGGCAGGTCGATCACCTCGCCCTTGGGGGTGAGCACGTAGACCCGGTCCTCGACCAGCTCGGTGTCGAGCTCGCCGGCCAGGGTCGCGTCGCCGCCGTCGCGGCCGCCCTCGCCATGGGCGTCGAGCAGCTTGCGCATCCAGGCGATCTTGCGGTCGAAGGAGGCGTCGGCGGCCTGACTGCCGACCTCCTTGTACTTCCAATGCGCGGCCACGCCGAGTTCGGCCTGGCGGTGCATGTCGTGGGTGCGGATCTGCACTTCCAGGGTCTTGCCTTCCGGCCCGACCACGGCGGTGTGCAGCGAGCGGTAGTCGTTGCGCTTGGGCCGGGCGATGTAGTCGTCGAACTCGCTGGGGATCGGCGCCCACTGGGCGTGGACCACGCCCAGCGCGGTGTAGCAGGCGGCCAGGTCTTCGACCATGACCCGTACCGCGCGCAGATCGTAGAGCTCGCCGATCGGCACGTCCTTGCGCTGCATCTTCTTCCAGATGCTGTAGATGTGCTTGGGCCGGCCGGCGACCTCCGCGCCCTGCAGGCCGGCTGCGGCCAAGGCCCCGCGCAAGGTGCGTTTGACCTGTTCGATGTAGCGCTCGCGGTCGCCGCGCTTCTCGTCGAGCAGGCGCGCGATCTTCTGGTAGGTCTGCGGTTCCAGATAGCGGAACGCCAGGTCCTCCAACTCCCATTTCAGTTGCCAGATGCCGAGCCGGTTGGCCAGCGGGGCGTGGATGTCGCGAGTCAGCGCGGCCAGTTCGCGGCGCGCATCCGGCGCCAGGGCGTCGGCGTTGCGCATGCGCGCGAGCTGGCGCGCGAGCAGGATCGGCACCACCCGCAGGTCGCGCACGATCGCCAGCAACAGCCGGCGCAGGCCTTCGTGACCGGAGCGCCCGCCGTGCTCGGCGTGCAGGGTCCAGACCTGGGCGGCGGCGCGCTGGCCGTCGAGCAGGGCCGCCACCGCCGGGAACTGCTTGTCCAGCGCCGTGCCCAGCGCCGCCGCCAGCCCCGGATAGGCGTGCAGCAGCGCGGCCGCGACGGTGTCGCCGTCGGCGCCGAGCAGGCCCAGCGCGTCCAGGGTGGCCGCGACCACCGGCGGTGCGTCCAGCGCATCGCGCGCGGCGGCCGGGTCCAGCGCGGCCTGGTCCAGGCGCTGCCGCAGCGGGCCGGCGATCGTCGCCGCCGAGGCGTGCGCAAGCGCGGTCTGGACCGGAGCGGGGGCGGAAGGCGATGCGTTCATCGCGGATTGCGTATCGGGATCGAAGCGGTTTGGGGGAGCGTCTACACTAGCCGCCAACCGACCCGAGGAACAGCACATGCTCCGCACCCGTCCGCTGATCGTCGCCACCCTGCTCGCGCTGGCACCGCTTGCGGCTTTCGCCCAATCGCTGCCGCCGATCCAACAGGAGATGACGCCCGAGCAGTTCAAGGCCGCGGGCCTGGACAAGCTCAGCGCGGAAGAGCTGGGCCGCCTCAACGACTGGCTCAACCGCAAGATCGGCGACGAGAGCGCCAAGGCCGCCAAGAGCGCCAAGGAAGTGATCGAAACCGAGCACCGCGGTTTCTTCAACTTCGGCGGTTCCAGCGACCCGATCGCCTCGCGCATCAGCGGCGAGTTCCGCGGTTTCGGCCGCGGCCGTCAGTACACGCTCGACAACGGCCAGGTCTGGCAACAGTCCGACGACGCCTCGCTGGCCGGCGTGAAGCTCAGCAATCCGGAAGTGAAGATCAATCCGGGCCTGATCGGCAACGTCTGGTATCTGTCGGTGCAGGGTTACAACGCCCGCGCCAAGGTCCAGCGCATCAAGTGACGCAATGGCCC
The DNA here is from genome assembly GCF_001429345.1 of Lysobacter sp. Root983. Classification (NCBI taxonomy): domain Bacteria; kingdom Pseudomonadati; phylum Pseudomonadota; class Gammaproteobacteria; order Lysobacterales; family Lysobacteraceae; genus Lysobacter; species Lysobacter sp. Root983. The sequence goes on from NZ_LMJO01000016.1 coordinate 170,855, forward strand.
GTGCGCGCAGCGCACGGCTTTGCCATTGCGTCACCCCCGCGTAGGCGGGGGTCCAGAGCGCCAACGCACTCCCGTGCGCGCAGCGCATGGCCTTGCCATTGCTGCCACCCCCGCGCAGACGGGTGTGAGCGGATGCGCCTGCGTGCCACTGGCTCGCGCAGCCGCGAACGCCCGAGCGCTATGCGCTCGGGCCGGTGCGGAATAACGAATCGCGTCGTACCAATGGCGCCGACGCCAGGGTCGCTCTTTACAGCCCGAGCGCATGGCTCGCGAGCCCCCACCCCGCCTTCGCGGAGATGACGAGCGAACGGCAACGCTGACGACGACGCCCGCAGTCTCGGCTGCGCGGCCGCTGGCCACCCTCGCCCGTGTCAAGAAACTGTCACGCCACCGCAATAGTGTGGGCGGCCTGAGCGCCGCCCGCCATCGCCGCATACTGGCTGGCGGCCCGCCCGAATCCGACTCCGCCGTCGCCAGGCCCGAATCCATGCTTCGTCTCCCCCGCACCGCCCTGCTGCTCTTGCTCGCTCTGCTGCCCGCTCTGGCCGGCGCGCAGACCGCCTACCGCGAGGTCGAACGCCGCCTCAGCCCCGAACAATTGCGCGAGACCGGCCTGGACGCGCTGACCCCGGCGCAGCTGGCCCTGCTCAACCGCCTGCTGCGCGAGGATGCCGAACGCGAGGCCGCGGCCGCGCCGCCCGCAGCCACGCCGGCATACGCAAGCGCGGCGCCCGCCCGCGACGACGCCGGCCTGCTGGAAGGTGCCGCCGACGGTCCGATCCGCAGCCGCTTGGTCGGCACGGTGTCCGAATGGGCGCCGGGCACGGTGTTCGCGCTGGAGAACGGCCAGCAGTGGCGCGTGCTCAAGGGCGCGCTGAAGCTGACAAAACCGATGCAGGGTCCGCAGATCGTGGTGGTGCCGGGCGTGAGCGGGCGCTGGTTCCTGCAGGTAGACGAGGATCTGCCGAAGGCGCGGGTGCAGCGCATCAAGTGAGGTTTCGGCCCACGCGCGCAGCGCGTGGCTCCGCCGAAACCTCACCCCCGCGGAGGCAGCGGTCCAGAGCGCCGACACATTCTCAACAGCGCTCAGCGCGGCCGGCGCGTGCCCAGGACTTTCGCTTGGGGCGAGCCAAGTCGCATGCCCTCATGGCGCCGAAGTCACTGGATCCCCGCCTACGCGGGGATGACGAGCAAAAGCGAAAGCAGAAGAAACGACGAATAGCAAATAGCAAACAGCGAAAACGCCTGATCGCCGCGCTCTAATTCCGCAACTGCGCCAACCGGTTCGCCAGCTTCTTAGGCGACACCCCGCCGCGCACGCCCAGCTCCTGCGCGAACAGCGACACCCGCAGTTCCTCCAGGTCCCAGCGCAGCGCCTGCCAGCCCGTCGATCCGGCCGTGCCGGCGGCGTTCGCGGCCGCCAGGGCGTCGGCGAAAGGCTTGAGCTCCAGCATCCGCGCCTGGTCGCGCACCGGGTCGCGCAGGGCGCGCTCGCCGCGCAGCGCCAGGGCCTTGAGGTAGCGCGGGTATTCACGCAGCGCCTCGGCCGGCACCTCGCGCAGGAAGCCCGGCGGGGTCAGCGTCGCCAGTTGCTTGCGCATGTCGTCGAGGTTGCCGCTGGCCCAGCCCATCAACGGCGATTCCAGTTTGGCGCGCGCCTCGGCGACCGCGCCCAGGATGACTTCGGCCTGACGCAGGCGCTCCATCGCTTCCGGGAACAGTTTTCGCGCGGCCGTCTCGCGGCGCGCCTCGAACGCGGCCGCATCGCGCACTTGCTGCAGTTCGTCGTCGTCGCCCAGCAGCGAGCGCAGCGCGCCGCCAGCCAGGTCGTCGCGCAAACGGTCGCTGTCGCGCGGGCCGTCAGCGCGCGGCGCGGCCGATTCGATCGCCGCGTACAGCAGACCGGTCTTGGGCGATACCGGCAGTTGCTTGCGCGCCTGCTTGAGCTTGTCGGCCAAAGCGATCGCCAGCAATCGGCGCACGCCGTCCGGATGCGCGCGCAGCGCGGCCTCGCGCTCGGCGTGCACGCGCAGGGACACGCTGTCGCCGTCGTCGTGCAGGGCCGGGAACGCGGGCACGCCGGCCGCGCCCGGCACCGACACCGGAATCGGCTGCTCCGGGAACGCGACCAGACCGCGCTGGCCCAAGCCGTCGGCGGCGCGTGCCGCGAATGCGCGCGCGGCGCGCTCGCCGAAGCGCGCGCGCAGTTCGTCCAGATCGCGCGACTCGGCCAGCACCAGCGGTTCGCTCTTGCGGCCGCCACCCTTGTCGTCGCCGCCATCGAGCAGACGCAGGTTCATGCGCAGATGCGCCTCGATCGCGCTCGGATCGAAGTCGGTGGCCGCGACCTCGGTGCCGGTCAGCTTGCGCAGGAAGCGCGCGAGCGCGCCGGCCAGATCGTCGGCCTCGGGCTGGGTGTGCGCTTGCTGAAAGGCCTTGGCGAAATCCGGCGCCGGCACGAAATTGCGGCGCAGGGTCTTGGGCAAGGACTTGATCAGCGCTGCCGCCTTGTCGGCGACGAAACCCGGCGCCAGCCAGGACAGTTGGGCCGGGTCCAGCGCGTTGAGCAGATGCAGCGGCACCGCCAGGGTCATGCCGTCGTCGGGCGCGCCCGGCTCGAAGCGATAACGCACCGCCAGACGCGCGTTGCCGAGCTGCAGATAAGGCGGGAACCGCGCGGCCTCGCTCTCGCCGCCGACCATCAGGTCCGCATTGGACCATTCCAGCGCCGCCTTCTCGGCCGCGGGCAGCTTGGCGTACCAGGCGTCCAGGGCCTGCGCGTTGTGGATCTGCGCGGGCAAGCGGTCCAGGTACCACTGCGCCATCCATTCCTCGTCGACCACCAGGCCGGCGCGGCGCTGCTTGGCCTCTTCGTCCAGCGCCTTCGCAAGCGTGGCCAGGTTGCGCTGCAGGAAGGCGGCGCGGGTGTTGATCTCGCCGGTGACCAGGGCATCGCGGGCGAAGATCGCGCGGCTCTCCTCCGGGAACAGCGCGCCGTAGTGCACCGGCCGCTTCGGCGCCAGCACCAGGCCGAACAGGCTGATCTGCTCGCTGCCGACCACCCGCCCCTGCGAACGCGCCCAGCGCGGGTCGTGATAACGGCGCGCAAGCAGGTGCGGCAGCTCCTGGATCGCCCAATCCGGCTCGATCCCGGCGTTGGTCATCGACCACACCCGCTCGGTGTCCAGCAAGGTCGCGGCCAGCACCCACGGCGGCGGCTTCTTGGCCAGCGGCGACCCCGGGAACAGTTGGAACTTGCGGCCGCGCGGGCCGTCGTAAAAGCCCTTGTCTCCGCGCTGGCCGATCTGGCTGGGCAGGCCGGCCAGCAGCGCGCGGTGCAAGGTGGCGTAGGCGGAGGCGTCGTAGCCGCCGGCGGCGTCTTCGTCGGGTTTGCGCGCCTGCCCTCCCTGACGATGACCCTGGCGCTGTAACGGCAGCTGCGCGGCGTCGCGGCTGCGTTCGCTCGCGACCGCACGAGCCGATGGCTCGTGAGCGCGGTCGCTCGCCCAGCCCAGTTCCTCGCACAACAGCTTGAGCTGGCGATGCAGCTCGCGCCATTCGCGCATGCGCAGGAAACCCAGGAAGTGCTTTTCGCACCAGCTACGCAGCTTGGACTGGGTCAGCTCCTCGTGCGCGTTCTGGTAGGCGTCCCACAGTTTGAGGATGCCGATGAACTCCGAACGCGGATCGGCGAACTCGGCGTGCGCGGCGTCGGCCGCGCCGCGCTGATCGGCCGGGCGCTCGCGCGGGTCCTGGATGCCGAGAAAGGCGGCGATCGCGATCATCTCGCGCAGGCAGCCGTGGGCCTGCGCGGCCACCAGCATGCGCGCCAGTTTCACGTCCACCGGCAGGCGCGCCATGCTGCGGCCGACCGCGGTCAGGCGGCGCTGCTCGTCGACCGCGCCCAGTTCGGTCAGCTGCTGCCAGCCGTCGGCGATCGCGCGGCTGTCGGGCGGCTCCAGGAACGGGAAGTCCTCGATGATGCGCGCCGCGCCGCCGGCTTCGGCATCGCCCGCGCGCTTGCCCACGCGGCCGTCGATGCTGCCCAGGCCCAGCGAAAGCATGCGCAGGATCACCCCGGCCAGGGCGGCGCGGCGGATTTCCGGATCGGTGTAGCGCGGCCGCGATTCGAAATCGGCCTCGCTGTAGAGCCGGTAGCAGGTGCCCTCGCTGATGCGGCCACAGCGGCCCTTGCGCTGGTCGGCGCTGGCTTGCGACACCGGCTCGATATGCAGGCGGTCGAGCTTGCCGCGCGGGCTGTAGCGCTTCACCCGCGCCAGGCCGGGGTCGACCACGTAGCGGATGCGCGGCACCGTCAGCGAAGTCTCGGCGACGTTGGTGGCCAGCACGATGCGGCGCTTGGGGCCGGGGTTGAACACCCGGTCCTGATCGCGCACCGACAGCCGCGCATACAGCGGCAGCACTTCGGTTTCGCGGTACTTGCGCCGTTCCAGGGCCTGGTGGGCGTCGCGGATCTCGCGTTCGCCGGACAGGAAGATCAGCACGTCGCCGCGCGGATCCTCGCGGGTGATCTCGTCGCAGGCGGCGACGATGCCGTCGTTGACTGAAAGGCCGGGAGTCGGGAATCGGGCATCGGGAGTCGTAGCAGCGGCTTCGCGACGGCTCGGTTTTTCGACTCCCGATTCCCGATTCCCCATTCCCGTATCGTCCAAAGGACGATAGCGCACCGTCACCGGATAGCCGCGGCCCTCCACGCTGACCACGGGCGCATTGTCGAAATGGGCGGCGAAACGCTCGGTGTCGATGGTCGCCGAGGTCACGATCAGCTTGAGGTCGGGACGCTTCTTCAGCAGCTGCTTCAGATAGCCGAGCAGGAAGTCGATGTTGAGGCTGCGCTCGTGGGCCTCGTCGATCAGGATGGTGTCGTAGGCCGACAGCCAGCGGTCGGACTGGATCTCCGCCAGCAGGATGCCGTCGGTCATGAATTTGATCGCGGTGCGCTCGCCGACGTTCTCGTTGAAGCGTACCTGGTAGCCGACCGCGCCGCCGACCGGGGTGTTCAGCTCCTCGGCCACGCGCCGCGCCACCGCGCGCGCGGCGATCCGGCGCGGCTGGGTGCAGCCGATCATGCCGGCCGCGCCGCGCCCGGCCGCCAGGCACAGCTTGGGCAGCTGGGTGGTCTTGCCCGAACCGGTCTCGCCGGCGATCACCACCACCGGGTGCGCGCGAATCAGCGCCACGATCCGCTCGGCCTCGGCCGCGATCGGCAGCGAGGCCTCCACCGGCGCGCTGGGCAGGGCCGCGGCGCGCGCCTCGCGCTGCGCCACCGACACCGCCAGGGCCTGCGCGAATGCCTCGCGCGCGGCCGCATCGGCGGGCTTGCCGTTCCAACGCGACCACAGCCCGTGCAGGCGGCCGCGATCGCGGCTCATCGCGCCGTCGATGGCGCGCCGGGCCTGGCGTAACGCGGCGCTAGCGTTCGTGGCGCTAGCATCGTCGGCAGGTGATTGTTTGGAGGACTCGTTCTTCATCGATAGATCGTCTGCATCGCAGCGCTAGGCACAAACCATTTCACATCGGCGGCGACAGCGCCTATTGTCGTCGCAATGCCGTAAAAACCCTATCCGGCGCCGTTCGCCACCCTCTCGCATCCCACACAAGGACAAGCCCCCCATGGCCAAGCCGAACAAGTCCGACAAGACCAAAACCAGCAAAACCAAGGCCGCCAAGCCGCTGGCGCAGGCCGCCTCGCCCGCGCCGGGCAGCAGCGCGCCGTCCATCGATATCGGGATCTCGCCGGCCGATCGCAAGAAGATCGCCGAGGGCCTGTCGCGCTTCCTGGCCGACAGCTACACCCTGTACCTGAAGACCCACAACTTCCATTGGAACGTGACGGGCCCGATGTTCAACGCCCTGCACGTGATGTTCGAGACCCAGTACACCGAGCAGTGGACCGCGCTGGACGAGATCGCCGAGCGCATCCGCGCGCTGGGCTTCAATGCGCCGGGTTCGTACGCCGAGTTCGTGCGCTTGAGCTCGATCCCGGAGGAACCGGGCCTGAGCGACGCCGCCGACTGGCGCGAGATGGTCCGCCAGCTGGTGGTCGGCAACGAAGCCGTCTGCCGCACCGCGCGCAAGGTACTCGACCAGGCCGACGACGTCGATGACGCCCCGACCGAGGACCTGCTGACCCAGCGCCTGCAGACCCACGAGAAGTACGCCTGGATGCTGCGCTCGCTGCTGCAGTAAGCGATTAGCCTTAGCCCCTTGTGGGAGCGGCGTGAGCCGCGATTCGGGGCGCCCGCGCAGCGGCGGCCCCGACCTGATCGCGGCTCACGCCGCTCCCACAGGGGCAGGCACCGATGGCCGCCGGCCATCGCCGCCCCCGACGGCCGGTGGCGGCCGCGTGCCCCGGATAGCGCGCCCTGGGCCGCCCGCGGCGAATTCCTACAGCGGGCCACGGCATCGGCTTAGCGGCCATAAGGGCGACGCTCGTTACACTAGCGCCATGTCAGACCACGCCCTCGACCTGCTGCGCCGCACCTTCGGCCATTCCGACTTCCGCGGCGAACAGGCGCAGATCGTCCACCACGTCAGCGAGGGCGGCGACGCCCTGGTGCTGATGCCCACCGGCGGCGGCAAGTCGCTGTGCTACCAACTGCCCTCGCTGCTGCGCGACGGCTGCGGCATCGTGGTCTCACCGCTGATCGCGCTGATGCAGGACCAGGTCGAAGCCCTGCGCCAGCTCGGCGTGCAGGCGGCCTTCCTGAACTCCACCCTGGACGCGACCGCCGCGGCCGAGGTCGAACGCCAGCTCCTGGCCGGTGAACTCGACCTGCTCTACGTAGCCCCCGAGCGTCTGCTGACCGGGCGCTTCATGTCCCTGCTCGACCGCGCCCCGATCGCCCTGTTCGCGATCGACGAGGCCCACTGCGTTTCGCAATGGGGCCACGACTTCCGCCCCGAGTACCGCGAACTCACCGTACTGCACGAGCGCTGGCCGCAGATTCCGCGCATCGCCCTGACCGCGACCGCCGACGCTCCGACCCAGCGCGAGATCGCCGAACGCCTGAACCTGGAAGACGCGCGCCGCTTCGTCAGCTCCTTCGACCGCCCCAACCTGCGCTACCGCGTGGTCCATAAGGACAACGGCACCCGCCAGCTGCTGGATTTCCTGGCCGCCCACCGCGGCGACAGCGGCATCGTCTATGCCTTCTCGCGCCGGCGGGTGGACGCGGTGGCCGAGCAACTGGTCGAAGCCGGCATCCGCGCCCTGCCCTACCACGCCGGCATGGACGCGGCCACGCGCGCCGCCAACCAGCGCCGCTTCCTGCAGGAGGACGGCGTGGTCATGGTCGCCACCATCGCCTTCGGCATGGGCATCGACAAGCCCGACGTGCGCTTCGTCGCCCACATCGATCTGCCCAAGTCGATCGAGGGCTACTACCAGGAAACCGGCCGCGCCGGCCGCGACGGCGAACCGGCCGAGGCCTGGCTTTGCTACGGCCTGGGCGACGTGGTCAACCTGCGCCAGCTGATCCAGCAGGGCGAGGCCGGCGAGGAGCGCAAGCGCCTGGAGCTGCGCAAGCTGGACGCCCTACTCGGCTATTGCGAATCCACCCAATGCCGGCGCCAGTCGCTGCTGGGCTGGTTCGGCGAACCGCACCCGGGCGCCTGCGGCAACTGCGACAACTGCCTGGAGCCGCCGCAGAGCTGGGACGGCACCGAGGCCGCGCGCAAGGCGCTGTCCTGCGTGTACCGCACCGGCCAGCGCTTCGGTGCCGGCCATGTGATCGATGTGCTGCGCGGCGTGGAGACCGAGAAGGCGCTCAAGTTCGGCCACGACCGCCTCAGCACCTGGGGCATCGGCAGCGACCTGGACGCGCGCCAATGGAGCAGCGTGTTCCGTCAGCTCGTCGCCGGCGGCCTGCTCGAAGCCGACATCGAACGCCACGGCGCCCTGCGCCTCACCGCCGACAGCGGCCCGGTGCTGCGCGGCGAGCGCGACCTGCGCTTCCGCACCGAACAACCCAAGACCGCGCGCAGCCGCAAACCGCGCGCCGGCGCCGCCGCGGCGCCGATGATCGACCTCGACCCGACTTCGCTGGCGCGCTTCAACGCCCTGCGCGAATGGCGCTCGAGCACCGCGCGCGAACAGAACGTGCCCGCCTACGTGATCTTCCACGACGCCACCTTGCGCGCGATCGCCGAGGCCGCGCCCGACGACCTCGACGACCTGTCGCAGATCCCCGGCATCGGCGCCAGCAAACTCGACCGCTACGGCGAGGCCGTGCTGCAGCACCTGCTCGATCACGCCTAAGCCGCACCACCACCGCCTGCGCAAACCACCCATCGCAACCAACCTGCCCCGCCCCCTGTGGGAGCGGCGCAAGCCGCGACCACGCACCTCACCCTCCGGCGCAAGCCCAGCATCGCGACGCCCCTCCCTGCCCCCTGTAGGAGCGGCGCAAGCCGCGACCACGCACCTCACCCTCCGGCGCAAGCCCAGCATCGCGACGCCCTCCCTGCTCCCTGTGGGAGCGGCGTAAGCCGCGATCGCGAAATTCCCCCATCGACGCGAGCCACGCTCCGCCGCGACACGCCGCCACCCGATCGCGGCTTATGCCGCTCCCACAGGGTAGGAATCTCGCTCTCGATCGCCCGCGTCGCCTCTGCCTACCGGCCCACCGCCCGACTACCGCCCCACCATCGTCCGCATGGCCGCCTCACCGTATGCTTGGCGCAACACCCAAGGAGCGGCGCCATGCGCGAGCTGTACCCCGAGATCCAGCCCTACCGCACGCATCGCCTGGCGGTCGACGATCTGCACGAGCTGCACATCGAGGAATGCGGCAATCCCGACGGGCTGCCGGTGATCTTCCTGCACGGCGGCCCCGGTGCCGGGGTCTCGCCCTACCACCGCCGCTTCTTCGATCCGGCGCGCTACCGCATCGTTCTGTTCGACCAGCGCGGCGCCGGCAAATCCACGCCGCATGCCGAGCTGCGCGACAACACCACCTGGCACCTGGTCGCCGACATCGAGCGCATCCGCGAACACTTCGGCATCGACCGCTGGGTGGTGTTCGGCGGCTCCTGGGGATCGACCCTGGCCCTGGCCTACGCCCAGGCCCATCCCCAGCGCTGCCTGGGATTGGTGCTGCGCGGCATCTTCCTGGGCCGGCCCGGCGAGCTGCGCTGGTTCAACGAACTCGACGGCGGTGCGCGCTGGATCTTCCCGGAGCGTTGGGAGCGCTATGTCGCGCACATACCCGAAGCCGAACGCGACCACCTGACCGAGGCCTACTGGCGCCGCCTCGACAGCGAGGATCCGGCCGTCCGCCTGGCCGCCGCCCAGGCCTGGGGCTATTGGGAGGGCGGCAGCACCACTTTGATCCACGACCCCGACGAGGCCGGCAATTTCGAGGAACCGCACCTGGCGATCAGCGTGGCGCGCGCCGAAGCGCATTACTTCCGCCACGACGTGTTCCTGGAACCGGATCAACTGCTGCGCGACGTCGGCCGCATCCGTCATATCCCCGCCACCATCGTGCAGGGCCGCTACGACGTCATCTGCCCGGTGAAGAGCGCCTACGACCTCGCCCAGGCCTGGCCCGAAGCCGAGTTCCGCGTGGTGCTGGCCGGGCACAGCGCGGCGGATCCGGCGATCGTGGACGTGCTGGTCGCTGCGACCGACGCTCTGGCCGATCGGTTCGCGTAATCGGCCACCTGGCCGGTCGCACCGAAGGAGCTCATCGGAATCATGGGGTCGCTCTGGGGCAGCACCTGCGAGTGCCGGAACTGCGAGTTCCGGTTCTCAAGCCATCATTCGCACGGCAGCTATCGCGGCGACCCGCCGATGGGCGGATATTTCTATGTGGTGTGCGCCGACTGCGCGGTGCAGCATATGGTGCCGACCCGCGGCGCGCGCGGCCCCGCCGACGGCGAGCGCATGGAGCTGTGCGCCGTGTCCACCGAGCGGGGTCAGGTCCGGCTGCAAGGCAGCGGCGTGTATCTGGAGTTCTACGAGCTCGCCGACGCCGCGACCTGGTCCGACCTCTTCACGCTGTCCACCACCGCCTGCCCGGCCTGTTGCGCACAGGGCGTGCTTAAGGTCGAACTCCATGCCGGCGATGCCTGCCCGCGCTGCAAGCGGATGGCACTAAATTGCGATCGGATGCCCTAGGCTTTCCGAACGCTCGCTCACGGCCTTTGGCGTTACAGGAGTACTTCATGCGCACCCCGCTAGCCACTCTGGTCGCCCTCGACGAGGACGATCTGTCCGAGGCGCTGATCTGGATCGACTGGCGCTCGTTCGAGTCCGAGGTGGTCACCGGCTTTTCCGATGAAGTGGCCGAAGACGACGCGATCGGCATGCTGGACGAGGACGAGCCCCGGGAGCTGGTCCATCGCGGCGCGACCTATGCGATCCCACTGACCGAGAGCGGTCGCGACCGCTACGTCATGATCGCGTCGATCGCGCAGATCCTCAAAGACCGCTACAGCGTGTTCGTGCACAGCGATTCCTACGGCGGCTCCGACACGCACGGATTCCTGGTGCTGACGAACACGGAAGCCGACCTGGCGCGGCGGCAGCACGCCGATTGGCTGAGCCGGAACTTCGAGCCGTTGCCGATGGGCATCGACGGCTTCAGCGGCAAGCCCATTGCGTATCTGGGCTACACGCCGCCCGAGGGCGAAGCCGAGGAACCCGCACCGAGGAAAAAGCCGTTCTGGAAGATCTGGTGATCGGCACGCCGTCGCCTACGCAGGCGGCGCTGACGCCCGCACCGCCGTTCGAATCGCGGACCGGGCCTGAAGCCCGCGACGGACGCCGCCTGCGCGCGGCGGCGCCCACCGGCATGCAGCGACGCGCGCAACGCGCGCCGCCGCGGATGCGCTCACTCCCGCGCAGGCGCGAACTTCATGGTTTCGTACAGCTTGGCCATGCCGGCGCTGGCGGCGCTCTCGTTCGCAGCCAGGGTCTGGGCGTAGATCAGACAGACCCAACCGTCGCCGCAAGGCTTAAGCGCATACAGGTCGACCCGCTTGGCGTACGGCGAATCGGCGCCGAACACGGTATGCGTGTAACGCGACACCAGCGCCGGGAAACGGCCGCCCAACTTGTAGTCGGCGTGCTTGGGTTCCGAGTAGTTCTCGGAGCCGTCGATCTGGCGCTGGACCAGGAACTCGGCCGCGCCCTCCAGCGACGGCGCGATGTCGTCGGGATAGACCTGCAGCGTGATTTCCAGGCCCAGGGTTTCGAAGTCCGGCTTGTCGGCCTCGATACCCAGCGCGCGCCCGCCACCCTCGTCCATGGCGGTGTTCTCGGTCACCGTCCAGTTGCCCGGCAGCGAAACGCTGATGCCGTCCTGGGCGTATTGCTTAGCGTGAGCGACATCGGGGGCGGCGATGGCGGGCGTGGCGATCTTTTCGGCGTGAACCGGCGTCGCGGCGGCCAGCGCCAGCAACAGGCAGAACGAGGAACGGAGCATGGGATTCCTTTCGATGGGGGATGAACGCCGCAGGGGCGCGGGCCACGATAGACGCTGCCGAGGTCTTCGACAATCGCAAACCGGACGCCGCAGCGGCAAGCGCGCGGCCTTCGCGCGATCGGCGGTGTCGTCGATTCGGCCGCCGGCCGCGTTCGCACCGATACCCGCGCTTCCGGCACAATTCGCGTCCACTCGCGCGATCGGGACCGCATGACCGACATCGCTCTACCGGTACTGGGCCTGGCCGTCGTCGACAGCGTCAACCCGTCCGCACTGGCCGTCGCGCTGTGGTGGATGGCGCGCCCGGGCGCGGGGCCGCGCCTGCTGGCCTACATCGCCGGCATCGCACTGACCTACACCGTGCTGGGCATCGCCCTGATGCTGGGCCTGGGCGCGACGATGCAGCGCTACGGCTCGGTCTTCGATCATCCGGTGGTGCTGGCGCTACAGCTCGCACTCGGCCTGGGCATGCTGGGCTACGGCATCTTCGCGCCCAAGCAGGGCAAGCACGCGCCCGAACAGCCGCAACCGCGCGTCGGCGGCCTGATCGGCATGGTCCTGCTGGGGATGACGGTGACCGCGATCGAGATGGTCACCGCCTTGCCCTACTTCGCCGCGATCGCCCTGATGACCTCGGCCTCGCTTGCGTACTGGCAATGGCTGTCGCTGCTGCTTGTCTACAACGCGATCTTCGTCGCGCCGCCGCTGCTGTTGCTGGCCTTGTACCTGTTCGCCGGCCGCCGCCTGCAGGGCCGCTTCGAACGCTGGCGGCTGTCGCTGCAGCGCGGCGCGCGCGAAACCCTGCTGTGGATCGTGGCGATCGCCGGCGTGGCCCTGGCCGGCGACGCGGCCAGCCGATTCATGGGCAAGCGCGGCGACCTGGACGAGATCCTCGCCCGCGAGCGCTGCAACGCCGCCGCACGCGAGCCCATGGCCCATGCCGGCTCAGCGCGCCCGCACCATGCCGTGTGCGTCGGCCTGGCGGAGCAGGCTTAGTCGCTCGCTGCCGCCGACCTCAGTTCGATTTCCCGAAAATCGCGCTGCAACTGTTGCTGTAGCTCAGGCTCTGCAGGCTTTGGCCCTTGGTGACGTAGTCGACGATCATGCCGTCGCGGATTTCGAAGCTGGCGGTGCAATCGACGTTGGTTTCCGATCGCGCCGGCGCGCCGCCCACGCACATCATGCCGCCGTTCCTGGAGTTGGGATCGGGCACGTACATATTGCCCGCCCCGCAGCCCTGCGACGGATCGGGCCCGAGCAGAACGGTGGCCTTGTAGTAGTGCAGGATGCGCTGAGCGCCCTTGTCCTCGAAGGTGGTCGGCTTGCCCCAGGCGCCGACCAGTTCGGTTTCGCCATGCCCGATCCAGGGATCGAGGCCGTTGCGCACTTCGCGCGGCTCCCGCTTCTTGCGCGCCTTGGCGATGCTGGCGTTCGCCGCGGTCAGCGCCATTACGTCGGCGGTGCGCTGCTGGTCCTGCTTATCGGCCTCGACGACCTGGCCCGCGATGGCGTTGGCTTCGGCGAGCGCCGCTTTCCTGCGCTCGGCGAGTTCGGCCATTTTGGCGTCCATCTCCTGCTTGGACCGCTTGCTGGCGACCACCGGGCGCTTGCCGTCGTTCCAGAAGTTCTTCCAGGCGAACTCGCGGATGTCGGACGTCGTAAGCGGCCCCATGAACAGCAAGCCGCGCTCGCTGTTGTTGAGCGCGCGCATGGCCTTCCGCTCGGCCTGATTCTTCGGCCCCATCTCGCAGGCGAACTCGACCAGCTTGTGGCCGACCGCATCCTTGGGCGGATGCGCGGGCTGGTCGGGCACGGTCTGGATGAAATCGTCGCGCGGCGAGACCTGAATCAGCTTTTCCTCCAGCGTCTTCCGGTCGCAATCGATGAAGATGTTGGAGGTCACCGAGTCGGGCGACTTCGGATGCTCCATCAGCGAGAAGGTTTCCAGCTTGTAGGTGTTCTTGGCGAAGGGCACCGGGTCGAGAAAGGCCTCGTCGACCGCCACGATCAGGCGCCCGGGCTTCTCGCCGCCCATGAACACCAGCCACCATTCGCCCGCCATCGCGGGCGTTGCCATCATCGCGGCCACGACCGCGACGACCATCCTGCCTTTCTTCATATCGGGCTCCCGCGCACTGGCGAAAACTGTGAGTCATGCGGCGATCGAAGTCGAGGCGATCGCCCCGCGATTCAGCGCAAACTCCGCGCATTTCGGCGCAAACTTCCGTTCCCAGACATGGCCGGCGGCCGGCGCTACCACCGCGCATGGCATAGCGCGCCTATCCGATCTTCGCTAAACACCCTTTCGGTGAGCAGGCCCTCGCCCACCCGCCTTTGCGCCCGCACGGCGGGCGACGAGCCGCACGCGCGAACGGCCGCGGCGCCTCGAGAGCGTTTTGCCGCGCTCAGGCCTCGCCGCGCGCGAAGCTCGCGCGTATGCAGCCTTCGAGCGTGCGCAGCGCGGCGCCGTCCGCGCCGGGCAGGCGGCGCAGATTGACGTAGTAGTGCGGCAGCGCGGGCAGGCCGTGACCGCGCAGCACGTCCAGACCATCGGGCACGCTGTTGGCCAGGAAGGTCGACACCGCCATGTCGGCCTCGATCGTGCCGGTCACCGATTCGAGATGGCCGAGGTGGCCGATCGGGCGCCACGGAATGCCCGCATGGCCCAGCGCCTCGATGGTCGCCGCGCGCACGCCGCAGCGTTCTTCGTGGCAGACCGCGACCGGCAGCGGCCGGCGTCGCGGCGCCTCGCCGCCGCGCGCGCCCACCCAGACCAAATCGTCGCTGAGCAGCAGCTCCTCGCCCTGGCCCGGCTCGCGTTCGGCCAGCACCGCCAGGTCGACCTGTCCGCCGCGCAGCAGCTCGCGCATGCTCTGGTTATTGTCGCTGAGCAGGGTCAGCTGCACTTCCGGATGGCGGCGGCGGAACGCCTGGAATACCGTCGGCGCCATCAGTTCGGCGACGTCGTGCGCTACGCCCAGACGGATCTCGCCGGGCTCGTCGGCACCGCGCATGGCGCGCACCACTTCGTCGTTGAGCGCGATCAGCCGCTGCGCATGGGCGAGCAGGCGATGGCCGGCGGGCGTGGGCTTGAGGCTGTCGCCGCCGCGATCGAATAGGATGGCGTCGAGCAGTCCTTCCAGACGCTTGATCTGCTGGCTCACCGCGCCCTGGCTGAGATGCACCACGCGCGCGGCGGCGGTCATGCTGCCCGTGCTCACCACCGCCACGAAGGCGCGCAGCAGGGCTATGTCGATATCGCGTACGCCTGTCGCCATTCGATTTCCTAATGAGCGCCAGCAAGAAAATTGGCTGGATCAGCATGGGGGCACGGCGATAGCGTCGCAAGACGCCAACATCCACAGGAAGCCCTCATGAGCCACCCTTCGCACCACGCCGATCCGCATGCCGCCAGCGCGCCCACCGGCGCCACCTTCGTGCTCGTGCACGGCGCCTGGGCCGGCGCCTGGGCCTGGGCGGGCGTGTCCGCGCGCCTGCGCGCGCGCGGGCATCGCGTGCACGTACCCACCCTCAGCGGCCTGGGCGAACGCTCGCACCTGCCCGGCCACGTGATCGACCTGGACACCCATATCGACGACGTGGTCAACGAGATCCTCTGGAACGACCTCGACGGCATCGTGCTGGTCGGCCATTCCTATTCCGGTTTCGTGGTCACCGGCGTGGCCGAGCGCATCGCCTCGCGCATCGCTTCGATCGTCTACCTGGAGGCCTTCATCCCGGAGGACGGGCAATCGTTCGCGGACCTGGCCACCTGGATGGACCCCTCTGTGCCGATGACGCCGGTCCCGCCCTCTTCGCCCGGCGACTACCTGCGCGAAAGCGACCGCGCCTGGGTCGACGCCAAGGCCACGCCGCAACCCACCGGCAGCTTCACCCAGAAATTGCGCGTCGGCGGCGCCTATCGCGACCTGCCCAAGAAGGCCTTCGTGCTCGCCACCGGCTGGGACGGCCCGTTCGCGCAGGCGCTGCAAAACGCGCGCAGCACGCCGGGCTGGAGCGCCTACGAAATCGACTGCGGACACGACGTGCCGGTCGACAGGCCGGACGAACTGGTCGCGATCCTGGAAGCCTGCGCCTGAGTCGCAGGCGCCGAACGAGAGCGGCTCCGGGATCGCTCCCGGGCCGCCTCTCAACCGCGAGCGATCTCCGCCAGCACCTTGGACAGCGTCTGCACGCCGCGCACGATGTCCGCCTCCGGCACCCCGCCGAACCCCAGGACCAGACCGGGGTCGCGGCTGTCGGCGACATAGCAGCTGGAGAGCGCGATCGCGCTGATGCCGCGGGCACGGGCGCGCCGCACGACTTCGGCGTCGTCGTAACCCGCCGGCAGCCGCGCTGTCAGGTGCATGCCCGCGTCCGCGTTGACGATGCTCAACACGCCGCTCAGACGCGCCTGGATTTCCGCGACCAGCGCATCCCGACGGCCCTGGTAGATCGCGCGCATGCGCCGCACATGGCGGGCGAAATGCCCCTCGCACAGGAAGTCGGTCAGCACCAACTGGTCCAGAGTCTGCGGAAACAGATCCAGGGCCAGGCGCTGGGCGATGAAGGCTTGCACCAGCGACGGCGGCGCGACCAGATAACCGATGCGCAGCGCCGGGAACAGCACCTTGCTGAAGGTGCCGGTGTAGATGACCCGATCCGCGCCGTTCATGCCTTGCAATGCGCCGAGCGGGCGGCTGGAAAAACGGTAGTCGCTGTCGTAGTCGTCCTCGACGATCCAGGCCCGGTGACGCCGCGCCCAGTCCAGCAACGCCAAGCGTCGCGACACGTTCATCGAAACGCCTAGCGGATACTGATGCGACGGCGTGACGTAAACCGCGCTGGCGCCATCCTTGGCGGGGCGCATCGCCTTCACCGCCAGCCCCTCCGCATCCACCGGCACCGGCCGCACCGCCGCGCCGGTCGCGCCCAACGCCGTTCGGGCGCCGGGGTAGCCGGGATCCTCGAAATAGAGCGTGTCCCCCGGCTTGAGCAACACGCGCGCGCACAGATGCAGCGCCATCTGCGATCCGGCCACGATCAGCACCTGACTGGCATCGCAGGCCACCGCCCGCGCGGTGCGCAGGTAGTCGGCCACGGCATGACGCAGCGGCAGGTAACCGGCGGGATCGCCGTAGGCCATCGATTCGGCCGACATGCCGCGCGCATGTCGCGTGACCAAGCGCGCCCATAGCCGGTTCGGGAACTGATCGAGCGCGGGCAGGCTGACCCGGAATGCACCCAACTCGGCTTTTCGCTCCTGCGCCCGCGCTGCCTCGGACGATGCGGTCGCGGTTGCGGTAGCGATCGCGCGGCGACGTGGATTGCGCGGGTGCGCGGCGCGCGCGCCCGGCGTGGCCGCGGCCGGCAGCTCGTGTATGGACGAGGCCACGAAGGTCCCCGAGCCCGAGCGCCCTTCCAGATAGCCCTCATGCAGCAATTGCTCGAAGGCGGTCAGCACCGGCAGCCGGGAAATGCCGAGTTCCAGGGCCAGCGCCCGGGTCGAGGGAATCCGTTGCCCGGCGCGCAGGCGGCCCTCCAGTATCGCCACACGGTATCCGTCGTAGATCTGGCGATAGAGCGGTCGCGCATCCGCCGCTACGGCGACGAAGGGAACGAAGGTCTCGCGTGCGGACCGCTTGCCCAAGTGGTTATCCACGAAACAGGCCTAGTGGTCATTGTGTCATAACCGCCTGGACGGCACTTTGAGCGCCACGCCCACGCGACGCCGCGCAGGGCGGCCAGGCAAGCCACCAACCGTGGCACCCGCCAAGCCCGCTATCGATCCACGGAGACCGTCATGACACTAGCCGCGCTTCTGCTCGCATTGGGCCCATCGCCGGCGCTGGCCGCCGAGCTGCCGCCGGATCTGGCCCAGGCGGTGGCGGCCTACGACCGCGCGCAATTCGACAACGACGTCGCCACGCTCGCGCGACTCGTCGACAACGACTACGTGCTGGTGAATTCGAACGCGTCGGTGGAGGACAAGCGGCAATTTCTCGCCGACTTCCATCTGCCCGGATTCAAGATCGAGCCCTACACGATCGAACAACCGGTGCGGAAGGTCTGGGGCGACGGCGCGGTGATCGGCGGACTGGTGAACCTGCGCTGGACTCAGGACGGCACGCGGCAGACGCGCCGGCTGCGCGTGGCCTATGTCTGGGCCAAGCGCGACGGTCGCTGGCTGGCCACTTACGCGCAGGTGACGCGCGTCCCTTGAACGCCACGCGCCGAGATGTCGCTCGACGCAGTCCGCTATGGAGTCGCCCCTCATGTCGCTCATGAAATCGCTCGCCACGCTGTTGACGCTCGTCGCTCTGGCGGCGGGCGCCTACAGCCCGGCCGCGTCGGCTCAGCCCGCCAAACCGGCCTACCGGACCACCGAGGTCGCGCCCGGCCTGTACAGCTTCGGCGCCGGCATGGCCTTCAACGCCTTCATGGTCACCGACGAGGGCGTCGTGGTCATGGACAGCTTCGACCAGGACTTCGCCGCCGCCTCGCTGGCGGCCATCCGCAAGGTGACCGACCGCCCCATCCGATACCTCATCTACTCGCACAACCACTACGACCACATCAGCGGCGGCGCGGTGTTCAAGGCGGCGGGCGCCACGATCCTCAGCCACGCGACCAGCGCCGATTGGCTCAAGCGCCACCCCAGCCCGGATGTGGTCCCACCCGACGAAACCTGGTCCGGGGCCAGGTCGGAATTGAAGCTGGGCAGCGGCCGAATCGAGCTGCTGTACTTCGGCGAGAACCACGGCGCAGGCATGACCGTGTTCCGGTTTCCGCGCGAGCGCACGATCTACACCGTCGACCTGGTGGTGCCTAAGCGGGTGGCCTTCGCCTACATGCCCGACTTCGCTCCGCGGGAATGGGAACGCACGCTGGCCGAGATGGACGCGCTCGACTTCGATCGGGTGATGTACGCCCACAACGCGCCGGTAGGCCCCAGGACCAGCGTGGCGGATCAGCTGCGATTTCTGCGCGACCTCAGAGCGGCGATCGCCGCCGAACTCGAACAGGGCACGCCGTTCATGCAGATTCCCGACACGGTGAAACTGCCGCAATACGCGCACTGGGACGGCTACGAGGCCTGGCTGCCCATGAACGCCTGGCGGGTCCTGCTGGAGATCGCGATGGGCGTGTGAGGGCCTCGCCAGCGCAGGCCTCTTGCGCGCTCGGCCAGAGGCAAAAAAGCGAAACGCCCGGGATCGCTCCCGGGCGTCTTGCGTATTTGGTGGGCCGTGTAGGATTCGAACCTACGACCAAAAGATTAAAAGTCTTCTGCTCTACCGACTGAGCTAACGGCCCGGTGCAACGCCGGCAACGCGCCGGAGTCGGACATTCTAACAAGCCCTAGTCGCGGAGTCAGGCCCCGGCTCTGCGCGGCCCGGCCAGGCGGTTCAGACGTAGCGCGTGGGATCGGCCACGCCGGCGGCGGCGAAGCCGTCGGCGCGCAGGCGGCAGGCGTCGCAATGGCCGCAGGCGCGGCCCTCGTCGTCGGCCTGATAGCAGGACACGGTCTGGGCGAAATCCACGCCCAGGCGCAGGCCCTCGCGCACGATGTCGGCTTTGCTCATGTACTGCAGCGGCGCGCGCACGCGCAGGCCCGCGCCCTCGACGCCGGCCTTGGTGGCCAGGTTGGCCAGGCGCTCGAAGGCCTCGACGAACTCGGGGCGGCAGTCGGGGTAGCCCGAGTAGTCGACTGCGTTGACGCCGCAGTAGATATCGGCCGCGCCCAGCACCTCGGCCCAGCCCAGCGCCACCGACAGCATGATGGTGTTGCGCGCCGGCACATAGGTGACCGGAATGTCGTCCTTGGCCGCGTCCACGCCGACCGGGTGGTGGTCGGTGTCCAGCGGCACCGAGATCGCCTCGTCGGTCAGGGCCGAGCCGCCGATGCTGCGCAGATCGACGTTGACGGTCTTGTGCGCGACCGCGCCCAGGGACTGGGCCACGCGCGCGGCGGCGTCGAGCTCGGAGGTATGGCGCTGGCCGTAGCGCACGCTCAGCGCATGCACGGCATAGCCTTGCTCGCGCGCGATGGCGATGACGACGGCGGAGTCCATACCACCGGAGACGAGGACGACGGCTTTTTTCATTTCGGGATTCGAGATTGGGGATTAGGGATTGGTCGGAGCGGGCGATGGGAAGAACGCAGAATCCGGCGGAGTCGGAAGCCGCTGTTGCGAATCCCGAATCCCCAATCCCCAATCCCGGCCGTCAACGCCCCGGCTCGTCGTTCCAAAGAATCTTGTGCAGCTGCAGCTGGAAACGCACCGGCAGGCGGTCGGCGACGATCCAGTCGGCCAGGTCGCTGGGTTTGATCTGGCTGAAGCTGGGCGAGAACAGCACGTCGCAGACCTCGGTCAGGCGATGCTGCGCGACCACGTCCTTGGCCCAGTCGTAGTCCTCGCGGCTGCAGATCACCAGCTTGACCTGGTCGCGCGCGGTCAGCAGGGCCAGGTTGCTCCACAGGTTGCGGTGCGCTTCCTTGGAATCCGGGGTCTTGATGTCGAGCACGCGCGACACGCGCGGGTCGACCTCGGCGATGTCGATCGCGCCGGAGGTCTCCAGCGACACCTCGTAGCCGGCGTCGCACAAGCGCTCGAGCAGGCCGATGCAGCGCTTCTGCGCCAGCGGCTCGCCGCCGGTCACGCAGACGTGGCGCGCACCGTGGCCCGCGACCTCGGCCAGGATGTCGTCCATCTGCCACCACTGGCCGCCGTGGAAGGCATAGGCGGTGTCGCAGTACTGGCAGCGCAGCGGGCAGCCGGTCAGGCGCACGAACACGGTCGGCCAGCCGATGCTGCGGGCTTCGCCTTGCAGGGACAGGAAGATTTCGGTCAGCCGCAGGCGCTCGGGCGACGCCAGGGCCGCGTCGGTCGATACGGCGTTCATGCGCCTAGTTTATCGGAGCCGGACCCCGCCGGCCCGAACGGCGCTGGAATGCTGCGGCGCGCGAGCGCGACGGTGGGCCAGGTCGGCAACCCGCAGGCCGCCGGCGATCCGCTGGGCGCGGTCGCGGCTTACGCCGCTCCTACGGGGAGCGGCTTGGCGCCCGGCTCAGCGCAGGCGGCCGAGCTGGAGCGCGTTGAGGCGGTCGGAGGCCGCGCGCGCGGCGTCGGTGCCGGGGAAACGCGCGACCACTTCGCCCAGGGTGCGTTCGGCGGCGTCGATCTGGCGCAGGCCCTGCTGGGACAGGCCCAGCTTGAGCAGCGCGCCCGGGGCCTTGTCGTGGGTCGGGTAGCGCTCGTACAGCGACTGGAACTGGACCAGCGCGAGCTGGTAGTTCTGGGTCACGTAGTAGCTCTCGCCCAGCCAGTACAAGGCGTTGGGCGTGTAGGTGCCGTTCGGGTAGGTCTCGATGAAGGCCTGGAACATGCGCGCCGAGTCGGCGTAGAGGCCGGCCTTGAGCGCGTTGAAGGCGATGTCGTAGGCGCTGCGCTCGTCGGCGCTCTGGGCCACCGCGCCGGGATCGCCGTAAACCGCCGGCGGGCGGTCCTGGGCGGCCGCATGCGCGGCCGGCGGCGGCGCTGCGACGGTGGGCGCGGCGGGCTTGGGCGCGGCGGCGGCCGGCGCGGAGGCCGGGGCCGGCGGCGCCCCGCCTTCGAGCTGGTTGAGGCGGCCGTCCAGGTCCAGGTACTGGTTCTTGCTGGACTGCTGCAGCTGCTGGTTTTGCTGCTGCAATTCCTCGACCTGCGAGCGCAGGGCCTGCAGTTCGGACTTGAGCTGGGTCACCTGATTCAACAGGTCGACGTTGGCCTGATTGTTGGCCGCGCGCTGCTCCAGCACCGCGACGCGGTCGGCCAGGCTGGCGCGTTGGGCGTAAGCGGGGGCGGCGGCCGCGAGGGCCGCCGCTCCGCAGACGATCGAAGCCGCTAGGGTCTGTGCGAACGTGCGCATCGATCGTGGGTCCGATTACTTGGCGGTGTACACGATCTCGACGCGACGATTCTTGGCCCAGCAGTCCTCGTTGGAGTCGGTGCAGACCGGGCGCTCTTCGCCGTAGGAGGTCACGGTGATCTGGCTGCCCGAACCGCCGTTGGCCTGGATCGCCGAGGACACCGCATTGCCGCGGCGCTCGCCGAGGCCGAGGTTGTACTCGCGGCTACCGCGCTCGTCGGCGTTGCCTTCCAGGGTCATGCGCGAGGACGGACGGTCGCGCAGGTACTTGGCGTGGCAGCCCACGATGGCCTGGAATTCCGGCTTCAGGCTGTCCTGATCCAGATCGAAGTAGACCACGCGCTGACGCAGGCAGGCGTCGGTGTCCAGATCGTTCGGGCCGTACGCGCCCGAGGCGACCGGACCGCCGCCGTCGGACGGCTGGGTGGTGCCGGTGTTGCCGGTGCCGCTGTCGGTCGGCGGAACTTCCTTGACCTTCTTCGAGCAGGCGACGGCGAGCGTGCAAAGCAGTGCAGCGAGCACGACCTTGCCGACGGTGGCGGGAGCGATCTTGTTCATGGGTTTTCCTCGTCTGGTGGAACAGGGGGCAGGATTAGCGGACAACAGGTGCCGGGGGATCGATTAGGGAGAGGGCGCGGATTCACTGCGGCGTGCGGTAGGGACCCCACGCCGGTTCGCGCACGTCGCCGTCGTCCAGCACCACGCGCTCGCGCACGCGCGCGTCGGCGGAAACCGAATACAGCACGCCGCGGCGGCCTTCGCGCGCAGCATAAATGATCATGGCGCCGTTCGGAGCGAAGGTCGGGGACTCGTCCAGCGAGCCCGGCGACAGCGTGCTCCAGCGCGCCGAACCCAGGCTGCTGTCCATCATCGCGATGCGATAGGTGTTGCCCGCGCCCTGCGCGACCGCGATCTTCTTGCCGTCCGAGGACACGCTGGGGGTGGCGTTGTAGCTGCCCTGGAAGGTCACGCGGGTGGCGCCGCCGCCGCTGGAGGCGACCTGGTAGATCTGCGGCTTGCCGCCGCGATCGGAAGTGAAATAGATCTTGCTGCCGTCGGCGCTCCAGGTCGGCTCGGTGTCGATGCCGAAATGGTTGGTCAGCTGGGTCAGCGCCTTGCTGCCCAGGTCCATCACGTAGATCTCGGGGTTGCCGCTGCGCGACAGGGTCAGGGCCAGGCGGCGGCCGTCCGGCGAGAACGACGGCGCGCCGTTGATGCCGCGGAACTTGGCCACCAGCTCGCGGCTGCCGGAGCTGATGTTCTGGATATAGATCGAGGAATTGCCGCCCTCGAAGCTCACGTAGGCCAGACGATTGCCGTCCGGGCTCCAGGCCGGCGACAGCAGCGGCTCGGGCGAGCGCACCACCGGCTGCGGATTGAAGCCGTCGGAGTCGGCGATCTTGAGCACGTAGTCGGCGCCGCGGCCGGTGCCGTTGGCGGTGACGTAGGCGATGCGGGTGTAGAAGGCGCCGCGCACGCCGAGGATCTTCTGATAGATCGCGTCGGCGATCTGATGGGCGGCGTCGCGCACCACGTTGGCGCGCGCGGTGTAGGCGAAGCCGGCCAGGCGCTGCTGCTTGGCGACGTCGAACAGTTCGTACTCGATGCGGTAGGCGCCGGCACCGCCGTCGACCACGCGCCCGACCACGATGTAGTCCTGGTTGATCGCGCGCCATTCCGGATAGTTGATGTCGCTGCCGCGGCTGGGCTGGCTGGCCATGCGCTCCACCGGCAGGCCGCGGAACTGGCCCGAGCGGTTGAGGTCGTCGCGGATCACCTTGGCGATATCGGTGCTGGGCGCGGTGCCGGCGCCCTGATACGGCATAGGCACCACCACGATCGGCAGCGCCGCGGCCTTGCCGCCGACGATATCGACATCCAGCCCCTGGGCGGCGGCGGAGAACGGAAGCAGCAGCGCGAGCAGCGCGGCCAGCCAGGACAGGGGTCGGTTCATCGGCACTCCATTACGGGTCATTCGGACGCGGGCACTTGTTCAGCTTGGGATTCTTAACAGTTTGGAGGTGAACGCCGCCTCAAAGCTGAACGAATTCAGGCTGAACCGCCCAATCAGGCCCGATTTACTGGTCCTGGGCGGTGAAATTGAAGTTGAGCTGGCGGTTGAACACCTTCTCGAAGCCCGCGTAAGGCAAGGGCTGGGCCTTGAGCACGGCGGCCTCGATCGAGCGCCGGGCCTGCTCGTCGTAGGAACACGGCGACGATACCTGCACGTCGATGACGGTGCCGCCTTGGAGCTGGCGGATCACGAGACGGCATTTGGCGCCCAGCGGCACGCTGTCGGGTCGGGTCCACTTGGCCAGGATCGCCGCCTGCAGCGCAGCCTGGTAGGCCGCCATCAGGCCGGGATCGCCCTGGCCACCCGCGCCGGGGGTGGGCTGGTTGGCGTCGGCCTGGGCCGAGGAGGCGTTGCGGGCCTGGGCGTCGGCGAGCTGCGCCAGCCGCTGCTCTGCCAGGCTGGCCTCGCGCGCGGCCGCGGCGCGCTTGCGCCGGATGTCCTCGAGCTGCTTCTGGCGCTCCAGTTCCATCGCGGTCAGGCGCTGCTGGCGCTGGATCTCCAGCTGGCGCTCCTGCTCGGTCAGATCGACCTGATCCTGCTGGCGCTTGGCCTCCTGCACGGTCTGCTCGGTGGCCTTGTTCGGGGTCGGGGTGTCGACCACCTGCTCCTGGACGCTGTCGTCGGGTACCGGGATGAAGTCCTGCGGCGCCTGCTGCTGCGGGGTGGGCGCGTCCTGCGGGATCGGCTCGGGCTCCGGCTGCGGCAGCGCGTCCTCGGGCTCGGGCTGCGGCAACGGATCCTGCACCGGCGCGACCTTGCTGCGCAGGGTGCGCTGCATCGCCGCCGACAGGTCGGAGGCGTCGGTCAGTTCGGTGGCCATGGGCGAGCCGCCGCCTTCCGGCGCGCCACCCCACTGCAATGCGCTCAGCAATAGCGCCACGATCAGCAGCCCGTGCAGCGCCAGGGCCAAACCGACGGCTTGCGCGGTGTCGGCTTTGGTTTCCCTCATCGGGCTTTGCTCTTCTCGGGCTGGCTGATCAGGCCGACTTTCTCGACCCCAGCGCCCTGCAGGATGTTCATCACGTCCATCACGCGCTGGTAGTTCGACTGGCCGTCGCCGGCCACGTAGACCTGGACCTTGTCCTTGCCGTTTTCGGCGACCAGCGCGCTCATGCGCGTGCGCAGGGTCTGCGCGGTCACGCCTTCCTTCTTGTCGGCCTTGACCGCCAGGAAGTAGTTGCCGGCCGCGTCGACCTGCACCACCACCGGATCGTTCTTGGTCTCGATCGACTTGGCGTTGGAATTGGGCAGATCGACGTCGATGCCCAGGGTCAGCAGGGGCGCGGTGACCATGAAGATGATCAGCAGCACCAGCATCACGTCGATGTAGGGCACGACGTTGATTTCGGCCTTGAGTTTGCGCTTGCGATGGCGGCGCGCGGAGATGCCGGACATGGCCTTACCTCTCTTTCTTTACGAGGCCTTCCGCGGGGGCGGAAGGCGCAGGCGCGAGTACGCGCTCGGGTGCGGATGCGTGCGGAGGGCCCGCATCAGCCTTCGTCGAGGTGGGACTGCCGTTGCAGGATCGAGGAAAACTCCTCGGAGAACGCGTCGTAGCGCACCGACAGGCGTTCCACGCCGGTGGCGAAGCGGTTGTAGGCCCAGACCGCCGGGATCGCCACGAACAGGCCCATGGCGGTGGCCAGCAGCGCCTCGGAGATGCCCGGGGCGACGTCGGCGATGCCGACCTGCTTGGTGGTCGAGATCAGCGAATGCATGGTGACCATGATGCCGAACACGGTGCCGACCAGGCCGATGTAGGGCGAGGTCGAGCCGATGTTGGCCAGCAGTTCCAGGTTGTGCTCCAGGCCGTCGAGCTCGCGCGAGCCGGTCGCGCGCATCGCGCGCTGGGCGCCTTCGAGCTGGGCGCGCGCATCCACGCCGCGACGCTGGCGGATGCGGTTGAATTCGCGGAAACCGGCTTCGAAGATCGCCTCCAGGCCGCCGACGCCGCGGCCGCGCTCGGTGGTGCCGGCATAGAGCTTGCTCAGCTCGGCGCCCGACCAGAAACGCTCCTCGAACTGATCGGCCTCGTGCTTGGCGCGCCGGATCACCTTCCACTTGCGGAAGATGATGATCCAGGAGGTGACCGAGGCCAACACCAGCAGGGCCATGATGAACTGCACCGGCAGGCTGGCGTCGCGCAGCAGCGCCAGCAGACTGAAGTCGCCGCCCGCGGCGGCGGTCGCGGCCTGCGTCACCGCGCTGGCGGCCTCTTCCGGCAGGGCTTCCACGGTCGTGGCCAGTAGCGCGATCAACGATGACGTCATGCTTGTTTCTCCGTAGCCCGCAACACGGGCCTGATGGTTACGTTGGTTCTTGCGGCGCCGGGGTGACCAACGCTTGCAGCGGCTCGTACAGCGCCGCCGGAATCGGGCGCGGGCGGAAGTCCCGCGGGTCCAGTGCGGCCAAGCGCACCGTCGCCGTGAACAGACGCTCCTCGCCGCGGTGGATGGCCTGCGCGAACACCAGGCTGGCGCGGCGGCACTCGCGCAGTTGCGCCGACACCGACAGGGCGTCGTCCAGGCGCGCGGGCTTGAGGAAGTCGATCTGCATCGCGCGCACCGCGAACACCAGCTCGAACTCCAGCCGCAACCGCTCCTGGCCGTAACCCTGCGCACGCACCCATTCGCTGCGCGCGCGCTCCAGAAACGCCAGGTATTGCGCGTGGTAGACCACGCCACCAGCGTCGGTATCTTCCCAATAGACGCGTGTCGGCCAACTGAACGCCGGTGCAATCACTCGCTCAATCCTCTTCGAAAAGCCCGACGGCATTGGCTTTGGGCCTCAGGCCGACGTGCCGGTAGGCCTTGGGCGTGGCCATGCGGCCGCGCGCGCTGCGGACCAGATAGCCCTGCTGGATCAGATAGGGCTCGATCACGTCCTCGAGCGTGCCGCGCTCCTCGCTGAGCGCGGCGGCCAGCGATTCCACGCCCACCGGGCCGCCGTCGAAGGACTCGATGATGGTCAGCAGCAGGCGCCGATCGAGCTCGTCGAAGCCCTGCGGGTCGACCTTGAGCATGGCCATGGCCGCGTCCGCGGTTTCGCTGTCGATGCGCCCGTTGGCGCGCACCTGGGCGAAGTCGCGCACGCGCCGCAGCAGGCGGTTGGCGATGCGCGGGGTGCCGCGCGAGCGCTTGGCGATCTCGGCCGCGCCCTCGGGCACGCAGTCGATGCCCAGGATCTGGGCCGAGCGGCGCACGATCTTGGTCAGCTCCTCGGCGCTGTAGAACTCCAGGCGCTGGACGATGCCGAACCGGTCGCGCAGCGGCGCGGTCAGCAGGCCGGCGCGGGTGGTGGCGCCGATCAGGGTGAAGGGCGGCAGGTCGAGCTTGATCGAGCGCGCCGCGGGGCCCTCGCCGATCATGATGTCGATCTGGTAGTCCTCCATCGCCGGATACAGCACCTCCTCGACCACGGGCGAGAGGCGGTGGATCTCGTCGACGAACAGCACGTCGTGCGGCTGCAGGTTGGTCAGCAGCGCGGCCAGGTCGCCGGCCTTCTCGATCACCGGGCCCGAGGTCTGGCGCAGGTTCACGCCCAACTCGTTGGCGATCACGTGGCTGAGGGTGGTCTTGCCCAGGCCGGGCGGGCCGAAGATCAGGACGTGGTCCAGGGCCTCGCCGCGGCCCTTGGCGGCCTCGATGTAGATCTTGAGCTGCTCGCGGACCGGCTGCTGGCCCAGGTACTCGTCCAGACGCTTGGGCCGGATCGAGGCCTCCAGGGCCTCGTCCTCGCGGGTCGCGCCGGGGGCGATGATGCGGTGGTCGGTCATGCGCCTATGTTCGCATGGCCGCGCGCGAGCCGCCCACGGCGCGGCGCACGTTCCGGCGACGCGGCGGTTCAGGCGTCGACGAAATGCACGTCGTAGCGCTGCGGCGCCTCGTCCAGCGCGCGTGGGTCGGCCTCGCCGCGCAGGATTTTGGGCAGCAGGCGGAAATAGTCGAAACGGTCCACGCCCGGGGTCAGGGTGACCAGGACGTCGGCGACCGCGTCGGGGCCGGCGCCGAAGGAATGCACGACGCCGGGCGGGATCACCACCAGGCCGCCGCGCTCCACGCTCACCGCTTCGCCGTCGACGACCATGCGCAGCACGCCGTCGAGCACGTAGAAGGCTTCGCTGGAACGCGCGTGATAGTGCGGCTTGGCGCCGGCCGCGCCGGCCTCCAGACGCAGGCGATTGGCGCCCAGCGCGCCGCAGCAGTCGCTGGCGTCGGCGAGCAGCCACAGGCGGCTGCCGTTGCCGGCGATGATTTCGGCGTCGCGCTCCTGGACCAGGTAGGCCTTGGGCTGGGAGGACGCATCGGGATCGGATACCGCGCTGGCGTTCGACATCGCCGGGTCTCGAGGGGAGGAGCGCTCGAGGCTAGGCAGCCGCGCGCGGCGCGGCAATCCATGCGCTGGAAGGCTCATTCCCGTCCCGCCGCGCGCATCGCAGCGTTGCGCGGCCGGGCTTGCGGATCAGATTTCGACCTGCGCGCCCAACTCGACCAGGCGATTGCCCGGAATGCGGAAGAAGCCGGTCGCCGGCGCCGCGTTGCGGTGCATGAAGGCGAACAGGCGGTCGCGCCAGATCGGCATGCCGCGGTGGCGGCTGGCGACCACGGTCTCGCGGCTGGCGAAATAGGTGGTGTCCATCGGATCGAAGTAGATACCGCCCGCGTCGCAGGAGCGCATCAGCGCCAGCGGCACGTCGGGCACTTCCATGAAGCCGAAGCGGATCAGCACGCGGTAGAAGTCGTCGCCGATGGCCTCGATCTTGAGGCGTTTCTCGCGCGGCGCGTGCGGCACGTTCAAGGTTTCCACGGTCAGGAACACGTTGCGTTCGTGCAGCACCTTGTTGTGCTTGAGATTGTGCAGCAGCGCATGCGGGACCACGCCCTTGTCGGCGGTCATGAACACCGCGGTGCCGGGCACGCGGATCGGCGGCGCCAGCATCAGGCCGGGCAGGAAGCTGTCGAGCTGGATGCCTTCCTTGCGCACCTCGTCGTGCAGCAGCTCGCGGCCGCGGCGCCAGGTGCGCATCACCGTGAACACGGTCAGGCCCAGCACCACCGGGAACCAGGCGCCGTCGAAGAACTTGGCGCCGTTGGCGACCACGAAGCCGACGTCGACGATGAAGAACACCACGCACAGCGGCAGCACCCAGGCGCGCCAGCGCGGCCACAGCGAGCGCGCGACCAGGGCCAGCAGCAGCGTATCGATCAGCATCGTCGCCGACACCGAAATGCCGTAGGCCGTGGCCAGCGCGGTCGAGCTGCGGAAGGCCAGCACCACCGCGATCACCGTGATCGCCAGGATCCAGTTGATGTAGGGCACGTAGATCTGGCCGATGGTGTCGTGCGAGGTGTGCTTGATCTGCATGCGCGGGATGTAGCCCAGCTGCATGGCCTGGCGCGCCACCGAATAGGCGCCGGTGATGACCGCCTGCGAGGCGATCACCGCCGCCATCGTCGCCAGCACGATCATCGGGTATAGGGCCCAGGACGGCACCGCCTCGAAGAAGGGATTGCGCACCGCGTCGGGGTGGCCGAGCACGAACGCGCCCTGGCCCAGGTAGTTCAGCATCAGGCAGGGCAGCACCATGATGTACCAGGCGTAACGGATCGGGCGCGCGCCGAAATGGCCCATGTCAGCGTACAAGGCTTCGCCGCCGGTCACCGCCAGCACCACCACGCCCAGGATCAGCACCGAGTGCAGGCCATGGTCGATGAAGAAGCGCGCGCCCCAAATCGGGTTCAGCGCCTGCAGCACTTCCGGCGCGTCGACGATGTTGTGGATGCCGATCGCGGCCAGGGCCAGGAACCACAGCACGGTGATCGGGCCGAACACTCGGCCGACCTTCTCGGTGCCGAAGCGCTGGGCCAGGAACACCATCACCAGGATCACCACGGTGATGGGCACGATGAAACGGTGCAGGCCGGGCGCCGCGACTTCCAGGCCCTCGACCGCGCCCAGCACCGAGATCGCCGGAGTGATCACGCTGTCGCCGAAGAACAGCGAGGCGCCGAAGATGCCGAGGATGCCGACCACATAAGCCGAGCGCCCGCCCTTGGCCAGGGTGCGCTGGGCCAGGGTCATCAGCGCCATGATGCCGCCCTCGCCCTCGTTGTCGGCGCGCATGATGATGGTCACGTACTTCAGGGTGACCACGATCATCAGCGCCCAGAACACCAGCGACAGAATGCCCAGCACGGTGTCGTGGAACGCGGCCGGGGTGATGTGCGGACCGATCAGGCCGAAGTGCGGCGAGAACGCCTCCTTCAGGGTGTACAGCGGGCTGGTGCCGATGTCGCCGAAGACCACGCCGATCGCGCCCACGACCAATCCGGCCAAGCCCTTGCTGCCATGGCCGTGGCCGTGACCCTGGGCGTCATGGGACTTCTTGCGCGGCTGCGCATTGGCGGAAGGAACGGTGGAAGCCATGGTGCGTGTGCTCCGGGCGGGGTGTCCGCCGTGGGCTCAGCGAAGCGCGGACTTTAGCGCTTTGCGGATGATGGCGGCGGCGTCGTCGCCGGCGGCGGTGGCATCGCGCGCCATGCGCGCGGCCTCGGCGGGCTTGTAGCCCAGTTGCTGCAGGGCGACGGTGGCCTCGCTCTGCGGGTCGGCGGGCACGCCGTTGCCGCCGAGGACGGCGCCGGAGCCCACAAAATCGCCTGCGCGATCGCGCAGCTCGACCACCATGCGTTCGGCGGTCTTCTTGCCGATGCCGGGGATGCGGGTCAGCGCGGTCACGTCGCCGGCCTGGACCAGGCGCGCGAACTCCTCCACCGGCACGCCCGACAGCACGGCCAGCGCGATCTTGGCGCCGATGCCGCTGACCTTCTGCACGTCGCGGAACAGACGGCGCTCGGTCTCGCGCAGGAAGCCGTACAGCGAGACGCTGTCCTCCTTCTGCGCGTAGTGGGTGAACAACGCGACCTCGCGCCCCAGTTCGGGCAGGTCGTAGAAGGTGCTCATCGGCGCTTCCAGCTCGTAGCCGACGCCGTTGACGTCCACGACGATCCAAGGGGGCGCCTTGTGCACCAGGATGCCTTTGAGACGACCGATCACGGACACACTCCCCTGGGATGACGGTACGGCGCGCTCACGTGCCGCGCCTGCGCAGTTGCGCCGCGGTCAGGCCGGTGCGGGCGGCGGTAGCACTCATATGCGCATGCGTCAGGGCCACCGCAAGGGCGTCGCCGGCGTCGGCCTGCAGCTTCATTTGCGGCAGGTTCAGCAGCAGACGCACCATGTGCTGGACCTGTTCCTTGTCGGCCGCGCCGCGGCCGACCAGCGACTGCTTGATCACGCGCGGCGCGTATTCGCTGATCGGGATGCGCCGGCGCACCACCGTCGCCAGGGCGGCGCCGCGGGCGTGGCCCAGCTTCAGCGCCGACATCGCCGATTTGTCCATGAACACCGTTTCGATCGCGACCTGCTGCGGCTGCCATTCGTCCAGCGCCGCCTCCAGGCCTTCGCACAGCAAGCCCAGCCGCGACGGGAAGTCCTCGGCGTCGAGCAGCTTCAAGGCATGCGCGTGCACGTAGGTGCAGCGGCCGTCGGCCGCGACGTCGATGACGCCCAGGCCGGTTCGCTGGGAACCGGGGTCGATGCCGAGGATGCGGATCACGCAGGCAGTCTACGCGTAGGCGTCGGCGCCGAGTTCGGCGTTGGAATAGACGTTCTGGACGTCGTCCAGGTCTTCGAGCCAGGCCAGCATCTTGACCACCTGCTGCGCGGTCTCGCCGCCGACGGCGATGTCGTTCTCGGCGCGGTAGGTGACCTCGGCCTGCTCAGGCGCCAGACCGGCCGCCGTCATCGCCGCCTTCACCGCCGCGAACGCGTCCGGCGCGGTCAGCACGTCGATCGAGCCGTCGTCCGGATAGACCACGACATCGTCGGCACCGGCGTCGATCGCCGCTTCGGTGACCTTGTCTTCGTCCGAGCCGGCCGGGAACCACAGCACGCCGCGCTTTTGGAACAGGAACGCGACCGAACCGTCGGTGCCCAGGTTGCCGCCGAACTTGCCGAAGGCGTGGCGCACGTCGGCGACGGTGCGGACCTTGTTGTCGGTCAGGCAGTCGACGATCACCGCGACGCCGCCCGGGGCATAGCCCTCGTAGCGTACTTCCTCGTATTCCACCCCTTCCAGGGCGCCGGTCGCCTTCTTCACCGCGCGCTCGATCACGTCCTTGGACATGTTGGCCGACAGGCCCTTGTCGATCGCGGTGCGCAGGCTGGGATTGCCGCCGGGATCGCCGCCGCCGCGGCGCGCGGCCACGCTGATCTCGCGGATGATCTTGGTGAAGATCTTGCCGCGCCGCGCGTCCTCGGCGTTCTTGCGCGCTTCGATCGACGGACCTCTACCCATGGCGTTACCGGCTCAATCTGTGAACAAGCCGGCGATTTTACTCGATAAGTGCGCGCCCACCGGGTCGCCGGGTCCGAACCAGGCCCGAACCGGGCCGGCGGGGGCTCAGGCGCGCAGGCGGCCGTGGCGGAAATAGGCCGCCGCCATCTGCGCGGCCTGTGCCGAGAACAACAGGCCGGTGTGGCTGGCGGGGATCACGGCATGGTCGCTGAGCCCGTCCAGGCGGGTCTCGGCGACCGCCACCGTGCCGTCGCTGTCCGGTCCGAGATCGCCGAAATAGCGGCCCAGGCCGTGCGGGGTGGAGCCGGCGATCACCGCCACTTCGGCCCGCCCGCGCCAGGGCGGGCAGCCGCGCAGCAGCAGTTCGGCGCTGCGGCCCAGCGCGGCCGCGGTCCAGGCATGCCGCGCCAGGCCGCCGGCGGCGGCGCTGCCGCACAACGGCGAGCCCAGGCAGACCACGCGCCGTACCGGCAGCTCGGGCTGCGCGGCCAAAGCGCTCAGGGTCATCAATCCGCCCAGGCTGTGGGCCAGGACGTGGGTGGGGCCGTCCCTCAGACGCTCGGCCAGCCCGGGCAGGGCGGCGTCCGGGCCGCCGCCGGCGCCGGCATAGGCGTGCAGGGCGGGCTCGAAGCCGGCCTCGGCCAGGCGCGCGGCCATCCAGCGCATGGACAGCGCCGGCATCCAGATGCCGTGGATCAGCAGCACCTTGCGCGTGGTATCCGTCGTCGCTCGCTCCATCGCCGCTCCGTCGTTCGCCTTTGAGGCGATATCGGGTCTGCGGCGATGCTAACCAAGTCGCGCCGCGGCGGTCGGGTGCGGGAGCGGCGCGAGTCGCGACCACGACGCGCGGGCGACCCGCGCAGGTTCGCGAGCATGAGGGTCGCGGCTTAGGCCGCTCCTACCCCAAAGCGCCGTGCGATGGCGGGCGGCGCCGGCGCAAATCGCGTGGAACAAGCGTGACCTGGCTAGCGAAACGGTTGTCCCATCCACGGGACGCCTGGGACTGTGATGCCGCGCCCCTCCCGGCGATACGGGCAGCGCTCACCATCGCCGCGCCCCCCCCCACTCACGGAGTCCACATGGACCTGCGACCCGTACTACCCGGCGCCCTCGCCTTCGCGCTGACCGCCGTGCTCGCTCTGTCGCCCGCGCACGCCGGCGAAACCACGCCCGCGCAAAGCAACGACGACCTGTCCAATCCCCACCGCGGCTTCCTGCTGTGGGGCACCACGGTCGGCGCCGACGGCGGCTTGCCCGACAACTACTACGGCGCGTCGATCTACCAGATCTACCTGCCCTGGCGCGAAGTCGAAACCGCCGACGAGCGCTACGACTGGGACGGCTTCGAGCAGCGCCACCTGGCGCCGATTCTGGCCGAGGATCCCAACGCCACCTTCGTGCTGCGGCCGGTCGCCGACTACCCCGACAGCGTCGGCAACAACATCCATCACTACTACGACAGCGAACAGCCCGAGCGCGACTACCCCAAGTTTCTCGGCCAGGCCCCGCTGAACATTCCGGGGCGCGTCTACACCAGCTGCGGCGGCGACGGCCCGGGCGTGGCGCCGGACTACAACACGCCGGCGATGCGCGAGCAGTTGCAGCAGTTCGTGCGCGCGTTCGCACTCCGCTACGACGGCGACCCGCGCATCACCGCCGTCCATGTCGGCCTGCTCGGCTTCTGGGGCGAATGGCATACCTCCGGCTGCGCCAGCTACGAACCCGACGCGACCACGCGCGCGCTGGTGCGCGACGCCTATACCAGCGCCTTCACGCAGACGCCGCTGCACACCCGCTACGCGCGCGCCAGCGACGTCGGCGGCGCCGGGCTCGGTTTCAGCGAGGACTTCTTCCCCTCCTACACCGCGATGTGCAATACCTATTCGCCCGTGCTCAAGCGTTGCGACGACACCGGCTGGTGGAACCTGGAATGGGGTTATCGCAACGAGGTCCCGGCCGCGCGCGAGAACTGGCGGCTCAATCCGATCGGCGGCGAAAGCCCCTACGCCGATCAGAAGAAGCTGTGGACCGACCGCACCGCCGACATCGTCAAGCTGGTGCGCGACTACCACTTCACCTGGCTGGGCCCGGCCGGGCAGCACGAGAACACCGGCACCGCGGCGTTCCGCGCCAAGCTGCTCAGCATCAAGCGCGCGCTGGGCTACGAGTTCACCGTGCGCCGCGTGGCCTGGTCCGATCAGGCGGTGGTCGGCGCCAGCCTGCCGGTCACGCTGAGCATCGAGAACACCGGCGTGGCGCCGCTGTACCAGGTCTACCAGGCCGAGCTGCACTGGCTGGACGCGGCCGGCACGCTACGCGCGAAGTCGGTGCTGGACTATCCGCTGACCGGGCTGTTGCCGGGCGCGCCGCACAGTCAGGCCATGCAGGCGAACGTGCCGGCGACGCTGGCGCCGGGCCGTTACACGCTCAAGCTCGCGCTGGCCGACAGTTGGCCGGGCCGCCGCGGCATCGCCCCGCAGAACGTCGGCCGCGACAGTAACGGGCGCCTGACCTTGGGTGCGGTGGACGTGGTGGCGGCGCGCTGAGTCTTGCGCACCGCTTTGGGGTAGGAGCGGCGTAAGCCGCGACCGCCATGACTCGATAGCCTGCGCGATGACCATCGCGCAGGCGGTCGCAGGTCGCTGCGGAATCGAAAGCTCGTCGGTGTGCGCGGGTTCTCGGTCGCGGCTTACGCCGCTCCTACCCCACGGCAGGTATCGGCCGGCCGCTTAGCCCTGAGCGGGACGCCGCAGAATGAACTCGTGGTCGCGGGTGTCGCCGACCACGAAATCGTAGTCGCCGACGTGCACGAAGCCGTGGCGCGCATAGAAGCGCTGCGCGCCGTGGTTCTCGGACCACACGCCGATCCACAACGTGCGCGGACCGTCGCGCAGCAACCAGTCCAGCACGGTCTGGAACAAACGCCCGCCCTGCCCGCCGTTCTGCGCCTCGCGCAGCACGTACAGGCGCTTGAGTTCGCCGTCGCCAGGCGCGACCTCGGCGTGCGGCAGTCCGCAAGGACCGGCCAGGGCGTGACCGACCGCGACGCCGTCGCGTTCCAGCAGCCACACGGCGTAATCGGCGTCGCCCAAGGTGCGCGCCTGCGCCTGGGCCGAATAGGCTTCGTCGATGAAGCGCTGCAGGTCCTGCGGCGGATACAGGTGGCCGAAGGTCTCGGTGAAGGTGCGCGCGGCCAGGTCGGCCAGCAGCGCCGCATCTTCGGGCGTGGCGCGGCGGATACGGTAGTCGTCGCTCATGCTGCTGCCTGCCCTCTCGCTGTCTGCCTGGTGTGGGAGCGGGCTCCCACGGGAACTCCGTCGGCCATGAACCGCGACCGCGCAATGGCATGCGCTCAACCAGGGCGTCGCGAAACTGTGTCCGCCCGCGCGATCGCCGCGGCGCCGACGGCCGTTGGGGCGCGGTCGCGGCTCGCGCCGCTCCTACCCCAAGGCCGCGCGAGGCTTAGGCCGGATCCTTCGGACGCACCATCACGTGCACTTCGGCCAGCTGCGCGTCCGGGATCGGCGACGGCGCGCCGGTCATCAGGCATTGCGCGCTGGTGGTCTTGGGGAACGCGATCACGTCGCGGATCGACTCGGTGCCGGCCATCAGCGCGGCGATGCGGTCGATGCCGAAGGCGATGCCGCCGTGCGGCGGCGCGCCGTACTTGAGCGCGTCCAGCAGGAAGCCGAACTTGGCCTCGGCCTCTTCGGCGCCGATGCCGAGCAGATCGAACACCGCCGACTGCATCTGCGGACGGTGGATGCGGATCGAACCGCCGCCGATCTCGTTGCCGTTGAGCACCATGTCGTAGCCGCGAGACACCGCGGTCTTGGCGTTGGCGCGCAGGTCGGCGATGTCGTCCACCGCCGGCGCGGTGAAGGGATGATGCAGGGCGACGTAGCGCTGCGCCTCCTCGTCCCACTCGAACATCGGGAAGTCGGTGACCCACAGCGGCTTCCAGCCTTCGCCGATCAGGCCCAGGTCGCGGCCCAGCTTCAGGCGCAGCGCGCCCATGAAGTCGCTGGCGGTCTTGTAGTCGGCGGCGCCGAAGAAGATCGCGTCGCCGCTCTGGGCGCCGCTGGCTTCGACGATCTTGGCCAGGGTGGCGTCGTCGAAGAACTTGGCGATCGGCGAGTTGACGCCCTCGCGGCCCTTGGACGCGTCCTCGACCTTCATCCAGGCCAGGCCCTTGGCGCCGTACTTGGCGGCGTGCGCGCCGGCGTCGTCGATCTGCTTGCGCGACCAGCCCGCGGCGCCCGGCGCGCGCAGCGCGATCACGCGGCCGTCGGCGTGGTTGGCCCAGTCGGTGAAGACCTTGAACTCACAGGCCTTGACCAACTCGGCGATGTCGACGAACTCCAGTTCGATGCGCAGGTCCGGCTTGTCCGAGCCGTAGCGACGCATCGCCTCGGCGTAGGTCATGCGCGGGAACTGGGCGTCGAGCTCGACGTCGATGGATTCCTTGAACACCACCCGGATCATGTCCTCGACGGTGTCCTGCACGTCGCGCTCGGAGACCCAGGCGAACTCCATGTCGAGCTGGGTGAATTCGAGCTGGCGATCGGCGCGCAGGGCTTCGTCGCGGAAGCAGCGCGCGATCTGGTAGTAGCGGTCGAAGCCGGCCACCATCAGGATCTGCTTGAACAGCTGCGGCGACTGCGGCAGGGCGTAGAACTCGCCCGGATGCATGCGCGCCGGCACCAGGAAGTCGCGCGCGCCCTCGGGCGTGGCCTTGGTCAGGATCGGGGTTTCGATGTCCTGGAAGCCGCGCGCGTCCAGCCAGCGGCGCAGCGACTGCACCAGGCGGATGCGGGTGCGCATCATCTTCTGCATCTCGGGACGGCGCAGGTCCAGGTAACGATAGGTCAGGCGGGTTTCCTCGCCGGCGTTCTCGTGGGCATGGAACGGCAGCGGCTCGGCCTTGTTCAGCACCTCGATGGTCGCGGCCAGGATCTCGACCTTGCCGCTGCGGATCTTGTCGTTGGCGGCCTGGCGCGCGCGCACCGTGCCGGTCACGCGCACGCAGCTCTCCACGCTCAGGTCGCTGGCGATCTTGAACAGCTCGGCCATGTCGGAATCGACCACGATCTGGACCACGCCCTCGTGATCGCGCAAATCGGTGAACACCACGTGGCTTTGGACGCGGTTGGTGTTGACCCAGCCGCACAAGGTGACGGTCTGGCCGATCAGCGCCTCATCGACGAGGCCGCAGAAGTGGGTACGCATGGAAACTCCGGGATCGAAACGGCGGCCGGCGCAGGGCCGGCACGGTGGGGGGCGCCGGGCGGAGCCGGCGCGCGTCCGGGCCTGGGCCAGGAACACGCTATCTTAACGGCTCCAGCCGGTTACTTGTCCCGCAGCGGCGCCCAAGGCTGGATTTCGTCCACATCGAATCCGCCCACTGCCCGCCCCATACGCACCCGCACCACCGGCCGCGGCCCGGTTCGCCGCGTGCTCCATCCGGCTAGGGGATAGGCCATGCTGAAACTGCTCAAACCGTTGTCGCTGGCGTTGTGTCTGGSGGCCCTGGCCGCGCCCGTCCAGGTCCTGGCCCAGCCCCAGGCGCGGGCCTATGCGCCCGAAAACCTGCGCAACCTGTCCTACAACGACCAGGTCCGGGTGATCAGCCTGGAGTACTCCGAACAGTCCAACGGCCGGCGCATTCCGGACGACCAGTTGCGCTTCTATATCGATCAAGTCAACCGCTCCAACTGGACCTTCAGCCGGATCAAGACCGACATCTCGCAGTCCCTGACCGGCAACGGCGGCGGGATCGGCCCCCAGCCTGGCGGCACGATCCGTTGCGAGAGCAGCGACGGCCGCCCGCGCACCTGCCGCACCAGTTGGCCGGGCTATTCGCGCCTGCTGCGGCAGCTGTCCAAGACGCCCTGCACCGAGGGCAGCACCTGGCAGTCGCGCGACGGCAACATCTACGTCAGCGGCGGCTGCCGCGGCGAGTTCGGCCCGGGCCTGAGCCCGCCGGTGCCGCCGGTCGGCCAGACCGTGCGCTGCGAAAGCAGCGATAACCGCCCGCGCACCTGCTCGGTGCCCTGGTACGGGCCGACCCGGCTGTCGCGCCAGCTGTCCAGCTCGGCCTGCGTCGAGGGCCGCACCTGGCAGTCGCAGAACGGCCAGGTCTGGGTCACCCAGGGCTGCCGCGCCGACTTCGTGGCCGGCGCCCAGATCCAGCCGCCGCAGCCCGGCGCGCGTCGGGTGACCTGCTCCAGCGTCGATAACCGCACCACCACCTGCGCCTGGCCGCCCGGCTACGGCGTGCCGCGCCTGTTGCGTCAGATCTCCAAGCAGCCCTGCATCCAGGGCAATACCTGGGGCATCAGCTCGCAGACCGCGATCTGGGTCAGCCGCGGCTGCCGCGGCGAATTCGGTAACTGATGGCCCCGTGGCGGGCGCCGCAACGGCGCCCGTCGCATCCGGCTCGCATGAACCCGCCCCGGAATCGCTCCGGGGCGATGCTCAGTCGGAGGACGCGGCCGGCTTGGCGGCCGGCTTGGGCTCGCTCTTGGCCGGCTCGGCCTTGGTTTCGGTCTTGCTCTCGGCCGGCTTGGGCTTGTCCGAGCCGCTGGAACCGGCGGCATCGGCCAGATTGCGCTTCTTGTCGCCGTCCTTCTTGAAGTCGGTCTCGTACCAGCCGCCGCCGGCCAGACGGAACTGCGGCGCGGTGAGCTGACGGCTCACGGCTTCCGCCCCGCAGGACGGGCACACGCTGGGATCGGCGTCGGACAGCTTCTGCAGACGGTCGAAGCTGTGCCCGCAGGCGCTGCACTGGAAGGCGTAGATAGGCATTGCGGTTCGGGTTTTTCCGGGACGGACGACAGCAAGGATGGGGATTTTAACCGCCGATTCAACCGCGGTCGGGTTCGCGGGGAGGCGCAAGGCCGGCGGCGACGCCAGGCAGGACCCGCCGAGGCACTGCTGGAAGGTCGGGCGTACGTTGACGTAGACCTCGTAGTTGCCGGTGTAGCCGGGCGGCTTCAGCTCGAACTGGGTGTGCAGCTCCTCGATGCCGTACAGGCGGTCGCCCACCCGCTTGAGCGGCCGGAAGTAACGGATCCGGGTCGGCGCGCAGGCCTGCGCTCCGTCGGCGAAGGCGCTGGCGCAGTCGCTCACGAAGCGCGTGCCCCCGCTGGGGAAGCGGGCCCGGGTTTGGGTTTCGTAGAGGCGTTCGCTCGCCACCTGCCAGCGCATGAGGATGGTGTAGGCGCCGCTTTCTACGCTGTCGTCGCGGTACTCGCCGCTGCCGTCGGCATTGCGTTGGATTTCCAACGTGTAGTGCAGATTCGGATAGGCCGCGGCCTGCGCGAACGCGGTGCCCAGGGTCCAGGTGCCCTGCGCCTGCGCGGCGGTGTACGGCACGCTGTCCACCGCCAGCGAGCCGCTCACGCCGACCACGGTCTGCCCCAGCACGCCGCTGGAGGTGCCGGTGGCCAGGTAGATCACGGTATCGGCGTAGTCCTCGCCGTCGATGCTCCAGTAGCGCAGCGACACCTGCGGCGTCTGCACGAGCAACTGCGTGCGCTCGACGATCCAGCCGAAGTCGCTGCCGGCGCCGGCCGGCTGCGGCTGCATGTTGGCGCCGACCTTGTTGCCGTGGTCCTCGGTGACGCCGCTGCCACCCGGGTCGAAGCGGTGTTGGACGAAGCCGCACTCGCCGAGCAGCTCGTGGTGGGTCGGAATGTTCACCGGTATCGCGCAGACCCAGGGCAGCGCGCGTCGGCTCGGCGCCGCGATCCAGGTGTTGGCGCGTGCGATCGCATGCAGGTCGGCCACCGACCACAGACTCACCGGGTGATACGCCTGCGGCTCGCGCGACGGATCGTCCGGGAAACTGCGCGTCCACTCTTCGCGCGTGACCCACAAGTCGTGGCGATCGCCGTCGAACATGCGTCGCAGCACGATGCGCGCCAGCGTCATTCGGGTGCGCCCGATGCCTTCGTAGCGGTCGATCACGCGCGGCGACTTCGGCAGCAGCACGACCTCGCCGGACGCATCCAGCTGTGCGTCGTAATTGGGGCGCCCCGGCTCGGCCTGGCCATCGTGCAGGCTGTAGCTGCCGTCGGTATTGGCCAGCAGCAGTTGCGGCGCCGACGAGAACACCGGCACGTTGTCCAACTGCACGGGCGCCATCAGCAGCATCTGCGACGGCAACTCGGACAGGTCGCGCAAGGGCGCGTAGTCGGCCTGCGCGAACGCGAGCTCCGGATCGGCCGGCCACGATACGCTGCCGATCCAGTTCCGATAGGCGTTCTCGTCTTGCAGAAACTGCTGCCCGTCGGTGTAGCCACCGGGTAGCGCCGCTGCGCCCGAGGCCACGCCGGCCAGCAGATTGTTGGCGGTGAACAAATCCGCGCCCGACACGGCGCGGGTGGCGCGCTCGAACTCCTGATCGCTGACCGCATCGCGGCCTTTCAGCGCCGTGCGCACCAGAAACGCCAGCGCGCTGCTCCAAGGCGATACCCGCAGCGTCGGCAGCTCGACGGCGTCGACGCGACGGTCGCCGCCGGTATGCGCGATCAGCTTGCCGAAGCTGCCGACCACGCTGCGATAGCGCACGCGCTGCGACAGCACTTCGACGTCGACCATCTCGGCGGGGTCCAGGGCGTCGACCGTCGCCACGTAGCCGCCGCCTTGAATCTGGCCGGCGAAGCTGCGGTTGCCGACCCGCACTAGGATCGATTCCGGAGCCGCGCCCGGCGCCAAACCGCTGATCTCGCCCGCGATGGTCAGGCTGACCGGCGGTCGCTTGGGCTGCGAGCCGCGCGCCTCGATCGGTTCGGCCGGATCGCCCGGCGCGGCCTGCAGCGCCACGCGCACGCTGGCGGCGCGCGCCAGCGCCGCCTGGATCGCCTTGTGGAAAACGGGTGCCGCGAACGCGGCCACCATCACGACTGCGGCCGTCGCCGCCAGCCACTTCCTGTTTCGACTCATTCCCATCCCCAGTGGTAGGCGCAGCGAGCGATCGCGCCGCGCGGCAATCTAAACCAGCATAAGCACAGGGTCGATACTTGCCGGGCTGCAAACCGCCGACTTTGCTGCGGGCGGTGGATCGGCGCGCCGAATCGGGCCACTGCGCGCGCGGACCCGCGGCTAGAATCCCCGGTTCGCTCCAGGTCCGCCGCGCGCGGCCGCCGTCATCAGGAAACGCATGTCCCGAAATCTCTGGCTGGCACTGGCGATCGGCCTTACCGCCGCCGCCCTGGCCGCGACCTACGTCTTCGAACCCGGCGCGCTGCGCAAGCCCGCGCCCCCCAAGGTCACGCCGCTAGGTTGGAGCGGACCATTGCAGTTGCGCGCGGGCGACGGCGTGCAAGGCCTGCGCGATGGCATCGGCGCGCAGGCGCGTTTCTCCGATCCTTACGGCCTGGCGCTGGGCCGCGACGGCACGCTGTACGTGGCCGACGCCGGCGACAACAACCGCATCCGCACGATCCGCGCCGACGGCAGCGTCGCCACCTTCGCCGGTTCCGACGAAGGCTTCCGCGACGGCGTCGGCGCCGCCGCGGCGTTCGACACGCCCTCGGGTCTGGCCCTGGACGCGGCCGGCAATCTCTACGTGGCCGACACCGGCAACCACGCGATCCGCAAGATCGACCCGCAAGGCGCGGTCAGCACCGTGGCCGGCGACGGCAGCGCGGGTTATCTCGACGGCCCGGGCAAGGTCGCGCGCTTCAACGGGCCCACCGGCGTGGCCGTGGACGCCAAGGGCCAGGTCTACGTCGCCGACACCTACAACGACCGCATCCGCGTGATCGGCCTGGACGGCCAGGTGCGCACGCTGGCCGGCGGCG
Organism: Lysobacter sp. Root983; assembly: GCF_001429345.1. Lineage (NCBI taxonomy): Bacteria > Pseudomonadati > Pseudomonadota > Gammaproteobacteria > Lysobacterales > Lysobacteraceae > Lysobacter > Lysobacter sp. Root983. The sequence goes on from NZ_LMJO01000016.1 coordinate 212,456, forward strand.
AACGCCCGGGCTACCAGGACGGACCCGCCGCGTTCGCGCGTTTCGACACCCCGACCGCGCTCGCGCTGGACCGTCACGGGCGCGTGCTGGTGGCCGACCTGCGCAACAACGCGATCCGGCGCATCGGCCTGGACGGCGCGGTGAGCACCCTGCTGCAAGGCCTGCCCGAGGATCCGCCGGACGCGTTACGGCGACCTCTCAGCCTGGCGGTCACCCACGACGGGGTGATCTACGTCGGCGAGATGGCGCGCGGGCGCGTACTGCAGATCGGCGCCGATCGCGTGCTGCGCACCATCAGCGGCGCGGTCGCGGGGCAGCGCCTCGCGCGTCCGTCGGCCTTGGCGCTCGCGCCCGGCGACAGCCTCTACGTCGCCGATGCGTTGGGCTATCGCGTGCACCGCCTGGCGCCGGCCGTGCCCGGCGCGGCCGCGATCGCCGATGCGGTCGGCCCCTCGCCGCTCAACCCCTTGCCGCGCAGCGAGGGCCGCTGGCCGCTGGCACCGCAGACCGCTTGGCACGAAGTGGTAGGCACCCTGGGCGAAGTGCGCGGCGACGGCGATGGCGAGAGCCGTCACCACCTGCACGGCGGCCTCGACATCGCCGGCGACGTCGGCCAACGCGTGCTCGCGATCGCCGACGCCAAGGTCAGCAGCCCGCACGCGACCTGGGGGCTGGGCCAGTTGGGCGAAGGCCTGGGCCTGGACACGCTGGGCTATGTGCACATGCGCGTGGGCCGCGATGCGCGCGGCGACTCGCTCGACCCCACGCGCTTCCATCCGCTGTTCGACGACACCGGCAAGCTCGAACGCGTGCGGGTCCCGCGCGGTACGCGTTTCCGCGTCGGCGAAGCCTTGGGCACGATCAACGCGATGGCCCATGTGCATCTGATCGTCGGCGCCGAGGGCTACCAGCGCAACGCGATCAGCCTGGGATTCCTGGGCTTCGCCGACCGCTACGCGCCGCAGATCGAGCGCGTGGCCTTGCTGGACGACGCGGCCCAGCCGCTGGAACAGCGCGAGCAAGGGCGCGTGGTGGTGTCGCGTGCCCTGCCCGGCGTGCAGATCGTGGTCGACGCCTGGGATCAGGTCGACGGCAATCAGGCGCGCCGCCGGCTCGGGCTGTACGCGCTGGGCTACCAGTGGCTGGACGCGGCGGGCACGCCGATGCCGGGCTACGAGACGCCGCGCAGCAACATCCAATTCGATCGCATGCCGTCCGAGGACGAGGCCACCAAGGTGATCTACGCCGACGGCAGCGGCATCACCGTGCACGGAAGCGCGATCACGCGCTTCCGCTACGTGCTGACCAACACCGCCCGCGACGGCAAGCTCGCGACCGGCCTGTGGGTGCCGACCGAGCTGCCGCCGGGGGACTACACGCTGCGCATCACGGCCAAGGACTACAGCGGCAACGTGGCCGGAGCCAAACGCGATCTGGAAGTACGTTTGCAGTAAGGCTATAGACAGCGACGCCGAAAACAGTCGCCCCCGCTCCGGACCTCGAAGTTGCTTCGAACGCAGCCATTGCCGTTGCCGTTGCCGCGGCATTGAAGTCCAAAAGCCCCGCACTCACCCGACCAACCGTAGACCCGAAGGGCGGCGCGCAGGACGCGCGCGGTTTTTTGAATGGACAAGGATGTCCATTCGAAAAATCCCGGCGAAAGCCTCGAACTCGCAGGGGAGGGTTGGTCACGCTAGCCCTTCTCTTTGGTTACTTTTGACCGAAGGGAATCCAGACGGACTCTTGGGCTAGCAAGAGAAAGTGACCCGCATGCGCAGCAGGCGGAAGCCGTTGACCTTCGGACCGAGCCGACGAGGCAACAGCAAAAGCAAATCCTCCCCAACCCTCCTTTTTCAAAGGAGGGAGCTAAAAGCAAGAGGAAGTGACCCGCATGCGCAGCAGGCGGAAGCCGTTGACCTTCGAGCCGAAGCGGACGAAACAACAGCAAAAGCAAATCCTCCCCAACCCTCCTTTGATAAAGGAGGGAGCTAAGAGCAAGAGCTTGCTGGCGTTCAGCTGTGCACGAACCTGCGGTTCGTAAGCCGCGCAGCTTCACCCTTTTCCAAAGGAGAGAGTCAAAGGCGACGTCGCAAGACTTACGTGCAAGGGGGCGCTAAAGGCACTAGATCCCCGCCTTCGCGGGGATGACGAGCAACAGCTAAGGGAACGTGGCCCGCATTCTTCTGTGGGAGCGGCGTAAGCCGCGATCGAATCAGCCGATCGCGACGAAACTCAAGCCGCGTCGTACAGCGCCAACCACTCCGCCTCGGCCTGGGCCAACTCGGCTGCCACCGCTTCGCGCTTGCGCGCCAGCTCGGCCGCGTTGTCGCCGCCGCCCACGTACTTGGTCGGATCGGCCAGATCCATGTCCAGCGTACGCAGCTTGGACTCCAGCTCGGCCACGCGCGCCTCGGCCTGGGCCAACTTGTGCGGATTGACCTTGGCGCGCGGCTTGCTCGGCGGCGCCTCCGGCACCACCGCCGCGGCGGCCGCGGCGATCGCTTTGGCCGCGGCCTTGCCGTCGTTGCTGCTGTCGCGGGTGCGCAGCCACACCGCGTAGGCGTCGAGGTCGCCGTCGAAGGGCTGGGCGACGCCGTCGGCGACGCGCCAGAAGGTCTCGCAGACCAGGCCGATCAGGTGACGGTCGTGCGAGACCAGCACGATCGCGCCGTCGAAGCTGCTCAGCGCTTCGGCCAGGGCCTCGCGCATGTCCAGGTCGAGGTGGTTGGTGGGTTCGTCCAGCAGCAGCACGTTCGGGCGGCGCCAGGCGATCAGGGCCAGGGCCAGGCGTGCGCGCTCGCCGCCGGAGAAGGAATCGACCTTCTCGAAGGCGCGGTCGCCGGGGAAATTCCACTTGCCCAGGAAGTCGCGCAGTTGCTGAGTGGCCACGCCCGGCGCGATGTCGGCCAGGTGGTCGATCGCGGTGGTGCCTTCGCGCAGCGATTCGACCGTGTGCTGGGCGAAGTAGCCGATGCGCAGGTCCGGGTGGCCGCCGCGCTCGCCGCTGAGCAGCTCCAGCTCGCCGACCAGCGACTTTACCAGGGTCGACTTGCCGGCGCCGTTGGGGCCCAGCAAGGCGACGCGGTCGCCGGCCTCGAGGATGAAACCGACCTGGTTGAGCACGGTGTGGTCGCCGTAGCCGCAGTCGGCGTGCATCAGGCGCAGCAGCGCGTGCGGCAGCTTCAACGGCTCGGGGAAATCGATGCGCAGCGCGCGCTCGGCGCGCACCGCCTCGGTGCCGGCCATCTTGGCCAGGCGCTTGACCCGCGACTGCGCCTGCTTGGCCTTGGCGGCGCTGGCGCTGAAGCGGTCGATGAAGCTCTGCAGGTGCGCGCGCTCGGCCTGGGCCTTCTCGTGGGTGATCTGCTGCAGGCGCAGGTGCTCGGCGCGCTGGCGCTCGAAGGCGGTGTAGTCGCCGGTGTAGAGCTTGGCCTTGCCGTCGTGCAGATGCAGGGTGTGGGTGGTGACCTCGTCCAGGAACTCGCGGTCGTGCGAGATCAGCATCAAGGTGCCCGGGTACTTCAGCAGCCACTGCTCCAGCCACAGCACCGCGTCGAGGTCGAGGTGGTTGGTGGGTTCGTCCAGCAGCAGCAGGTCCGACGGCGTCATCAGCGCGCGCGCCAGATTTAGGCGCACGCGCCAGCCGCCGGAGAATTCCTTGACCGCGCGTTCGTGGGTGTCGGGCGAGAAGCCCAGGCCGTGCAGCAGCTTGCCGGCGCGCGCGGTGGCGTCGTAGCCGTTGAGCTCCTCCAGGCGATGGTGGGCCTCGGCCACGGCCTCCCAGTCCTCGCGCTCGACCGCGGCGCGCTCGGCCATCAGCACCTCGTACACGGTGGCGTCGCCGGACAGCACGAAGTCCAGAGCGGGATCGTCCAGCGCCGGGGTTTCCTGGGCCACGCTGGCCATGCGCACGCGGCTGGGCATGTCCAGGTTGCCCAGATCGGACTCCAGCTCGCCCTGGATCGCCGCGAACAGCGAGGACTTGCCGGTGCCGTTACGGCCGATGACGCCGATCCGCCACCCGGCTTGCAGGGTCAGGTCGACTTTGGACAGGAGCAGGCGTTCGCCGCGCCGAAGGGCGAAATCACGGAAGGCAATCATGCGCATAGTGTAGCGGGACCGAGGCCGTCGCCGCCTGCGCGATCGCGCCCCGGCCCGTACGCGCGGGGCGCCGACGGGGCCCGGGCCGGGCCCTGCGCGCCGCCTCCGGGCGCGCTGGCGCGCCCGTCGCCACGAGCGATCAGGCTTATCGCCGATGGGCGGCAAGGCGTGCCGGATCGGCGCTCGCGCGGCGATTACGGCCGAATTTCAGGCCCGAACTTCGAGCCGCGACTTGCATCGAGGGGTGTCGGCCCACATTCTTGGAAGCCGACACGACAGGAGATCCGATGCATCACACCTCCCTGATCGCGATCCTCGTCGCCGGCTTCGTACTGGCGTTCATCTTCGGCGCGCTGGCGCAACGCCTGCGATTGTCGCCGCTGGTGGGCTATTTGATCGCGGGCATCATCGCCGGCCCCTTCACCCCCGGCTTCGTCGGCGACCAGACCCTGGCGCCGCAGCTGGCCGAGATCGGCGTGATCCTGCTGATGTTCGGCGTCGGCCTGCACTTCTCGATGCGCGACCTGCTGGCGGTGAAGGCGATCGCCTTGCCCGGCGCGGTGGTCCAGATCGCCGCCGCCGCCGCGATGGGCTGGGCGCTGGCGCGTTTCCTGGGCTGGTCGCACGGCGCCGGCATCGTGTTCGGCCTGGCGCTGTCGGTGGCCAGTACCGTGGTGCTGCTGCGCGCGCTGGAGGAGCGTCGCCTGGTCGAGACCGTCAAGGGCCGCATCGCGGTCGGCTGGCTGATCGTCGAGGACCTGGCGATGGTGCTGGCGCTGGTCTTGCTGCCGGCCCTGGCCGGCGTGATCAAGGGCGAGGCCGGCGACCCCAGCGAGGTCTGGGCGGCGCTGTTCAAGACTTTCGCCAAGGTCGGCGCCTTCGTGGCGGTGATGCTGATCGTCGGTCGGCGCGTGATCCCATGGATCCTGGAGCGCGTGGCCGGCACCGGTTCGCGCGAGTTGTTCACCCTTTGCGTGCTGGCGATCGCGCTGGGCGTGGCCTTCGGTTCGGCCGAACTGTTCGGGGTCTCGTTCGCGCTGGGCGCGTTCTTCGCCGGCATGCTGCTCAACGAATCCGAGTTCAGCCATCAGGCCGCCAACGAAACCCTGCCGCTGCGCGACGCGTTCGCGGTGCTGTTCTTCGTGTCCGTCGGCATGCTGTTCAACCCGATGATCCTGATCGAGAAGCCGCTGCCGGTGCTGGCGACCTTCGCGATCATCGTGGTCGGCAAGTCCATCGCCGCGTACGCGATCGTGCGCGCGTTCGGCAAGCCCGGTCCGACCGCGCTGATGATCTCGGCCAGCCTGGCCCAGATCGGCGAGTTCTCCTTCATCCTCGCCGGCCTCGGCCTGCAGTTGGAGATCCTGCCGCAGGAAGGCCAGGACCTGATCCTGGCCGGCGCCCTGCTCTCGATCGTGGTCAACCCGCTGTTGTTCGCCTGGCTGGACCGCAAGCAGGCGCGCGAGGCGGCCGCCTTGCAGGAAGCCGCGGTCGACCCGGTGGTGCCGCCGGTGCCGGCCGATATCGCCGACCACGTGATCCTGATCGGCTACGGCCGCGTCGGCAGCGAACTGGCACGGCTGCTCACCGAGCGCAGCGTGCCGCTGGTGGTGATCGACGGCGAGGACAGCCTGATCGCCAAGGCGCGTGCCGCCGGCCTGCCGGCGATCCTGGGCAATGCGGTCAACGACCGCGTGCTGCGCGAGGCCGTGCCCGAGCGCGCGACCACGGTGATGCTGGCGATCCCGCAGGCGCTGGAGGCCGGCGAGATCATCGCCAAGCTGCGCGCGATCAACCCCGGCCTCAGCATCGTCGCGCGCGCCCACAGCGACAACGAAGTCCGCCACCTGATCGAGCACGGCGCCGACGGCGCGGTGATGGCCGAGCGCGAGCTCGCCCACAGCCTGGCCGAAATGGTGCTGGCCGCGCCGATCTACCGCGGCACACGCAACCTGCCGCCCTCCACCGCGCTGGTCTGAGCGCGGTCCGCGACCCTACGGCCCAGGGCCGCATCGTCGACGAAAGCGCGATATACCCAGACACCCCCAAAAATCCGCAGCGAGCGATCATGAGCGAGACTGACAGCCCCACCCCTTCCACCGAAGCCGACGCCGCGCCCGAAGCGCGGCTCACCGCGGTCGAGGCGCGCATCATCGGCTGCCTGATCGAGAAGGAAGCGACCACGCCCGACGTCTACCCGCTCACCCTCAACGCCATCGTCGTGGCCTGCAATCAGAAGACCGCGCGCGAACCGATGATGCAGTTGGAACAGGGCGAAGTCGGCAACGTGCTGCGCCGGCTGGAGCCTCGCGGCTGGGTGAAATCGCAGCACACCGGCCGCTCCGAGCGCTACTCGCACCGCGCCGGCACCCTGCTCGACCTGACCCGGCCGCAGACCGCGCTATTGGCCCTGCTGATGCTGCGCGGCCCGCAGACCCTGCACGAACTGCTGTCGCGCAGCGAGCGCATGGCCAAGTTCGACAATGTCGGCGACGTCCAATACGCGCTGGAACGGCTGGCGCAGCAGTCGCCGCCGCTGGTGCGCCTGCTCGGCCGCCAGAGCGGTCAGCGCGAAGACCGCTACGGCCACCTGCTCAGCGGCGAACCGGTGTGGAACGCATCCAGCAACGATGGCGACGAAGACAGCCGCGGCGGTGGCGGTGGCGGATCGGCGCTGGCCGAACGCGTGGCCGCGCTGGAAGCGCGGATCGCCGAATTGGAAGCGCGACTGGATGCGGCCGGGGCCTGAGTCCGACTCAAGTCGCAGGGCTCGCAGCTAACGGCAAAAAGATATCGGTGCGCAGCACCGCCTCCGGCGTTTCGTCGGGATCGTCCAGATACTCGTGGTGCAGCGGCGCGTCGCGCAGGCGTTCGCCGCTGTCGGGTAGCCACTGCGCGAGCAGCGCGTCGGTCAGCGCTTCCAGGCCGTCGAAGGGGCCGACGTGACGCAGGCGCGCATAACGCCCGCCGCCCATCGGCACGCGCCGGAACGCCTCGTCTTCGGGCTCGAACGGCGCGTTCAAAGCGACCATGCAATCGAAGGCGCAGTCGGCCACGGCCACGTCGCGGCGGTCGTCCCAAGGCACGCCGTACAAACCGCTGAGCTGCTCCATGCGCTCGTGCTCGGCGGCCCAGGCGAACAGGCGCCCGTAGCCGTGGTTCTGCTGCGGATAGCCGCCGGTCACGCGCAGCGCCAGCACCTGGAAGGGATCGACCTCGACCACTTCGACCCGCAGCGGCGCGCTCGAAGCGGCGCTACCCGGCGGCTGCGCCAAGCGCGCGATCTCGCGGCGCAGACGTTCGGGTTCGGCGCGCAGCTCGCTGGGCGTGGCGCCGATCCCCTGGCGGAACGCGCGGCTGAAGGCCTGCGGGGTCTGGTAGCCGACCGCGAGCGCGGTGTCGGTAATGCTGCGGGCCTCGCCCGCGAGCAGACGCAAGCTTTGCAGCAAGCGCAGACGGGCCACGGTCTGGCCGCTGGTCTCACCGGTCATGGCGCGGTAGACGCGGTGGAAATGGAAGGGCGAGAACGCCGCGGCCTCGGCCAGGCGCGCGAGTTCGGGCGGATCCTCGCCCTGCGCGATCGCGCGCTCGATCAGCGCGACCGCGCGTTCGATGCGGCGCCGGTAGCCGTCGCGTGTATCGGCGCGCTGCGGATCGACCTTGCGCGTGGCGTCGGGTTCGGAACGCGGGTTGTCGGAGTCGGCGGCCATCGGCGTGCACCTGGGTCGGGAGTCGGTCGCCAGCATGGCGGCCGCCCGCGCCGGCGGCGGTTCCTATCTTGCGCTCTCGCGCGGCCCGGTTCGTGCCGGACGACCTCAGTACGATAGAGCCAAGCTCACCAGCACCACGGCCTCGATGATTTCGGCCAGAGCGCCGCAGGTATCGCCGGTCATGCCTTGCAGGCGGCGCAGGCAGGCGCGTCGCCACAGCGCGAACGTCAGCGCCGCGACCGCCAGCGCCAATGCGCCGCGCCAGCCCGCGAACGCGCAGGTCGCGACGCCCGCCAACACACTGGCCATGGCCGCCGTGCGCGGCGCATCGACCAGCGCGCTGCCGATGCCGCCGCTGCGCGCGTACGGCGTGCTCACGAACGCCAGCGTCAGCGCCGCGCGCGCCAGCACCGGCGCCAGCAACAACGCAATCCAGGCCGGCGCAGGCAGGCTGGCGAGCGTGGCGAACTTCAACAGCAGCACCAGCACCAGCGCGACCACCCCGGCCGGGCCGCTGCGCGGGTCTTTCATGATGGTCAGGGTGCGTTCGCGGCGCTCGGCCGCTGTCGCGCCCATGCCGCCGATCCAGGCATCGGCGCTGTCGGCCAGGCCATCCAGATGCAGCGCCCCGGTCAGCGACACCCACACCAGCAGGATCAAGGCCGCCGCCAGCAACGGCGGCGCCGACTGCAAGGCCCAGGCGAGCAGGCACAAGAGGCCGCCGACGATCGCGCCGACCCAGGGGTACCAGACCAGCGAGCGCGAACGCGCGCGGGAATCCTCGAACACCGAAGCCGGCACCGGCAAGCGGGTCAGGAAGCCGATCGCGTGCAGGAAGGCGCGCATCAGACCGAGACGGCGCGATGCGCGCCGCTCCATTGCAGGGGATGCAAGGACGCGTGCGCGACGTCGATGTTGGCCATGTCGCCGAAACCGCGGCCCTCGTGCACGCAGCGCAGCAGGCGGATCGCGCCGCCATGGGTCACCACCAGCACGCGCCGCGCGGGCCAGGCCGCCGCGGCCTCGTCCAGGGCCGCGACCAGGCGCAGTTGGAAGGCCGCGAAGGGCTCGGCGCCCGGCGGCGGATGCGCGACAGGGTCCGCCCAGAAGCGTCCCAAGGCCTCGCCCTGCTCGGTCGCCAGGGTTTCGATGGGCACACCCTGCCAATCGCCGAAGTCGTACTCGGCCAGGCGCGCGTCCAGGCGCAGCGGCAGCGCGCGCGCCTGCGCGAGCTCGCGCGCGAACTCGGCGCAACGCCGCAAGGGCGACGACACGATCGCGTCCCAGTCACGGCCGACCACGGCCGCACGCAGTTGCGTCCAGCCCAGTTCCAACAACGGATCGTCGAGCCGCCCGCGGTAGCTGCGCTGGCCGGTGTCGCCGTGACGCAGCAGCTCGATCGCGGTGGCGCTCATGCGCGTTCCGACACGCCGGCCTGGGCGAAGGTGGCCATGCCCTCGTGCAGCGCGCAGGCCAGGCGCAGCAAGGGCACCGCCACCGCCGCGCCGCTGGCTTCGCCCAGGCGCATGCCCAGGTCCAGCAGCGGTTGCGCGTCCAGCGCCTGCAGCAACAGGCCATGTCCGCGTTCGTGCGAGCGATGCGCGAACAGCAGCCACTCGCGCACCCCCGGATTGAGCCGGGTCGCGGCCAGCGCGGCCACGGTCGCGATATAGCCGTCCACCAGCACCGGCACGCCGGCCTGGGCGGCGGCGATGAAGGCGCCGCTCAGGGCCGCGATCTCGAAACCGCCCAGGCACCGCAACTGCTCGCGCGCGTCGTGGATGTCGGCATGCAGCGCCAGCGCGCGCTCGATCACCGCGACCTTGTGGGCGATACCCGCGGCATCCAGCCCCGTGCCGGCGCCGGTCAGCTCGGTCGGCGCGCGGCCTAGCAGCGCGCAGGCCAGCGCGGTGGCGGCGGTGGTGTTGGCGATGCCCATCTCGCCGCCGATGTAGAGCTGCGCGCCGGACGCGCGCGCCAGCCCTACGCTCTCGGCGCCTGCACCCAGCGCGGCCTGCAATTGCGCCGCGCTCATCGCCGCCTGCGTGCAGAAATTGGCGCTGCTGGCGGCGACGATCGCGCGCCGCACGCCGGCGATTTCGCCCGGGTCGTTGACCGTGCCCAGGTTGACCACGTCCAGGGTCGCGCCCAACGCGCGCGCGAGCACGCTGATCGCGGCGCCGCCGCCGGCGAAGTTACGCACCATCTCGCCGGTGACCGCCTGCGGAAACGCCGACACGCCCTCGGCGGCGACGCCGTGGTCGGCCGCGAACACGCTGATCCAGACCCGCTCCACCCGCGGGTGCGCACGACGCTGCAATGCCGCCAGCTTCACCGCCAGCGCCTCCAGCGCCCCCAGCGAACCCGGCGGCTTGGTCAACTGGGCCTGGCGCGCCAGGGCCTGCGCCTCGCAGTCGGCGTCGGCGACGGCGCAGGCATCCAGGGTCCAGTCGCGCGACAGCGACGGGGTCACGACATCGTTCAAGGCAGATCTCCTTTGAGCGCCAGCGGCAGACCCGCGGCGACGAACAGCACGCGCTCGCAGCGCGTGCCCAGGTGTTGATGCAGGCGCCCGGCCTCATCGACGAAGCGCCGCGTGAGTTCGCCCAACGGCACCACGCCCAGGCCGACTTCGTTGCTGACCAGGACGATTTCGCCCGGCAGCATGGGCAGGTCGTGCAATAGCGCGTCGCGCTCGCGTTCGTAGCGATCCGCCGCCTGCGCTTCGTCGAGCAGATTGCTGAGCCACAGCGTCAGGCAATCGACCAGCACGCAACGCCCCTCGCGGGCGTACTCGCGCAAGGCCTCGGCCAGCGCCAGCGGTTCTTCGACGGTGCGCCAATGCGCGGGGCGGCGTTCGCGATGATGGGCGACGCGCGCAGCCATCTCGCCGTCGCGCGCTTGCGCGGTGGCGATGTAGACCACGTCCGCATCGCGCGCGGCCAGACGTTCGGCCAGGGCGCTCTTGCCCGAGCGGGCGCCGCCGAGGATCAGGGTGCGCATGGCGCCGCTCCGGTCGTGGCCGGGAGGCCGAGCAGCGCGGCCAAACGGGCGGTATCCAGGTGGGTTTCGACCGCGTCGGCGAGTCTGTCGATGCCGGCCTCGCGCAAGGCGTGCATGTCCAGAGTTTCGACCTCGTTCAATCCCGCCCAGCGCAGCAAGGCGGTCAAGGCGGCGGGGTCGTCGAACAGCCCGTGCAGATAAGTCGCGAACACCTGGCCGTCCTCGGAGCGGGCGCCGTCGCTGCGGCCATCGTCCAAGCGCACGCTGGCGCGCGCCAGCGCTGGCCCTTGGCTGATCCCGCAATGGATCTCGTAGCCGCGCACCGGCGCGTCGTCCAGCGCGAGCCGGCCAGCGACGTTGCGCAGCTGCTTTTCGGGCTCCAGCGTGGTTTCCAGATCCAGCCAGCCCAGGCCGGCACTGGAACCGGGCGCGCCCTCGATGCCGAGCGGGTCGTGCACCGCGCGCCCCAGCATCTGCAGGCCGCCGCAGATGCCGATCAGCTTGCCGCCGTAACGCAGATGGCGCGCGATCGCCTGTTCCCAGCCGTTCGCGCGCAGCCAGGCCAGATCGGCGCGCGTGGACTTGGAACCCGGCAGCACGATCAGGTCGCAGGCCGGCGGCGCTTCGCCGGGACCGACGTAGTGCAGCTCGACCTGTGGATGCGCGCGCAGCGGATCGAAGTCGGTGTGGTTGCTGATCCGCGGCAATGCCGGCACCGCCACCCGCAAGGTCGCCCGCGCCTTGCGTTCGCGCTCGCGCGGCAGCGCATCTTCGGCGTCCAGGTGCAGGCCCTGCAGATAGGGCAGCACGCCCAATACCGGCTTGCCGGTTTCGCGCTCCAACCAGTCCAGCCCGGGCTGCAACAAGGCGATATCGCCGCGGAAGCGGTTGATCACGAAGCCGGCCACGCGCGCGCGTTCGCTCTCGGACAGCAGAGCCAGGGTGCCGACCAGATGAGCGAACACGCCGCCGCGATCGATGTCGGCGATCAGCAGCACCGGGCAGTCGACCGCCTCGGCATAGCCCATGTTGGCGACATCGCCCGCGCGCAGGTTGATCTCGGCCGGGCTGCCCGCGCCCTCCACGATCACCGCGTCGTAGCCGGCGACCAGGCGCGCGTGCGAGGCCAGCACCGCCTGCATCGCGACGCGCTTGTAGTCGTGGTAGCCGCGCGCGTCCATGTTGGCGATCGCGCGCCCGTGCAGGATCACCTGCGCGCCGGTGTCGCTGTTGGGCTTGAGCAACACCGGATTGAAATCGGTATGCGGCGCTAGCCCGGCGGCCTGCGCCTGCACCGCCTGGGCGCGGCCGATCTCGCCGCCGTCGGCGGTGACCGCCGAATTCAGGGCCATGTTCTGCGGTTTGAACGGCGCCACGCGCACACCGCGACGTTGCAGCCAGCGGCAAAGCGCGGTGACCAGCGCGCTCTTACCGGCGTCGGAGGTGCAGCCCTGCACCATGAGCACGCGCGCGCTCATGCGGCGCTCCTAGCGGCGGCGATCTCGGCCAGGGCCGCGTCCAGGCGCGCGTAGGCCGCGTCGTCGCCGGGCAGGCCGAAGCGCAAGCTGGCCGGCGTCTCGAACAAGCGGGTGAGGATGCCGCGCCGCGCCAGCGCCTCGTGCAGTTCGACGGCGTCCTCGCAACGCCGCCACTGGAAGTACGCGCAGCCGGCGTCGGGCGCGAAACCGCGCGCGCGCAGCACGGCGCCCAACCGCTCGCCCTGCGCCAGCAGACGAGCGCGCATGCGCGCCTGCCAGTCGCGGTCGGCCAGCGCCAGTTGCACCGCATGCCGGCTGGGGCCGCTCAGCGTCCACGGGCCCAAACGTTCGCGCAGCGCGGCCAGCAACGGCGGCGCGGCGCAGACGAAGCCCGCGCGCGCGCCGGCCAAGCCGAAGAACTTGCCGACCGAACGCAGCACGATCAGCCCGCTGCGCGCGCTATCGGCGCAGAGGCTGCGTTCCGGCGTGGCGTCGATGAAGGCCTCGTCGATCAGCAGCCAGCCGCCGCGCGCGGCCAGTCGCGCGTGCAGGTCCAGCAGGGTCGCGCGCTCGTAGCGCTCGCCACCGGGATTGTTTGGATGGATCAGCACCACGACGTCGTAGCGTTCGCTCTGCGCGAGCAAGCGCTCCGACTCGCACAGCTCGACCGTATGCCCGGCCTGGCGCCAGGCATGCGCGTGCTCGGCGTAACCGGGTGCGAGCACGCCGACCCGCGCCTGCGCGCGCAAGCGCGGCAAGGCCTGGATCGCGGCCTGCGAACCGGCCACGGCCAGCACCTCCGGCGCGCCGTAGTAGTCGCGCGCGGCCGCGTGCAGGCCGTCCTCGTCCTCGGGCAGGCGATGCCAGGCGCGTGCGGGGATCGCCGGCACCGGCCAGGCCTCGGGATTGATCCCGGTGGACAGGTCCAGCCAGTCCGCGGGTTCGATGCCGTAGCGCTGCGCGGCGCGCAGTAGACGACCGCCGTGCTCAAGCATGGATGAAGGCTCCAGATGGCGATGCGGGTACGCGATCAGTAGTTGAAGACATAAGTCGCCACCGCCGCGATCACAGTGAGTACGCACAGCCACAACAGCGCGCCGCGCCGTACCAGCGACTGCGCGCGCACGATCGCCGCGGCGTCGGGCGCGTCGCCCTCGCCCAGCAGCGGGCGCGATTCCCAGACGCCGTGATACGGCGCCGCACCGCCCAGTCGCACGCGCAGCGCGCCCGCGCCGGCCGCCATCACCGGGCCGGCGTTGGGGCTGTCCCAGGCCGGCGCCTGGCTGCGCCAGCAGCGCAGCGCCGCGCCGGCGTTGCCGAGCGCGGCGTAGGTCAGCGCGGTCAGGCGCGCGGGCAGATAGTTGAGCGCGTCGTCGCTGCGCGCGGCGGCCCAGCCATAGCGTTCGTAACGCGCGGTGCGGTAGCCCCACATCGCGTCCAGGGTATTGGCGAGCCGGTACAGCACCGCGCCGGCCGGGCCCAGCAACGCGAACCAGAACAGCGCGCCGAACACCGCGTCGTTGCCGTTTTCCAGCACCGACTCGGTCGCCGCCGCGGCCACGCGTTCGGCATCCAGGGCTTGGGTATCGCGGCTGACGATGCGTCCGACCGCGGCGCGCGCGGCCTCCAGGTCCTGCGCACGCAGCGCGCGCGCCACCGGCGCAGCGTGCTCGTCCAGGCTGCGCAGCCCCACACACAGGTACAGCACGCCCGCCGAGTAGAGCGCCGCCAGCCACGGCGAGACCCGCAGCGTCGCCCATTGCAACGCCGCGGCGCACAGGGTCAGCGGCAACACCGCCAGCAACCAGGCCATGACGCCGCGCGCGCGGCTGTCGCGATACAGCGCGCGTTCGATCGCCTGCGCGAGGCGCCCGTAACCGACCAGCGGATGCGCGCGCCGCGGTTCGCCCAGCACGCGATCCAGTAGCAGCGCGGCCCACATCGCGGCGACGGCGAGCACGGCGCTCACGGCTGCAGCAGGAGCAGCGCCGCCGTCGGATTCGACGGGAAGTAGAAATGCACGAAGCTCGCGCTCATGCGACGGTCGCGGTACACCGCCTCGCGGCTGGGCCCGCCATTGGGATTGACCGCTTGCGCGATCGGCTCGGCGGCGATCTCGGCGCGCGCGTAGTGGAAGGTATGACCGCGCAGCTCGCCTTCCGGCAGGTTCACCGACTGCATGCCCAGGCCGGCCAGTCGCGGCTGCAGGGCGGCGCTGCCCGCGAGCAGGCCGGCCATGGCCTGGCGCTCGCCGTCCCTGTCGGTCAGCGCGTCGAGCAGGTACAGCAGCCCGCCGCATTCGGCCAGCAGGGCCTTGCCGGCATCGCGGTGCGCGTGCAAGTCGCGTCGCAAGGCCTGGTTGCCCGACAGCGCCGCCAGATGCAGTTCCGGATAACCGCCGGGCAACCAGACCGCGTCGCAGTCGGGCAGGCTGTCGCCGGCCAGTGGCGAAAAGTACTTCAGCTCGGCCCCGGCCGCACGCAGCAGATCCAGGTTGGCCGGATACAGGAAACAGAACGCCGCGTCGCGCGCGATCGCGATGCGCCAACCCGACGGCAGCGTCGGCACGGCGGCGGGCTCTACCGGCGCGAAGGCGACCGGCGGCGGCAGCGCGGCCTCGGCGTGCGTGGCCCAGGCATCGGCCAGCGCGTCCAGGCGCGCATCCAGATCGCCGAGCTCGCCCGCGGACACCAAGCCCAGATGACGTTCGGGCAGGGCCAGCGCGGGATCGCGCGGCAAGGCGCCCAGCCAATGCAGCGGCGCGGGCAAGCTCTCGCGCAGCAACTGCGCATGGTAGGCGCTGCCGATGCGGTTCGCGGCCACGCCGTGCACTTGCAGGCCGTCGCGGTAGCGCGCCAACCCCAAGGCCAGCGCGCCGAAGGTCTGCGCCATCGCCGAGCCGTCGATCACCGTCAGCACCGGCAGGCCCAGCGCCAGCGCGAGATCGGCGCTGGACGGCTTGCCGTCGAACAGGCCCATCACGCCTTCGACCAGGATCAGATCGGCCTCGCCCGCGGCCTCGTACAGCCGCGCGCGCACCTCGTCCTCGCCGCACATCCACAGATCGAGCTGATACGCGGGCGCGCCGCTGGCGCGCTCGTGCACCATCGGATCGAGAAAATCCGGCCCGGTCTTGAACACCCGCACCCGTCGGCCTTGGCGCGTATGCCAGCGCGCGAGCGCGGCGGTGACGCTGGTCTTGCCCTGGCCCGACGCGGGCGCGGACACCAATAGCGCCGCGCAGCGGCGCGGGGATTCGAGATTGGGGATTGGGGATTCGCTCATAGCGCTCGCACCGCATTCCGAATTCGCGGACCTAAGCTACGCCCATCGAGCTTTGCCCCGTCGGCAGCCATGCCACGCATAGCCTGCGCTTTTGCGAATCCCCAATCCCCGATCCCGAATCCCGGCTTCACAGCTCGATGCCCTTCTGAGCCTTGATGCCGGCCTGGAACGCGTGCTTGACCACACGCATCTCGGTCACCGTGTCGGCGACCTCGATCAGGCGGTCGGGCGCGCCGCGGCCGGTGATGACCACGTGCTGCAAGGGCGGGCGCGCGGCGACCGCGGCCAGCACGGCGTCGAGTTCGACATAGCGATGCGCGAGCGCGATGTTGAGCTCGTCCAACAGCACGAAGTCGCAGGATTCGTCGGCCAGCATCTGCGCGGCCTTGGCCCAGGCCGCCTGCGCGGCCGCGATGTCGCGCGCCTTGTCCTGGGTTTCCCAGGTGAAGCCCTCGCCCATCACGTGGTAGGCGAGCTGGTCGCCCTCGAAGCGGCGGAAGAAGGCTTCCTCGCCGGTCGAGAAGCTGCCCTTGATGAACTGCACCACGCCGCAGCGGAAGCCGTGGCCCAGCGAGCGCGCGAGCATGCCGAAGCCGGACGAGCTCTTGCCCTTGCCGTTGCCGGTGTTAACCACCAGCACGCCGCGCTCGATGGTGGCGCGGGCGATCTTGCGATCGACCAGCTCCTTCTTGCGCTGCATGCGTTCGCGGTGGCGTTCTTCCTGGGTCGGGACGGTGTCGCTCATACGCGGGCTCCCTGCTGGGCGGTACGTAGGGCGCCGATGCCGCGGACTATCGCCAGCAGCGCGAACGCGGTGCCGACGTAGCCGGCCAGGGTGCCGAGGCTACGCGGATAGTACTGGCCGATGCGCGCGGCGAAGCCGGCCAGCGTGGGATCCGGGTAGCGGCCGGAGAAGAAGTAGAAGCCGCCGCCGGAGAATACATAGGTCGCGAACGCGGCCACCGCCAGCACCAGCGCCAGGCGCGGCAGCGTGGTCCAATGATCGCGGTGGATGCGCGCGTAGAAATGACCGGCCAGCCACAGCGTCGCGTAGGCCGGCGCCAGCGCCCAGTACGCCGGCGACAGGCACCAGTCGCCGATCGTGCCCGAGGCCAGGCTGACGATGTCCAGCAGCGAGGCCAGCACGAACAGCAGCGGCAGCATCCACATCGGCCGCAGCAGCGCGCCGGCGAGGAAGAAGATCGCCCACGACGCGCTGGGCAGGCGGTCGATGGTGGCGAAGTGCTGGCCGCGGGTGGCGATCATCAGCGCCGCGAGCGCGACGCCGACCAGGATCTGCGCGCGCGGCGAGCTCAGCGGCAGGGAATGCGTGGGGCTTGCGGTCATGCTCGTCATCCTCGATCAGGCCTGGGCGTCGCGCGGCGCGACCCGCAGCGGCAAGGCGCGCGCGATCAGCGCATAGGCGGCCAACGCCACCGCGATGTAGCTCAGGGTGGTGCGCACGAACAGCGGCCCCCACTGCCAGACCCGCGCCAGGTACTGGCTCAGGTTCGGATCCTCGTAGCGTCCGCCCAGCCAGTAGAACGCGCCGTTGGAGATCAGGAACGAGACCGTGGCCGCGACCAGGCCGACCCCGAGCGCACCGAGCAGCGCGCGCGGGGTCGCCTGCAGCCGCTGCGCATAGGCGCGGCCGCCGTACCACAGCGCCGCGTACGCCAGCAGCAGGAAGGCGTACGACGGCGTGACGCAGTAGTGCTGGAAGAAGCTCTTGCCCTGGGCCTGGATCGCGATCCAGTCGATCGCCACCGCCAGCACCAGGAAAGCGACGAAACCCAGGTGCTTGCGCAGCCAGAGGCCGCCGAGGAAGAACACCGCCATCGACGCATCGGGCAGGTGCAGCGCGTCGCCGAAGTGGTGGAAGCGGGTGGCAACCATGACCGCGGCGAGTGCGGTGAACAGACTGTAGTGGACGGATCGGCTGGGAGCGTTCATCGGCGGCCTCGGTGGCGTGGACGGGACGGTGGTGGCGAAAGCGCGGCGATCAGTTCGCCGCGCGGTAGCGCAAGGTCAACAGGTAGTTGCGGCCGGGCTGGTTGTAGTAGGCCGCGGTCTCGTAGCGCTGGTTGAACACGTTGTTGGCCGCCAGCTGCAGGCTCCAGGAATCGTCGAAACGGAAGCCCAGGCGCAGGTCGGTGGTGGCGTAGCCGTCCAGGCGGCGCGTGTTGGCCAGATCGTCGAAACGTTCGCCGGCGACGTAGACGCTGCCGCCCAGGCTGAAGCGGCCGTAGCGACGGTCGGCGTCGAAGCGTGCGCTTTCGCGCGCGCGCCGCGGCAGGATCTTGTCGCGGCTGGCGGTACGGCTGTCGTTGCGCGGATCCAGCCAGGTCGCACTGGCGCGCAGGTCCCAACCGGCCAGGACGGTATCGACCGTGGCCTCCACGCCCTGGATGCGCGCGCGATCGATGTTGCCGGGCAGACCGATCGAAGCATCGAACGCGATCAATTCATCGACTCGCGTCTCATAGGCGTTGAGCGACCAGCCGCCCCAGGCGTGTTCGCCGCGCAGGCCGAGTTCGAAGCTGCGCGACTCCTCCGGCTTGAGATCGGCGTTGCCGAAGCCGGGGAAGTACAGCTCGTTGAAGGTCGGCGCCTTGAACGCGGTGCCGTAGCTCGCGGTCAGGCGCAGCTGTTCGCTGAGGTTCCAGCCCCACAGCGCGCTGCCGGTGGTCTGGCCGCCGAACTGGCTGTCGTCGTCGCGGCGCAGGCTGGCCTGCAGCGCGTGCGCGCCAGATTCGCGCTGGTACTGGCCGAACAGGCCGCGGTTGATGCGGCGATCGTGGGCGTAGACGGTGCTGCTTTCCACCTCGTCGCGCTGCCAGTCGTAGCCCAGGGTGAGCAGACCGCCGCCGAGGCCGAAGTCGCCCTGCAGCGAGCCCAGCTTGCGGCGCGTATTGAAGGTGCTGGAGTAGACGCCGTTGCGGTAGTTGTCGCTGAGGTCGCTGCTGCGGCCCAGGTTGAGGGTCAGCGTGGCCTGTTCGCTGGGCGCGTAGCGCAGGCGTCCGCCGGCGACCTGCTGCACGGTGTCGCTCTGGTTGTTGGTGCTGCCGTCGTACTCGTTGCGGCCTTCGGCGCGGAACACACGCGCTTCGGCGTCCCAGGCGTCGCTGAAGCGGTAGCCGCCCTGCGCGGTCAGCGACAGGTTGCGGTAGCCGTCGCGGTCGGGCGAGTTGGTGAAGCAGCCGGCGCCGCCCGGCGAGGGCTTGCCGCGACAGGCGTTGATGCCGTCGGTGTCCTCGCTGGCGGCGTTGATCGAGTACCAGCCGTTGTCGCCCTTACCGCCCACGCCCAGGGTGCCGCGACGCGTCTGCCAACTGCCGATCGAAGCGCTGGCGTGCGGCGCGAACGCGCCTTGCGGGCGGCGGGTGAAGATCTGGATCACGCCGCCCAGGGCCTCGGAGCCGTACAGGCTGGAGAACGGGCCGCGCACGATCTCGATGCGCTCGATCTGCTCGACCGGAATGTCCTGCAGCGAGGCGCCGCCGCTGGTGGCCGAGCCGATCTTGATGCCGTCCACCAGCACCAGCACATGGTCGGACTCGGTGCCCCGCAGGAACAGCGAGGTCGACTTGCCGGGGCCGCCGTTGTTGGCCATCGACAGGCCGGGCGTGCCGCGCAGCAGGTCGGGCAAGTTGGCCGGCTGCAGGCGTTCGATGTCGTCGCGGTCGATCACGGTGACCGAGGCCAGGGTCGCGTCCTGGGTCTGCGCGGTGCGGCTGGCGGTCACCACGACCTGGTCGAGGTCGGTGGCGGCGTCGGCGGCCCAAACCGGGACCACGACGGACAGCAGCGCCGTCGCCAGCGCAGTGCGGCGAAGCGCGTAAGGGTGGAAATTCAAAGCATGGCTCCTGATCCGCGCCTACCCGCGCGGAAACGATGGGTCGGAGACACGCGGAGGGAACGACGAGGCGGCGACGCGCGGACGCAAGGCAGCCCCATGACAGCGCCCACCGCGTGTCGGGTCAGCCTCAGGCCGGTCTCCGGGCTTGCAAGCGAGGGCCTCCAGCCCTCCGATCCGCGCCTTCCCATGCATGCGCACAGTGGCTTAGTTGCGGATCGTTCGTCTTACTTACCGTTGCGGGGGCAGCTCCGGAATTGCCGTCGCTCCGTTCGGAGGACTGGCGCACCGGATTCCCGTTTCAATCGCCGGCGGGGCCGGCGATCACCTCAAGCCCGCGCATGGTAGCAGCCCGGGCCAGCTCCGCCGCCATGAGCAAACGGCATGAGCCGGGCCGCGGCCGGGCGTCATGGGCGCCCGCCGCCGCGCTGGACCCGGCGGGTGTGTCATCAGGCAGATCGGCGGCACACCCAATTCCCGAAACCATGACGTACGGCTATTTCCCTATACGAAAGTGGGTTTGACCGGGTTGTTATAAGCGTGTTAAACCAAAATGACATCGCTACCAATCCCCCCGCCGCAAGGAGCCGCGCACCATGTCCGTAGCCGTCCGTGCCGTACGCCGTCCGCTCGTCCTCGCCCCGTTGTCGTTGGCCCTGCTCACGGCGCTCGCCGCCCCGGCCTACGCCCAGGACGCGGCCGCTCCGGGCGAACCCGCCTCCGAGGCCCACACCCTGGACCAGGTGATCGTCACCGGCACCCGGGTCAGCGATCGCACCGTCGCCGAGTCCAGCGCGCCGATCGACATCATCACCCCGGAGGCGCTGGAGGCCACCGGCACGGTCGAGCTCGCGACCGCGCTGGCGCGCGCCCTGCCATCGCTGAACTTCCCGCGCCCGGCCATCACCGACGGCACCGACGCGGTCCGCCCCGCGCAGCTGCGCGGTCTGGCGCCGGACCAGGTGCTGGTGCTGGTCAACGGCAAGCGCCGGCACACCACCGCGCTGATCAACCTCAACGGCAGCCAGGGTCGCGGTTCCTCGCCGGTCGATCTCAACGCGATCCCGATCGCCTCGATCGAGCGCGTGGAAGTGCTGCGCGACGGCGCCTCGGCGCAGTACGGCTCCGACGCGATCGCCGGCGTGGTCAACATCGTGCTCAAGGGCAGCGACCACGGCGGCAGCATCGCCGCGCGCTACGGGCAATACAGCGCCGGCGACGGCGAGCAGTACCAGCTGTCCGGCGACGCCGGCTTCAAGCTCGGCGAAAACGGCAAGCTGCACTTGGCCGCGCAGGGCGGCCACCAGGACCAGACCAACCGCGCGCGCCCGTTCCAAGGCGTGGTCGAACAGCGCTACGGCGATCCCGAGATCGATAGCGGCGCGGTGTCCTACAACGGCGAATACAGTCCGGTCGACTACCTGACCTTCTATTCCTTCGGCAGCTACAGCAAGCGCGACGTGCTCTCCAACGGCTATTTCCGCTTCGCCGCCGACCCGCGCAACATCCCCTCGATCTACCCGAACGGCTTCCTGCCGCAGATCCACAACGTCAGCAAGGACCGCTCGGCGGTGGTCGGCCTGCGCTCGGAAACCGCCGGCGGCACCCAGATCGATTTCAGCTACAACTACGGCCACAACGAACTCAGCTTCGACATCGAGCACACCCTCAACCGCAGCCTGGGCCCGACCTCGCCCACCGAGTTTTACGCCGGCGCGCTCGAGGTCACCCAGCACGTGCTGAACCTGGATTTCGCGCGCCCGGTGGATTTCGGATGGCAGTATCCGGTGACCTTCGCCTGGGGCGCGGAGTGGCGCGGCGAGGAATTCTCGCAGCGCGCCGGCGAACCGCTGTCCTACGCCAACGGCGGCGTGCCCGCGTCCAACGGCCAGATCATCCCGGGCGCGCAGGTGTTCTCCGGCTTCCGCGCCAGCGACGCCGGCGATTTCGACCGCCATAGCTATTCGCTCTATGCCGACGTCGAAGCCGACCTGACCGACAAGTTCTCCGCCGGCATCGCCGCGCGCTTCGAGAGCTACAGCGATTTCGGCGACACCACTTCCGGCAAGCTGTCGGCGCGTTACGCCTTCACCGACAAGGTCGCGTTGCGCGCCACCGCCTCCACCGGCTTCCGCGCGCCCTCGCTGCAGCAGCAGTTCTTCCAGTCGATCGCGACCAACTTCATCAGCGGCGTGCCCTACGAGATCGGCACCTTCCGCGTCGACAACCCCGCCGCGATCGCGCTGGGCTCGGAATCGCTGAAGGCCGAGGAATCCACCAACTACAGCCTGGGCCTGGTGCTGCAGCCCAGCGACAGCCTGTACATCACCATCGACGCGTACCACATCAAGGTCGACGACCGCATCCTGCTGTCGGAAAACCTGACCAGCACCGCGGTGCGCAACTACCTGCAGGCCAACGGCTACCCGGGCATCGGCGGCGGCCGCTACTTCACCAACGCCGTCGACACCAAGACCCAGGGCGTGGACATCATCGCGACCCAGAACTGGGACCTGACCTCGGGCAAGTTCGGCCTCACCCTGGGCTACAACTACTCCAAGACCGAGATCGAGAAGATCGCGCCCAACCCGGCGCGCCTGGCCGCGATCGACCCGGCGGCGGTGCGCATCGGCCGCACCGAGATCGGCCGCATCACCAAGGGCGCGCCCAAGGACAAGTTCTTCCTGGCCGGCGATTGGGATACCGGCAACTGGAGCTTCAACGCCACCGCCACCCGCTACGGCGAGTTCACCGAGCTGCACGCGACCAATCCGCTGCTGGACCAGACCTTCAGCGCGAAGTGGACGCTGGACCTGGCCGCCACCTACCACCTCGATCAGTGGGACTTCACCGTCGGCGGCGACAACGTGCTCGACGAGTACCCCGACGAGTCCAAGCTGGTGCTGGGCACGCGCAACTACCTGCCCTACAACACCGCCTCGCCGTTCGGTTTCAACGGCGCCTTCGTCTACGTGAAGGCCGGTTACAAGTGGTGATCTGAACGGCGTGGTTGGAACGCCCATATGCGACGACGGCCCGGACTCCCGGGCCGTCGTCTTTTTCGACCGGCGAATGCCGCCCCCGTGCGCCCAAACGATGGCGGCGGCGCATTCGCGGGGCCCGGGATCGGCTATAAGGAGTCACCCCGCCGCGCCGGCCTTGCGGATTCCCGAAGCCGCGCGCGGTTCCGACGTCTCCGCCCAAGGAGGGCCGCCATGCGCTTAGCCGGATCGCTGCTGCTGTCGTTCGCGTTGCCCGCCGTACTCGCCTTCTCGATCTCCGACGCCCTCGCCGCCCGCCGCGAACAAGTGGTGCTGATGCAGGGCAACGTCGCCGGCAAGCAGGTCGTGGAAACCGCGGCCGACGGCAGCGTAAAGGTCGAATACCACTTCACCGACCGCGGTCGCGGCGACCGCAGCAAGACGCGTTGGAAGCTCAATGCCGACGGCACCCTGGCCGACTACGCGGGCAGCGGCAACGACTATCTGCTCAATCCCTTCGAGGAGCGCTATCAGGTCCGCGAGGGCCGCGCGAGCTGGAAGAACCCCAGCGAAAGCGGCGAGCGCGCGCTGTCCGCGCCGGCCTTCTTCCTGCCGCTGCAGGCCGCGCCGGAAATCTCCGGCGCGCTCGCGCGCGCGCTGCTGCAGGCGCCTGAGCGCAAGCTCGCGATCCTGCCCGGCGGCGAGGCGCGTCTGCAGACCTTGGGCGAGTACGAAGTCGCCGGCAAGAACGGCCCGGTGTCGCTGACCCTGCAGCGCATCGTCGGCCTGGACTTCACCCCACGCTCGGTATGGTTGCGCGGCGACGGCGAAACCGCCGCGCTGATCGTCGCCTCGGGCTGGTTCGTGATCATCGACGCCGATCTGCAAGGCGCGCTGCCGAAGCTGCTGGAGCTGCAGGAGCAGGCCGACGCGAAGTGGGCCGCCGAGATGACCCAACGGCTCACCCATGTGCCCAAGGGGCCGCTGCTGATCCGCAACGCACGCGTGTTCGATCCGCGCGACCTGGCCGCCACCCCCGGTACCAGCGTGTTGATCGAAGGCGAGCGCATTGTCCGGGTCGCACCCGACGCCCAGCTCAAGGCGCCGGAGAACGCCGAGGTCCTCGACGCGCGCGGCCGCTTCCTGATGCCGGGCCTGTGGGACGTGCACAAGCACTATGCGTCCATCGAGGACGGCGCCCTCGACATCGCCGCCGGCGTGACCAGCGCGCGCGACGTCGCCAACAACTTCGACACCTTCCCCGAGCGCGTGAAGCGCTTCGACGCCGGCAGCGAAATCGGCCCGCGCGTGCTGATGGCCGGCTTCATCGACGGCCCCGGCCCCTACGCCGGACCGACCAAGATGCTGGTCGACACGCCCGAGGAAGCGCTCAAGGCGGTGGACTTCTACGCCGACCGCGGCTACGTGCAGATCAAGACCTATTCCTCTTTGAAACCGGAACTGTTCCCGATCATCGCCGACCGCGCGCACGCGCGCGGCCTGCGCGTGAGCGGGCACGTGCCGGCCTTCATGTCGGCGCGCCAGTTCATCGAAGCCGGCGCCGACGAACTGCAGCATCTATTGTTCGTGGAACTCAACTTCATGTACCCGCGCGTGCAGGACACCCGTACCAAGGCGCGCCTGACCGAGGTCGGCGAGCACGCCTACGAGTTCCCGCCGGACAAGCCGGAGGTGCGCGAGTTCATCGATTTCCTCAAGCGCCACCACACCGTCATCGACGCGACCATGGCGCTGGAAGAGGACCTGTACAGCGGCGATCCCGACGCCAAGACCCCGCCCGGACTGCGCGGTGTGGCCGAGCGTTTCCCGCCGCAGGCCCAGCGCGGCCTGAGCTGGGGCGCGCTGAAGCCGCCGCACGGCAAGGAAGAGGCCTACAAGCAGGCGCTGCCGAGCATGATGCGTCTGCTCAAGGCCCTGCACGACGCCGGCGTGACCATCCTGCCCGGCACCGACGCGCTGGCCGGTTACATGCTGCATGCCGAACTCGAGGTGTACGCGCGCGCCGGCATCGCCAACGCTGAAGTGTTGCGGCTGGCGACGCTGACGCCTGCACAGGTGCTGGGCGTGGACAAGGACCGCGGCGTGATCGCGGCGGGCAAGCTCGCCGACCTGGTGCTGATCGACGGCGATCCGCTCGCCGACATGCGCGATATCCGCAAGGTCGACGCCGTGTTCAAGGGTGGCAAGCGCTACGACCCGGGCGAGATCGAGCAGGCGTTGGGGATCGTGCCGAGGAAGAAGCCCGCGGTCGCGGAATAAGATCGCGACCGTAGCTCGATCGCGGCTTACGCCGCTCCCACAGGAAGCGGCGCTCCCGCGACATCGATGGTCTCGCTGTGTGGGAGTGGCGAGCGATGGCTCGCTCTGCGTGGGAGCGGCGAGCGATCGCGCGCTGCGTGTGGGAGCGGCGTAAGCCGCGATCGAATCCCACAAACGACGTAGATCATTGAGCGCGAAACGGCCCGCCACTGCGGGCCGTTTCGCTCAGCCCTCAACCCTTGCGGAACACCAGGTGCCCCGCCTCGGCCTCGACCTGGATGACATCGCCGCTGACGAACTCGCCGCTGAGGATCTTCTGCGCCAGCGGATTTTCCAGCTGCTGCTGGACCGCGCGCTTGAGCGGGCGCGCGCCGTAGACCGGATCGAAACCGACGTTGCCGATCAACGCCAGCGCCGCGTCCGACAACGCCAGCTTCAGGCCGCGCTCGCCCAGACGCTTCTCCAAGCCAACCATCTGGATCTTGGCGATCTCACGGATCTGGCTCTTGTCCAGCGGATGGAACACGACGATGTCGTCCAGGCGGTTGATGAACTCCGGACGGAAGTGCGCCTGCACCACGCCCATCACCGCCGCCTTCATCTGGGTGTAGCTCTCGGCGCTGTCGTCGGCCGACAGCTCCTGGATCATCTGCGAGCCCAGGTTGCTGGTCATCACGATCACGGTGTTGCGGAAATCGACCGTGCGGCCCTGTCCATCGGTGAGGCGGCCGTCGTCCAGCACCTGCAACAGGATGTTGAACACGTCCGGATGCGCCTTCTCGACCTCATCGAGCAGGATCACGCTGTAGGGACGGCGGCGCACGGCCTCGGTCAGATAGCCGCCTTCTTCGTAACCGACATAGCCCGGAGGCGCGCCGACCAGGCGACTGACCGCGTGCTTCTCCATGAACTCGCTCATGTCGATGCGCACCATGGCGTCGCTGGAGTCGAACAGGAATTCGGCCAAGGCCTTGCACAGCTCGGTCTTACCCACGCCGGTCGGGCCCAGGAACAGGAAGGAGCCGCTGGGGCGGTCGGGATCGGACAGGCCCGCGCGCGAACGCCGCACGGCGTCGGAGACCACGCGGATCGCCTCGTCCTGGCCGACCACGCGCTGGTGCAGAGCCTGCTCCATCTTCAGCAGCTTCTCGCGCTCGCCTTCCAGCATCTTCGACACCGGGATGCCGGTCCAGCGCGCGACCACCTCGGCGATCTCCTCGGCGGTGACCTTGTCCTGCAGCAGCTTGAAGCCTTGGGTTTCGGCTTCCTGCGCGGCCTTGAGCTGCTTTTCCAGCTCAGGCAACTTGCCGTACTGGATCTCGCTCATGCGGCCGAAATCCTGGGTGCGCTGCGCGGCTTCCAGCTCGAGCTTGGCCTGCTCGATCTGCTCCTTGATCTTGGTCGCGCCCTGCAGGGTCGCCTTCTCGGCCTTCCAGACTTCCTCGAGGTCGTTGAAGTCGCGCTCCAGGGTGGCGATCTCGGCTTCGAGGTCGGCCAGGCGCTGCTTGGATTCGGCGTCTTTCTCCTTCTTCAGCGCCTCGCGCTGGATCTTGAGCTGGATCAGACGGCGTTCCTTGCGGTCCAGTTCCTCGGGCTTGGAATCGATTTCCATGCGGATGCGCGAGGCGGCCTCGTCCATCAGATCGATGGCCTTGTCGGGCAGCTGGCGGTCGGCGATGTAACGGTGCGACAGGGTCGCCGCGGCGACGATCGCCGGGTCGGTGATCTCCACGCCGTGATGCACCGCGTAGCGCTCCTTGAGGCCGCGCAGGATCGCGATGGTGTCCTCGACCGTGGGCTCGCCGACGAACACCTTCTGGAAGCGCCGCTCCAGCGCGGCGTCCTTCTCGACGTACTTGCGGTACTCGTCCAGAGTGGTTGCGCCGATGCAATGCAACTCGCCGCGCGCGAGCGCGGGCTTGAGCATGTTGCCGGCGTCCATCGAGCCTTCGGCCTTGCCTGCGCCGACCATGGTGTGCAACTCGTCGATGAACAGGATCACCTGGCCCTCGTTCTTGGACAGGTCGTTGAGCACCGCCTTCAGGCGTTCCTCGAACTCGCCGCGGAACTTGGCGCCGGCGATCAGCGCGCCCATGTCCAGCGACAGCACGCGCTTGCCGCGCAGGCCTTCGGGCACTTCGTTGTTGACGATGCGCTGGGCCAGGCCCTCGACGATCGCGGTCTTGCCCACACCGGGCTCGCCGATCAGCACCGGATTGTTCTTGGTGCGGCGCTGCAGCACCTGGATGGTGCGGCGGATTTCCTCGTCGCGGCCGACCACCGGATCGAGCTTGCCCGATTCGGCGCGCGCGGTCAGGTCGATGCAGTACTTCTCCAGCGCCTGGCGCTGCTCTTCCGCATTTTCCGATTGCACGCTCTCGCCTCCGCGCAGTTTGTCGATCGCCGGTTCCAGCTTGGCCTTGTTGGCGCCCGCGGCCTTGAGCGCGCGGCCGACTTCGCCGCCGTCGTCCAGCGCGGCCAGCAGGAACAGCTCGCTGGCGATGAAAGCGTCGCCGCGCTGCTGGGCCAGCTTGTCGGTGACGTTGAGCAGGCGCGCCAGGTCGTTGCCCAGCGAAACGTTGCCGGCCTGGCCGCTGACCTTGGGCAGTTTTTCCAGCGCTTCGCCGAGGCGCTCGCGCAGCAGGGGCACGTTGACCCCGGCCTGCGCCAGCAGCGGGCGCGTGCTGCCGCCGCTCTGCTCCAGCAGCGCGGTCAACAGGTGCACGGGTTCGATCACGCTGTGGTCGCGACCGACCGCCAGCGATTGCGCGTCGGCCAGCGCCTGCTGGAAACGCGAAGTGAGCTTGTCCATCCGCATGGAGGTTTCTCCGAAAGGTGTGGCGGCCCGGCGCGAGTGTCGCGCGACGGCCGCGAATGACCTGTTAATGCGGGCTGGATGGGGCGATTCAAGCGGCGCAGGGTCGCGGCTGGGGCGATGCTTCAGGCTGCGCTGCGGTACGGGCGCGATCGGTTGCCCTTACGCGGGCAGAAGCAAATCCCCCCTTTCCCCTCTTTTCAAAGGAGAGGAAGAGAGTCATCGCCCCCTTTGAAAAAGGGGGCGAGCGCCTGGGATGGCTGGATGCCCTGTGATGGTGATGCGCGGGGGATTTGCTGTTGCGCGGGCAGGAGCAAATCCCCCCTAGCCCCCTTTTTCAAAGGGGGAAGAGGATCAGTCATCGCCCCCTTTGGAAAAGGGGGCAGGCGTCTGGGATGGCTGGATGCCCTGTGATGGTGATGCGCGGGGGATTTGCTGTTGCGCGGGCAGGAGCAAATCCCCCCTAGCCCCCCTTTTTCAAAGGGGGAAGAGAATCAGTCATCGCCCCCTTTGAAAAAGGGGGCAAGCGCCTGGGATGGCTGGATGCTCTGTGATGGTGATGCGCGGGGGATTTGCTGTTGCGCGGGTAGGAGCAAATCCCCCCTAGCCCCCCTTATCAAAGGGGGGAAGAGAATCAGTCATCGCCCCCTTTGGAAAAGGGGGCGGGCGCCTGGGATGGCTGGATGCCCTGTGATGGTGATGCGCGGGGGATTTGCTGTTGCGCGGGTAGGAGCAAATCCCCCCTAGCCCCCCTTTTTCAAAGGGGGGGAACAGCAATGGCATCAGACCCGGCTGGTCGGCTGCAGGATCTCGACCCAGTAGCCGTCCGGGTCCTTGATGAAGGCGATGTCCTTCATGCGGCCGTCGGTCAGGCGCTTCTGAAACTCCACGCCCAGTTGCTCGAAGCGCGCGCAGGCGGCTGCGACGTCCGGCACCGAGACGCAGATGTGGCCGAAGCCGCGCGGCTCGCTGTTGCCGTGGTGGTAGGCGAACGCCGCATCGTGTTCGGTGCCGTGGTTGTGGGTGAGTTCGAGCACGCCGCGCTGGCTCAGCAACCATTCGCCGCGCGCGGGCTCCTCGGCCGGGATCTGGGCCGGGTCCGCCACCAGCACCAGAAAGTACAGGCTGAATTGCGCCTCGGCGAAATCGCGCTTGCGCACCAGGGTGAAACCGAGCACGCGGGTGTAGAAATCCAGCGACCGGGCCGGGTCCTTGATCCGCAGCATGGTGTGGTTGAACACGAAGTCGCGGGTGGCGGCGTCGGGCCGGGCGGTCACGCCGGGCACGGCGTCTAGTTCGGTCTGCAGGGACATGGCGGGGCCGGAGTCGAAGGGGGAGTCGAAGATATGAGGACGCGCGACGGCCGCCTCAAGCCGGCGCGTCGTCGCCGCGGCGCTGCAGCGACAGCACGGCCATCAGCGCCGCCAGCGCCAGATAGGCGCCGATGAACTGCCAGGCGATGATGCGCGGCAGGCCTTCCAGCGCCCACGGCAGATAGATGCCGCCGCGCGGATCCACCGAGTGGATGATGCCGAACAGCGCCAACGCCGCGCCCGCCAGCAGGAAGGCCGATGCGCGCAGCAGGCGGCCGTCGACCATGGCCGCGACCGCCGAGGTCCAGATCATCGAGGTCATGATGAAGCCGTTGCCCAGGGTCACGATCACCGCCAGTTCCGGCAGGCCGTGGCCGTCCAGCGCGCTCATCAGCTGGGCGTGGTGTTCGGGTGCGATCCAGCCCGGATTGCCGGTCTTGATCGCCAGCATGTAGGCCACCGATGGCAGGAAACCGAACACCATCGCGGTGGCGTGCTTGCTGGGCGTGGCCTGGAAGGCCTGGGTGGTGATGTCCAGCGCGACGTAGACGATGATCGGCGCCAGCACCGCCAGCGGCAGCCACTGCACCAGGCCGGAGACGATGCCGAGCATGCCGCCCAGGCCCACGAACAGACCGGTCAGCAGGGTGTAGCCGCTGCGCGCGCCCATGTGCTTGTAGGCGGGCTGGCCGATGTAGGGCGTGGTCTGGGCGACGCCGCCGCAGAAGCCCGCGACCAGGGTCGAGAAGGCCTCGGCCAGCAGGATGTCGCGGGTGCGGTAGTCGTCGCCGGCCGCGCGCGCGCTTTCGCTGACGTTGATGCCGCCGACCACCATCAGCAGCCCGAACGGCAGCAGCAGCGGCAGATAGGGCACGGTCGCGGGCAGGCCCTCGATGAAGCCCAGGCTCGGCCACGGCAGCACCAGGCTCGGCGGCACCGCCTGCGGCCAATGGAAGCCCGGCGCGCCCAGACCGAGCGCACCCAGGCCGTAGTACAGCGCGGTGCCGAACACGAAGGCCACGAACACGCCCGGCAGGCGCACCGGCAATCGGCCCTTGGCGATCAGCACGTACAGCAGCAGGCCGAGGGTGACGAAGCCCACCAGCGGCGAACGCAGGGTTTCCACCAGCGGCAGGAAGCCCATCAGCACCAGCGCCACGCCGGCGATCGAGCCCAGCAGGCCCGCGCGCGGGATCAGGCGGGTGACCGCGTCGCCGGCGAACGAGAGCACGAACTTGAGCACGCCCATCACCACCAGCGAAGCCATGCCCAACTGCCAGGTCGCGATCGCCGCGGCCTGCGGGTCCAGCCCGGATTGCTGGTAGGCGACGAAGGCCGGGCCCAGCACCAGCAGGGCCATGCCGATGCTGGTCGGCGCGTCCAGGCCCAGCGGCATCGCGGTGACGTCGTCGCGGCCGGTCTTGGCGGCCAGGCGGCGCGCCATCGCCGTGTAGATCAGGTTGCCGACCAGCACGCCGAAGGCGGTGCCCGGAAACATGCGCGTGTACACCACCTCGGCTGGGAAGCCGAATATGCCGATCAGGGCCGCGGCGATGAAACCCAGGATGGACAGGTTGTCCACGACCAGGCCGAAGAAGCCGTTGAAATCGCCGGCGACGAACCAGCGGCGCGAGGGGGAAGCGGTCATCGGCGGATCCTGGGCGAACGCGGGCACGACCTGGGATTGTGCGGGCTGGACGGGCCGCGCGAACAGCGCCGGGGCTAGAACGAAACGTCCGCCCGTTGGCGCGACCACAGCACCGACTGGTGCCCGCTCATGCGTTTCCAGGCCACCCGGATCGCCTCGATGTCGGCGCTGCGCGCGGGCGTGTCCTCGTGCAGCACCACCAACACCTTGGCGCGCTGGCGCTCGGGCGCGGCGGCGCCGCGGAACAGCCACTGGCCATAGCCCTCGAACACGGTCAGGCCGTCGGGAAAGCGCGGCGTGACTTCGCGGTCGAGGAAGGCGCGCCATTGCGCCTCGTCGATCCGGGTCTGGTCCTGGCCTTCGGTGCCGACGCTGAAGTAGAGCTCGCTGCGGATCCAGGCCTGCGCCGCGGCCGGGCGCGCGGCATCGCCGTGCAGGGCGGGATCGACGGTCGCCGGCGCGACGCTGGCGCAGGCGCTCAGGGCTAGGCACAGGGACAGCAGCAGGCCGTGACGTGGCATGGTCGGGCGCTCCGGGGCGGTCGCTGCATGGTTGCCGGGCCGGCGGGGCGGCGCAAGGGTGGAGGCGATGTTGGTGGGTGTCGCATCGTGCTTGTAGCGAGGTGTCGCGCCTCGCGACGAACTTGCACGGTAAAAAAGCAAACCCCCCTCAATCCCCCTTTTTCAAAGGGGGAGGACCGGTGGCGGCGCTGCTATTCCGGGGTTCGCTAGAGGGTTCCAAAGTGTGGAGGCACCGGGCTTTGCACCCTCCTTTGGAAAAGGGTGGAGCCGTAGGGTTACAAACCGCAGGTTTGTGCGCGAGTGAACGCCGGCAGGCTATGCCTGTCGGCCGGGCGGGTTGGGAGGATTTGCTATTCGGGCGTTGGTCGGCCTGCGCTGCGCTGGCAAGGCTTCAATCGAGAAAACGCGCGCGCTGCTCCGGTGTCGGCAGCAGGCAGTGTTCGTAACGGCCGAACCAGCGATAACGATTGCGCGCGATCAGGCGATAGAGCGGATCGCGCAGCGCGCGCGGCAGCCAGCGCAGGATCGCCGCGAGGCGCCAGACGCCGCCCAGACCGACCAGCACGCGCGCGATCGCGTCAGTGTCGATCCAGGCCTGCCCGCCCTCGATCAACAGGAACGACATCGGATCGTCCGGATCCAGTCCGTGCGCGGACAGCAAGGCACGGCCCTGCTCGCCCTGCATCGCCGCGAATCGGTAGCGCTGTTGGCGATCGTGGCGCAGCAGGAAGCGCACCCAGCCGTTGCACAGCGCGCACACGCCGTCGAACACGATGATCGCGTCGTGGCGCGGGCCGCGATCCTGCGTCGTCGTCGCGCGCTCGCGGGTCTCAGGCGACATCCAGCCAGCCCCGGTAGTGCACCAACAACCCCGCCAGCGGCAAGGCCGCGCGCACGTCGAAGCGATAGCGCCCTTCGCGCTCGGACTCGCTCGCGCTCACGCCGTCGAACCAGCGCGCCGGCAGCGGCAAACCCAGCGCGTGCACGCGCGCGACGCGCCAGCGCACCGCGGCGTCCTCCACGTCCAGGGCGAAGCCGAAACGCACCAGGCCCAGGCGTTCGCACAGCAAGCCGTCCTGCGCCCACAGGCGCGAGGGCATGTCGTGGCCGGCGAAACGGCGCAGCCAGCGTTCGGATTCGGGGCTGGCGACGATCTCCACTTCGATCGCGTCGCGGGTGGCCGGCGGCAAGCGCGTCGCCCAGGCGCACAGACGCGATAGCCAGCCGGTGCCGCGCTCGGATTCGACTTGGCCGCGATAGCGGTGCAGGCCGGCGCGTTCGTGCAAGGCACGCACGCTCGGCGGTAAAGCGTCGTAGCGCGCGCCCAGCAGTTGCCGATACAGCGAAACCGCGGCGACGCTCATCCGATTGGGCCCCGAGCCGAGCGCCCGTCGGGTCGACGCGCCCGTCGCATCCATCGGCACGCGCACGAAGATCCGGCGTGGACAGCGCGCGCCATTCGCTTCAATCCAGACCGCGCAGCGCGGGCGGCACCGCGTACTCGCGGCCGTCGTAATACAGGCGTTCGCGGCTTTTGTGCGCGGGG
Organism: Lysobacter sp. Root983; assembly: GCF_001429345.1. NCBI lineage: Bacteria > Pseudomonadati > Pseudomonadota > Gammaproteobacteria > Lysobacterales > Lysobacteraceae > Lysobacter > Lysobacter sp. Root983. The sequence goes on from NZ_LMJO01000016.1 coordinate 244,993, forward strand.
CTTTCGACGTTCGAACACTGCCCGTCGCTTGCTTGTTCGTTGCGATGGGCGCTGGCGCTGCTGGCCACCAGCAGGCCGGCGTAACCGTGATCGCGCTTGGCGTCGATGGCGACGGTGCGCTGCACGCTTTCGAACTCGCCCGCGCACTGCGTGTCCCATTCGCCGCGATCCAGCGCGACCTGCAGCCGGCTCAGCACCGGACGCAGGCGGGCGCCGTCGGGCACGTACAGGCTCAAGGAGGTGCTGCTGTAGGGATTGGCGCGCGAGGCGCCGGTGTAGCTCACGCGCAAGCCGAAGGCGGTGGTGCGCTCGTCGAGGCGGTAGCGCGCGGTGTCCAGGCTCAGGCCGCTGACCCGGATCGCGTCGGAGTCCAGCGCATTGGCCTCGCGGTAGCGCTGCAGGATTCGGGGGTGCGCGGAGTCGGCGACCAGCAGCTCCAGATCGGCCGGTTCCACCTCGAGGTCGGTGGCGGCTTCGTGTTGCAGCTTGAACGCCAGCAGGGTCTTGTCCGGCGCGGCCGGCCAGACCTTGCAGACCACCTCGCCGAGGTTGATCCAGCGCGCGGGCGATTCCGGCAGGCGCAACAGTTCGCCGTTGTCGCCGGTTTCGCCTTGCGCGCCGGGATAGGCGGCCTGGAGCAGCTCGTAGACGCGCGACTGGCAGTCGGCGGCCATCGCCGGCAGCGGCGCGGCCATCGACAAGAGAGACAGCAGCAGGCAACGGCGGGCGGCGCGCATCACGTCATCCATATCAGGCTGGCCATGCGCCCGCCGCGTTGGTCGCGGCGGTGCGAATAGAAGCGTTTCGGGTCGGAGATCGTGCTCAGCCCGCCGCCATACACCCGGGCGGAATCCAGGCCGGCCGCGACCAGGCGGCGGCGCGCGAGCGCGTACAGATCGACGCGCCAATGTTCGGCGCGGGTGGCGACGAAGGCCTCGGTGGCACCGGGGTCCTGGGCGACGAAGGCTTCGAAGACCTCGGCGCCGATCTCGTAATCCCGCGGGCCCGCCGCCGGTCCCAACCAGGCGCGCAGCCGCGCCGGCGGCGTGCGCAGGGCCGCGACCGTGACTTCGAGCACGCCCGCGGCCAAACCGCGCCAGCCCGCGTGCGCGGCGCCCACTTCGCTGCCGTCGTCGGCCGCGAACAGCACCGGCAGACAGTCGGCGGTGAGGATGGCGAGCACGCAGCCGGGCGTGGCGGTCACCGAGGCGTCGGCCTCGGGTTCGTCGGCGCTGGAATCCGCCTCGCCCTCGAAGCGCGCCACCTCGACGCCATGCACCTGACGCAGCCAGCGCGGCGGCGACGGCAGCGCTGCGTGTTCGATCAGCGCGGCGCGGTTGCGCAGCACCGCATCGGTCTCGTCGCCGGCGCGCAGGCCGAGGTTGAAGCGGTCGAACGGCGGCGCCGATACGCCCGGCCCCGTGCGCAGCGTGGTGAAGCCGCGCACGTTGGCCGGCGCGGGCCAGTCGGCTTGCAGCCAGGCGTCGCCGTCGCGCATGGCTCAGCGCGCCTTTTCGGCGGCCGCGACGGTGTCGTCGTGCAGGGTCTTGATCAGCGCGCGCATGTCCGCCGGCACCGGCGCGCTGCAACGCACCGGTTCGCCGGTCACCGGATGCACGAACTCCAGGGTTTCGGCGTGCAGGGCCTGGCGGCGGAAACCGCGCAGGGCCTCGATCAACTCGGGGGTGGCGCCGCGCGGCAGCTTGAGCGGGCCGCCGTACAGCGGATCGCCGATGATCGGGTGCTTGAGGTGGGCCATGTGCACGCGGATCTGGTGGGTGCGCCCGGTCTCGAGCCGGCACTCCAGCAGGGTGTGGGCGCGGAAGCGCTCGCGCAGGCGGTAGTGGGTGACCGCGTCGCGGCCGTCCTCGCGCACCGCCATGCGGATGCGATCGCGCGGATGGCGGTCGATCGGGGCGTTAGCAGTGCCGCCGGAGACCAGCGCGCCCACCACCACGGCCAGGTACTGGCGGTGCACCTCGCGCGAGGACAACTGCTCGACCAGGGCGGTGTGCGCCGGCAGGGTGCGCGCCACCACCATCACGCCCGAGGTGTCCTTGTCGAGGCGGTGGACGATGCCGGCGCGCGGCAGCGCAGCCAGGCCGGGGTCGCGGTGCAGCAGGGCGTTGACCAGGGTGCCGGCCGGATTGCCGGCGCCCGGGTGCACGACCAGGCCGGCCGGCTTGTCGATCACGATCACGTGCTCGTCTTCGTACAGCACGTCCAGCGCGATGTCCTCGGGCTCGGAATGGGTCTGGATGTCGAGCACGGCGGTCAGGGTGACGGTCTCGCCGCCGCGCACCGGATCGCGCGGGCGGACTTCGCGGCCGTCGAGGCGGGCATCGCCGGACTTGATCCAGGCGGCCAGCCGGGAACGCGAATAGTCCGGGAACAGCTCGGCCAGGACCGCGTCGAATCGGCGCCCGGCGGCGCTGTCGGGCACGGTGGCCTGGAGGGGGTTTACGGACTCGTTCATCGGATGGGCAGGATTCAGGGGCTGGGCGCGGGGACTGCTATTATCGGCGCTTCGTGCCTCCGGCGCCCGCGAACCCTGCCATGACCCTTCGTTTCGCCCGTTCACACCGTCTCGTCCGACTGCTGTCCCTGCTGCTGATCGTGGTCCTCGCCGGTACTGGCTGCGGCCGGTTGGGCAAGATGTTCAAGGACAAGGACGCGGACGAGGGCCAGCCGGTGGAGGCGTTGTACGACAAGGCCCACACCTCGATGACCAACGGCAACTGGGCCGCCGCCGAGAGCACCTTCAAGCGTCTGGTCGCCCAGTACCCCTATGGCCCCTACACCGAACAGGCCCTGGTCGAGACCGCCTACGCCCAGTTCAAGTCCGGCAAGCACGACGACGCGATCAGCAGCATCGACCGCTTCATCCGTACCTACCCGACCCACCGCTACGCCTCCTACATGTACTACCTGCGCGGCCTGGTGAACTCCAGCCGCGACACGGTGTTCCTGCAGCGCGTGTGGCGCCTGGACTCCAGCCGCCGCGACCTGGCCACGCCGATGCAGGCCTACAACGACTTCTCGATCGTGGCCGATCGCTATCCGAACAGCCGCTACGCCGCCGATGCGCGCCAGCGCATGATGGCGCTGCGCGACACCTTCTCGCGCCACGAGCTCGACGTCGCCCTGTACTACCTGCGCCGCACCGCCTATGTGGCCGCGGCCGAGCGCGCCAAGTACCTGCTCGAGACCTACCCGCAGAGCAAGTACCAGAACGACGCCGTCGCCACCCTGGCCGTGGCCTACGCCGGCCTGGGCAACGAGACCCTGGCCGCCGACGCCAAGCGCGTGCTGCAGCAGAACGACCCCAACCACCCGTATCTGCAGAGTGGCGAGTGGCCGGACTATCCGGGCAACTGGCGCAAGCTCAACCCGTTCGCGGGCGAGAAGTCGGCGCTGGACAACCAGGACCGCAAGGCGAACTAAGCCTGCGACCGCGCCGGGATACGACAGACGCCGCCTTCGGGCGGCGTCTGCGTTTGCGGGGTGTGGTGGGCGGATTCGGGATCGTCGCGCCGACGGCTTTGGCAGCATGGCGCTGAAGTCACTGGATCCCCGCCTTCGCGGGGATGACGAGCAAAAGAGAAAGACCTCCCCAACCCGCCGACAGCGCGGTTGCTGGGGTGCTGCGCGTCGCTCTGTCGTCTACGCGCGGCCCGTAGGATGCGGTGAACCGTAGGCGAACCGCATCGCGCGTCGGCGCGTTTACATGCGCTGCACGCCCAACACCACGTTGAGGCGGCGCACCTTGCGCATCACATCGGCGAGGTGGCGGCGGTCGCCGACCTCGATCGAGAAACGCATGATCGCGATGTTGGAGTCGCGCTCCAGGTACTCGACGCGGTCGATGTTGGACTCGGCCTCGGCGATCGCCGCGGCGACCTGGGCCAGCGCGCCGGGGCGGTTGTCGACCTCGATGCGCAGCGCGGCGCCGAAATCGCCGCTGACCTGGCGGTCCCAACCGATCGCGACCCAGCGGTCGGGCGACTTGCGGTAGTCGGCGACGTTGGGACAGTCCAGGCGGTGCACCACGATGCCCTTGCCGGCGGTGTGGTAGCCCATGATTTCGTCGCCGGGCAAGGGCAGACAACAGTTGGCGAAGCTGATCACGCCGCGCTCGGCGCCGGTGATCAGGATCTTGTCCTCGGTCATGCGCGGGCGGTCGATCGCGCGACCGCGCGGCTTGCCCGGGGTCTCGCGCGCGAGCGCCAGCGCGACCTGGTTGGGCATGCGGTTGCCCAGGGCGATGTCGGCCAGCAGGGCCTCCAGGCGCGGGTAGCGGCTCTCGCCCAGATAGGCTTCCAGCCGCAGCGCCGGCACCCGGTCCAGCGAGGTCTCCAGCGCTTCCAGCGCGCGGTCGAGCATGCGGTGGCCGAGTTGGACCGCATCCTCGTGTTCGAGCTGCTTGAGCTGCTGGCGGATCGAGGTGCGGGCCTTGCCCGAAACCACGAACTCCAGCCACTGCGGCTTCGGCGTCGAGGACTTGGCGGTGATGATCTCCACGCGCTGGCCGCTGGCCAGCTTGGTGCGCAACGGCACCAGCTTGCCGTCGACGCGCGCGGCGACCGCGCGGTTGCCGACGTCGGTGTGCACGGCGTAGGCGAAATCCAGCGCGGTCGAATTGCGCGGCAGCGAGAGGATGTCGCCCTTGGGCGTGAACAGGTAGACCTCGTCCGGGAACAGGTCGACCTTGACGTTCTCCAGGAACTCCAGCGAGGAACCGGTCGAACGCTGCGACTCGACCAGGCTGGCGATCCAGCTGTGGGCGCGGGTCTGGGCGCTGTTGGGGCCTTCCCCGCCGTGCTTGTAGGACCAGTGCGCGGCGATGCCGCGCTCGGCGATCAGGTCCATCTCCTCGGTGCGGATCTGCACCTCCACCGGCGAGCCGTAGGGGCCGAACAGCACGGTGTGCAGCGACTGGTAGCCGTTGGCCTTGGGGATGGCGATGAAGTCGCGGAAGCGCGAGTCCAGCGGTTTATAGGCCGAATGCACCACGCCCAGCGCGTGATAACAGTCCGGCACGCTCTTGACCACGACGCGGAAGCCGAACACGTCCATGACCTGGGTGAAGCTTTTATGCTCGTGGTGCATCTTGGTGTAGATGCTCCACGGCGATTTGACCCGGCTGATCAGGCGGTGCTGCAGTTTTTCCTTGGCCAGGCGCTGGGCCAGGTGCGCCTCGATCTGCACCAGCGATTCGCGCCGCACCACCGGCTGGGTGCGGATGCGCTTCTCGATCACCGCGTGGCGCCAGGGATGCAGGGCGCGGAAGCCCAGGTCCTGCAGCTCGGCCTTGATCAGGTTCATGCCCAGGCGCTGCGCGATCGGCGCGTAGATCTCCAGGGTTTCCAGGGCGATGCGCTCGCGCGCCTCGGCGCTCTGCGCGCCCAGGGTGCGCATGTTGTGCAGGCGGTCGGCGAGCTTGATCAGGATCACGCGCAGGTCGCGCGCCATCGCCAGCAGCATCTTGCGGAAGCTCTCCGCGGCCGCTTCCTGACGGTCGCGGAACTGCAGCTTGTCCAGCTTGGTGACGCCGTCGACCAGCTCGGCCACGGTCTCGCCGAACTCGGTCGCCAGGCTCTCGCGGGTCAGCGGTGTGTCTTCGATGGTGTCGTGCAGGATCGCCGCGATCAGGGTCTCGACGTCCAGGCCCTGGTCGGCCAGCACCTTGGCCACCGCCACCGGATGGGTGATGTAGGGCTCGCCCGACTTGCGGGTCTGGCCGGCGTGCGCGGCGGCGCCGATCGCCCAGGCGCGCCGCAATACCTGGCGCTGCGCCTCGGGCAGGTAATGCGCGGATTGCTCGAACTCGCGCACATAGTCCGGCAGGTCCGCGTCGTCGTGGGCGGGAACCGGATAGGACTGCAGCGCGGGCTCGGCGGGGGTCATAAGGGCAATCTACGCGGGCGGCGGCGCGGCTTGCAACGCGGTCGCATGCGAATCCGCCGCCGGAAACATGAATATGGTGGCGATTATCGGAATCCGTATGTGGAAGGCCGGTATTCCGGGGCTAAGGGAAGGCCCGTTCGCGGCGGCCGCGACTGCACTCCCCTGCTTCCTGCGGGAGCGGCGTAAGCCGCGATCGCGCGGTCCCGACCCGGGATTCAATCGCGGCTTACGCCGCTCCCACATCAAGCCCCGAAACCGACGCCACAGCCGCCAAGGCGCCGCAATCGCATCCGCATACGAAAACGGCCCCGCCGAGGCGGAGCCGTTGGTCTCGCGGGCGCGGCCCTGAGGCCGCGGCCGGATTCAGTCGTCGCCCTTGGACAGGTCGTCGTCGGCGACCACTTCGGCGGCGGCCCATTCCAGCGCCTCGCGCTCCTTGCGCTCGCGCTCGGACTTCTCGACCGCGTCGATGTATTCGGGGTTGATCTGGCGCGCGGCGATCTCGCGCAGCGCCAACACGGTCGGCTTGTCGTTGGCTTCGCTGTTGTCCAGCTGCGGCTCGACGCCGTTGGCCAGCTGACGGGCGCGCTTGGCGGCCAGCATGACGAGTTCGAAGCGGTTATCGACCACTTCCAGGCAATCTTCGACGGTAATGCGGGCCATGGGGCTCCTGGCGGCCGGTGCGGCCGTCTTTACAGCGGATGGGGACCGGGAAGTTTAGCCCCGCCCGCGGTCCAGAGCAAGATTCGGGCCCTTTCAGCAATAAGAATCAATCACTTAACCACGCCACAGCGGTGCGGCGATTGTAGGAGCGGCGCAAGCCGGGACCGCGCCCATGGGCTACGGCGTCACTACGGGTAGGTCCAGGGACCGCCGGGTCGCGGCTCACGCCGCTCCTACCCCAAGGCGGAAAGGCCGGCCTACCTCTCTCAGCCCTCGTCGGCGAGCAGGGCGGTGATCAGGCGCGAATGGCGCGCCACCTGCGGATCGCGGCGCAGCCGGCTGGCGACGAAGATCGCGCACATCTCGTCGACCGCGGTGTCGAAGTGCTCGTTGACGATCACGTAGTCGAATTCGCCGTAATGCGACATCTCCTCGCGCGCGGCCGCGAGCCGCTGCTGGATGACTTCCTCGCTGTCCTGCCCGCGCGTGCGCATGCGCGATTCCAGGGCCTGGCGCGACGGCGGCAGGATGAACACGCTGACCGCGCCGGGCACCTTGTTGCGGACCTGGCGCGCGCCCTGCCAGTCGATCTCCAGCAGCACGTCGCGGCCACTGGACAGCTGCGGCTCCACCGATTGGCGCGCGGTGCCCTTCCAATCGCCGTGCACGCGCGCGTGCTCGAAAAAGTCGCCCGCCTCGACCATGCCCTCGAACTCCTCGGCGCTGACGAAGTGGTAGTGCTCGGCGTGGCGCTCGCCCGGCCGCGGCTGGCGCGAGGTGAACGAGATCGACAGGCTGATATTCGGATCGCGGGCCAGCACCGCGTTGACGATGCTGGATTTTCCGGCGCCCGACGGGGCTGCGACGATGTAGAGGGTTCCGCGCATTAGGCTGGGATTCGTGATTGGGGATTCGGGATTAGCAACAGCAAACCAGCAGCGGGATCAGAGCGTTCGGCCGATTCGCGATGGCTTTGGCCAATCTCGAATCCCCAATCCCGAATCCCGGCCCTATTCGATGTTCTGGATCTGCTCGCGGACCTGATCGATCAGCACCTTCAGCTCCACCGCCGCCGCCGAACTGCGCGCGTCGACCGACTTGGAACCCAGGGTGTTGGCCTCGCGGTTGAATTCCTGCAGCAGGAAATCCAGCCGGCGACCGACCGCCTCGCGCAGCTTGAGCACGCGGCGGGCTTCGGCGACATGGGAATCGAGCCGATCCAGCTCCTCGTCCACGTCCAGCTTTTGCAGCCACAGCACCAGTTCCTGCTCGACCCGGCCCTGATCGAAACCGCCGACGCCGCTGGACTGCGCCAGATCGGCCAAACGCGCCTCCAGCTTGGTGCGCTGACCGGTGCGGATGCCCGGCATCATGCCGCGCACGTCGGCGGCGATCGCGGCGATGCCGTCGACGCGCTCGGCGATCACCGTCGCCAGCTTGGCGCCCTCGCGCTCGCGCGCGGCCAGGAATTCGTCCAGCACGCCGTCCAGCAGATCCAGCGCGGCGGCCTGCAGCGCGGCCTGGTCGGTGGCCGGGGTCTGCAGCACGCCCGGGAACTGCAGCAGGTCGGTGAGTTCGGTGCGCAGGCCGGGGAAGCGCGCCTGCAGGTCGATCGCCAGATCGCCCAGTTCGCGCAGGCGGCTGGGGTTGAGCTGCAGCGCGGCGGCGCCCTCGGGCGCGCGCAGGCGCAGCACGAAATCGAGCTTGCCGCGGCTGACGCGGCTGGCGATGCGTTCGCGCAGCGCCGGTTCCAGCGCGCGCAGCTCGTCGGGCAGGCGCAGGCCCAGCTCCAGGAAGCGGTGATTGACCGAGCGCAGCTCGCAGCCGAGCGTGCCCCATTCGGTGACGCGTTCGCCGCTGGCGAAGGCGGTCATGCTGCGGATCATGCGGTGGTCCAAGGCCTACAGGGAGCGAATGGTAAACTCGCCGGCCACCAAAACGGTAACTCATGGCCATGACCGGCACTTCCGCCGCCCCCACCGACGCCTTCGCGCGTCCCAGCGGGCGCACGCCCGGGCAGATGCGCGAAGTCCGCATCGAACGCGCTTATACCGCCCACGCCGAAGGCTCGGTGCTGGTCAGCTTCGGCCAGACCCGCGTGCTGTGCACCGCCAGCGTCGAAAACAAGGTGCCGGCCTTCCTGCGCGGCAAGGGCGAAGGCTGGGTCACCGCCGAGTACGGCATGCTGCCGCGCGCCACCCACACCCGCAGCGACCGCGAGGCCGCGCGCGGCAAGCAGGGCGGGCGCACCCTGGAAATCCAGCGCCTGATCGGCCGCGCCCTGCGCGCCTGCATCGACCGCAAGGCCCTGGGCGAGCGCACCATCACCCTGGACTGCGACGTGCTGCAGGCCGACGGCGGCACCCGCACCGCCGCGATCACCGGCGCCTACGTGGCCCTGGTCGACGCGGTGCGCTGGCTGCAGGCGCGCCGCGAGATCGCCAAGGACCCGATCTTCGGTGCGGTCGCGGCGGTCTCGGTCGGCGTCTACCGCGGCGTGCCGGTGCTGGACCTGGACTACGCCGAGGACAGCGACTGCGACACCGACATGAACGTGGTCATGAACGACGGCGGCGGCTTCATCGAGCTGCAGGGCACCGCCGAGGGCCATGCGTTCCGGCGCGAGGAACTCGACGGCCTGCTAGGCCTGGCCGAGGCCGGCATCGCCGAACTGATCCAGCACCAGCGCGACGCCCTGGCGCGATGAGCGAGACGGCGATGCGACGCACACTGGGCAGCCTCACCCTGGTCGTGCGCGACTACGACGAGGCGATCGCCTACTACACCGGTGCGCTCGGCTTCGTCCTGCTCGAAGATATCGACCAGGGCGGCGGCAAGCGTTGGGTGCGGGTGTCGCCCTCGCCGGGGAATGAGACCGCCCTGCTGCTGGCCCAGGCCGTCGGCGACGAGCAGCAGGCCGCGATCGGACACCAGACCGGCGGCCGGGTCGGCTTCTTCCTGCACACCGACGACTTCGCCCGCGACCACGCCGCGATGAGCGCGCAGGGCGTGCGCTTCATGGAGGCGCCGCGCCACGAGGCCTACGGCACTGTGGCGGTGTTCGAGGACCTGTACGGCAACCGCTGGGATCTGTTGGAGCTGAAGCGATGAAACTGGTGCTGGCCAGCAGCAATCCAGGCAAGTTGGTGGAACTGCGCGAACTGCTGGCCGACACCGGCATAGAACTGGTCGCGCAGAGCGATCTGGGCGTGGAAGACGCCGAGGAAACCGCCAGCACCTTCGTCGAGAACGCGCTGCTCAAGGCGCGCCACGCCTGCGCGATCACCGGGCTGCCGGCGCTGGCGGACGATTCGGGCATCTGCGTCGACGCCCTGGGCGGCGCGCCGGGCCTGTATTCGGCGCGCTATTCGGGCGTGCACGGCGACGCCCAGGCCAATATCGACAAACTGCTGCTGGCGATGAAGGACGTGCCCGAAGGCCAGCGCGCCGCGCATTTCTACGCGGTGATCGTGCTGCTGCGCCATCCCGGCGATCCGCAGCCGATCATCGCCGAGGGCGTGTGGCCGGGCCGGATCATCGACCAGCGCCGCGGCACCGGCGGTTTCGGCTACAACCCGGTGTTCCTGGACCCCGACTACGGCCTGACCGCGGCCGAGATGGACACCGAGCTGAAGAATCGCCTCAGCCACCGCGGCCGCGCCCTGGCCGCGCTGCGCGAGAAGTTGCTCGACGCGATACGTTAAGCACCATTCCGCGTTGCGCTGGCGGCTTTGCCCGCGGATCGACGCGCAGGTAGGCGCAGCGACCCTGTCCCGGCGCCGCCTCGGCCGCGTCGCGGTGCATGCAGGCGCGGCCAGTAAGGCCCGGCGCCGGAACGCGGCAGGCGTCACCGGCCGACGAACGCCACCCGCGTATCCTCTTCGCCAGCGCGCGGCTGCCCCGGGCCGACGCGTCCGCCCCATCCCACCGACCCGATCCGCATGCCGCCTTCCTTCCCGTTCCGCCCCGCCGCGCTGGCCCTGACCGGCGCGCTGCTCCTGACCGCCTGCAGCTCCCTGGACGGCCTGTCGCCGCTGACCTGCAGCCGCAACGAGATCCGCGAACAGGGCGACGCCACGCCCGCGCAGCGCCGCTACGCGTTCCCGTTCCGGATCGAGTACGAACAGGACGGCCGCCGCGGGGTGGTCGAAAACAGCCTGATCTGCGTTTATCGCGGCCGCGAGTACCTGGGCGACTGCGACAACGCCAACCGCTGGAGCATGTCCCTGGCCCAAGGCCGCGGCCTGTACGTGGGCCTGGGCGCGCCGCGCAAGGACCGCCAGGTCGCCTACGACCCCGGCGATTGCGAACTGCTGGTCAACCATGGCCAGGACCAGCCCTCCTACGTGGCGATCGGCCCGGACGCCGGCGAAGCCGACGACGCGGCCCTGCTGGATGCGCTGTCGATGCGCCGCGACTACGGCATCCGCATCGTCGACTACCGCATCGACCTCGGCGCGCGCCAGCCGCGCGCCGCCCGCTAAGCCGATGCTGTCGCTGCCGCCCCTGTCGCTGTACGTGCACCTGCCCTGGTGCGTGCGCAAATGCCCCTACTGCGACTTCAACTCGCACGAGGGCCGCGGCCCGCTGCCGTTCGCGGACTACGTCGACGCCCTGCTCGCCGACCTGGATCACGACCTGCCCCTGGTCTGGGGCCGCACCGTGCAGACCGTTTTCTTCGGCGGCGGCACGCCCAGCCTGTTCCCGCCCGAGGCCATCGACCGTTTCCTCCAGGCTGCGAGCGCGCGTCTGCGCTTCGCGCCGGGCTGCGAGATCACGCTGGAAACCAACCCCGGCACCGCCGAACACGGCCGCTTCGAGCTCTACCGCGGCGCCGGCGTGAACCGCCTGAGTTTCGGCATCCAGAGCTTCGACGACGGCTGCCTGCGCCGCCTCGGCCGCATCCACGACAGCGGCGAGGCCGAAGCGGCGGTCAAGCTGGCCCAGGACGCCGGCTACGACAACCTCAATCTCGACCTGATGTACGCCCTGCCCGAGCAAAGCCTGGCCATGGCCGAGCGCGACCTGGAGCGCGCGTTCGCGCTGCAGCCCGCGCACGTCTCGCACTACCAGCTCACTCTGGAGCCGAACACGGTGTTCGCCGCGCGCCCGCCGCAGGGCATCCCCGACGACGACGGCGCCTGGGACATGCAGGAGCATTGCCAGGCCCTGTTGGCCGCGCACGGCTACGCCCAGTACGAAGTCAGCGCCTACGCGCGCCCGGGCCGGCGCTGCGCGCACAACGTCAATTACTGGCGCTACGGCGATTACCTGGGCATCGGCGCCGGCGCCCACGGCAAGATCACCCTGGGCGCCGAGCAGGCGGTGCTGCGGCGCTGGAAGCTCAAGCATCCGACCCAGTACCTGGCCCGCGCCGGCAGCGCCGAGGCGATCGGCGGCGACGACCGGATCGGGCCGGAGCGGCGCCCGTTCGAGTTCATGCTCAACGCGCTGCGCCTGGTCGAGGGCTTCGCCCTGAGCGATTTCGAGGCCCGCACCGGCCTGCCCGAGGCCAGCATCGCCGCGCCGCTGCAGGCCGCCTACGCCCAGGGCTGGCTGGAGCGCGACGGCGCGCGCGTGCGCCCGACCGAGCTGGGCCGGCGCTACACCAACGACGTGATCGCGCTGTTCCTGGAGGACTGAGCGCCCGCAACCGCGCGCGTTTCGCGCGCCCGCCGTGCTGTCCCGCAGCATGGCGCCCGACTGTCGTCCAACGCGCGCTGGCCGCGCCTGCCGCCGGCCCGCGTTCGAATCGGTGGTCGCTCCATTCCGGCCGCTTGGCCGCGACAGGGCTGGCGGGTCTCAAGGGGGCGTGATTAGATCGCCCGATTCGGTATTGGTGAGTCCTGCATGTCCGCGACGTTCGAACCGCTAGGCAAATCGTTTCCGCGGCCCACGCTGGCCTCCGCGGCGATGCCCAAGCGCGTGCGGCGGGTGCTGGAGCATCTGTACGCCCTGGTCTCCGACGAAATGGCGCGGGCGCTGGACCTGATGCTGATCGAGTACGAGCAGCAGCTGTTCCGCCAGGCCGATCAGGCGCGCAACCCCAGCCTGCAGTCGGTGCACCTGGAAACTCTGCGCCTGGTGCGCTTGAACCGGGTCGACCTAGTGCCGCGCTACCTGGTCGGGCTGGAAACCGCGCTGACCAAGGTGCGCGAGCCGGTGGTGGCCGCCGAGGATCAGCAAGCCCTGCCGACCTTCCGCGACCTGCGCCTGGTCGACGATCGCGAAATCGACGAACACACCGCCCTGCGCACGATCGCGACCCGCCAGGAAACGCGCGCCGGCCTGCCGCTGATGCTGCTGGGCCAGCGCTTCGGCGTGCTCGCCGGCGCACCCGCCTACGACGCCGAGCGCCTGCCGCTGGGCCCGCACAGTCTGGGCCGGATCCTGGCCGAGGCCTGCTCGGTGCTGCAGATCGGCCAGGAAGCCAAGCTCGACCTGTACCGGATCTACGACGTGCAAGTGATGGCCGGCTACGCGCAACTGGTCGAAACCATGAATGCCCTGCTGGCGCGCGAGAACGTGCTGCCCAGCCTGTCGTTCGTGCCGATCCGCGCCCGCCCGACCGCGCAGAACGTCGAGCGCGGCGAAGACCCGCGCAGCGCGCGCGAGGACGGCAGCCGCGGGCCGCGCGGCGCGCGCCCGTACACCGCCTGGACCGGCCAGACCGACGTCGCCGCGATCGCGGCCGGCGGCGACGAGGGCGGCGACTACGCCTCGCTGCAGCAACTGCTGTCCGGGCGCCGCGACCTGCTCGGCAAACTGCGCCCCGGCGCGCAGCCTGCCGCGCGCCCGCCGCTGCCCACCGACGACCTCATCGACGCCCTGCGCGCGCTCCAGGCCACGCCCGCGCAGGCCGCGCCGCCGCAGCGCAGCGTCTCCGACCTGCGCCAGACCCTGCTCGCCCAGGCCCGCCAGCAACGCGGCGAGGCCGCGACCCTGTCGCGCGAAGACAGCGACGCTTTCGAGCTGCTGGACCTGTTCTACGGCGAGATCGAGCGCGAACTGCGCGGTGACGCCGCCACCACCGGCCTGCTCGGGCGTTTGCAGGTGCCGCTGCTGCGCCTGGCGCTGCAGGACCGCGCCTTCTTCGTGCGCAGCCAGCATCCGGCGCGCCAGTTGTTGAACGCGGTCGCCGAAGCCGGCGCCAGCTGGATTCCGAAGGAGGAATCCGATCCCCAGCTCAACGAGCAACTGCGGCGCGCGGTCGATCATGTGGTCGAGCACTACGACGGCGACGCCACGGTGTTCGAGGCGGCCAACCAGAGCCTGCAGGACCATCTGCGCACGATGGCGCGCAAGGCCGAAGTCGCCGAACGTCGCCACGTCGAAGCCGCGCGCGGCAAAGAAAAACTGGAGATGGCCAAGCAGCAGGCCGGCGAGGCGATCCAGTCCGCGGTGCACGGCCAGGCCCTGCCCAAGTTCGTGCAGGCGCTGCTGACCCAGGCCTGGTCCGACGTGTTGACCCTGACCCTGCTGCGCCACGGCGAAGAATCGGACGAATGGCGGCGCCAGGTCGAGGCGACCCGCCAGATCGTCGCCGCCAACGTGGTCGGCGCCAGCGAACGGGCGCCCGGCGGACTGGACGGCGATATCGAACACGCCCTGACCTTGGTCGGCTACCACGCCGACGAGGCCAACGCGATTTCGCGCCAGCTCACCGTCGGCGCCACGGCCGCCAACGACGACGTGGCCTCGCGCACCGAGCTGGCGATGAAGCTCAAGGCGCGCGCGCGCCTGGGCGAGGACAACAGCGCGGTCAAGCGCGACCTGCCGCCGCGCGGCGAGCAGGAACAGATCTGCTGGGAGCACATCCGCACCCTGCCCTTCGGCACCTGGTTCGAATTCGTGGTCAATCAGCAGGGCGATGCGGTGCGCAGACGACTGTCGTGGTTCAGCACCGTCACCGACAACGCGCTGTTCGTGAACCAGCGCGGCCAACGCATCGGCGAGCAGTCGCTGGACAGCCTGGCGCGGATGATGGCGCAGGGCCAGGCGCGCGTGGTCACCGCCGAGAAGGGCCGTCTGGTCGATCGGGCCTGGAACGCGGCCCTAGGCGTGCTGCGCGGCTTCGTCGGCGGCCAGAAGACCGAGGAGGCGCAGGCATGAGCGAGGAATTCCGCCGCGTGCGCCGACGCCGGGTGCAGGACACCGTGCAGGTCGTGGACACCATGACCGACGTGGTGATCGGTCAACTCAGCAATCTGTCCGAGACCGGCATGCTGCTGATCGCGAACACGCCGCTGGTCGACGACGCGCTGTACCAGCTGCGCTTCAGTCTGCGCGATGCCCCACACCACGCTTCGCCGATCGAAGTCGGCGCGCACCTGCTGTGGCAGGACCGCACCAGCATGCCCGGCCAGACCTGGAGCGGCTTCCGCTTCATCACCATGCTCGAGAGCGAGATGCTGCAGCTGCGGCAGTGGCTGGATTCGCCGGGCGGCACTTATGAGTGAGGCGGGTAAGGCAGGAGTGAGCGGGGAGAAATGAGTAGCGAGCGCGAGGCGCTTGCGACGCGCGCCGTGTTCGATGCGTGGAATGGCGCGACGATGCGGTTCGCCTTCGGCTCACCACATCCTACGTCCGTCGTCCGATTCGGTGGCTTGGCCGGCCCGCCGTAGGGTGCGGTGGCAACCGCACCATCGCCATCCGCCCGAACCGCCGCATCAAGGCGCTCAACGTCGATGGAACGGCACCGGCTCGGGCTGGTGCAGCGCGTAGCCCTGCGCGTAGTCCACGCCCAGCGCGCCCAGCTCCAGCAGGATCTCGTCGCTGGTCACCCACTCGGCGATGATCTTCAAGCCGCGCTGATGGCCGATGTCGGTCACCGCCTTCACGATCGCATGACTCATCGGGTCGGTGAGCAGGTCGCGGATGAAGGCGCCGTCGATCTTGATGATGTCCACCGGCAGATTCTTGAGATAGCCGAACGAGGACATGCCCGCGCCGAAGTCGTCCAGGGCGAAGCGGCAGCCGACCGCGCGCAGGCGCTCGATGAAGCGCGCGACCTGGGCCAGGTTGCGCACCGCCACGGTCTCGGTGATCTCGAAGCAGACCCGCTCGGGTGCGACCGCGTGGCGCTTGAGCAGTTCCAGGATCAGATCGGCCAGGGTCTCGTCCTCGATGCTGGCGCCGGACAGATTGATCGTCGCCGTGCGCAATTGCGCGCCCGAAGGATGCAGGCGGTCGAAATTGGCCAGCGCGGTTTCGATCACCCAGCGATCGATCATCGGCATCAGGCCGTAGCGTTCGGCGGCCGGGATGAAAGCGCCGGGCACCACCAGCCGGCCCTCCTCGTCGCGGAAGCGCAGCAGCAGTTCCAGGTGCAGGCCGGATTCGGCGCTGGGCGACAGCGGCCAGACCTCCTGGTACTTGAGCAGCAGGCGGCCCTCGTCGATCGCCCAGCGCAGGCGGTTGGCCCATTCCATCTCGCTGCGCCGGCGCGCGGCGTTGTCGTCGTGCTCGGAATAGAAATGCACGCGGTTGCGTCCGCTCTCCTTGGCCATGTAGCAGGCGGTGTCGGCCTGCGACAGCAGGTCCTTGAGGGTCACGTTGGGCCGGTCCAGCATCACCCCGCCTATGCTCGCGGTGATGGTGTAGGTGCGCTGCTCCCATACGAACACATAGCCGTCGATGTGCTCGCGCAGGCGTTCGGCGACCAGCGCCGCGCCGGCCTGGTCGTGGACTTCGGTGGCGAGCACGCCGAATTCGTCGCCGCCCAGGCGCGCGAGCACGTCGCCGCCGCGCAGGTGACTGCTCATCATGGTCGCCAACTGGCTCAACAGCTGATCGCCGGCGACGTGGCCGGAGGTGTCGTTGATGAGCTTGAACTGATCCAGGTCGATATACAGCAGCGCGCAAGGCGAACCGCCCGCGGCAACGCCCGCCAGCACGCGCTCGATCCGGCGCTCGAACTCGCGCCGGTTGTAGAGCTCGGTCAGGGTGTCGTGGCTGGCCTGATAGGTCAGCAGTTCGGTGAGCTGGCGCTGCTCGGAAATGTCGGAGGCCACCATCAACAGCCGGGCGCGCCCCTCCAGGACCACGCTGGTGATCGACACGTTGGCCCAGAAGCGATCGCCGTTGACGCTGCGCAGCATCGCCTCGGCGTTGGCGCAGTCGACCAGATCGGCCGCGCGCAGCTTGTCGCGCAGCAGCGCATCCTCGAACAGCTCCGGCAGCGGCACTTCGTACACGGTCTCGCCCAGGCGCGCGCGCGAGGCCTGGTTGGCGTAGGAGATGCGGCCGTCGTCGCGGCGCGCCAGCAGCACCAGCGCCGGTAGCAGTTCGTTGAGCGCGCGGAAGCGCTCCTCGCTCTCGCGGTAGCGCCGGCTCATGCGCGAGCCCAGCTCCAGCGCGAGCCGGCGGGTACGCGCGACCGACCACACCAGCAGGGCCAGCAGCACGCTCGCGAGCAGGCCGGGCAACAGAATCCAGTTGCGCTCGCTGGCCACGTCGGCGATCGGCTGCAACGCGTGCATGCGCACCCGCCAGCGGCGGCCGCCGTAGTCGAGCTGGCGTTCGAAGCGATAGCCGGTGTCCGTCGCCGGCGCCGGGCCGGTCGCGAACAACAGCGCCGCGCCGTCGCTCATGTCGCTGACCTCGACCTGCAGCTCGCGGCGCGCGTCCTCGCTCAGGCTGCCTTCGATCAGTTGCCCGGCATGGAACGAGATCGCGATCGAGCCGCGCATGCGCGCGCGCCGCTGTTGGATATCCAGCGGCGGCGGTCCGGCCGAGAACACCGGCAGGCGCATGGTCACGCCGTCGCGGCGCGGATCGGCCGCGCCCTGCTGGGCCAGGCGGAACGGCGCCGACAGCACCGCCTGGTCGCTATCGCGCGAGCTCAGCACGCCGACCAGGTTGGTCGGTTGCAGATTCACGTCCAGGCCGATCAGGCGCTCGTTGCCGCGCAGCGGCGCGACCAGCTCGGTGATGTAGTGATCGCCGTCCACGCGCGACTCGCGGCGCGAATAGGCCATGGCCTCCAGACTGGGGAAGCGGTCGCGCGGACGCACGTTGGCGTAGAGGTTGGCGTACTCCTCGGCGGTGATCGCGTCCGAGGTCAGGAACAGGGTCTGGACCGAGCGCAGCAGCAGTTCGCAGGACTGCAGGCGGTCGACGATGGCGTGGTAGCCGCGCTCGGCGCTGCTGTCGAGCGCGGCGGTGCGGTCGTCGACCACGCGGCGCTGCTGCGCGCCGCCCAACCACAGGGTCAGGCCGACGCCGAAGGCCAGCGCGAGCAGGCTCCAGGCCCAGGCCGGGATGCCCAGCGGCGCGATCCGCTCGGGCACGCCCCCGCCCGGCGGCTCGGCTGCGCCGCCATAGCGACGAGCGCCGCCCAAGGCGCCGGCCTGCGAGGACGAAGAGACTCCTGATAAATCCCTGGACGTCCCCAAGCGACCCTCCATGATGTCCCACGATCCGGCGATCCTATACCGCGTCGATCTCGTTGAGCTTCGACGTTGCGTTCACAAAGCCTGGGCGTGCCGGTGGCCATCGACGGCACGTGCGAACTGCGTCCGCGCCTCGGGTACCGACACACCTATAAGAAGCCTTACGCAATCAGGGCGATGCGAGCGGCCATCGGCGACGTAGGCGCCGCGATCGTGTCGGCGCGCCGGCTCGATTTTGTGACGTGGGCAGCACGATTTTGTGACGTGGGCGACAGCACGGCGAGCATCGGCGGTGTCTGTGCCACGCTCGCCGGCTGGATAGACCCGGAACGCAGCAGCGATCGGGCCGTAGGTTGCGCTAGGCGGGGCTCATGCTCAGCGGTCGACCTGGATCATCCGCCGAGCGCGGCGCAGGCATCCCAGCCCTGCGGCGTGCCGGCCGTGGAATCGCCGTTGAAGTTCTCGCGTAGCGTCGTCTGCGCCCATTCGTCGGCTTCGCCGCGCTGCGCCGGGCTCAGGCTTGCGCCAGCCAGAGCGAGCTGGCGATCGATCTGGGCGATCCGGAAGCTCTCCGCTCCCAGACGATAGAGTTTGAGATAGCGATAGTGCTGATAGGGGTCGGAGCCGACCAGGCCCGCGAGCATGCTCTGCGCGCCCGGCTCGTAGGCGCTTTGCAGCAAGTCCACCACGCGCCAGTCGCCAGCGGCCAGGCCGCTCTGGATCAGCCGGGTCGCCTGCTGGCGGTAGACGCCCAGCGCGCCGGGCTGCTTGAGCAGGCCGCGCGTGTCGTACAGCGGCCCGCGGCTGAGGTAACAGGCGCGCGCGTCGGCGTCGCCGAGCCGAGCCGCCTGCGCCAGGTTCGCGTTCAAGGTATCGAGTATCTCGTCGCTGACGCCCTCGCACAGCGTCCGTCCCTGGTCGACGTCGCGTTGGCGAATCGCGGCGGTGTCGAGCAAGGCCTGGTAGGTGCGCAACTGCGCCGCGCTCAGATTCTCGGTCTTCTGTTCGGTGAGATCGTGGGTGTTGCGCATCGTCGACCACTCGATCGCGCGCTGGCGGCTGCAACGGTTGAGGTCGCGCAACAGGCGCGCCGCGGCCCGGCCGTCGCCGGCGTTCGCCTGCGCCTGCAGTTGCGCGTACACCGACTTGAGCGGCGCGTCCAAGGGCGGCAGCCGCGCGCCGCGATCGAAGGTCAGCGAGGCCTGGGCGACCATGGCCAGGTTGCTGCCCGGCGCTCCGCCGACCGGCTGCTCGGTCGCCGCGGCCGACACCGGCGGCGCGGGCACGCGCGCGCCTTGGTTGCGGCCGTACAGGTAGGCACCGACGATGGCCGCCAGGGCCAGGACGGCCAGAAACAGTAGTCGATATCGGCTCATGTCGAAGTCTTGCTCGCTGGGGCCGGCACAGGCCCGATTCGGTGGCCGATTCGTAGCGAAACCCGCAACGATGGAAGCCAGAAAGCATTCATTCTTGAGACGTGGCGAATGAGCATGGATCCCAGCCGGGTGCGGTCGAATCGGTGGAGTTGCTGCTGCTGAACTCGTTCTGGAATTTTTCCTGCGCCCACCGATCGGCATCCGCGCGCTGTTCCGGTTGGATCCGCGCGGCCGCCAGCGCCAACTTCCGATCCATGTCGGCGGCGCGGCCGCGTTCCGCGCCGAGGCGGTAGAGCTTGAGGTAGCGGTAGTACTGGACGGCATCCGAACCCAAGGTGCCGGCGAGCATGCCATCCGCGCCAGGCTCATACGAGCGGCGCAGTATGTCCACCACTTTCCAATCGCCCGCGGCCATGCCGGCGTCCACCATCGACTTGACGCTGCTGCGGTACTCCTGGATCCATTCCGGATGACGCATGAGCCCGCGTGCGTCGTAGCCTGGGCCGCTGGCGAGATAGCAGGCGCGCGCATGCGCCTCGCCCAGTTGCGCCGCCCTTTGCAAACTCGACAGTTGCGAATCCAGCATGCCGCGATCGAGCCCGTCGCAGAGCGCGCGGGTCTTCTGGATGGCCTGCTTGTGTGATTCCACCGCCTCCAGTTGCACCCGATAGCGCTCCAAGGCCTGCGCGCTGGTCCCGTCGATCTTGTCGGCCAGGGTCTCGTCCGCTACCCGTGTCAGGAACCATTCCAGATTGTCGAGACCGGCGCAGGTGCGCAGGTCCTGGTACAAGCGCGTGGCCGCCGCGACATCGCCGGCGTCGGCGCGCGAGCGCAGGTCGTTGAAGATCCGCTTCAACGGCACGTCGCGTGACGGCAGCGACGCCATCATCCGGACCGGGTCGATCGATGCGGCATTCGTGCCTGTCTGCGGCCCCCGAGCGGTGGCGATGGACGCAGCCGCCGCCGGTGCCTCCGGGCTCCGGCCTCGCCCCAGGAAGTAGGCGCCGATCAGCGCGGCCAATCCGAACAAGGCGATCAGGATGTAGCGCAATTGCATTCCCGAATCCACTCCAGAACCGCAAGAAGCATCGGCAACGGGACTAGCCGCCTGCCGTTGTCGCGAGATGCCGGCCGCTGTCGCGACGCCCAATCAATGCCGAACCGGACAGGGCGGCCCCTCGCGAGGCCGCCCTGCGCTCACCGGTGAAGCGCTACTGGTACGGCGAACCGTCCCGCACGTATGCGGCGGCGGCAATGCCGGTATCGCCCTTCAAGATCGCCTGGTTCTTGCCTGCGGCCGACGGCAATCCCACCTTAAGATTAACCGCGCCCGAGACCAGCGAGTCGAGCAACTGGGTCAGGATCGGCAAACCCAGGGCGATGTTGCCGCAGCCCTTCGCCGCCGGCACGGCGAACGTATTGTCGACCAGGATATTGCCGGTGTTCTGGAAATACGCGTACGGGTCGTTACCGACCTGGATGGAATCCAGGCTGCCGGGGCTGCCCGAGATCGGCGCGGTGGGCGCCGGCGGAGCGGTGGTGCCGGTTTGCAGCTTGACCACGACCGGATTCTGCGCGGAACCGATGTAGCAGGAGTTGCCGAGGAACGGATTCTGCAGGCGCACGCGCAGCGCAAGCCTCACCGCGGTCGGGTCGCCACCCCAGTTCGGGTTGAGCGCCGCACCGAAATCGGTCTGTATCGTCTGCACCGGCTCCATCGTGGCGGTCACGTCGTTGACCGAATTGACCACGCTCCAGAACGCCTGCCACAAGGGCAGCGGCCAATTCGGCGCCGGGTTGACGATGCCGAGCAGGCCGCCCGGGACCTTGCCCGGCGGGGAATTGAGCGTCGGCGCGCCTACCGCCTCGAACAGCGGCGAAGGCTGGATCCCGGTGATACCGCCCTGCAAGACGATCGGCTTGTCGATCGGCAAGGTGGTGGTGCCGATGGTGAACGAGCCCGAGGTGGTGACGCTGTGCACGCAAGCGGTCCCTTCTTCCTGAAGGGGCAGGCTTTCGTACGGGCAGAACTGGAACCTCTCGTAACCTGCGGCCGGTGGTGCCGCCGTCGCGGCAGGCGTGACGACGACTCCGGCCAACGCCGTGGCAAGGGCCGTGAATAGCAATGCCTTGGACATGATGAACTCCTGAATCTAAGGAAGAATCCTGATCTGCGCCCAGCGGACGCAAGTCCGCCGCCCGTTGGCGATCGCCGCATCACCGGGCTATCGCTGCATGCGCCGGTTCGATCGAGCCCCATCCAACCGGAGGGGCCCGATGCTCCGCCCCAGCGCCTTCGATACCGCCCGCCAAGAACGCCGCATCAGGCGCGTGTCTCGCGCGCCTGATGCAGCGGATGGCTAAGCGGCTATTTCCACGACATCCCCGCGTCCCTCGGCAATCGCTCCAAGCAGCGAGGAGATTCGCGCCCTACTTACATGAAGCGAAGCGGCGCGTTGGCCGTCAGCGTCGAGGTGGACCTGACGTTGGTGCAAGGCGACGGTGCGGGGAGGAACTGCGCGGTGAAGGTGAACGTCGCGTTGGTCGCGGTGTTGTTCAGGTTACTGAGCGAACCGGCGGCGACGCCGCCCGTGCACACGCGCGCCGGCGTGTTGAACCTGACCTGGATCGGGTTCGGATAGGACGTTCCGCCGATCGTCACGCTCGAGCTCGTCGCGCCCGACCCCACGCCCGGGGAAACGCCCCAGCTCAGGTTCTCCGCCGTCACGTTGCCCGTGCAGGCCGAGCCGCCGGTGAAGGTGGCGCTGGCGATCGACGCAGCGCCGCTGGTCAGCTGCATGTTGAAGGTGGCGCTGGAACACGGAACCGCGATACCCGAGACCGTAGCGGTGGTGCTGCCGGTGATCGTCACGTAAGTACCGGCGGGCGTGGTGTCCACCCAGGCGCTACCGTTCCAATACTCCCAACCGGCGAACGCGGGCGAGGCCACGAGCGGGCCCACCGCGATCAGGGAGGCGAGAAGGGTGGCTTTCAACTTAGTCATCGTATTTGCTCCACAGTCGATAATCGAAATCCCCGAACGCGAAGCGCGCGGAGGTCGTGCCACGGGGGAAAGGCAAGTGCCGTGGCGGCACCGAACCGAGGGGCACCGAACATCAGCCTGTTCGAACTCTTGCTCTCATTCGCCAGAGCGCTGAAACAGATGCGTCCTTGGTCTGTATCGACCGCCCACGGATGCGGGCGGTTGATGGGGTGAAACCGCTACTCAGAAGAACCCCTTGCGGATCGAGAGTCCGAAGATGCGCGGGTCCTGCAGGAACACGTTCGACGTCAGGCCGCTGTCGTCGCTGTTGAGGAAAGTGCCGGTGATCGCCTCGCCATCCAGCGCGTTCTTGACGTACAGCTGCACGGTCAGATCCTGCTCGGGCTTGTACCAGGTCAGCGACAGATTGACGTTGCCCCAGTCGTGCAGGCGATCGATCCGGTCCTGATAGACGCGCGCCCAGCTCTTGCCCTGGTAATAAAAGTCCGCGCGCAAGGTCAGGTCGCTTTCCGCCAGCGCGAACGTGTACTGCGGGCTGAGGCTGACGGTGATCTTCGGCGCATTCGGCAATTCGTGGCCGCCCACGTTCTTGGCGAATCCGGCGCCTCCGTTGGGCGCATCGATTTCCGGATTGTAGAAAGCGCCGCCCAGCAACCACGCATTGTCGCCAGGGCCGCCATTGAGGCCACGATCCTGGGTGAAGCCGCCCAGGCCGGTGGGGAGATTGACCGTGCAGAAGCTGTTCAAGTAATTGGCGAGGCTGCTCTCGTCGAATATCTGGTAGAAATTCTCGAAGAACCGCTCCACCATCGCCTTGGGCGCGATGCAGTTCGACGCCAATTGCATCCACGGCCGCACGACCACCCAGTCGGGATTGCCCGCCGTCCTATCCATCACGTCGATGGAGTACTGGTTGGCGCCGATACGCGTGCGCAACAGGCCGACGTTTCCGCTGAGCTGGAACTGCGAGGTAGGCCGCCACACCGCTTCGATCTCGGCGCCCCAGGTCTTGGCGTCGAAGTTCTCGTTCACCGTCTGCCGGTCGATGATCTGCGAGACCTGATAGCCCTTGTAATCGTTGTAGAAGGCGGTCGCGTTGAGGATGAACCGGCCGCCGCCCATCACGTTCTTCATGCCGACTTCCAAGGCATTGACGTACTCGGCCTTGAAGCGCGGGTCTTTCGGAATGAAGGACAACACCTCCGGATTGGCGCCGATGCCCGGGGAGTTGGTGCCGCCGGCTTTGTAGCCCCGCGACAACGACGCATAGACCATGGTGCTGTCGGTGAAGGAAAGATCGGGCGACCAGTCCAGCACCAGACGCCCGGTCGGCTCGTTCCAGGTCTGCTTGATCGTCCCGACGGCCGGATAGCCGTAACCGACATAGCCGCCGCCCAGCAGCGGGAAGTCCGGATCCGTGGAGCTCGCCAGCAGCAGCTGGCTCGGCACCGGGGTGGTGGTCTTGACGTCGCGAGTCCAGCGCAGGCCGGCGGTCAACTTCCACTTGTCGTTGATCTGCCAGTAGCCCTCGCCGAAGACCGCCGAGGAGCGGGTGTTGGCGATGTTGCGGCTACGGAAGTAGTTGTGACCTTGGCCGTTGATGGATCCCAAGGGATTGGGATCGATGTACACGCAAGGAAAATGCCTTCCGAAGAAGTCAGTCTCCACCGAAAGGGCCGTCCCTGGCGTACAGGTGGCTGGACTCAGCACACCGCCTCTTCCGTTGAAAAAGTTCTGAGCAGCAGCAGTGAAGAGGTTACTGAAAACGTAGTAGCTCTCGTCGATCTTGAATTCGAGGTAGTTCGCGCCGACGCTGAAATTGAACGGACCGTCGTAAGAGGACTGCAGGCGGAACTCCTGCGACCACTGCCGGCTGTCGGCATCGACCAGATCGACCAGCAGCAGGCGGTCGGAACAACCCAATTGCGGGTCGCAGAACACGCCGCCGGGCGTAAGCGGATAGGCGGGAACGAGGTTTCCGTCCGGATCGAACTGAACCACTTTGTTGGAATCGGTAAAGATCGGGTTGGACTGGAAGCGCCCGTAGTCCTGAGTGGAATAGTACTGATCGCGGGTATACAGCGACTGCGACACCAAGTTCAGGTGGTCGCCGATTCCGACATCGAAATTGAACTGCAGGATGTCGTTGGTGGCGTGGAACTTCGGATCGTAGCTGGTCGCGATCTCGCGCAGATCGCGCGATTGCTTGACTCCGGAATACGGATCGACGCCTTGCGAGATCAGGTATGCCGGATTGAAGTTGTCCGCGAAGAATCCCAGGGCGCCCGCCGTGGTCTGCGCGGCCAGCACCGACGGCAGGCTGTTGCCGTTGGGCACGCCGAAAGCATCGTTGTCGTACAGCGATCCGTCCTTACAGGCCTGGCTCAGGAATCCGACGTCGTTCGGCCGCAATGTCACGTTGCCTATCGAGGTCGGCCCGGCATCGTTGTGACACAGCTGCTTGCCCGTGCGCGAGCGCGTGTCGTCTTCCTGGAAGTGCTCCCACACCAGGCTGGCGTTGAAGCGGTCGCTGGGCGTATAGCTGGCCGACAAGCGGGTGGAAAGCAGATCGCGATCGTTGATGTCCTTGCCGGTGACCGTGTTGTGGTCGTAGCCGTCGCGCTTGGTGTACTGGGTGGCGAGGCGCAGCGCGAAGGTATCGCTGAGCGGCACGTTGATCATGCCGTTGATTCGTCGCGTGTTGTAGTTGCCTACCTCGGCCTTCACGTCCGCATCGAAGCCATCCAGGTTGGCCAGATTGGGAATCATATTGACCACGCCGGCGGTGGCGTTGCGACCGTACAGGGTTCCCTGCGGACCGCGCAGCACCTCGACCCGCTCGACGTCGAAGTACTCCTGCTCGAACAGGCGGTTGCGGATCATCGGCGTGCTGTTGAAGCTGATCGCCACGGCCGGGTCGGTGGTGACCGACAAGGCCTGGGTGCCGATGCCGCGGATCTGGAAGTTGTAGCTGGCGAAGTTGGTCTTGCTGAAGCTGACGTTCGGGGTCGCGGTGACCAGGTCGCCGCCGGTTTCGATCTTGCGGCTGCCCAGATCGTCGCCGCTGAAGGCGCTGATCGCGATCGGCACCTTCTGGATGTTCTCGACCTTTTTCTGCGCGGTAACGACGATGGTGTCGAGATTGGTCGCCGCCTGCGCATTGGCCGCGGCGGTGGGATTGGGCGCCGTCGACTCTGCCTGGGAATCCGCTGCCGGCTGCGTCTCAGCGGTCCCCTCTGCGTTTCCCGGCGGTACCGCGTCGGAAGGCGGTTTGGCGTCCCCTGCCGCCGAACTGCCGCCCGCGTTGCCGTTGATCAGGATCGCGCCGGAGGCGCTGGTGGAGTATTGGAGACCGGTGCCGCTGAGCAGTTCGTCGAGCGCCTGCAAGGCCGGCTTCTCACCGCGCACCGCGCGCCCGGTCTTGCCGACCGCGAGCTCGGGCGCGTACAGCAGCTGCTGGCCGCTCTGGCGCGCGTACTCCGACAAGGCGGCGTCGAGGCGCTGCTGCGGGATGTCGAACTTGGCGGTGGCCGCATCGCCGCGCGCGTGGGCGCTCAGATACGGCAGCAGCGCCAGCAACAGCACGCAGGGTTTGAGTACACGCCTCGACAGTCCCTTCTGGTCTCCCACTCGCATCGACTCCCCTCCGGTTGCGGGCCCACTTCATGTGGCCTGGTCTCTATAGGGACGCAGCGTCTCCGAAAACCCGAACCCGTCCCGGCACGATCGTGGTGCCACGCGCGATCGCGGCCGCGAATAACGCGTGTTTCGCCTAGCAATCGTTTTGCAGCGCAGCAAATTCGCGCGCGCCATCGCCCCGACGCAGCATCGGCCTGCGTCGTCCCATTGCCTGAGAATGCCGCCGCGCGCGGGCGCGCGAGGGGCGGCGGATGCGCATGGCGGCATGGCGCATTGCTGCGCCGCGCCATGCGTCGGGATGCCGCGGGTATCAGCCGCGCTCGGGCGCGCGCGGCTTGAGTACGATCGCTGCGTTCTTGCTGGTCGCGCGTTCGATCGGGAAGTACGCGGTCACCGCCTCGACGAAGGTGTCGGTATCGCCGGTGTTGAACGCGCCGCTGATCTTCAACGAGGCCAGACGGGTATCGCCGAGCACGATGCGGTTGCGCGAGTAGCGATTGATCTCGGCCACCGCGTCGGCCAGGCTCTCGTTCTCGAACACCACCTGGCCATGCCGCCAGCTCACTTCACGCCTGACGTCGGCCACACGCACCTGCGGCACGGTCGCGGCCAGCGCGACGAACTGCTGGCCCGGCTGCAGCTCCGCGGTGGGCGCGGCGGCCATCGCGGCGGTCTGAGTGCGCTCGCGGGTCACGGTTACGCGGCCCTCGAGCAAGGTGACCTCGAACAGGCGCTCGGACATGTGGACTTCGAACTCGGTGCCCAGCGCCGTGACCTGGCGGCCGTCGGCGGTGACGATGAAGGGCCGGGTGCGGTCCTTGGCCACCTTGAACAGGGCCTGCCCGCGTTCCAGCGTGACCGCGCGGGTCTTGCCCTGGTAATGCACGGACACGCGGCTGTCGGTGTTCAAGGTGATCACCGAGCCGTCGGCCAGGGTCACTTCCGAGCGCTCGCCGACGGCGGTCTCGTGGACATTGCCGGCGATCGCGTCCTGCACGCCCTGAACCATCCGGCCGGGCGCGTCGGGCCGCAGGATCAGCAGGCCGACCGCGGCGACCACCAACAGGGAGGCGGCGATCGAGTAGCCATAGGTGCGCGCCGCGCACGACAGCCGCGACTTGGATGCGCGCGCCAGCGTCTCGCGCCGCAGCGCCAGCATGTCGGGCGCGTCGGCGACCGCCTGCGCGAGCGAGCGCGCGGCTTCCACGCGCCGGAACGCGGCGGCGTGCGCCTGCGAACGGTCGCGCCAGGCCTCGAAGGCCGCGCGCAGGGTGCCGTCGGCGCCGTCGGCGTCGCTCAGGACCTCGCTCCAGCGCGCGGCCGCTTCGTCGATATCGTCCGGCAGCGGGCCCGGTCCGTTGGCGATGGGGGTGGTCTGCCATTTCATCCGACACCCCCTAGCGACCGCTTCGGTCCGGCGGCGCGGCCCCAGGAGCCCGGGGCACAGGCCCGGATCGGCGTGGCCCGGCTCATTCCGGCTTCTCCGCGTCCATCGCGCGGCCCAACTGCGCCAGCGCTTTGGCCATGTGCTTTTCGGCGGCGCGCACCGAAATTCCCAGCATGTTGGCAATGTCCATATATTTCCGCTTCTCCATGGTGCGCAACACGAACACGTCGCGCGTACGCTGCGGCAGCGCGCGCAAGACGGCGACAGCCAATTTCACCGCCTCCTCCCCTAGTAAGACGCGCTCCGGCGAGATTTCCGTAGCGGGTTGATGAATTTCTTCGTCGAAGGACACGTGCGCGTCCTGGTCGCGGGCCTGGCGACGGCGGCCCCAGTCGCGCAGGGCGTTGGCGGCGATCTGGAAGACGTACTGCTTGACGTGCTCGATCGGCCCGCCGCGCGCGCGCCGGAGCAGGTGCAGGAACACTTCCTGAGTCAGGTCCTCAACTTCGGCGGGATCCTTGACTCGCTTGGAGAAGAATCCGCGCAGTGGCGCGCGGTACTGCTGGGAGATGTTCTCCCATTGACTGGAGCAATCCTCGCCGTAGTCGGCGAGCGATGCCGGTTCGCGCGTAGACGGCGCCGGATCGGCCATCGAGTCCCCTCCCATACGCGTTGGTATGCGCAGGCCGGCAGCATACTCCGTCGGAGCGGCGCGGGTGTATCGGCCCGCACGCGGTCCGGCCGGATGTTGAGAACCGGCGATTTTCCTGGGAAAAACCGCGATTCATTCGACCGCCATCCGATGCGGCGGCGCAGCATTTCGGATGCGCGCAAGCCAGTTGCGGCGACGGCGGAGCCTCGACGGACGTGGCGCATCCGACCGCCGCGCGCACGCCCGACCCGCAGCGACCGATCCGGCAAAGTCGCGCGCGGCGATGCGCATCGCCGCGACCTGCGGCGGCGAGCGGAATCCGTCAAAATCCCCGCACGCCCCTCCACGAGACCTCCCACGATGTCCCACGATCCAGCGAGCCTGTACCCCGCCCACCTCGCCGAGTTGCAGCGCCGCGTACACGAGGCCCTGGAGCGCGCCGGCCTCGATCATCTGGTCGTGCCCAGCGGGAACTCGCACTACCAGGTGTTCGACGACCGCGACTACCCATACGCGGTGAACCCGCAGTTCAAGGCCTGGCTGCCGCTGACTCGCAACCCCGGCAGTTGGCTGGTCGCGACGCCCGGCCGCAAACCCAAGCTGATCTACCTGCAGCCTTTCGATTACTGGCACGTGGTGCCGCAGGCGCCGAGCGGCTATTGGGTCGACCACTACGACATCGTGGTGATCCGCAAGCCCGAGGAAGCCCTGGCCCATCTGCCGGCCGACCCCGCGCGCTGCGCGATCCTGGGCGAGCCGCGCAGCGCGCTGGGTGCGTACGTGCCCAACAATCCGCAGGCCGCGATCGACTATCTCGAGTTCCACCGCGCCTACAAGACGCCCTACGAAGTGCAGATGATGCGCGCGGCGACCCGCCGCGGCGTGCGCGCGCACCGCGCCGCCGAAGTCGCGTTCCGCAACGGCGCCAGCGAGTTCGACATCCATCTGGCGTACTGCGCGGCCGCGCGCCAGGAGGGCGCCGATCTGCCTTACAACAACATCGTCGCCCTCAACCACAACGGCGCCGTGCTGCACTACACCGAACTCGAGCGCGAGGCGCCGGCGCAGCTGCGCAGCTTCCTGATCGACGCCGGCGCCAGCCACCACGGCTACGCCTGCGACATCACCCGCACCTACGCCGCCGACGCCGGCGGCGAGTTCCAGGCCCTGATCGACGCGGTCGACGCCGCCCAGCTGAAGATGTGCGACCAGGTCCGCGCCGGCCACGACTACAAGCGCATCCACCTCGACGCCCACCTCGCCCTGTCCGGCATCCTCAAGGACTTCGGCGTCATCAAGCTTTCGCCGGAGTCGGCGCTGGAGACCGGCGTCAGCAACGTGTTCTTCCCGCACGGCATCGGCCACGGCATCGGCCTGCAGGTGCACGACGTCGCCGGCTTCGCCGCGTCCGACCGCGGCGGCACCATCGCCAAGCCCGAGGGCCAGCCCTATCTGCGCCTGACCCGCGAGCTCGCGCCGGGCATGGCGGTGACGATCGAACCGGGCGTGTACTTCATCGACCTGCTGCTGGACGGCCTCAAGCAGGGCCCACATGCCGACGCGGTGGACTGGAACCGGATCGACCAGTTCCGCCCCTACGGCGGCATCCGCATCGAGGACGACGTGGTCTGCACCGACGGCGCCCCGATCAACCTCACCCGCGACGGCTTCGCGGAAGCGGCCTGAGACGCGCGCGCCCTTGCAACGCACGCCCCCGCATCGTGTGCTGTTCGTGTGCGGCCACAACCGGCTGCGCAGCCCGACCGCCGAACACCTGTTCGGCGACCGCGCCGATCTGGAGGTCGCCTCGGCCGGCCTCAAGCACGACGCCGAGCAACCGCTCGGCGCCGAGCTGGTGGACTGGGCGCAGCTGATCTTCGTGATGGAAAAGGCGCAGCGCGCCAAGCTGTAGCAGCGCTTTCGCGCGCAGCTGCTGGGCAAGCGCGTGGTTTGCCTGGATATACCGGACGAGTACGACTATATGGACCCGGCGCTGGTGCGGCTGTTGGAAGCGAAGGTGCCGCAGTACTTGTGAGCTAGGTTCGCGCGACGGCCAGTGCGGTTCCCTGCGCGGCACCGCCGCGCCCACGCCACTGTCCGCGCGGGCGCCGCAAGCTCTTACCAGACCCGATACACCCGACCGCTCTGCACGCCTTCGACACTGCGCTGGTAAGCCAGCGCGGCGCGCGCGGCGGTCACCGGCTCGAAACCGGGGAAGAACGCGCCGTAGTCGCTCCAGGATTCGGCCAGCACACTCGGGCTGACCGCGTTGATGCGTACGCCGCGCTGCAGTTCGAACGCCGCGCCCTGCACGAATCCTTCCAAGGCGCGATTGACCGCGCTGGCGTTGGCGCCGGCGCGGATCGGTTCGTCGGCGACGATGCCGCTGGTCAGGGTGATCGAACCGCCGTCGTTGAGCGCATGCTGGCCCAGCAGCGCTAAGCGCACCTGGCCCAATAGCTTATCGTTCAGGCCGATCGCGAACTGCGCCGGCGTCATTTCCGGCAGTGGGCCGAAATGCAGCACGCCGGCCGCGGACACGATGGCGTCGACCTTGCCGGTCTTGCGCAGCAGCGCGGCCACGCTGGCGTCGTCGGTAATATCGACCGGGTACTCGGCGCTGTTGCGGCTGGCGGCCAGCACCTCGTGATGGGACAGGGTCTGGGCGATGGCGCGGCCCAGCGTGCCGCTGGCGCCGACTAGCAGGATCTTCATGACGGACCTCTTACGGTAGGAGTGGTGTCCAGTTTGCGCGCCGAACCCGAGCCGGGGCATGCGCTAGCATTTCCGGCACCCCTAACTGCGAGTTAGCCATGGATCTGCTGCGCGCGATGACGGTCTTCGTTTCGGTCGCCGACACCGGCAGCTTCGCCGCGGCCGCGCGTGCGCAGCGGGTGTCGGCGGTGATGGTGGGCAAGCACGTGCATCAGTTGGAAACCCACCTGGGCGCGCGCCTGCTCCAGCGCGACACCCGCAAGCAGCGGCTCACCGAAGTCGGCGCGGCCTTCCTGGAAGAGGCGCGGCAGGCGCTGGAGCAAGTACGCCGCGCCGAGACCGTGGCCGAACGCCTGCAGGACCACGCGCGCCCGCGCGGGCACCTGCGCGTGACCGCGCCGCTGACCTTGGGCACCGCCGCGGTGGCGCCGCTGGCCACCGCGTTCCTGCGCGCGCACCCGGACGTGTCGCTGGACCTGGTGTTGGCCGACCGCATGAGCGACCTGATCGCCGAAGGCTTCGACGCCGCCATCCGCATCGGTCCCCTGCCCGATTCCGACCATCTGGTGGCGCGCCCGCTGCGGCCCTACCGCATGATCGTGTGCGCCTCGCCCGAGTACCTGCGCGAACGCGGCACGCCGCACAGCCCGAGCGAACTGGCCCAGCACAGCTGCCTGAATCATCTGCTCTGGCACCCCAACGCGGGCTGGCGATTCGCCAGCCTGGGCGGCGAGCCGCTGCGCCTGCGCGGCCGCTTCGCCTCCAATCACGGCGACGCCCTGCGTCGCGCGGCCTTGGACGGCTGCGGCATTCTGCTGCAGCCCGAAGTGCTGCTGGCCGACGACCTCGCCGCCGGCCGATTGCT
Source organism: Lysobacter sp. Root983 (assembly GCF_001429345.1). Classification (NCBI taxonomy): domain Bacteria; kingdom Pseudomonadati; phylum Pseudomonadota; class Gammaproteobacteria; order Lysobacterales; family Lysobacteraceae; genus Lysobacter; species Lysobacter sp. Root983. The sequence goes on from NZ_LMJO01000016.1 coordinate 276,594, forward strand.
GCCCTTGTTCGAACACGACCTACCGCCGCCACGCCCGGTACACCTGCTGTACCCACGCGACCGCCAGCCCCTGCCCAAACTCAGCCGCTTCGTCGACGCGGTGTTGGCCGCCATGGGGCCATAGGCCCGAGGGCCGGGCATGCGCTGGCCGCCGCGCATGTCGACCTAAAGCCTGCATCACCCTTCGCCGGCACCGGCCACCACGCAACGATGCGGTTCGCCTCCGGCTCACCACATCCTACGAGCCCGATCGCGTCCGCAAGACAGCGTCAGCACACCGTTACCGCTGCTGTTGCTGTTGCTGTTGCTGTTGCTGTTGCTGTTGCTGTTGCCGTTGCCGTTGCCGTTGCCGTTGCCGCGGCATTCAAATCCAAAAGCCCCGCACTAACCCGACCAACCGTAGACCCGAAGGGCGGCGCGCAGGACGCGCGCCGTTTTTCGAATGGACAGGGACGTCCATTCGAAAAATCCCCGCGCCAGCTCCGAACCCGCAGGGGAGGTTTGGTCACGCTAGCCCTTCTCTTTGGTTACTTTTGACCGAAGGAAATCCAGACGGACTCTTGGGCTAGCAAGAGAAAGTGACCCGCATGCGCAGCAGGCGGAAGCCCTTGACCTTCGGTCTGAAAAGACGAAAGCAAAGCAATAGCAAATCCTCCCCAACCCTCCTTTGATAAAGGAGGGAGCTAGGAGCAAGAGAAAGTGACCCGCATGCGCAGCAGGCGGAAGCCTTTGACCTTCGGTCAGAAAAGACGAAAGCAAAGCAACAGCAAATCCTCCCCAACCCTCCTTTGATAAAGGAGGGAGCTAGGAGCAAGAGAAAGTAACCCGCATGCGCAGCAGGCGGAAGCCTTTGACCTTCGGTCAGAAAAGACGAAAGCAAACAACAGCAAATCCTCCCCAACCCGCCCGGCCAGCAGGCACAGCCTGCCGGCGTTCAGCCGCGCACGAACCTGCGGTTCGTAAGCCGCTCGGCTTCACCCTTTCCAAAGGAGGGAGCTTGGAGCAAGAGCCTGCCGGCGCTCAGCCGCGCACGAACCTGCGGTTCGTAAACGCACGACTGCACCCTTTTCCAAAGGAGGGAAAGCGGGCTTGCATGTGAGTGCATGCTAAAGACACTGGATGCTCGGCTCCGCCGAACTAAAGTGGAGCCTGCCCCCGCGGAGATGACGAGCAACAGCAAGAGCCGGCCTTAGGCCGAGCCGAAGCGCGAGAGGTGGTGAGCACAGCCGAGCGACGGCGACGGCTACAGCGACAGCGAGCGACCAGAACGAGAGGCGCGGAGCGAAAACAACGCCCCCTACCCCATCAACGCCTCGATCTCATCGGCGCTGCGCGCCAGTTTGTCGGTCAGCACCTGATAGCCATCCTTGGTGACCAACACATCGTCCTCGGTGCGGATGCCGATACCCCGCCACTTCGGATCCACGCTGGTGTCGTCGGCCGACACGTACAACCCCGGCTCGATGGTGAAGACCATGCCCGGCTCCAGCAGGCGCGACTCGCCCTCGATTCGGTACTCGCCGACGTCGTGCACGTCCAGCCCCAGCCAATGCCCGGTCTTGTGCCGGTAATAACGGCGGTAGCTGCCGTCGGCGATGTTCTTCTCCAGCTTGCCCTTGAGCAGGCCGAGCTTGAGCAGACCCTCGGTCAAGGTCTCGACCGCGGCATTGTGCCCCGCCTCGTAGGCCACGCCCGGGCGCGCCTGCGCCAGCGCCGCGGCCTGGGCCGCGCCAACCAGATCGTGCAGCGCGCGCTGCGCCGCGCTGAAGCGACCGTTGACCGGGAAGGTGCGGGTGATGTCGGCGGCATAGCCGCGGAATTCCGCGCCGGCGTCGATCAGGACCAGATCGCCGTCGCGCGCCACGCCGTTATTGGCGCGGTAATGCAGCACGCACCCATTGGCGCCGGCGCCGACGATGCTGCCGTAGGCCGGCTCGGCGTCGTGCATGCGGAACACGCGCTCCAGCTCGGCCTGCAGTTCGTACTCGCGCACGCCCGGGCGCGCGGCACGCATCGCCACCTCGTGCGCCTGCACGCTGATGTCGGCCGCGCGCTGCATCAGCTTGAGTTCGTCGCGGTCCTTGAACAAACGCATCTCGTCGAGCAGATGCCCCAGCTCGAGGAACTCGTGCGGCGGCTGCGCGCCCTGTCGCACCATCGCGCGCACGCGGTTGAGCCAGCCGATCAGCTTGAGGTCGAACTCCTGATCGCGGCCGAAGTGGTAGTACACCCGTGAACGCCCTTCGAGCAGGCCGGGCAGGATGTCGTCGAGATCGGCGATCGGATAGGCGTCGTCCAGGCCGAAGGCCTCGACCGCGCCCTCGGGGCCGAAACGCGGGCCGTCCCAGCCTTCGCGCTCCAGATCGCGCTCGCGGCAGAACAGCAGGGTTTCGCCGTGCTTGCGGCCCGGCACCAGCACCAGCACCGCCTCCGGCTCGGGGAAGCCGGTGAGGTACCACAGGTCGGAATCCTGCCGGTACGGGTAATGGGTGTCGCGGCTGCGAATCAGCTCGTTCGCCGACGGCAGCACCAGGATGGCGTCGTCGCCGGCCATGCGCATGAGCTGCTTGCGGCGGCGCGCGTAGGCCTTGGCGGAAATCTGGCTGGCGATGCCGGCGGTAGTCATCGTCGCGACGCCCTTGGATTCAGTTCAAACGTTGCCGGTGCTGGCTGGCCAGCACACAGTCGCCGTGCAGCAGCAGCGCGGCCACGCGCACGAATTCCTCGATCTCCACCAGCGCTTCCTCGTCCTCTTCGTCGCCGTCGTCCTGCGGCTGGGCGACGGCGAGCTTGGCCAGATCGCCCAACGCCTCGCGGCCTTCCACCGACAGCGCGTTGGCCGAAGCGCCGGCCAGGCCGAATCCGCCGAGGAAACCGCGGCACCATTCGAACAGCGCGCCGCTGCGCTCGGACAGCGAGGCCTCGGCGTCGGGCAGCAGCAGGGCGAAATCGAAACTGCGGTCGGACAGCTGCGCGGCGCTGGCCAGACGCAGCTGGTCGAGCGCGCTGTCGGCCTCCGGCGCGGTCAGGGCATCGTCGGCCAGCACTTTGGCCGGCCATTCGCGCAGCGAGGCGCCGCCGCCGGCCAGCCAGCCGCACAGGGCCCCATGGAGTTCGGAAGGCGACGCGGCGAGCGCGAGTTGGCGGCTCTGAGCGTCGACGGCGGACAGGTCGGGCAGTTCGATGGAGGGCACTGGCATGGCTGCGTGGGGGTTGCGTCAGTTTAGCAACGCAGCGACGCGGCTTGTTGCGGCGGACGACGCCTGCCTACACTGCGCGTTGCCACGCCCTGTGCCCCGGTGTCCGTGCGTCCATCCTCCATCGCCGCTATTCGCGTCGCCGGCCTGCTCAGCGCTCTGCTGGTGTTGGCGGGCACGGTGTTGCCGGTCGCAGCGGCAACCCGGGACTATTACTTCACCCGTCTGGGCAGCGAAATCGGCCTGGCCCAGAACTCGGTGACCGCACTGGCCCAGGACGCCCAGGGCTTCGTCTGGGTCGGCACCCAGGGCGGCCTGCACCGCTACGACGGCCAGCGCTTCGTGCCCTATCGCCACGATCCGCGCGATCCGGCCAGCCTGCCCGACAGCTATGTCACCACGCTGGCGCTGGAAAGCGAGCGCGCGCTCTGGGTCGGCACCTACTCCGAATACGTGGCCCGGCTGGACCTGGCCACCGGCCGCATCCGCCGCTACTCGGCCGCGGGCGGCAGCCAGACCTCGCGCCAGGTCATGGCCCTGCTCTACCGCGGTGGCCGGGTCTGGGTCGGCAGCGTGGCCGGGCTGGAGCGCCTGGACCCGGCCAGCGGCCGCCGCCAGAACCTGCTGAAGCTGCCCGACAGCACGCGCGACCGGCCCTGGCAGAAGCTGGTGTCGGACAGGGACGGCAATGTCTGGTACGGCAACGCCGCCGGCCTGTACCGGATCGGCACCGACGACCGGGTCGAGCGGATCGAGCCGCAGCCGGTCGCCAGCCTGTTGCGCGACCACCGCGGCCAGATCTGGGTCGGCCGCAACGACGGCCTGTTCCGCGTGCACAGCGACGGCCACAGCCTGATTCGGGTCCTGCCGGCCGACACCGACGCGCCGGCGTCGCCCGCCGACGTGCGCGCGATCGTCGAGGCGCCCGACCGCCGCCTGTGGCTGTCGGTGTTCGGCGATGGCCTGCGCCGCTACGACCCCGATAGCGGCAGGATCGAAGCGGTGCGCGAGGACGCCGGTATCGGCGCCGGCCTGCCCGAGGACACCATCGCCAGCCTGATGGTCGATCACGGCGGCCTGCTCTGGGTCGGCGGCACCTTCCGCGGCGTCGCCCTGGCCGATCCGCGCGGCACCCGCTTCAGTTACGTGCTCGATATCGACAGCGGGCGGCCACGCAATGCCGCCGCCGACGACAGCATGCGCGCCATCATCGAGGACGAGGGCGGCGCGCTGTGGCTGGGCAGCGACAACGCGCGCCTGCTGCGTTACGACCTGCAGCAGGACCGGTTCGACGACTACACCCGCCTGATCGGCGAAGGCGTGCGGGTGATGGCCTTCGGCCGCGCCGACCGCGGCCGGCTCTGGGTCGCCACCAGCCAGGGCTTGCGCCGGCTCGACCCGGTCGCGCGCCAACTCGAACGCATCGACCTGGGGCCGTACAGCGCGACCGCGCTGCGCAGCCTGATCGTCGCCCGCGACGGCACGCTGTGGCTGGGCAGCACCGGCACCGGCGCCTTGCATTACGATCCCGCCAGCGGCGCGATCGCCCAATACGGCTACCGCGAGGGCGACCCCAAGGGCCTCAGCCATCCGGTGGTGCACGCCTTGCTGGAGGACCGCCAGAACCGCATCTGGCTGGGCACCGGCGACGGCCTGGACCTGCTGGAACCCGCCAGCGGGCGCATGCGCCACTACCGCCACCAGGCCGACAACCCCAACAGCCTGGCCGGCAATCTGGTGCGCGCCCTGCACCAGTCCGAGGACGGCACGGTCTGGGTCGGCGGCCACGCCGGGCTCGACCGCGTGGTCGAACGCGGCGGCGAGATCCGTTTCGTGCATCCGCTGGGCGCGGCCTTGAACGAACGCCCGGTGCCGGTGGTGTTCACCGTCGCCGAAGGGCCGAACGGGCGCCTGTGGCTGGGCACCGACGCCGGCATCCTGCGCTTCGACGTGGCGCCGGGCTGGGTGCGCCGCTACGGCCTGGCCGACGGCCTGCAGGACCTGGAGTTCAACGGCGGCGCGGTCACCCAGCTGCGCGACGGCCGCTTCGTGTTCGGCGGCGTGCGCGGTCTGAACCTGTTCCTGCCCGCGCGCATGGTGGATTCGCGCTACACCCCGCCGGTGCGCCTGCTCGGGGCCTGGATCGGTGCCGAGGCCACGGTCGACAGCGGCGCGCTGTGGCAGCCCGCGCGCCTGGACGTGCCCGCCGCGGCCGGCATCCTGCGCCTGCGCGTGGGCGCGCTGGATTTCGCGCCGGATTCCAGCATCCGCTACCGCTACCGCATGGACGGCTTCGATCGCGGCTGGATCGAGAACGGCATGCGCCAGGACATCACCTACACCCGCCTGCCCGCCGGCCGCTACACCTTCCGCGCCCAGGCCACCAACCGCGACGGGGTGTGGAACTCGCGCGAGCTGGTCATCCCGATCCACGTCGCGCCGCCGCTGTGGCGGCACCCGATGGTGATCCTGGCCGCGGTCCTGGCCCTGGTCGCCCTGCTCGCCAGCGCCGGCTGGCGCTGGCACCGCGCGCGCCAACGCGAGCGCGGCTACTTCCAGCAGATCCGCGAGCGCGAGGAGCGTTTGAAGCTGGCCCTGTGGGCATCGGGCGAGCAGTTCTGGGATTACGACCTGAGCCGGCGCGAGATGCACCGCATGCGCGTGGACGAACAGCACGCGCAGACCCCGGATATCGGCGTCCAGACCCACGTGGTCGACGATCACGAGATCCACACCGACGACCAGGCGCGCGTGCTCGACCTGCTCAAGCAGCACCTGCGCGGCGACGCCGCGCTGTTCCTGTCCGAGCACCGCATCCGCAACCCAGGCGGCGGCTGGAGCTGGATCCGCGCGCGCGGCAGGGTGGTCGAGCGCGACCCCAAGGGCCGCGCCCTGCGCGTGGCCGGCACCGCGCGCGACATCACCGCCAACCGCAGCGCCGAGCGCGATCGCCGCATCTCCAGCGAGGTCCTGCGCAGCATGGCCGAGGCGGTGGCGGTAATCGACCGCGACTTCAACTTCGTCTCGATCAACCCCGCCTTCACCCACATGACCGGCTACGGCGATGCCGAGGTGATCGGGCGCTCGGCCAGCCTGCTCGACAGCCGCCAGCACGACCCCGAGTTCTACCAGGAGATGCGCGCCGAACTGCAGCGCAGCGGGCGCTGGTCGGGAGAGATCTGGCAGTCGCGCAAGGACGGCGCCGAGTTCCTGTGCTGGCTGCAAGGCAGCGCGGTGCTGGATACCGGCGGCCAGCGCAGCCACTACGTCGCCGTGCTCAGCGACATCACCGACCAGAAGCGCGCCGAGCAGGAACTGCGCTACCTGGCCAACTACGACACCCTGACCAGCCTGCCCAACCGCACGCTGCTGTCGGAGCGGCTGTCGCGCGCGATCGTGCGCGCGCGCCGCCAGGGTCACCGCATCGCGGTGCTGTTCCTGGACCTGGACCGCTTCAAGGACATCAACGACTCGCTGGGCCACGCCGCCGGCGACCGCATCCTGCGCGCCGCCGCCACCCGCCTGCAGGAAACCGTGGGCGCCGAGCACACCGTCGCGCGCTTGGGCGGCGACGAATTCACCGTGGTGCTGGAAAACATCGACACGCCCGAGGACGCCGAGGCGGTCGCGCGCCGGCTGATGCGCGCGTTCGAGACCCCGCTGGATTTCGACGAGCGCCACGACGTGTCGATCTCGCCCTCGATCGGCATCAGCCTCTACCCCGATCACGCCCAGGTCCCGACCGACCTGCTCAAGCACGCCGACACCGCGATGTACCAGGCCAAGGCCGCCGGCCGCCGCACCTACATGCGCTACACCGAGGCGATGGACGTCGAGATCCGTCGCCGCGCCACCATCTCGGCGGCGCTGCGCAAGGTCCTCGACCGCGGCGAGCTGCGCCTGGTGTATCAGCCGCGGCTGTCGCTGCAGGACCAACGCATCACCGGCGTGGAGGCCCTGCTGCGCTGGCGCAGCGCCGAGTACGGCGACATCTCGCCGGCGCAGTTCATCCCCCTGGCCGAGGAAAGCGGGCTGATCCTGGAGATCGGCGAATGGGCCATGCACGAGGCCTGCCGCACCCTGGAACGCTGGCGCCAACAGGGCCTGGACCAGCTGTCGATGTCGGTCAACGTCTCGGCCCTGCAACTGCTGCGCAGCGATCTGCCGCGCACGGTCGCACGCGCGCTCGACGAAAGCGGCATCCCCGCCTGGCGCCTGGAGCTGGAACTCACCGAGAGCGTCATCATGGCCAACGCGGTCCAGACCGCGGCCACCCTGCAGGCGATCCGCGACCTCGGCGTCGGCCTGGCGGTGGACGATTTCGGCACCGGCTACTCCTCCCTGGCCTACCTCAAGCGCCTGCCGATCAACACCCTCAAGATCGACAAGGAGTTCGTCGGCGACCTCGGCCGCGACCCCGACGACGAGGCGATCACCAGCACCGTCATCACCATGGCCCACTCGCTGGGCCTGAACGTGGTCGCCGAGGGCGTGGAGTCGGAGGCGCAGATGGAGTTCCTGCGCGAACACGGCTGCGACGAGATCCAGGGCTACTGGCTGGCGCGGCCGCTGGAGGTCGAGCAATGCCTGGCCTTCATCCTCGCGCGCACGCCCGCCGTGGCCGCGCCCCCGCCGGCCGCGGACTGAGACCGCCGGCCCGCTCCGGCGCATCCGTTCACCTGGCGGTCCGGTCCGCGCCGTCGCCTGCTTGACCGGCTCCCGGCTCCCTGCCTATCGTGGCCGTATGGACCGCGCCGAACTGCTCGCCCAAATGCAATCGCTCGCCGACCGCGTCGACGAGTTGGCCGAGCGCGCGCGTCGTCTGCACGACGAGAACCGCAGCCTGCGCCAGCAACAGGAACAGCTGGCCGGCGAACGCTCGGCCCTGCTGGCCAAGAACGAGCAGGCGCGCACCCGCGTCGAAGCGATGATCGCGCGGCTGAAGTCGCTCGAGCAGCACACCTGAGCACGAGCCGATGAGCGCCAGCGAACCCGTCAGCATCCGCCTGCTCGACCGCGAGTACACGGTCGGCTGCGAGCCGTCCGAACGCGACAGCCTGCTGTCGGCGGCCAAGCTGCTGGACAGCAAGATGCGCGAGATCCGCGGCGGCAACCGCATGGCCGCGCTCGACCGCGTGGCGGTATTGGCCGCGCTGAATCTCGCCCACGAACTACAACAGTTGCGCGGCGAGAACGAAAGCCGCGATCGCGAACTCGCGCGCACCCTGGGCGACCTGCATCGCAAGCTCGACGGCCTGTTCGAGACCGCGCCGCGCTGAGCCCGCGCATGGTCGAATCCGCGCAGCGCGCGCCCAACGCGCGCTGGCGGCGCCCGTGAACGCAAGCCGATCGGCCGTTTGCGCCGACGCGATCACATGTTCGATGAATCGCAACGCAGCATCGCCGACGAGCGGGCATGCGCACCCGCACTCCCGCGCTATACTTCGCCAACGTCCTCTGCTGTGCGCGACGGCGTGCACAAACATTCGCCTTGTCCCTTAATTACGACCACGGGGGCGCAGCGGAAGCCCGGAGTGCAAGTCCGCCTCGTAGCGGGAAGCCCGAAGGCAGCCAAGCGTCCCCACTTGAACCCCGGGTTCAAGGTCGTTTGGCATGCATCGCCATTGGCGGAGGACTACTTATTCCGGACGGGCGCCTCGCGGCGCCCGTTCCTTGTTGGCGCGCCGCCGCGAGCGGTCGCGTGCCGCCCCCAGATGGAAGCCCCGCCGCATGACGGCTGACCGTGCGGCATTGCGCCGCGACCTGCGCGAGCGCCGCCGCGCCTTGAGCGCGGCCGACCGCATCGCCGGCGCCGAGCGCCTGGCCGCGCGGTTGCTGGGCCTGCCGTTCGCGCCCCAGGCCGGCTACGTGGCCGGTTACTGGGCGCTGGACGGGGAAATCGGCCTGCACGTCTGGCAACTGCGCCTGCCGCCGGAGTGCATCTATTGCCTGCCCGTGCTCGGCGACGATGGCGCCCTGCGCTTCGCGCCCTGGCGCGCGGGCGACCCGCTGGTCAGCAACCGCTACGGCATCCCCGAGCCCGACGTGGCCGCGAGCTCGCTGCTGGCGCCGCAAGACCTGAGCCTGGCGGTGGCCCCTCTGGTCGGTTTCGACCCGCGCGGCCACCGGCTGGGCATGGGCGGCGGCTGGTACGATCGCAGCTTCGCGTTCCGCCAGCGCGAACCCGCGCCGCCCTGGCTGGTCGGCGCCGCGTTCGAGGTCCAGCGCGTCGACGCGCTGGACCGCGCCGACTGGGACGTGGCCCTCGACGCCGTGTGCAGCGACGCCGCCGTCTACGACTGCCGACATTCCCTGATCGCGTGAACGCCCCCATGACCGCACGCCGCCGCTACTGGCTGATGAAGTCCGAACCCGACACCTTTTCCATCGACGACCTCGAGCGCGTGCGCACCGAACCCTGGAACGGCGTGCGCAACTACCAGGCGCGCAACTACATGCGCGACGGCATGAAGGTCGGCGACGGCGTGCTGTTCTACCATTCCAACACCGCCGTGCCCGGCATCGCCGGCCTGGCCAGCATCGCCAGCGCCGCCTACCCGGACCCGACCCAGTTCGACGCCAAGTCCGATTACCACGACCCCAAGAGCACGCGCGAAGACCCGCGCTGGCTGCTGGTGGACGTGGCCTTCGACCGCAAGCTCAAGCGCGTGATCACCCTGGACGAGATCAAGGCGCGCGCCGACGAACTCGGCGAGGACTTCGCCCTGACCCGACGCGGCAACCGCCTGTCGGTACTGCCGGTGACGGCGGCGCAGTGGAAGCTGCTGTTGGCGATGGAGTGAGTGGAGCCGGGATTCGTGATTGGGGATTCGGGATTCGCAAAAGCGCCTCGAGACTCAAACGAATCTGCGAAATCCGCGCCGCCGCCCGCTCTAACCAATCCCGAATCCCCAATCACGAATCCCTACTCATGACTGAAGCCAAGCGCCTGGCCGGCGAAAAAGCCATCGACTACATCGAGGACGGCATGATCGTCGGCGTCGGCACCGGTTCCACGGTCGCCTACTTCATCGATGCGCTGGGCCGGATCAAGGAGCGCATCAAGGGCGCCGTGTCCAGCTCCGAGCAGAGCACCGCGCGCCTGAAGGCGCTGGGCATCGAAGTGCTGGACCTCAACGCCACCGGCCCGCTCTCGCTGTACGTCGACGGCGCCGATGAGTGCGATCCGCACAAGCGCCTGATCAAGGGCGGCGGTGCCGCGCTCACGCGCGAGAAGATCATCGCCGAGGCCAGCGCCAAGTTCGTCTGCATCGTCGATCCTGCCAAGCGCGTCGACGTGCTGGGCAAGTTCCCGCTGCCGGTGGAAGTGGTGCCGATGGCGCGCAGCCTGGTCGCGCGCGAGATCCTGGGCATGACCCGCGCCCAGCCGGTCTGGCGCGAGAACGTGGTCACCGACAACGGCAATTGGATCCTCGACATCCACGGCCTGGCCATCACCGACCCGGTGGCCCTGGAAACCGCGATCAACCAGATCCCGGGCGTGGTCAGCGTCGGCCTGTTCGCGCGCCGCCCGGCCGATGTCGTGATCGTCGGCGGCGAACCGCCGATCGTGCTGTAAGCGATTGATCCTGAAATAAATCTCAGCATCCGAGACGATCCGCCGGCATGCTCGGCGGATCGCCGGCCGGCGGCCCTCGCAGGGCCCGTCGCGCGGCGCGATACTTCGCTACCCCTGCGTGGCCCGCCGCCGTGACCCTGCGCTGCCTGTTCGTCGACTTCAACTCCTACTTCGCCTCGGTCGAGCAGTACGACCGGGCGGATCTGCGGGGGCGTCCGGTCGGCGTGGTGCCGGTGATGGCGGCGACCACCTGCTGCATCGCCGCCAGCCGCGAAGCCAAGCGGCACGGGGTCAAGACCGGCACGCCGGTGCGCGAAGCGCTGGAACGCTGCCCCGATATCGCCATCGTGCAGGCGCGACCGGCGCGCTATGTCGAACTGCACCATCAACTGATCGCGGCGATCGAGGACTGTATCCCGATCGACGGCAAACCGCTGTCGATCGACGAGGTCGCGTGCCGCCTGATGGGGCGCGAGCGCCAGCGCGACAACGCCATCGCGATCGCGCAGCGGATCAAGCAGACCTTGATCGATCGCGGCCTGAGCCCGGCGATTCGCTGCTCGATCGGCATCGCGCCCAACACCTTTCTGGCCAAGACCGCTTCCGACCTGGAGAAGATCGACGGCCTCACCGTGGTCGAGTTGGCCGACCTGCCGCATGCGCTGCATGGTCTGGACCTGCAGGACCTGTGCGGCGTCGGCCCCTCGATGCTGCAACGCCTGCACGACGCCGGCCTGAGCACGGTCGCGCAACTCACCGCCGCGCCGCGCGAACACCTGCGTGCGATCTGGGGCGGCATCGAGGGCGAGCGTTTCTGGGCGCAGCTGCGCGGCATCGAGCCGCCCTCGCGCCAGCGTAAGGCGGTGGGCTCGGTCGGCCACTCGCATGTGCTGGACCCGCAGATGCGCAACGCCGAAGGCATGCGCTCGGTGATGTTCAAGCTGCTGGCCAAGGCGGCGATGCGGTTGCGCCAGGAGCGCTGCCAGGCGCGCGGGCTCAGCCTGCACGTGCGCTTCATCGGCCGCGAACAGCGCTACGACCGCGGCCTGTCCTTCGCCGCCTTGGACGACACACCGACCCTGCTGCAACTGCTGGCCGAGGCGATCGAACCGCTGATGCGCGCCGCCGCCAGCGGGCGCTGGAATCTGCAACGTCACCCGCCGCTGTCGGTGGCGGTGTCCCTGATCGACCTGCAGCCCTGCGCCGCCGAGACCGGCGCCCTGTTCGCCGACCGCCATCGCAACCAGGCCCTGACCCGCGTGCTCGATCAGGTCAACCAGCGTTACGGCAACAATCGCCTGTACTTCGGCGCGATGCACGAGGCCCTGGCCCAAGGCGCCGCACCGATGCGCATTCCGTTCGGCCACATCCCCGACGAAGCCACCGAAGCCGACCTCGGCGCCGCGCCGCTGGTCGCCGATCCGAGCATGGACGAACTCTGGCTGCAGCGCTTGCGCCAGTTCAACGTACTGGCCGAGACCGTGCACCGCCAGGCGCGTGACGGCACCGAGCCAAAACCGGCCGTCGCCGCCACGCACCAACCCTCGGGCGTCGGCGGCTGGGTACGCAAACGCCGCGGCCAACCCGGCGATGGCGAGCGCGGAAGCACGGGCTCGCTGTTCTGAAAACCCAGCCTCCTTCGCATTGGCCTCTCCCGCAAGCGGCAGCAAACACGGCAAAGCGCCCCGCTTAAAGCCCCTCTCCCGCACCRCRGGAGAGGGGTTGGGGTGAGGGCCGCCGCAAGCGCGTCACACCCACCTGGCAMCGGCCCTCATCCGCCCTGCGTGCACCCACTCCCACAATCGGCAGCAAGTACTACAAAGCGCCCTGCTTAAGCCCCTCTCCCGCACCRCGGGAGAGGGGTTGGGGTGAGGGCGGCCCCAACGCTTAAGCATCCACCCCCACAAACCCACCCGTCTGCCGCTTCCACAAACGCGCGTACAAGCCGTCGTGCGCGATCAGTTCCTCATGCGTGCCGGTCTCGATGATCCGTCCCTGGTCCATCACCACCAGCCGGTCCATGCGCGCGATCGTCGACAGGCGGTGCGCGATCGCGATCACCGTCTTGCCCTGCATCAGCGAGTCCAGGCTGTCCTGGATCGCCGCCTCGGCTTCCGAATCCAACGCCGAGGTCGCCTCGTCCAGGATCAGGATCGGTGCGTTCTTCAACAACACGCGCGCGATCGCCACACGCTGGCGCTGACCGCCGGACAGCTTGACACCGCGCTCGCCGACCAGCGCCTCGTAACCCTGGCGGCCCTCGCCGTCGACCAGACGCGGAATGAACTCGTCCGCGCGCGCCTCGCGCGCGGCCGCGCGCATCTCGTCCTCGCTCGCATCCGGTCGCCCGTACAGCAGGTTGTCGCGGATCGAGCGGTGCAGCAGCGAGGTGTCCTGAGTGACCACGCCGATCTGCGAACGCAGGCTCTCCTGGGTGACGCCGGCGATGTCCTGCCCGTCGATCAGGATGCGGCCGCCCTCGAGGTCGTACAGGCGCAGCAGGATGTTCATCAGGGTCGACTTGCCCGCACCCGAAGGTCCGACCAGACCGATCTTCTCGCCCGGCCGCACCGTCAGATCGAGGTCGGCGATCAGTCCGCTGTCGCGGCCATAGTGGAAATGCACGTTCTCGAAGCGCACTCCGCCCTCGGCCACGGTCAGGGCCTTTGCGTCCTCGCGATCGACCACCGTCAACGGCCGCGAGATCGTCTCGATGCCGTCCTGCACCGTGCCGATGTCCTCGAAGATGCCGTTCACCGTCCACATGATCCACCCGGACATGTTGTGGATGCGAATCACCAGGCCGGTGGCCAGCGCGATCGCACCGACCGTGATCGCGCCGCGGTGCCACAGCCATAGCGCCAGGCCGCAGGTGCCGACGATCAACAGGCCATTGACCACGGTGATGCTCATACCCATCAGCGTGGTCATGCGGGTCATGTCGCGCGAACGCGCGGTCTGCTCCAGCATCGCCTCGGCCACGTATTGCTCTTCGCGCCGCGAGTGCGCGAACAGCTTGAGCGTGGCGATGTTGGTGTAGCCGTCGACGATGCGCCCCATCAGCTTGGAGCGCGCGTCCGAAGCGCGCCACGAACGCAGCTTCACCCGCGGCACGAAATAGCGCAGCAGGCCGATGTAGACCACGATCCATGCCAGCAACGGCACCACCAGCCACGCATCCGCCTGCGCGAACAGGTAGATCGCCGAACCCGAGTACACGATCACGTACCACAGCGCATCGAAGGCCTGGGTGGTGGATTCGCGCAACGATGGCCCGGTCTGCATGATCCGGTTGGCGACGCGGCCGGCGAAGTCGTTCTGGAAGAAGCCCAGACTCTGCCGAAGCATGTAGCGATGGGTCTGCCAGCGCACCAGGTTGGTCATGCTGGGATGCACGGTCTGGTTGAGCAGCAGATCGTGCAAGCCCAGGAAAAACGGCCGCGCGATCAGCATCACCGCCGCCATCCATAGCAGGTCGCCGCCGTGTTGCGCGAACAGTCGGTCGGGCGAAGCGGTGTTGACCAGGTCGACCACCTTGCCCAGGTAGTCGAACATCACCACCTCGACGATCGCGACGAAGAAACCGACCACGGTCAGGACCGCGAACACCGGCCAGGCCTGGCGGATGTAATGCCAGTAGAACGCCGCGACCGTGCGCGGAGGCATGACCTCCGGCGCGGGGCGGAAAGGGTCGATCAGGGATTCGAACCAACGAAATATCATCATGGCCTTGAGCCTAGGTTGAGCGTGGAAACTCCCGCCGCGCGGCGAGCGTTCCGGGACCAGGGCCCGGGAACACGAACGCGCGTAGGCGAACAGGCGCCAGCGGCGCCGGATCAACGAATCGGGAGTGGGGCGGCGGACGAGCGCGCGCGATCAGTGGCCACAACAGGCCCTGACGACGGACGGTCTGCCTGGCGCGGCCTGAAACCAGGCCGCGTACGCGGACTTAGCGGTGTACCGCGCCGATGTTGGTGAACTTCATGCTCAAGTCTCCTCCCCATCCGGGGATCAGTAGGATCGCGAGCCCGAGCGGGCCGCGACCGGCACGCCGCGCTGAATCGCGCGACGGCAAACGAGAGTGTAGCGACAGCGCCCCGCGGATGCAGGCGCGGCGGTGAAACGCCAAGATCCGCACATACCTAACGGCGAGCATGCTGGTCCCTCGAGCGCGCCGCCCGGCTTTGGGGTAGGAGCGGCGCAAGCCGCGACCGCGCCAGTCCGAGCGACGTCGCCGGTTCGGGGCCTGCCTCTCCGAACGACATCGCCGCTTCGGGCCAGCCTCCTGTGGGAGCGGCGTAAGCCGCGATGTCAGTGGAGCAGCGCCGTCGTTCGATGTGCCTCGATCGCGGCTGACGCCGCTCCCACAGGGTGGGATGCGTGCGGCCCGTGGCTCCGCAGCCTCCCTGCTCCACGGTCGCGGCTTGCGCCGCTCCTACAGGGGGCGGTTGGGATTGCGAGGCGGGTCGACGGCAGCTGGATTAACTCCCGGTGTTCGAGCGAACGCATCGGGATTAACTCGTCGGCGCCGCGGATTCGGACCGCATTAACTCGTCATGCCGGCGCATGGGTTTTGTTTCRCGCAAAGAAGAAGGCCGGCCCCCTTGCGGGAACCGGCCTTCGGATGAAGCCCCTGGCGATGACCTACTCTTGCATGGCTTAGGCCACACCACACTACCATCGGCGCATATGCGTTTCACTTCCGAGTTCGGGATGGGATCGGGTGGTTCCACACAGCTATTATCACCAGGGAGAGGGTGGAGGGTCGCAGATCTCGGTGTACTGAGGTTGCGCGCACGCTCTCGTTKGGTTGCTTTCGACGGAATGATCCCCGTCGTCGGCGAATAAGTTGGGACGTAGCGAAGTTTACTTCATAAAGAAGYGTTGACGAAAGCCGTCAGACATATCGTGGAGACCAAAGCAACTTGAGGTTATATGGTCAAGCCACACGGATCATTAGTACAGGTTAGCTCAATGCATTGCTGCACTTACACACCCTGCCTATCAACCACCTAGTCTTGATGGTTCCTTTAGGGGACTTAAAGTCCCGGGAGATCTCATCTTGAGGCGCGCTTCCCGCTTAGATGCTTTCAGCGGTTATCGCTTCCGAACATAGCTACCCGGCAATACCACTGGCGTGATAACCGGAACACCAGAGGTTCGTCCACTCCGGTCCTCTCGTACTAGGAGCAGCCCCTCTCAAATCTCCAACGCCCACGACAGATAGGGACCGAACTGTCTCACGACGTTCTGAACCCAGCTCGCGTACCACTTTAAATGGCGAACAGCCATACCCTTGGGACCGACTACAGCCCCAGGATGTGATGAGCCGACATCGAGGTGCCAAACACCGCCGTCGATATGAACTCTTGGGCGGTATCAGCCTGTTATCCCCGGAGTACCTTTTATCCGTTGAGCGATGGCCCTTCCATACAGAACCACCGGGTCACTAAGACCTACTTTCGTACCTGCTTGATCCGTCGATCTTGCAGTCAAGCACGCTTATGCCTTTGCACACAGTGCGCGATGTCCGACCGCGCTGAGCGTACCTTCGTGCTCCTCCGTTACACTTTGGGAGGAGACCGCCCCAGTCAAACTACCCACCATACACGGTCCCCGACCCGGATTACGGGCCTAGGTTAGAACGTCAAGCACGACAGGGTGGTATTTCAAGGATGGCTCCACCACAGCTAGCGCCATGGTTTCATAGCCTCCCACCTATCCTACACAGACGAACTCAACGTTCAGTGTAAAGCTATAGTAAAGGTTCACGGGGTCTTTCCGTCTTGCCGCGGGAACGCTGCATCTTCACAGCGATTTCAATTTCACTGAGTCTCGGGTGGAGACAGCGCCGCTGTCGTTACGCCATTCGTGCAGGTCGGAACTTACCCGACAAGGAATTTCGCTACCTTAGGACCGTTATAGTTACGGCCGCCGTTTACTGGGGCTTCGATCAAGAGCTTCGCCTTGCGGCTGACCCCATCAATTAACCTTCCAGCACCGGGCAGGCGTCACACCCTATACGTCCACTTTCGTGTTTGCAGAGTGCTGTGTTTTTGATAAACAGTCGCAGCGGCCTGGTCACTGCGACCCCTCTCAGCTGTAGCTCGCATGAGCCACCAAGAGGGGTGCACCTTCTCCCGAAGTTACGGTGCCATGTTGCCTAGTTCCTTCACCCGAGTTCTCTCAAGCGCCTTAGAATTCTCATCCTGCCCACCTGTGTCGGTTTACGGTACGGTCTGCGTAAGCTGAAGCTTAGGAGCTTTTCCTGGAAGCGTGGTATCAGTCACTTCGCTCTAATGAGCTCGTCTCGCTGCTCGGTGTTAAAGGGTCCCGGATTTGCCTAAGACCCACACCTACCTGCTTTCTCCCGGACAACCAACGCCGGGTAGACCTAACCTTCTCCGTCCCTCCATCGCACTTACGCGAGGTGCTGGAATATTAACCAGCTTCCCATCGACTACGCATTTCTGCCTCGCCTTAGGGGCCGACTCACCCTGCGTCGATTAACGTTGCGCAAGGAAACCTTGGGCTTTCGGCGTGCGGGCTTTTCACCCGCATTATCGTTACTCATGTCAGCATTCGCACTTCCGATACCTCCAGCGGACTTCTCAATCCACCTTCAACGGCTTACGGAACGCTCCTCTACCGCGCATACAAAGTATGCACCCCAAGCTTCGGTTCATCGCTTAGCCCCGTTAAATCTTCCGCGCAGACCGACTCGACCAGTGAGCTATTACGCTTTCTTTAAAGGGTGGCTGCTTCTAAGCCAACCTCCTGGCTGTCTGTGCCTTTCCACATCGTTCACCACTTAGCGATGAATTTGGGACCTTAGCTGTGGGTCTGGGTTGTTTCCCTTTTCACGACGGACGTTAGCACCCGCCGTGTGTCTCCCGGATAGTACGTACTGGTATTCGGAGTTTGCCATGGTTTGGTAAGTCGCAATGACCCCCTAGCCATAACAGTGCTCTACCCCCAGTAGTATTCGTCCGAGGCGCTACCTAAATAGCTTTCGAGGAGAACCAGCTATCTCCGGGTTCGATTAGCTTTTCACTCCTAATCACACCTCATCCCCTACCTTTGCAACGGGAGTGGGTTCGGGCCTCCAGTTGATGTTACTCAACCTTCACCCTGGGCATGACTAGATCACCCGGTTTCGGGTCTACTGCCCGCGACTATGCGCCCTTATCAGACTCGGTTTCCCTTCGCCTCCCCTATACGGTTAAGCTCGCCACGAACAGTAAGTCGCTGACCCATTATACAAAAGGTACGCAGTCACCCTTGCGGGCTCCTACTGCTTGTACGCACACGGTTTCAGGGTCTATTTCACTCCCTTCACCAGGGTTCTTTTCGCCTTTCCCTCACGGTACTGGTTCACTATCGGTCGGTCAGGAGTATTTAGCCTTGGAGGATGGTCCCCCCATGTTCAGACAGGGTTTCTCGTGCCCCGCCTTACTCGATTTCATTGAATGAGGTCTTTCGCATACCGGGCTGTCACCGTCTATGGCCGAGCTTTCCAACTCGTTTTGCTAAACCTTACTCAACTTAAGGGCTGCTCCCCGTTCGCTCGTCACTACTTAGGGAATCTCGGTTGATTTCTTTTCCTCCGGTTACTTAGATATTTCAGTTCA
>NZ_LMJO01000016.1:297500-813490 GCF_001429345.1 Lysobacter sp. Root983
CAAAGTGCCCGAGGGAGCCGCACATCTTACAGCAGATTTCGCGACCGTCAACACCCTGCGAAACCTTTTTTCTACCGCTTCCCGCCGCTCCGTTCAGGCCCTAAAGCCGTCCCGTCTGGTGGGCCGCGCATCTTACAGCAGCCTTCGAATCCGTCAACCGTTTTCGATGCCGCTTTCGATCCGCCCCGCCGCGCTCAATCGATGCAGCTCGGCGGGGCGCGCATTGTGCACAGCTCAAGCTGAATAGGGAANAAAGCCGTCCCGTCTGGTGGGCCGCGCATCTTACAGCAGCCTTCGAATCCGTCAACCGTTTTCGATGCCGCTTTCGATCCGCCCCGCCGCGCTCAATCCATGCAGCTCAGCGGGGCGCGCATTGTGCACAGCTCAAGCTGAATAGGGAAGGGGGTCAGCGAAAATAATTCGACTTGACCGCCGCGCCGCGCTGCCCGATGGTCGCCGCACCCTTAGGCAACAAGGAACGCTCGATGTCCAAGCTACGTCTGTTGGCCGCCTGCTGCGGCCTGGCCCTGTCCGGTTGCGCGAGCGGCGCCGACCCCTGGGTGGAGCTGGCCGGGCAGCGCTATACGGTGGAAGTCGCCGACGACGACGAAGAGCGCGCCATGGGCCTGATGTTCCGCGAGGAAATGGCCGACGACCGCGGCATGGTCTTCATCCACGAGCGCCAGGAACCGCAGGCCTATTGGATGAAAAACACCAAGATTCCGCTGGACATCCTGTACTTCGACAGCGACCGCAAGCTGGTGTCGCAGCAGCGCGACGTGCCGCCGTGCTCGGCAGGCAACCAGTGCCCGCCCTACCCCAGCGCCGCGCCGGCGCGCTATGTGCTGGAACTCAACGCCGGCCAGGCGGCCAAGCTGAAATTGCAGGACGGCGCCGTGCTGACCTTCGGGCCCGGTCTGCCCCAGCCCTGAACCGTCTAGGCGCTCAGAGCTCCATCATCTCGAAGTCGTCCTTGGTCACACCGCAGTCCGGACAGGTCCAGGTATCGGGCACGTCCGCCCAGCGGGTGCCCGGGGCGATGCCCTCTTCCGGCAGGCCCTTGGCCTCGTCGTAGATGAAGCCGCAAACGACGCACATCCAGGTGCGGAACACGGTAGCGGCGGCGATCTCGGACATATGGGCGGATAATGGCTGTCTTGCGGGACAAGCATTGTCCCACCCCCGCCGCGCCCACGGAAGCGCCGTCATGCATTCATCCTGGCCGCGCCGCGGCGTCTATGCGATCACCCCCGACGAAGCCGACGACGCGCGCCTGCTGGCGCGGGTCGGCACCGTGCTCGGTGCGGGCGCGGCCTGGCTGCAGTACCGCAACAAGGCCGCCGACGAGGTCGCCCGCGAACGCCAGGCGCGCGCCTTGCTGGCGCTGTGCCGGCAATACCAGGTGCCGCTGATCGTGAACGACGACTGGCGCCTGGCCGCGCGCATCGGTGCCGACGGCGCGCATCTGGGCGAGGACGACGGCGACATCGCGGCCGCGCGCGCCGCTCTGGGCGCGGATGCGATCCTGGGCGTGTCCTGCTACGACCAGGGCGCCCTCGCCCGCGCGGCGGTCGCAGCCGGCGCAGACTACGTCGCGTTCGGCGCGTTCTTTCCGTCGCCGACCAAGCTCAACGCGCGCCGCGCGGCGCCGCAGCTGCTGCGCGACGCGGCGGATTTGAACGTGCCGCGGGTGGCCATCGGCGGCATCACCCCGGACAATGCGCCGGCGCTGGTCGCGGCCGGCGCCGACCTGCTGGCGGTGATCAGCGGCGTGTTCGACGCGCCGGATCCGGCCGCCGCGACGCGCGCTTACCGGGCCTGTTTCGACGCCCCCGATTCCGATTCCGATTCCGTTCCTCTTACCCGAAGACCCCTGCCTGCCCATGAATAACGCCCGTTCGCACGCCCTGTTCACCCGCGCTTCCGAGCTGCTGCCCGGCGGCGTCAATTCGCCGGTGCGCGCGTTCAAATCCGTCGGCGGCGAGCCGTTCTTCGCCCAGCGCGCCGAAGGTGCGTATCTGTACGACGTCGACGGCAACCGTTACGTCGACTACGTCGGGTCATGGGGCCCGATGATCGCCGGCCACGCCCATCCGCAGGTGCTGGACGCGGTTGCGCGCACCATGCGCGACGGCCTGAGCTTCGGCGTGCCCAATGCGCTGGAGGTGACCATGGCCGAGGCGATCACTTCGATCGTGCCCAGCTGCGAGATGGTGCGCATGGTGAATTCGGGCACCGAGGCCACGCTGTCGGCGATCCGGGTGGCGCGCGGCGCGACCGGGCGCACGCGCATCGTCAAGTTCGAGGGCTGCTATCACGGCCACGGCGACAGCTTCCTGGTCAAGGCCGGCAGCGGCGCGCTCACCCTGGGCCTGCCGAATTCGCCGGGCGTGCCCTCGGCGCTGGCCGATCTGACCCTGACCCTGCCCTACAACGATTTCGAGGCGGCGACGCGCTTGTTCGACGATGTCGGCGATCAGATCGCCGGCCTGATCATCGAACCCATCGTCGGCAACGCCAACTGCATCCTGCCGCGCGAGGGTTATCTGCAGCATCTGCGCGCCCTGTGCAGCAATTACGGCGCGCTGCTGATCTTCGACGAGGTGATGACCGGTTTCCGAGTCGCGCTGGGCGGCGCGCAGCAGCGTTACGGCATCAAGCCGGACCTGAGCACCTTCGGCAAGATCATCGGCGGCGGCATGCCGGTGGGCGCCTACGGCGGCCGTCGCGATCTGATGAAGCAGGTCGCGCCCAGCGGCCCGATCTATCAAGCCGGCACCTTGAGCGGCAACCCGGTGGCGATGGCCGCGGGCCTGGCGACGCTGGACCTGATCCGCGCGCCGGGCTTCCACGAGGCGCTGGAACGCGGCACGCACGCGCTGTGCGACGGCCTGGAAGCGGCCGCGCGCGAGGCCGGCGTGGCCTTCCATACCACTCGCGCGCCGGGCATGTTCGGCCTGTATTTCCGCGAAGGGCCGGTGAACAGCTTCGCCGACGCGATGGCCTCGGATACCCAGCGCTTCAACCGCTTCTTCCACGGCATGCTCGAGCGCGGCGTGTACCTGGCGCCGTCGGCGTTCGAGGCCGGCTTCCTGTCCAGCGCGCACGGCGAGGCCGAGATCGCGCACACGCTGGAGGCCGCGCGCGCGAGTTTCGCGGCCTTGTGATACGCGCCCGCCCCGCGTTCGCGGCGGCGACATGCAAGTTCTCAGACACTCGAACTCGCCTCGATTGTTCCGTGATACGCATCCGATTCGGGCGCAAGCGCGCCCGGATCGCCGCAGGTATGCTTGGTCTGGCTACTAGGTTGTGATTTTCGATTCCTCTCGAATGCGAATAACCACAAGGACCAACCATGAAGCCCCACCCGTACCTGCTCGTCGCGCTGCTCAGCGCGGCCTCGATCCATAGCGCGATGGCGGCCCCGCCGCCCGGAACCGACACTCAACCGCGTTTCATTCCCTACGAAGTCCTCGTCAAGTTCAAGCCCGGCGGGGAAAAGTCGGCGCTGGCCGCCGCCTCGGCCGATATCGCACTGGAGCGGCCGTCCCAGCATTTCTGGGTCGCGAAGATCCGCCGCCCGAACGCCGCACGTTCCGACAAGGATGCGGCGAAGGCCGAAACCTTGGCCCTGCTGGCCGAATTGCGCCAGCGCGACGATGTGGAATACGCGCAGCTGAACTATCTGTTCGCTTTCTCCAGCGACCCCCTGTTCGCGGAGCAATGGCACTACCCGGCCATCTCGCTGTCAAACGCATGGGCCGCCTCGGGCAGGGGCAACGCCTCGGTGCGCATCGCCGTACTCGACACGGGCCGCTCGGATCATCCGGATTTGAGCGGCCGCTTCATGGTCGACCAGTACAACATGATCGACGAGTACAACGCCCCAGCGCCTGGTCAGCCCGCTACGGACAATGGAAGCTGGCGCCACGGCACCCATGTGGCCGGCATCGTCGGCGCCACGGTCGACAACAACACAGGCGGCGCTGGGGTCTGTCCGGGTTGCACGCTGATGAACGCGAAGGTCGGCGACAGCGGTACCGGCATCGTCGCTCCGGGCAACGGCCTCGACAACCCGAACACGCTGTGGATCACCAATAGCATCGACTGGGCAACCGACAAAGGCGCGCGCGTCATCAATATGAGCTTCGAGTTTCCCGGCGCCTGCACTCAGGGGTCTTTTCCAGTCCTGCGCGCGGCCATCCGGCGTGCCCGGGACAATGGCGTGACGCTGGTCGCCGCCGCGGGCAACGGGGCTGGCAACGTCGACAACGCGACGCCGGCATCCTGCCCCGACGTGATCTCGGTCGCAGCCATCGATCCCAGCAGCTCCCTCGCGCTCTACAGCAATCGCGGGTCGAACATCGGCATCACCGCTCCCGGCGGCGGCGGCTCGTTCTCGTACGATTCGCAAGGCAACGTCCTACCGACTTCGACGGTCTATGGCGGCATGCTGAGCGTGCTGGGCGTTCCGCTGTGCAACTCCGACCCCGCGAGCGCCTTCAATTCCCAGATCAAGCAACGCGGCGTCGTATCGGCCTGGACCACCTCCCCGGCTAGCGGCAATTCGCATTGCTATCGCTACCTATCGGGCACCTCGATGGCCGCGCCCCACGTATCCGGGACCGTCGGCCTGATGCTGTCGGTCAAGCCGAATCTGCGGCCCGATCAAGTCGGTCGAATCTTGCAGCAATCCGCGACCGCACTCCTGTCTTGCGGCCCCAACTGCGGCCCCGGCCTGCTCAACGTCGCGAACTCAGTGGCATTGGCGGCGACCACCAGCACCGGGCCGTGCAGCGCCGGCAATCCATCCTACCCGTTGAGCTGCAGCATCGAAGGCCACAGCCAGTACGTCAACGGCAGCGGCACGCTGGTGGAATCGGTCTATGCGTACGGTTACCGCTGGCAGTTCGATGCAGCTGGCAATCAAAACGGCGTGGCGAAAAAGCTCAACGCGTTCCCGCACTATAAGGACGGCCCTTGTCAGTACGCGCCGGCCGGCCAGACTTGCACGCTCGATTCGGTGACCGCGCTCGACTATCCGGGGTTCGGCTATATCGAATCGGTGACCGCCTACGGCCGCTATTGGAACTTCGACCAAAACAACAACGCCTTGGGCAACAGCGGATCGCTTTTGACCAGCGTACCTCGCTACGCCAATGGGCCTTGCGCCTACGCAGGCGGCGCGCCTTGCACCTTCGACACGCGCGACATGTTCAATCCGCCGCAATGGGGCGGACTGTACGAATCGATCACCGCTTATGGACGTTATTGGACTTACGACGCAGCCGGCTCGCTGATCGCCAGTAACACGCTGCTGAGCACTCCGCGCTATGCCAACGGTCCCTGTGCCTATCGGCCGGCGGGAACGACTTGCAAGTTCGGTAGTCGCGAGCAGCGGAGCGGCCCGAACGGCATCATCGAAACGGTGACCGCGTACGGCCGCTACTTCGAATGGGACGGAAATGGCAACCCGACCGCGAACAACGGTGTGCCCCTGAACGATATTCCGCGCTTGCACTGATCCGCGGCGCGCCCAGGATCGGCACGAGCGATGGCTGTCGCCATCCGAGGCGGCGCGTCGCAACCGTGTAGCGGCGTAAACGGCCGGCGAATTCGCCGGTCGTTTACGCCCACTCTCGAGCCACATCAGAACACGAACGTCGCGCTCAGTCCGATGTTGCGGCGCGCGCCGAACCAGCAGTCGCCGCGGCCCATGCAGATGCTGAAGTAGCGCTTGTCGGTCAGGTTGTTGACGTTGAGCGCCCAGCGCCAGACGCCGGTGTCGTAGGACAGCATCGCATCGGCCAGGGTCACCGCCGGCGTGGTCGGCGCGGGCAGGCTGTCGAAGGCGCTCATGTAGCGCAGGCCCAGGCCGGCGGCGTAGCCTTCGCGGCCGCCGATGCGGAAGCGCTGCTTGCCCCAGACCGCGGCCTGGTGGCGCGGCGTGGCTTCGAGCTGCCTGTCGTTCTCCAGGTAGTTGTAGTGCGCGGTGATGTCGAACGTTTCGGTCAGCCGGCCGCCGACTTCCAGCTCCACGCCGCTGACCTTGGTCTTGCCCGCCTGGATGTTGGTGTTGGGGTTGCGCGGATCGGGGACCAGGCGATTTTCCTCGCGCAGCTCGTAGGCGGCGGCGCTAAAGCTCAGATCGCGCCCGGCCGGTTCGAACTTCAGGCCGGCTTCGACCTGCTCGCCCTTTTGCGGCGTGTAACGCGCGCCGGTGATGGCGTTGGTGCCGGCCAAGGGAGTGAAGGATTCGCTGTAGCTCAGGTACGGCGACCAGCCGGCCCAATCGTGGAACATCAGGCCCAGGCGCTTGGTGGTGGCGCTGGTGTCTTGGTCGGCGGCGCCGGCCAGCCCGTTGTTGACCCGGTCGTGGCGCAAGCCGGCGACCACGATCCAATGCTCGCCGAACTTCATCTGGTCCTGCAGGTACAGGCCGACCTGACGTTGGCGGGTCTTGACCGGTGCGCCCAACGCCGGCGGCGTATAGGGCGTGTACACCGGATCGAAGATGTCCACCGGCGGCACGTTGCTGTCGAACAACTGGGCCTCGTCCTGCTTGAAGCGCACCGCGTCCAGCCCCAGCAGCATCTGGTGATCGATCGCGCCGGTCCTGAAGCGGCCCTCGACGTGCTGGTCGATGTTCTGCATCCGTACCTGGGTCTTGGCGAACCAGCCTTCGCGCGGCAGCAGGCGTTGTTGCGGATCGATGAAGGGATCGGTCGGATTGAGGAAGGGATTGCCGTAGACGCTGGCGTAATCGACCTTGTTGCGCGCGGCGCGGAAGGATTGGCGGACCGTCCAGTTCTCGTTGAAGCGATGCTCGAACGACCAGCCGGCGGTGCTGCGGTCGGTGTCGTAGTGATCGCCGGGATTGCCGATATAGCGATGCGCGGGCACGCGTCCGTTCGGGTTGGGCGCCAGCAGGCCGCTCCAACCGAAGAACTGCGAAGTGGAACCGGTGCGATCGCGCTGCCAACGCAGTTGCACGGTCAGGGAGGTGTCCTCGTTGGGCTTCCAGGTCAGCGAGGGCGCGAACAGGCGGCGGTCGTCGTCGACGCTATCGACCTGGGTGGCGCTGTCGCGGTACACGCCGACCAGGCGATACAACCAGGTGCCGTCGTCGCTGAGCGGACCGGTGAAATCGGCATTGAGCTGGCGGCGATCGAAACTACCGACCTGCACGCCGATCTCGCGCCGGGTCTGCGCTTGCGGGCGCTTGCTGACCAGGTTGACGATACCGGCGGTGCTGCCCTGCCCGAACAGCATCGAGGCCGGGCCGCGCAGCACTTCGATGCGTTCGAGCATGTAGGGATCGGTGCGCGCGCTGCTGGTGTAGTAGTTGAACGCGTTGCGCAGGCCGTCGAGGTATTCGCTGGGCGAACTGCCGCGGATCAGGGTCCAGTCGCCGCGCGAATCCAGGCCGTAGGCTTCCGAACGCACGCCGGCGGCGTAGTTGAGCGCGTCCTGCACGCTCTGCGCGCCCTGGTCGGTCATGCGTTGCCCGGTCACCACCGTGATCGCCTGCGGCGTTTCCGAGATCGGGGTGTCGGTCTTGGTCGCGCTGCGGGCGCTGTCGGCCTTGTAGCCCTCCACCGCCGCGCCCTCGACGACCACATGGTCCAGCGTGGTGGCCCGATCCGCCGCCGCGTCACCGTCGTCGGGGCTGGAAGAGGTCTGGGCCAGCGCGACGGGCGCGGTCAGGGCGAGCATTAGCGCCACGGCCAAGGGGGCCGGGGTGATACGAGAGCGGGGCATGGGGTCTCCGGCTGTTTATGCAAACGATAATCATTATCGTTTAGTTAAGCAGCGGATGCCAGCCCGGACAGGTACGCGACGAAGGAGGCCGGACCGTGTCGCGTCGTCAGGACGCGGACAGGCGTGCGGCGATGGTGTGTGCGAGCACGCGCAAGGTCGCGTGATCGGTGGGCGCGGGAACTCCGGCTGGGTACACGTCGAGCAAGCCGTCGCCATGACGGCGCGGATGCACATGCAGATGCACATGCGGCACTTCCTGCCCGCCGGCCTCGCCGTTGGACTGCCAGAGGTTGAGGCCGTCGGGCGCGCCGTCGGCGGCCAGGGCCTTGGCGATGCGCACCGCCAGCGTCATCAGGTGCGCGGCGATGGCTTCGTCCAGCGCGTAGATATTGGGCACGTGGGCGCGCGGCACCACCAAGACGTGGCCGGGCACCGCTTGGCGCAGATCCAGGAAGGCGATGGCAATGGCGTCTTCGTGGACGATCGCGGCCGGCGCGGTGCCGGCCACGATCGCGCAGAAGACGCAGTCGCCGTCGCTCATCGTCCGAGCTTGGCGATCAGCGGCCCAGGAACGCCGCCAGCGCGGCGCGCAGGCGCGCCAAACCTTCGCCGATGTCGGCGTCGGAGATGTTCAGCGCCGGCACGAAGCGCAGCACGTCGGGGCCGGCCTGCAGCAGGAGCAGGCCGTGGTCGACGCAGCGGTCGAGGATCTCGCCGGCCTTGCCGGCGTGCTCGGGACGCAGTTGCGCGCCCAGCATCAGGCCGCGGCCGCGCACTTCGGAGAACAACGAGTACTCCTCGTCTAGCGCCGCCAGGGCCGCGCGCAAGGCCTCGGACTGACGCAGCACATTGGCCAGCAGCGCCGGCGACGACAGCTCGCGCAGCGCCGCGTTGGCGACCGCGGCCGCGAGCGGATTGCCGCCGAAGGTGGTGCCGTGAGCGCCGAACTGCATGCTCTGACCGGCGCGCGCGCCGACCAGCATGGCGCCGATCGGGAAGCCGCTGCCCAGCGCCTTGGCCAAGGTGACCACGTCGGGCACTACCTCATAGCCGTGGCAGGCGAACAAGCGGCCCGTGCGGCCCATGCCGCATTGGATTTCGTCGAGGATCAGCAGGGCGTCGTGGCGATCGCACAGCGCGCGCAGGCCGCTCAGGAACTCCGCGGTGGCCGGCGTCACGCCGCCCTCGCCTTGCACCGGCTCGACCAGCACCGCGCAGACCGCGCCGTCGGCCATCGCCGCTTCGGCGGCGGCCAGATCGTTGAAATCGCTGTAGCGGAAGCCCGGCGGCAGCGGCTCGAAGCCCTCGTGGTACTTGGGCTGGGCGGTGGCGGTGACCGCGGCCAGGGTGCGGCCGTGGAAGCTGCCGCGGAAACTCAGGATGGCGCGACGCTCGGGCTCGCGGCCCTGCGCGGTCGCCCACTTGCGCGCGAGCTTGATCGCGGCCTCGTTGGCCTCGGCGCCGGAATTGCAGAAGAACACCCGCTCGGCGAAGCCCGAGGCGCTCACCAGCGCCTCGGCCAGGCGCAGCGGCGGCTCGCTCACGAACACGTTGCTGGTGTGCCAGAGCTTGCCGGCCTGCTCGGTCAGCGCGGCGATCAGCGCCGGATGCGCATGGCCGAGCGCGTTGACGGCGATACCGGCGCCGAAATCCACGTACTCGCGACCGTCGCGGTCCCAGATGCGCGCACCCTGGCCGTGATCGAGCACGATCCGGCGCGGACGGTAGACCGGCAGGTAGTAGCGCTCGGAAAGGGCGAACAGCGATTCGGTGGAGGCGGTCATCGACGCGGGATCGGTTGGGGAGAACGCATATTCTCGCCCAAGTCGGCGGCCGGCGCTGGCGCGCAGGTTCAGTCGAAGCAGTGCGGCACGAAGCGGCTGCTGTTGCGGGTGATGCGGTCGCCGTCCTCGCGCACGCCCAGTCCGGCAGCGACGTCGCCGACCACCCAGGCGCCGAGCACGGCGTGGCCGGCGGCGCTTTGGTACAGCGGCGAATAAGCCTGGTAAACCGTGTCCGGCGCGGCCATCAGCGGGGCGCGTTCGAACATCGCCACGCCCTCGCCTTCGCGGCCCAGGCGCGGCTTGGCGACCAGCGGGCCGTCGATCGCGGCCGGATCGTGCGAGGCCGGCAGCAGGTTGGGATGGCCCGGGAACATGCGCCACAGCAGCGGCAGCAGGGCCTTGTTCGACAGCAACTGCTTCCAGGCCGGCTCGATCCAGCGCGTCGGCGCCGCCGGCAGGTGTTCGGCGAAAGGCTCGTCCAGCAACCATTCCCAGGGATAAAGCTTGAACAGCTGCGCGATCGGGCGGTCGTCGAGATCGACGTAGTTCGAATCGAGCCAGCCGATCTCGGCGATGTCCAGCGATTGGGTCGCGTAGCCGGCCTGGGCGCAGGTCTCGCGCAGGTACTCGACGGTCGCGCGGTCTTCCGGCGCCTCCAGGCAGCCGGCAAAATGCACCTGCGCGCCGGCGGGCAGCACCTGCGACCAGCGCTCGACCAGGCGCTCGTGGATCAGATTGAACTGATCGGCGCCGGCGGCGGTGTCTTCCAGCCAATACCACTGCACCACCGCGGCCTCGAACAGCGAGGTCGGGGTATCGGCGTTGTATTCGAGCAGTTTGGGCTCGCCATAGCCGTCGTAGGCCAGATCGAAGCGGCCGTACAGCGCCGGCTCCTTGGCGCGCCAGGAGCGCTCGGCCAGTTCGGCGGCGCGCGCGCTCAAGCCCAACACGGCGTAATCGCCGCGTTCGACGACGTGAGCCACGGCTTGCAGGCACAGTTGGTGCAACTCGCCGGTCGCGGCTTCGATGCGGTCGATCTGGTCTTCGCGAAAGCGGTAGCAGGCGTCGTCGACCCAGTAGGCGCCGTCAAGGCTGTGGAAGTCGAAGCCCAGCGCCTCCACCCGCGCGCGCCAGTCCGGCCGCGGCGCGCAACGCTCGCGGCGCATCAGGAACGGACCGAGTGCGCGGCGCCGGTGCGGCCGAAACCGCCGCGGTAACCGCGTTCGACCGTCGGCGCGCGGTATTCGGGGTCGCTGCGCAAGCCGGCGCTATTGCCGTAGCTACCGTAGCCGCCGTAGTAGCCGCGATGGTGGCGGCAGCGGTTGCCGGCTTGCTCGTCGCGTGGGTCCTGCGCCTTCTGCGGGTACCAGGGCCCGTACCAACGCCCGTTCTCGTAGACGCAGCGATCGTTGTAATCGCATTCGCAGCTGTAGCGATCGGCGTAGCCGCCGCGCTGCATCGGCTCGGCGGTGAGATCGCGCACGACCGGGTAGCCGATCAAACTAGCCGCGCCCAGCCACAGCAAGGGCACCGTATAGGAGCGCTTGCGCTTGAGCGGACCGGGGCGCGTGATCGTGGGCGTGTATTGCGAGGGACTGCGCTTCTTCGCCATCGTCAGTAAGTCATCGCCGCGGCGTTGATCAGGCCCACGCCCAAGTGCAGGGCGGCGGACAGCACCGCGGCGGCCTGCTCGCCGCGCTCGATGCGCGCGGGAAATCCGGGCAAAAGCCAGCGTGTCAGCGCGTGCGCGACGGCTTGCGCCAGCATCGCGATCGCGCCCCACACGGCCAGATCGATCAGGCTGAGACTGTGTGCCATCGCGCTGGCCAGCGGCAGGCAGAAACCCAGCAGGGCGCCGGCCAGGGCGGTGCTAGCGGCGAGGTTGCCATCGCGGATCAACTGCAACTCGCGATACGGCGTGAACTGGATATACGCGGCAAGAAACAAGGCGACGAACCCCAGCCCCACCGCGAAATAACCGGCGAACGCCGGCACACCCTGTAAGTACGACATCCCCACCTCCGACCGAAAAGCCCGCAGACCTTAGCCCGGCCGCGCAGGGGCGACAAGGCGGAATGCGGCAGGACGCACTGTGCGCTGCGTCATGCGGTGAACCGGGGGTCGCGCGCAGAATCGGCAGACCACTCCAGGGACCCCACGCTCATGACCCAGCCGCGCCGCTCGTCGTTCGCCTGTCTGTTGTCCGCCCTGCTCGCCGCCGGCTCCGCCGCCGCGGCGCCGCCCAATGCGCCCGCGCCCAAGATCTCGATCACCGAGACCGCCGCGTTCGACGCCGCCTCGGTACCCGCCTACACCGGCGACTACGCCGACATCTACGCCTATCTCGAACAGCACCGTGCGCAGGATCTGGAACAGCTGCAGCGCTGGGTACGGCAGCCGTCGATCAGCGCGCAGAACCAGGGCATCCAGGAAATGGCCGAGCTGCTGCGCGCCGACCTGCAGGGCCTGGGCTTCCGCGACACCGCGCTGGTGCCGACCTCCGGGCATCCTGGCGTCTACGGCTACTACGACGCCGGTGCCGAGCACACGCTGGTCGTCTACATGATGTACGACGTGCAGCCGATCGAGCCCACCGGCTGGAAGGTCGACGCCTTCAAGGGCGAGCTGGTCGACGAGCCCGGCCTGGGCAAGGTGTTGATGGCGCGCGGCGCGACCAATCAGAAAGGCCCGCAGCGCGCGTTTCTCAATGCGCTGGCGGCGATGATCAAGGTGCGCGGCAAGCCGCCGGTGAACCTGATCGTGCTGGCCGAGGGCGAGGAAGAGCTGGGCTCGCCGCACTATCCGGAAGTGGTGGCCAAGTACGAAGCGCAACTGCGCAAGGCCGACGGGGTGTTCTTCCCGATGAACACCCAGGGCCGCGACGGCGAGCCCAGCATGTTCCTGGGCGTGAAGGGCATCCTGTATTTCGAGCTGGAAGCGCGCGGCAACGCCAAGACCGGCGGTTCGCAGAAGAGCGAGGTGCACGGCTCGATGGCGGCGACCCTGGATTCGCCGACCTGGCGCCTGGTGCAGGCGCTGTCGACCCTGACCACGCCCGAGGGCGAGATCGCGGTGCCGGGCTATCGCGACGCGATCCGTCCGCCCAACGCCGAGGAACAGCGCCTGTACAACGGCCTGATCCGCGACCGCGAACAGGACGCGGCCAAGACCCTGGAGGTGCTGGGCGCGACGCGCTGGAAGAATGGGCGCAGCGTGCGCGAGGCGGTGGCGTCGGAATTGTTCGACACCACCCTCAACATCGACGGTCTGGTCGCGGGCTACACCGGCGAAGGCGTCAAGACCATCCTGCCGCACCGCGCGGTGGCCAAGGTCGATTCGCGGCTGGTGCCCAACCAGACCCCGGAGCAGGCGCTGGGCCTGATCCGCAAGCAGCTCGACGCGCAGGGCTTCGACGACATCGTGGTGCGCCAGCTGTCCGGCTATCCGCCGGCGCAGACCTCGGTGGACGCACCGTTGTCGCGCGCGGCGATCGGTACCTACCGCAAGTACGGCTTCACCCCCACCATCGCGCCGCGCCTGGCCGGCAGCGCGCCCTACTACGTGTTCACCCAGACCCTGGGCCTGCCGATGATCGCCGGCGGCCTCGGCCACGGCAGCGGCGCGCACGCGCCCAACGAGTACATGGTGGTCGAACCGCAGGCCGGATCGAAGATCGCCGGGCTGGCGCAGGCCGAGCGCTTCTATGTCGATCTGATGTATGCGCTGTCGGATTCGCTGAAGGCGACGGCGAAGAAGTAAGGCGGCGATGCGGTGGGCGCGGCGATGGGCCGCGCTCACCCTGCTGTCGTCGCTTGCGCGGGCGCGTGGCGATGCGACGCGATGCGGTTCGCTGCGCTCACCGCATCCTACGGAGGCGATGGCGGATGCGCGCGCGGACTCAGCGCGGGGGCTGGTGCGCGCGGTCGGAGTCCAGGAACAGGTCCGGCAGCAGAGGCTGGGTCGGATCGACTGCGTAGGGCGCGAAGTCGGTGACGCCTTGCGCGGCCAGCACTTCGTCGTCGATCAGGAAGTGGCCGTGGTAGCCCTGCGCCGGCCGCGTCAGCACCGCCTGCGCGGCGTCGGCGACGATTTCGGGCCTACGGCAGCGTTCGGCCTGCACGCCCGGAATCATGTTGATCGCATCGGTGGCGATCACCGTGCGCGGCCACAGCGCGTTGACCGCCACGCCCTGTGGCCCGAACTCGGCGGCCAGGCCCAGGGTGACGAAACTCATGCCCATCTTGGCCAGGGTGTAGCCGGTGTGCGGCGCCCACCACTTGGGATCGAGGTTCGGCGGCGGCGCCAGGGTCAGGATATGCGGGTTGGGCGCCTTCAACAGATGCGGCAGGCAGGCCTGCGCGCACAGGAAGCTGCCGCGCGCGTTGACCTGCTGCATCAGGTCGAAGCGCTTCATCGGCGTGTCCAGGGTGCCGCGCAGCCAGATCGCGCTGGCGTTGTTGACCAGGATGTCGAGGCCGCCGAACGCGTCGACGGTGGCCGCGACCGCGGCGTGGACCTCGTCCTCCTCGCGGATGTCGCACTTGAGCGCGAGCGCGCGGCCGCCGGCGGCCTCGATCTCGGCGGCGACGCTGTGAATGGTGCCGGGCAGCTTGGGATTGGCGACGTCGGACTTGGCCGCGATCGCGATGTTGGCGCCGTCGCGCGCGGCGCGCAGTGCGATCGCGCGACCGATGCCGCGCGAGGCGCCGGTAATGAAGAGGGTCTTGCCGGAGAGGCTGGTCATGGTGGAAGGCCGGAATTAGGGATCAGAGGTTAGGGATTCGCAAGCATCCGCAAGCCCACATCCTAATCCCTAATCCCAACCCCCTAATCCCTGCCGTCAAGGCTTGGGCCCCTGCCCTTCGTTGTCCTCCCAATGCAGGATGCGCCGGGTCACGAAGCGGTATACCGGTTTGCCGGTCGCGAACCAGGCCTGGCGCAGCCAGGAGGGCCGCTTGAGCAGGCGCCGCTCGATCGGCGTCAAAGCCTGCGGGCAGTAAGTGCGCTTGTGCTTGAGCAGATGGCGCAGGTCTTCGCGCGCGAGCAGGCGCAGCCAGCGCGCGCGCGGGCGCCCGCGCACCGCCAGTTGGAAGTCGATCACCGCCGGCGCGCCGTCGGCCAGCACCAGCCAGTTGGCCTCCTTGGCCAGATCGTTGTGGGCGATGCCGCTGCGATGCAGTTGCTGCAGCAGGCGGCGCGCGCGCCGGAAGTAGGCGACATCGCCGTGCGGCGGGCGCTGGTACATGGCGGCGCCGTCGAGATAGCTGCGGTCGAGCCGGCGCCCGTCCCAGCGCAACAGCTGCGGCGCGGCCAGGCCGTGCACGCGGCGCAGCGCCAGGGCCTCGCGCCGCGCCAGCCACCAGGCTGGCAAACGCAGCCACAGCGGCACGTGGGCGAGGTCGCGGCGCACGAACAGGCCGTCGCCGTCGCGCATCAGCGCGATGCGACCGAAGCTGTCGGCCTTGAGCGCGGCGACTTCCACGGCCGGGATTGGGGATGGAGGATTCGGGATTGGCAAAGGCGGAGGGCGCTGTGTCGAAGGTCCGGGGCAGGCTGAGGCCAGTGTACCGACGCGCCGCGGCGGCGCTCTACGAATCCCGAATCGCGAATCCCGAATCCCGGCCCTTGGCGATGTCAACTGTCATGAGCCCAGTGTACCGACGCCACGCATCGCCGCTTTTGCGTATCCCGAATCCCGAATCGCCAATCCCGGCTCCTATAATCGAGCGATGGATTCAGCCTGGCTCGAAAGCGCGACCGCATGGATCGCGGCGAACCCCACCGCCGCCGGCGCGGTGATCTTTCTGATTGCGTTCTGCGATGCCCTGATCCTGGCGGGCATCGTGGTGCCGGCCCTGCCGCTGCTGTTCGCGGTCGGCGCACTGGTCGGCCTGGGCCACATCAGCGGGCCTTATGCGCTGGCCTGCGCGGCGGCGGGCGCCTTCGCCGGCGACGGCCTGAGCTATTGGGTCGGCTATCGCTGGGGGCCGCAGCTGCGCCAACGCTGGCCGTTCTCGCGCTATCCGCAATGGCTGGATCGCGGCGAGCAGTTGTTCCGCCGCCATGGCAGCAAAAGCATCCTGATCGCGCGCTTCGTCGGCGCGGTGCGGCCGTTCGTGCCGGCGATCGCGGGCATGCTGCACATGCCGGCGCGCCGCTACGCCCTGCCCAGCCTGTTCGCCTGCATCGCCTGGGCGGCCGCGTTCCTGGCCCCGGGCTGGGTGCTGGGCGCGTCCTACGATGCGGTGGCCGCGGTCGCCGACCGCCTGGCCCTGGTGCTGGGCGGGCTGCTGGTGGCGGTGGCGCTGGTCTGGGCCTGCGTGCTCTACACCTGGCGCTGGTTCGCCGCGCACGCCAATAACCTGCTGGCGCGCGCCCTGCGCTGGACTCGCCGGCATCCGCGCATGGGCCGCTATGCCGAAGCCCTGATCGACCCGAACCGGCCCGAGTCGGCCTCGCTGGCGATCCTGGCGGTGTGCCTGCTGGCGATCAGCTGGGTCTGGTTCACCCTGCTGGCGACCCTGCTCGCCAGCGGCGGTCCGCTGGCGCTGGATCACAGCATCCACGAACTGATGTGGAGCCTGCGCAATCCGCTGGCCGACCGCCTGATGGCCGCGCTGGCCAGCCTGGGCGACGCGGCGGTGCTGGCGCCGGCGGCGCTGGTCGCGCTGGGCTATCTGCTGTGGCGGCGGCGCTGGATGGCGGCCGCGCACTGGGTCGCGGCGATCGTGTTCGGCCTGGCCCTGACCTCGCTGCTGGAGGCGGCGATCGACATGCCACGCCCGCCGACCGCGCCGGCCGGCTTCGGCTTCCCCTCGGTCGCGGTCACCATGACCACGATCGTGTTCGGTTTCTTCGCGGTGCTGATCGCGCGCGAGTTGCCGGGGCGGCAACGCGTGTGGCCGTATTTGCTGGCGGGCGTGGTGACCACCCTGGTCGGCTTCGCGCGCCTGTACCTGGGCGCGCACTGGCCCAGCGACCTGGTCGGCGGCACTCTGTTCGGCATCGTCTGGCTGTTGATCCTGGGCATCGCCTATCGCCGCCACGTCGCGCGTTCGTTCTGGATGCGGCCGCTGGCCTGGCTGTTCTACGGCAGCTTCGCGGCCGCGGCGCTGTGGCATGCGCCGCGCTCGGCCGACGCGCTGCTGGCGAAGTTCGCCGCGGCCGCGCCCACCCGCGTGCTGGCGATCGACGACTGGTGGCGACGCGATTGGGCGACCCTGCCCGAGCATCGCAACGAACGCGATTTGCGCCGACGCTGGCCGCTGGACCTGCAGGTCGCCGGCCCGCTGGAGCCGCTGCGCGCGAGCCTGATCGCGCAGGGCTGGCGGGTGCAGCCGCAGGCCGATTGGCTGGCCACGATCGCCCTGCTCAACGACAGCGCGCCGCCGCTGGAACAGGCGGTACTGCCGGCCACGCTGGATGCGCAGGCCGAATCCCTGCTGTTGCTGCGCGCGGGCGCGCGCCCCGACGAGCAATACGCGCTGCGCCTGTGGCCGGCGCCGGCGACGTTCGAGGACGGCACGCCGCTGTGGCTGGGCACCAGCCAGGTGCTGCGACTCAACAAGCCCCTGGATGCGGCCGCGTTGTGGCTGCCGACCAGCGACGACGCACGCGCGCACGCGACCGTGCGCGCGGCATTGAAGGAATTCAGCGCGATCGAGGCGACCGGGTTCCATGGCACGCCGGTGCTGCGCTTGCGCACGGTCGCACCGGGCGATGCCGGGGCGGTGAAGGCGCGCACGCCTTAGGGCGGGGCGCGAGCGCTGGGCGCTTTCGCTTTCGCTGCGAGCAGCGATGCAGTTCGGAGTGACGCGGTGCGATGCGGTTCGCCTGGCGGCTCATCGCATCCTACGGCTGGCTTTGCGATGGCATAGGGCCCATCCGCACGCGCATCGTATGGCGACCCGGCATCGGGCGCTGGCTCAGGGCAACAGGACCAGCAGACGGTCCAGGCGTTCGTGCGGGTCGTCGATCTGCAACAGCGCCTGGCGCTGCGCATGCTGCAGCGGCAGCAGTTCGGCAAGGCGCCAGCCGACCCAGGCGGCATCCTCCATGCGCACGCGCGGCGCCAGCGCGTGTTCGCCGCCGAAGCGGTCGATCAGCTCCTGCAGCAGGATCGCCAGCAAGCCGTGTTCCGGCCGCAGTACCTGCTCGGAATCGGGCGCGCACCATTCGATTTCGGCCACCTGCAGGCCGTTGTCGCGCACCCGCACGCGGCGCGCGTGGAAGCGTCGGGCGCCGCGTACGCGCAAGGTCAGCAGGCCGTCGGCGTCGGCGCCGAAATCCTCGATCAGCGCCTCGGTGCCGAACGCGGCGGCGCTGGCCGGCGCGCCGACCTCCTGGCCGTCGATGATCAGACAGACCCCGAAGCCGCGGCCGCGGCGGCCGCACTCGCGCACCAAATCCAGATAGCGCGGTTCGAACACGCGCAGGCCGAGCGCCGCGCCGGGCACCAGCACCGTGTGCAAGGGAAACAGGCCCAGCGATTCCGGGCTGGAAGCTGCGGCGTCGGTAGCGGTCGACATGCCGCCAGTGTACCCGCGCCGCGCGCGCCGCTATCGCCTCAATGCGGCTCCAGCAGATCGATCAGGGCGCGGCGCTTTTTGCGCGAAAGCCGCTGCACCAGTCCGGCCAATTGCAGTTCGTCGGGATCGCCGTAATGGCCGCCGGCATCGCGCACCGATACGCCGTTGCCGTCGACGCTGCCGCGGCCGGTGCTCAGCCATTCGAAGCTCACGCGCTGTTGTTTGGCGATGTCGATCATGCGCTGCAATTCGGGCAGTGACAGACCGGCCAGCCATTTGCGCGCGGTCTCGCGACTGACGTTGTACTGGATCGCGAGCGCGCCGATGCGCCCGCGGCCCTTTGCGAAACCCGAATAGTCCAGCGCATGGCGCAGGCGCTGGGCGAAGTCGTCGTGGTTTGAAGTCATGCAATACCGCCCATGCATCCTGCCAGGCCGAAACGGGCCGCCCGGGCGGGCGCGGGATGCGGCGCACGGGCGGCGGGAGTGACGCAACTCATTGTTGCGTAACTCGCAGCCGGGAGTGGCACTTTTCATATGCACAAATAACAATTATCAGTTGTCATCTGAGACAGGACGTCGAGCACGAGCCTAGCGCGCCCCAGCCGTGCAATGAGGCACTAACAAGGTGATTTATAGGTATTCAAAGTGTGCACTAATGGCACATATAACGCTCAGGCGTGCACGGAGCGGTGCTGGATGGCACGCAAATTGGCACGTTTGAATTGTCATTCCGGCGGCCGCACACTGCGGCCACCGGCACGCGGAACGCGCTTAGGCGGCGCCGTCGCGCAAGGCGGCGAGAAAACGGCGCGGCGCGCCGTCGAAGCCGCCGTTGGACATGAAGACGACGTGGTCGCCGGCGCGCACGCGAGCGCGCAGGGCCGCGATCAGGCTGTCGGCATCGGCCGCTGTCACGCCTTCGCCGCGCAGGCCGGCGACGACCTGGCCGGCGTCCCAGGCCAGTTCCGGGCGGTGCAGGAACACCACCGCATCGGCGCCGTCCAGGGACGGTGCCAGCGCCTGCGCATGCGCGCCCAGGCGCATGGAGTTGCTGCGCGGCTCCATCGCCACCACGATGCGGGCCGCGCCGACGCGCGCGCGCAGGCCGGCCAGGGTGGTCGCGATGGCGGTCGGGTGATGGGCGAAGTCGTCGTAGACGGTGATGCCGTCGGCCTCGCCGATCACTTCCAGGCGACGCTTGACGCTGCGGAAGGCGGCCAGCGCGGGCAGCACGCTCGCCACATCGACACCGACCGCGTGGGCGGCGGCCAGCGCGGCCAAGGCGTTCATCACGTTGTGACGGCCCAGCAAAGGCCACTGCACCTGGCCGATCTCGTGGCCGTTGTGGACCACGACGAAGGCGCTACCGTCCTGGGCTAGCAGGCGCGCGCTCCAGGTGTAGCCGGCGCCGCCCTGGGCCGCGTCGGCGTCCAGACCGAAGGTCTCCACCGGCGTCCAGCAGCCCATCGCCAGCACTTCGGCCAGGCGCGCGTCCTCGCCGTTGACGATCAGGCGGCCGCGGCGCGGCACGGTGCGCACCAGGTGGTGGAACTGGCGCTGGATCGCGGCCACGTCCGGGAAAATGTCGGCGTGGTCGTACTCGAGGTTGTTGAGGATCGCCACCAGCGGACGGTAGTGGACGAACTTGCTGCGCTTGTCGAAGAAGGCGGTGTCGTACTCGTCGGCTTCGACCACGAACTCGCGACCGCCGCCGACGCGCGCCGACACGCCGAAATCCTCGGCGACGCCGCCGATCAGGAAGCCGGGCGCACGGCCGGCGGCTTCGAGCAGCCAGGTCAGGATGGTGGTGGTGGTGGTCTTGCCATGGGTGCCGGCGACCGCGAGGGTGTCGCGGCCCGGCAGCACGCGCTCGGACAGCCACTGCGCGCCGGAGGTATAGCGGCGGCCGTCGTCGAGCACCTGCTCGACCGCGTCGTTGCCGCGCGACAGCGCGTTGCCGACCACGACCTCGTCGCAATCGGCGGAAATATGTTCGGGCCGATAGCCCTGGCGCAGGGCGATGCCGAGCTGCTCCAACTGCGTCGACATCGGCGGATACACCGCCTGGTCGCTGCCTTCGACCTCATGACCGAGTTCGCGCGCGAGCGCGGCGACGCCGCCCATGAAGGTACCGGCAATGCCCAAGATATGTAGCTTCAAGATCCGACGTCCTGGATTAACAGCGAAAGCTCAACGCAGCGACTCCCGCATAGGGCCTACTCCCCCTCTCCCGCTTGCGGGAGAGGGCAAGGGGTGAGGGCGCGCGACAGTTGGCGTTCGACGCAAGCTGGCTAGCAGCCGATGTCGCGATTTCGAGACTGGCGCCGTGGTTTTGGGATTCGTGTGCCCTCACCCCAGCCCTCTCCCGCGAGCGGGAGAGGGGGCTAAAGCGAAAGGCGGAAGCAAAAACGAAGCGGAAAACTCACCCAACCACCGGCGCCGGCGACAACGCCTCGACGATCCGCGTGAACACCTCGTCCAACGAGCCCACGCCGTCGATCGCGGTGAGGCGGCCGTGCTGGCGGTAGTACTCGATCACCGGCGCGGTCACGTCGTCGTAAACCTTCAAACGGGTGCGCACGGCTTCGGGACTGTCGTCCTTGCGGCCCTGCTCGGCGGCGCGGCCGGCGATGCGCTCGACCAGCAGCTCGATCGGCACTTCCAGCTGCACGGCGTAGTCCATGGGCTGGCCGATCTTCTTCAGCAGCACGTCCAGCGCGTCGGCCTGGGCCAGGTTGCGCGGGTAGCCGTCGAGGATGAAGCCGCCGTGGGTGTCCGGACGCGAGAAACGGTCCTCGAGCATGCCCAGCAGGATCTCGTCGCTGACCAGATTGCCGGCATCCATCACCGCCTTGGCCTCGAGGCCGAGCTTGCTGCCGGCCGCGACTTCGGCGCGCAGCAAATCGCCGGTGGAAATGTGCGGCACCTGCAGGTGGTCCTTGAGCCGCGCAGCCTGCGTGCCCTTGCCGGAACCGGGCGCGCCCAGAAGTACCAATCGCATCTACATCGCTCCTAGAACAAGAATGCCTCGCGCGGCCGGCGCTCTCTCGGGAGCGGCCTGGGTCGCGTGCCCGGGGCGCGGCGCTACACTCAGCCGTCGCCACCCCACCGCCGGGCGTCAATATTGCGGTCAGCTTACCGCATCCCGGCGTCAATCCTGGAACTCCCATGGCCTCTGGAACCCTGCTGTACGCGCAATCCGGCGGCGTGACCGCCGTCATCAATGCCACCGCCTCGGCCGTCATCGAGACCGCCCGCGCGCGCAAGGTCAAGGTGCTGGCCGCCCGCAACGGCATCCTCGGCGCCCTGCGCGAGGACCTGATCGACACTTCCAAGGAATCGGCGGCCGCGATCCGGGCCCTGGCGCATACCCCCGGCGGGGCCTTCGGCTCCTGCCGGGTCAAGCTGAAATCCCTGGACGCCGACCGCGCCCGCTACGAGCGCCTGCTGGCCGTACTCAAGGCCCACGACGTGCGCTGGTTCCTCTACAACGGCGGCAACGACTCGGCCGACACCGCCCTCAAGGTCTCGCGCCTGGCGGCCGAATTCGGCTATCCGCTGACCTGCATCGGCGTACCCAAGACGGTCGACAACGACCTGGCCGTGACCGACTGCTGCCCAGGCTTCGGCTCGGCCGCCAAGTACACCGCGGTGTCGGTGCGCGAGGCGGCGCTGGACGTGGCCGCGATGGCCGAGACCTCGACCAAGGTCTTCGTCTACGAGGCCATGGGCCGGCACGCCGGCTGGCTGGCCGCGGCCGCCGGCCTGGCCGGCCAGGGCCCGGACGACGCCCCGCACCTGATCCTGTTCCCGGAGCGGCCGTTCGACGAGGCCGACTTCTTCCGGCGCGTCAAAGCCGTGGTCGAGCGCGTGGGTTATTGCGTGGTGGTCGCCAGCGAGGGCATCCAGACCGCCGACGGCCGTTTCGTCGCCGATGCCGGCGGCGGCAAGGACTCCTTCGGCCATACCCAACTCGGCGGCGTGGCCTCGCACCTGGCCGGCCGGGTCAAGGACGTACTGGGCTACAAGGTCCACTGGACCCTGCCCGACTATCTGCAGCGCTCGGCCCGCCACCTGGCCTCCAAGACCGACGTCGAGCAGGCCCGCGCGGTGGGCAAGGCCGCGGTCGAGTACGCGCTCAAGGGCATGAACGCGGTGATGCCGGCGATCGTGCGCGGTTCCGACGCGCCCTACCGCTGGAAGATCGCGCCGGCGCCGCTGGACAAGGTCGCCAACCACGAGAAGAAGATGCCGGCCGGCTTCATCCGCAAGGACGGCCACGGCATCACCGCCAGCGCGCGCAAATACCTGGAGCCGCTGATCCGCGGCGAGGCGCCGCCGCCCTACGGCCGCGACGGCCTGCCCAAGTACGTGACGCTGAAGAACGTGGCGGTGAAGCGCAAGCTGCCGGCGTTCGAGGGCTGAGGACGCGGGCATGCAGGAGGCGGCGGCGTTGCGGCCCTGGGTCGCGCAGGTCTGGGCCTGCGCGCGTCCGCCCGCGCCGCCCGCGCATGCGCGCGAGCACTCGCTGCCCAGCGGCGCGATGCATCTGTCGATCCGCCTGGACGGCCCGCCGCTGCGGATCTACGCCAGCGCCGACGATCGCCAGGGTCGCGGCTACAGCGCCGCCACCGTCGGCGGCGTGCGCGCCGGCTACTGCATCAAGGACACCGCCCACCCCGCCGCCTCGGTGGGTGCGGTGCTGCGGCCGGGCGCGGCGCTGGCGCTGTTCGGGGTGTCGGCGGCCGAACTCGCCGACGGCCATGTCGATCTGGCCCAGTTGTGCGGGCACGAGGCCGAGCTGCTGTACGAACGCCTGGCCGGCGACGCCGACCGCGGCCGCCGCCGCGCGTTGCTGCTGGACTTTCTGGGCGCGCGCCTGCGCCGCGCGCGCAGCGGGCGCGGGCTGGATCCGCAGATCGCACAGGCGCTGGCCAGTGTGCAGCGCACGCCGGCCGCGACCGACGTGGCGGCGCTGGCCGATGCCTGCGGCCGCAGCCCGCGCCATTTCATCGC
The DNA here is from genome assembly GCF_001429345.1 of Lysobacter sp. Root983. Lineage (NCBI taxonomy): Bacteria > Pseudomonadati > Pseudomonadota > Gammaproteobacteria > Lysobacterales > Lysobacteraceae > Lysobacter > Lysobacter sp. Root983. The sequence continues at coordinate 320,592 of NZ_LMJO01000016.1, forward strand.
CGGCTTCCGCGATGCCGCCGGCCTGGCGCCCAAGCGCTATGCGCGCGTGCTGCGCTTCCAGCGTCTGCTCGCCGCCTTGGCGGCGACGCCGCGCCCGGCCTGGGCGCAGCTGGCGCTGGACGCGGGCTACTTCGACCAATCCCATCTGATCCGCGAGTTCCGCGAGTTCGCCGGCGTGAGCCCGCGCGAGTACGCGGCGCGTGCGCCCGCGTCGCCCAACCATCTGCCCCTGGCTTGAGCGCGGGCGCGCACGCCGATGCGATCTGTGGGCGTTCTGTGGGAGCGGCGTAAGCCGCGATCGCGCAATCGCGACGGCGCGCGCATCGCCCAGCGTTTCGTCGTGGCCGCAGGCTCATCGCGGCTCACGCCGCTCCCACAGGGAGCAGGCGTCGCCGCACGCGCCGCGGCCGCAGCAAACAGGTAAATTTCGTCCAATCGCGCGGCGCGCCCGGGCCGCAGGCTGACGCGCACACCCACCCAGGAGCGCCGCCATGGCCGTACACGAACTGTTCCCCTACCTCTGCGTCGCCGATGCCCAGGCCGCGATCGAGTTCTACGCCTATGCCTTCGAGGCCAGCGAGAAGTTCCGCCTGGTCGAGCCCGGCGGCCGCATCGGCCATGTCGAACTGGACCTGGGCGGCAGCACCCTGATGCTCTGCGAGGAGTATCCGGAGATCGATATCCGTCGCCCGGTGCCCGAGCACGGCCACAGCCACACCCTGCATCTGCACGTGGACGACGCCGACGCGACGGTCGCGCGCGCGGTCGCCGCCGGCGCGCGGCTGGCGATGGCGCCACGCGACCATTTCTACGGCGAGCGCTCGGGCACTGTGATCGATCCGTTCGGCCATCGCTGGAACATCGGTCACAGCATCGAGGCGCTCACGCCCGAGGAAATGCAGCGCCGCTACCCCGCCGATCCCTGCGCTTGAGCGCGCGCAACGCACGTTCGAACGCAGGAATGCGAACGCGATAGCGGAATTCGTGCCGGATTGTCGTTGAATCGACAGGGGTAATCCGGCAATCTGCGGCCGTGGGCGTCGCCGGCCGTCGGCAAGGCGCACGGAAGACCGATCACTTCAAGGAACAGCTCATGAAAGCCAAGCCGATCACACTATTGCTCCCGATGCTGCTGTTGCTGCCCGCCCTGCCGGCGTTGGCCGGCCAGTGCGACGACAATTTCAGCAAGAAGGGCAATGCGCTCTCCGGCGCCGAGTATTCGACCTCCTACAAGGTCGCGGGCCTGAGCGTGCCCAGCGCGATCGGCCAGATGCGCAACCTCGCCATCGCCGACGGCATGGACGTGCTGGACGAAAGCCCCGACAGCGGCTCGCTGTTGCTGGAGGAACCGGCGAACCTGGCCCACAAGGGCCTGCAGGTGTATGTCACCGCCAAACCCGACGGCACGGTGTCGATGCTGATGAAGACGCGCCGCGGCGCGTTCGGCAACGCCGACGGCATCCGCAGCGAGATGTGCAAGATGCTGACCCAGCTCAAGCCGGGCAAGGCGCCGGTCGCGCGCGCCGCGGTCAAGCCGATCGAGATCCAGGCGACCGCGCTGGCCACCGATATCGAACGCCAGGGTGTGGAGAACTCCGCCGCGATCGACGTGCGCTTCGCGGGCAAGGTCTACAACATCAAGGGCGTCAACAAGGGCGTGGCCGGCAAGAAGGGCGCGTTCGAGCTGTACTTCGACATGAACCCCTCGCTGGTGCCGGGCTTCGTCCCCAGCAAGTCGCGGCGCGGCGAGCTGCGCATCGCCTGCCGCATGATGCCCGACCAGAACGCCTACGCGCTGGCGATGCGCAACGGCGACAAGATGTATCTCAACGCCACCTACGACCACTACGACGAGTCCAGCTACCTGGTCTGGCTGAAGAACTGCCGCGGCATCCAGTAAGCCCTGGCGACAACGCGCGGGCGGCGCTTCGGCGCCGTCTGTGCGCCGCTTACCCCAGCCAGCGCGGGCCCTACCGCTTCGGCGCTAGGCGCTACCGTTCTGGCGCGCGGCCTTGAAGCCGCGCCACCATCCCAGGCGCCGTTTTGGCGTCACGTAAGCAGCGACTCATCCGCCCCCCGTCGACGCCGAGCCCTTGCGGCCATTGACTCGGCGCCTCGTGCGTGGCGTTAGCGCCGGCCCGGCCTGCGGTCGTAGGCGCTCTATCGCGATCGCGGCGCCCCCTGCCCGCGCACGCGCGCTGCGCTTGCCTGGAATCCGAGCCTTGGCTAAGGTGCGGCCACGCTCAGGGGGGGCGTCGCTCATGTTCAAGTTCGCAGCCGCGCTGGCGGCTTTGCTGGTCGTTCCGGTTACGCAGGCGCAGGACGCCGTTGCCGCCGCGCCGCTCCCCGCCGTAACGCCTGCGCCGACGACACAACCCATCGCTGCGCCAGCCGCCGCCGACGATCCCGCGACGGCCGCCAACGCCAACGCCAACGTCTCCGCACCCGCGCCTTGCTGCCGGCTCGCGGCGGGCAGCGCGGTCGAACTGCAGCTAGGCGAAAGCCTGTCCTCCGCGCGTCACAAGCGCGGCGACCGCTTCGCGCTGCGTCTGAGCCAGCCGTTGACGGTCGACGGCGCCGAACCGATACCGGCCGGCACGCCCGCCGTCGGCGAGGTGGTGCACGGCGCGCGTTCGCGCGGCGGCGGCCATCCGGGCGAGTTGCTGATCGCCGGCCGCTATCTGGAATTCAACGGCCGCCAGATCCCCTTGCGCGGCTTGTCGGTGGGGCAAAGCGGACGCGACCAGATCAACGGCGCGATGGGCGCGTCCCTCCTAATCGGCCCGTTCGCGATGTTCGTGCGCGGCCGCGAAATCGAGATCCCCGCCGACACCGCCTTGCGCGCCAAGCTCGCCCAGGAACTGGAGCTGCCCGTCCCCGGCACCACAGCCGCGACCGCGCCTGCCTTACCCGTTTCTCCGTCGCCGACCACCGCGGCCGACGCCGTTCAACCACCCCAGGAGTAGTTCTTAGATGAACCTGAAGTTCCGTGTTTCCGCTCTCGCGCTCGGCCTGATGTTCTCCGGCGCCGTGCTGGCCCAGGACACCGCCCCGCCCGCCGCGACCGAAGCCAGCGCCGAAGAGGCCGAAGACACCGCCGCCGACGCGCAGCCGGCCGGCAAGATCGGCGTGCCGCCGCAGGGCAAGGGCCAGATCGTGTTCTTCCGCCCGTCCAAGTTCGTCGGCGGCGCGGTCGGTTTCAAGGTGCGCGAGGGCGAGACCGAGCTGGGCAAGCTGCGCAGCGGCAAGTACTTCGTCCATGTGGCCGAGCCGGGCACGCACGAGTACCGCGTACATGGCGAGACCAAGGACGTGCTGACCATGGAAATCGAAGCCGGCGAAACCTACTACGTGCAGGGCACGCTGGGCATGGGCATCGTGGCCGGTCGTCCGAACCTGGCGCCGACCGACGCCGCGGCGTTCAACGCGCTGGCCGACAAGCTCAAGCTCGCCAAGTAAGCCTTATCGATCGCAACGGGCGCCGCGGACACGGCGCCCGTTTGCGTGCAAGTGATCGGCGCGCGGCGCGCCCTAACCGCCGCAGGATTTGCCTTCGACCGCCATGACGGCGGCGAACATCGGCACCGCCGCCAGCTGCTTGGCCGCGGCCTTGGCCTTTTCGTCGGCTAGGTACAGACGCGCCTGGCCCTGACCGTCCAGCTTGGGCGGAGCGACGTTGGCCGGCTTGCGCCACACCCGCACCACCGCCTGCTGCGAGGGGCAGGCCGCGTTGGGCACGCGGATCAGATCGTTGAAGGTCCAACCCGCGGCCAGCGAGGGCTGGGCCTTGGCGGCGTCGACGAAGCGCGCGCGCGGCTGGCAACTGGGGCTGGTGCGGACCACGGCGAACTTGTAGGGCAGCGCGGCCTGGCCGGTGAACTGGCCCTCCAGGCGGGCGCAGGCCTCGGGGATCTGGCGCAGGGTGTGGACGGCGCCCAGCGCCTGCGGCTGCCCGACCGGGCGCTGGATTTCCGGGGCGGGGTCGGTACCGGCGGCGGCGGCCAGGGCCGGCAGCGACAGCGCGGCGAGCAGGACGGCGGCGATGCGCATGAACAGGCTCCATCGATACGTGACTGGGGTCGCAGGCTGGCACGCCGGGGCTGAACCCTGGTTTCACGAGGTTTCACAGGCCCAAGCCCTGTGCGATAGTCCCAGCGTTGCCGCGCCGGGACTTCGGCCTGCGACCTAAAACTTTAGGTGATCAGAAATTCCTGATGTCCACTCTGGGGAGGGGTTCATGCTGGAGCAGTACGGTTTGACCTTGGCGCTGGCTTGCGCCGTCATCGCGATCCTGTACGGGATCATTTCCGCGCGCTGGATCAGCGCTCAACCCGCCGGCAACGCACGCATGCAGGAGATCGCCGGCGCGATCCAGGAAGGCGCGCGCGCCTACCTCAATCGCCAGTACAGCACCATCGGCGTCGCCGGCGTCGTGCTGTTCGTGGTCATCGGCTTCTTCCTGAACTGGCCCACCGCGATCGGCTTCCTGATCGGCGCGGTGCTGTCCGGCGCGGCCGGCTACATCGGCATGAACGTGTCGGTACGCGCCAACGTGCGCACCGCCGAAGCCGCGCGCAAGGGCATCGGCCCGGCCATGGACGTCGCCTTCCGCGGCGGCGCGATCACCGGCATGCTGGTGGTCGGCCTGGGCCTGCTGGGCGTGGCCGGTTACTGGCTGGTGCTGGCCAAGATGGGCATCACCGGCGAAGCGGCGCTGCACGCGCTGGTCGGCCTGGCCTTCGGCTCCTCGCTGATCTCGATCTTCGCGCGACTGGGCGGCGGCATCTTCACCAAGGGCGCCGACGTCGGCGCCGACCTGGTGGGCAAGGTCGAAGCCGGCATCCCCGAGGACGACCCGCGCAACCCGGCGGTGATCGCCGACAACGTCGGCGACAACGTCGGCGATTGCGCCGGCATGGCCGCGGACCTGTTCGAGACCTACGCGGTCACCGTGATCGCGACCATGCTGCTGGGCGGGCTGATGATCGCCCAGGCCGGCCACAACGCGGTGCTGTATCCGCTGGTGTTGGGCGGCGTGTCGATCATCGCTTCGATCATCGGCGCATTCTTCGTCAAGGTGAAGGCCGGCGGCTCGATCATGGGCGCGCTGTACAAGGGCGTGATCGTGTCGGCGGTGCTGGCGGCGATCGCGTTCTACCCGATCACCACCCAGCTGATGGCCGACTCGTCCTACGGCGCGATGAACCTGTACTGGTGCGCGTTGATCGGCCTGGTGCTGACCGGCGTGATCGTGTGGATCACCGAGTACTACACCGGCACTCAGTTCAAGCCGGTGCAGCACGTCGCGGCGGCCTCGACCACCGGGCATGGCACCAACATCATCGCCGGCCTGGGCGTGTCGATGAAGTCGACCGCGCTGCCGGTGATCTCGGTGTGCCTGGCGATCTGGGGCGCGCACGCGCTGGGCGGCCTGTACGGCATCGCCATCGCCGCCACTTCGATGCTGTCGATGGCCGGCATGATCGTCGCCCTGGACGCCTACGGCCCGATCACCGACAACGCCGGCGGCATCGCCGAGATGGCCGAGCTGCCGCCGGAGGTGCGCGCGGTGACCGACCCGCTCGACGCGGTCGGCAACACCACCAAGGCGGTGACCAAGGGCTATGCGATCGGTTCGGCCGCGCTGGCCGCGCTGGTGCTGTTCGCCGACTACACCCACAACCTGCAGGCCGCGCATCCGGGCACCGTGTTCTCCTTCGACCTGTCCGACCACTACGTGATCATCGGCCTGCTGATCGGCGGCCTGATCCCGTATCTGTTCGGCGCCATGGCGATGGAAGCCGTGGGCCGCGCCGCCGGCGCGGTGGTGGAGGAAGTGCGCCGTCAGTTCCGCGACATCCCCGGCATCATGGAAGGCACCGGCAAGCCCGATTACTCGCGCGCCGTGGACATGCTGACCAAGTCGGCGATCAAGGAAATGATCGTGCCCTCGCTGCTGCCGGTCGCGGTACCGGTGGTGATCGGCCTGCTGCTGGGGCCGAAGGCGCTGGGCGGCCTGCTGATCGGCACCATCGTGACCGGCCTGTTCGTGGCGATCTCGATGACCACCGGCGGCGGCGCCTGGGACAACGCCAAGAAGTACATCGAGGACGGCCACCACGGCGGCAAGGGCTCCGAGGCGCACAAGGCCGCGGTCACCGGCGACACCGTCGGCGACCCGTACAAGGACACCGCCGGCCCGGCGATCAATCCGCTGATCAAGATCATCAACATCGTCGCGCTGTTGCTGGTGCCGCTGCTGCCCAGCGGCGCCGGTCCTGCCGACGCGGCCGCGGCCGCGCACGGCGCGCCGGTGGCGGAGCTGTCGGCGCCGGCGATGGGGGCCGCGCCGGCTACCGCCGACGTCGCGCCGGACTCGCTGGCCACGCTGTACTTCGAAAGCGGTTCGGCGGCGCTGCCGGCCGAGTTCGAAACCGTGCTGTCCAAGGCCTACCACCGCATGCAGCGCGATCCTGCGCTGAAGGCGCGCGTGTCGGGCTTTCACGACAGCAGCGGCGATCCCGCGCGCAATGCCGATCTGGCCAAGCAGCGCGCGTCGGTGGTCAGGGACTGGCTGATCCAGCAGGGCCTGTCCGCCGATCGCGTGAGCATGGACAAGCCGGTCCAGATGGAAGGCGACGGCACCGCCAAGGAAGCGCGCCGGGTCGAGGTCCGCCTCGAGTAAACGCCAAGCTTCGGAGTTCGGGAAACGGCGGCCACGGCCGCCGTTTTCTTTTCCGGCGCGCTCAGCGCTGGCCGCGTTCGAAGCGCGCGAACTCCTGCTCCAGGCGCCATTGCAGGCGTGCCTTGGCGCTGGCTTGCAACAAGGCCGCGCACGCCGGCGCGGCGATGTCGCGCGCGCAGGCGTCCACGCGCGCGCCGCCGGCGCGCCCCTGCCACAGGCTGTCGCCGGCCAGGAAGGCGTATTCCAGACTGTCGCGCGCGAGCTGCTTGAGCTGCGCATAGCGCAGGCCTTGCTCCTGCACCGCGCGCTGGTACTCGTGGGTCATGTCGCTGCGCAGCACGCCCTGATCGTCGGTGGCCAGGACCACCGGCACGCCCGCGTCCAGGTAGGCGCGCAGCGGATGCTGGGCGCCCTGCACGCCGAGGATGGCCGCGTTGCTGCTGAGGTTGATCTCGACCGCGATCCGTTCGCGCGCCATGCGCTCCAGCACTGCGCGCGCGTCGGTCTCGTAGGCGATGTCCACGCCGTGGCCGATGCGGCGTGCGCCGGCCACCGTCACCGCCTCGCGCACGTGGTAGCGCAGCTCGCGCGGCGCGACCAGGCCCAGGGTCTGTTCGCCGGCATGCAGGGACAAAGGCACCGTGGGGTGACGCTGTTTCAGGTAAGCGAACAGGCGCATGTGCAGCGAGTAATCGCGCTGCGCCACCGGGTGATGCTCGGGGCCGACGATGTTGACGCCGACCCAGCGCGGATCGGCCTGCACCAAGGCGAAACCGAACACCATCGCGGCGAAGGCCTGCGCCGGCGGCCGATGGCGCGCCACCGGAATCTGATAGCGCACCTCGACCGCGCAGGCGGGCTTGGCGGCGGCGCTCGCGCAGGCATGCGAGGCGGCGAACGCGGCCTCGTCGCGATCCAGCTCCGCGCGCGCCTCGGCGATCGCGGCCGGCAGCAGCGGCGCCAACACGGCCAGCAGCGCGTCCGGATCGCCGCCGTCCTGGCCGCTGGCCTTGGCCGCGTCCAGCAGGCCCTGCGCGCTGCGCGGCATCGACATCAGTTCCAGATAGGCCACCTGATCGTCGGCGGCCAGTTCGCGCGCGGCCGCGACCACCCGTCCGGCGTCGTCGGCCGAGACCGCGCGGAAACCGTCGAAGCTGGCGAAGAAGCGGTCGAAATCGGGCAGCGTCGCATTGCGCATCGACAACGCATCGATCGCGCGGCTGTAGGCGGCGTAGTCCCGGCTGGCCAGATCGCGCGCCGCGACCGACCCCGGCGCCTCGCAGGGCGGACGCACGATGCGGTGGCTGTCGGCGGCGACGCAGTAGCCCCGCTCCGCCGCCCAGCGCAGGTAGTCCTCGGCGTAGACCGAGCCGCTGGCGTGGTTGTGCAGGTCGCCGCCCTTGGGCATGGCCTGCAGGAACATGCGCAGTTGCGGCGGGCTGTCGGCGATGCGCTCGAAACGCGCGGCCGTGCGCGCTTCGTCGGCGCTCGCCGGCTCGCCGGCGGTTCTGGCCTCGGCGGTCGCGGCCGGGGCGAGGCATAGCATCGCCGCCAAGCCGAGTCCTGTCCTGTATCGCATCGTCGCTCCCTGGTCGGTCTCGGTCGCGGCGGGACCCGATCGGCCCGCCCACACCCCTGGCTTGCGTGCGACCCAGCATGCCGGGACGGCGCATCCTTGACCATGCCGGGCTCCGGCGCGGGCGCGCGCCGGGCCGAACCGGCGGCTGGGCCGGGTCGATGCTGCATCGCAGCAGCCGGCCGCGTAGAATGCCCGCTCTTTCATCGGCCCGTCCCCCGACGGGCCACCAGCAGTCGGAGCTACGCATCATGGGCCTGGACCTCGTCCCCACCGGCAAGAACCCGCCGGAAGAGATCAACGTCATCATCGAAATCCCCAAGGACGCCGAGCCGGTCAAGTACGAGGTCGACAAGGCCTCCGGTGCGATCTTCGTCGACCGCATCCTGTCGACCCCGATGCGTTACCCGTGCAACTACGGCTATGTGCCCCACACCCTGTGCGGCGACGGCGATCCGGCCGACGTGCTGGTGGTGCTGCCGCTGCCGTTGATCCCCGGCTCGGTGATCCGCTGCCGCCCGGTCGGCGTGCTGCGCATGACCGACGAAGCCGGCGGCGACGAGAAGCTGCTGGCGGTGCCGATCGACAAGGTCTTCGCCGGCTACAGCCACATCTCCGACATCGAGCAGGTCAGCCAGCATTGGCTGGACCGCATCGGCCACTTCTTCGAGCACTACAAGGATCTGGAGAAGGGCAAGTGGGTCAAGCTGGACGGCTGGGGCAACGCCGCCGAAGCCAAGCAGATCCTGCTGGAAGCGATCGAGCGCTACAACGCCACCGAAGAGAGCGACAAGCCGAAGTTCTGAGGCCGTCGCGATTCCGGTACGACGACGAAGGCCGCCTCAGGGCGGCCTTCGTGTTTTCGCAGCGTTGCCACCTGCCATTCCCACGCCCGCTTGCGGCGACCGAAGGAAGCGCGAAGCGGAGAAGGTGCTGCCCCGCAGGGCGGAGAGGATAGCGACGGCTAGGCGTTATCGCCCACCGCGCGCTGCTGCTCGGCGCTATTGCCCGTCGCCGGCGTCTCGCTGCCCACCGCGAACTTGGCGACGATGGTCATCATGGCGTTGAACCAGCGCAGCTCGTTCTTCAGCCGGATGGTCTGGCTGGGGCCTTTGACCTCGTCGATGAAGCGCTGCAACGCATCGCGATAACGCGCGCGGCCTTGCGGGCGCTCGCCGTACTCGAACCATAGGCCCTGCCATACGCGTGCGAAGCGCATCGAGGCCTGGCGCACCTGCTGCAGTTGCGGATGCGGCTCGGCATCGGCGAACAGCAGGCCGAAGTGAGCGTTGAGCTCCCAGGGGCTCATCACCGCCGGCACGTTGACGGTTTCGCAGGCGAAATCGGCGATTTCATTGGCGCGCGGCACCACCGCCTGCTGCGGCCAGCCGACGGGCGCGACATTGTGCGGGCGGCCGCGTGCGACCAGCTCCCAGAACTCGCCGCCGCCGACCGTATCGACGACCAGATGGATGCGCGACTCCACCGCATCGTTGATCACGCGGTGCTGGCGCCAGGTATCGAAGATCCAGCACTCGCCCGCCGCCATATTGATCGCGGCGTCGCCGCACTCGAAGCGCACGGTCGGCTGGGTCACCACCGGCACGTGCACGCGCACGCGCTCGGCCCAGTAGTAACCCTGGTCGGCGTGGCGGGTGACCTCGGCGTGGCCGGACAAGCGCATCAGGCGGCTGCGGCCGACGGTGGCGCCCAGGCTGGCGAACACCTGGGTCAGGTACGGGCAGCGCAACAGTTCCGGGGTCGGACGCATCTGCCCGGAGAAGGCCTCGTTGGCCGGATCGCCGTCCACCGCGACCAGCGGCAGCATCGAATTGCCGGCGAAACCCTGCGGGTGCGGGCGCCAGGGGCCCTCGCCCAAGGCGGCGATCTCGGCGGCCAGCCGCGCCGCATCGATGGTCAGCGGCAACTGGATGAACGGCACCTGCAATTTCATCGGGCGATCCGGGCTTGCGACCGGCCTATCGTACACAGGACCGTCGAGCCGTCGCCACGACGGCGCCCCAAAAAAAAGGAGGCGGGCCCATGGCCCGCCTCCCGGTACTGCGTGCTGCCTACTACGGCAACCGTCGATCAGAAGCGCTGACGGTACTGCAGGTAGTAGTAACGGCCCGGCAGGTCGTACTGCGGATCGAACATGTTGTACTTCGCGGTCAGCGACAGCGGCGGATCCTTGTCGAACACGTTGTTCGCGCCGACCGAGACGGTGGCGTTCCACGGCGTGTTGTAGCGGAACTGCATGTCGTGGTACGTGGTCGCGCCCAGGTGATTGCGCGGCGAAGCGCCATCGGCGGTCACGCGGTTCGGATCCGAGCAGTAAGCCTGCGCGCTCGCGCCGGTGAACGGGCAAACCTCGTCGATGCCCGACTTGTAGCGCATGCCCCAGGTCGCACCGAAGTCGCCCTTGGTCCAATCCAGGTACAGATTGGACTTGATGCGCCAGTACGGATCGTTCGGCAGGTACAGGCCCTGACGCTCTTCGGCGACGGAGTCCTTGGTGGCCGTGGCGATCCACTTGGAGGTGTAGCTGGTGTCCCAGGTGATCGAGAACTTGCCGTAGACCGTTTCCGGCAGGCGGTAGTTCAAGGTCATGTCGTAACCCTCGACCTCGTACTGCGCGAGGTTGAGCAGCGGCATCTCGAGGTTGTCGATGATGTTCGGGTTACCGGCGGAGGTGCCGCCGCGCTGGTACAGGCCGCAGTAAGCCGCCTGCTCGCCCGGGGTACCGGCGTAGCACTTGTCGAGGATGAACTGCGCTTCCGGACGGGTGATCGCGTTCTCGATCTTGACCTTGTACCAGTCAAGAGCGATGTCGAAGCCCTGCAGCCAGCTCGGGCTGTAGACGAAGCCCAGGGTCTTGCTGGTCGAGGTTTCCGGCGACAGCTTGTCGTTGGAGGTCCAGGTGAAGGCTTCCAGCGTCTGACGCGACGAACCGTTGCCCGGCTGGACGTAGTTCGCCGGCACGCCTTCGGCGGCGCAGCGAGCCGCGACCTGCGGGTTGCTACGCAGCGGCGAGTGGCTGGAGCACGGGTCGATGTAGCTCTCGAACGAATCGGTGTTGCCGCCGTAGAGGTTGCTGATGCTCGGGGCGCGGAAGCCCTCCGACCAGTTGCCGCGGATCAGCAGGTCGTCGATCGGCTTCCAACGGAAACCGAACTTGCTGTTCAGCGTGTTGCCGAAGTTGCTGAAGTCCGAGTAACGCGTGGCGACCGAGAAGTCGAGCAGCTTGGCGAACGGCAGGTCGGACAGCACCGGCACGGCGACTTCGAGGTAGAACTCGTCCAGCGAGTACGAACCGGCGGTGGGCGAACGCGCGTTGCCCGTGCTCAGGCCGGCGGCGATGAACGCGTCCGGATCGAACTGGCCGCTCTCGGTGCGGTGCTCATAGCCCGCGGCGAAGCCCAGCGGGCCGGCCGGCAGGTCGACGATGTCGCCGCTGACGTTGAGGGTGTAGCTCTTGGACTCGACCTTGGCCGAATCGTGCGCGGTGAAGCCGGTGTACGCCAGGCCTTCCGGCGTGATCGAACCCAGGCCGCCGAGCGGATTGATCGGCACGCAGCCGGCGATGATGGCGCCGCCCGGAGCGGACACGCACACGGCCTTGCCGTCGCGCATTTCCGACGGACCGTAGGCGTTGCGCAGCGCGGCCAGGTTGAACAGACCGTAGGTCAGGGTGTTCTCGTCGGACTTGTCGTAGCGGTAGCCGGCGTCCCAATCGAACTGACGCTCGCCGACGCTGAAGTAGCCTTCCAGACCGCCGTAGAAGTGGAAGTTCTTGACGTCCTGGTTGTACGAACGGCCGCCGGTTTCCTGGAAGCGGCGGTTGACGCCGACCAGGTCGCGCACGCCCTTGTACTCGGCCGGCGCATACAGGCTGTCCTTGCTCAGGGTCAGGCCGGTGACCGGCATGGCCGCGAGCAGCTGCTCGGAGATGCGCTGGTTGTACAGCGTCTCGGTGCGGAAGGTCAGGTTGTCGGTGATGTCGAACGTGCCCTGCGCGAACAGCGAGGTGCGCTCCTGCGGGGTCAGCAGGTAGTTGTCCGGCGCGGTGTTGTAGCCGTGCACGGCCGAGTCGTAAACGACCTTGTTGCCCTGCGCGTCGAGCACGTAACGCACGTCGTCCGCGGTGGCGGCGGTGCCCTTGTTGTCGACGAACGAGCCCGGGAAGCCGGTGCCGCTCTGGCCGGAGTAGAACGGAGCGCCGCCCGCGGAGATCTTGCGCGCGCCGGCCATCACGGCCTCTTCCTTCACGTAGGAAGCGCCCAGCAGCAGCGAGGAGCGGTCGTTGCTCACGCCCAGCGAGAAGTCGTACGCCTGACGGTCGCCGTCCTGAGCGTTGTACTGGCCGAAGTACGCGCCGGCTTCGGCGCCTTCGAAGTTGCGACGGGTGATGATGTTGACCACGCCGGCGATGGCGTCGGAACCGTAGATGGTCGACGCGCCGTCCTTCAGCACTTCCACGCGCTCGATGATCGAGGCCGGGATGGTGTTGAGGTCGACCGAACCGTCGAGCTGGGTGGTCCAGCGGCGGCCGTTGACCAGCACCAGGGTGCGGCTGCTGCCGAGGTTACGCAGGCTGATGCCCGAGGAACCGTCGCCGCCGTTGTTGAAGGTCGAGTTCAGCGCGGCGCCGTTGCTGGAGATGCGCTGCAGCACGTCGGCGACCGAGGTCACGCCCTGCTTGTCGATCTCGGCGCGGGTCAGGGTGAAGATCGGCTGCGAAGTTTCGATGTCGGCGCGCTTGATGCGCGAGCCGGTGACCTCGATGCGATCGAGCGTCGTAGCGTCTTGGGCGGGAGCTGCATCGGCTTCTTGGGCGCTGGCAAACGCCGGCACCAGTGCGATCGCGATACCGGCCGGCAGCAAGCCGAGCCGCACCGCGGGACGCAAATTGCGATGGTTCATCTATCTCTCTCCAGTAATCGTTATGGGCGTGTTAAAACGCCCAGCAAAATTACGTTCCGCTGGCCATCGCTGCTTTGCGCGCGGCGCTGAGAGACTTTGCCAAGTCGGTCCGCGAGCTCACACGCGCTGCGTCGTCGCACAAGCAACGCGAACGCGCGTAACACGCGCAAACAAAAAAGCGAAGCCGCTGATGTCAGCGGCTTCGCTCGTCGTTCTCACTGCACGCCGATGCGTCGCGGCGCGCACATCTATATATGTGCGCGATTCCGCATCGTTGGCGCCGAACTCACGCGGCTTTACGCACGACGCCCGTGGACTTTGCCGAATCGGTCCGCGCATTCGCTCCGCTCGCCGCCGCGCTGCGATAACGCGTGGCCGATACGCCGAAGCGTGCGCGGAACGCGCGCGCGAAACTGCAGCAGTTGTCGAAGCCGCTGGCCGCGGCGACCTCGCCGATCATCATCGTCGTGCTCTTGAGCAAGTCGGCGGCGTGCTCCAGACGCATGCGCGCGGATGCGGCCTGCGGGCTCTCTTCATAAAGACTGTGGAAGGTCTTGGAGAAGTACCAGCTGGAGAAGCTGGTCAGTTCGGCCAGTTCGCTGATGCGCACCACGCGATCGCAATTGCCTTCGAGATACAGGCGTGCGCGCTGCAGACGGCCGAACACCTGACGCTTGCGGCTGCGCGAGCGGCCCGGGCAACGCGGGATGCGCGCGGCCAGCTCGCGCTGGATGCCGGCCAGGTGCAGCAGGATCGGACGCAGCGCGGTGACCTCGGCCGGGGCCTCGGTGTCGGCGGCGTGCACGCTGGCCTGGCGCCACAGGCGCAGGGCGACGCGGGCGTCGCGCCGGGTCATGCGACCGCGGCCGGCATAGAGGCCGCAGTCGGTGAAGCGCGCCATCGCCTTGAGCGCGTCCGCGCTCAGGTTCAGGCCCACGCACAGGCCGTGGCGGTCGGCCTGCAGCACCGGCTTGGAGTCGCGCTCGAAGGCGATCCAGTCGCCGCGGCGCAGACGGAACTTGCCTTCCTTGGCTTCGACCCAGGACGCGCCTCGCAGCTGCACCCAGATCGAGAAGTTGGCGCCCGACAGCTGTGCGCTGCCGAGGCGGGAGACGCCGACGCAGCTACCCAGCGCTGCGTTGTCCGGGCTGTCGAGCTGCAGCAGCTGCCCGCGATCCGCCCATTGCGATTGCTCCATTGGTCCACCTCATGTGCCGAGAATGGCCAAAGGTTTTGCCGGAGCCGGAGTGCGGCTTCAGGAAAGTTGTCGGACAGTTATGCGAAATCGCAACGAGAGCAAAACCGAAGAACTTCCGAAAGCATGTTTCGCTTTTGGATCAATTACTTGAACCAACCCGGCACTTCGGTCTTCGGCGCGGGCAACAGGTCCATGTAACCGATATCAGCGCCATCCCACTCGACCAGAGCCACGTACACGGCGTCGCCGCGCGGGCTGACCGAGAAACCGTTGATGGCGGCGCGGCGGCTTTGGTCCAGGCACAGCGGCGGTGACGTGGTGGCGTCTCCCAGGCCGATGCGACGCAGGCGTGCGGCACAGCTCTGCAGCTGTTCGAGGTAGCGAATCTGGCCGTCGCCGGCGACCGCCCACAGACGGTAGCGGTCGGAGATCGGCATTTCCGCGTTCAGCTCGCGCACGCTGCCTGCGGTCAGGGCCAGGTCGGCCTGCCACAGACCGCTGCGGGTGGGCCGGGTGAACAGCACGCGCTGGCCGACCGGGTCCAGCTGGACCTGGGACACGTCGTCGATCGTGGCCAGGGCTTTCATCGGGTTGTGGCGGCGGTCGAACAGGTGCAGGCGCAGATGGCCGTCGCCGGCCCCGGCCAGGACCAGGATCCGGTCCGGGTCGGGCAGGTACAGGGCCTGCACCGGTTCGGTCAGCGGCAGGTCCAGCTGCGAAACCCGGCCGCTGGACGGGACCACCTCGTGCACCACCGCCCGGCCGTCGCGGTCGCGGCCGCTGACCAGCACGCTGCGCGCGTCGGCCGACCAGTTGGAGACGTAACGGGTGGCCGGCTGCACGCCGGCGATCATGCGCAGCGATTCCGGCCGCTCCAGATCGGCCCACCATAGGCCGTTGCTGCCGGAGCGATCCGACACGAACACCATCTGGCGCGAGTCCGGCGCGATCGAAGGCAGCACGTCGCGCGCCGAAGACGCAAACAGCGGTTCGACCACGTGCACCAGGCCGCCGGAATGCTCCGGCACCATCACCCGGTACAGACCGAAATAGGGTTTGCGCTGCACGAACACCGCGGCCTCGCGGCTGCGCGCGGACACCGGGCTCTGGGCGTCGGCGATGCCGGTGTCGGTGATCCGGCCGCTGTCGAAGTCGAGCCGGTACATGCGCACGTCGCCGTCGGAGGCGCGCCCGAACAACAGACCGCTGCCGTCGGGCAACCAGTCCCAGCCGCGCACGTCGGCGCGCAGCTCGGTCAGGCGTTCGGCTTCCCCGCCCTCGGCCGGCACGCGCCAGAAATCGCCGAGCGGCGCATTGCGCACGAACGCGATCCAGCGTCCGTCCGGCGAGTAGCGCGGTGCGGTGTCGAGATCGTCGCGACCGCGGCGGTAGTTGAGCGCGGTCCATTCGCCGCTGGCCAGATCGAGCTGGCGCATGCCGGCCACGCCCAGCGCGGTGGGCATGCTGCCGAACACCAGGCCGTGGCTGTCGGGCGTCCAGTCGAAGCTGGGCGGGCTGCGGTGGTCGCAGGTGCCGACCTCGCGCTCGGCGCCGCCGTTGGCCGCGATCATCATGATCCGGCAGGCGACGCCCGGGTCCAGGCGCACGAACGCGATCCAACGCCCGTCCGGCGACCAGGCCGGCGCGCTGTCCTCGGCGTTGCCGCCGGGATGGCTGAGCACGCGCGGCTGGGTCTGGTCGGTGGTTTGGACCATGATCGCGGTCGCGCGCGCGCGCTCGGGGATGGCGACGTAGGCCACCATCGAGGCGTCCGGCGACAGCGTGGGCGCCAGCTCGAAACCCGGCATCGAGGTGATCAGGCGATAGGGGCGCTCGCTGGGCAGGGGCATCGCGCTATTGGCGCGCACCTCCTGCGGCGCCGGCGTGCGCAACATCGACCACAGCAGGATCGCGCCGACCAGCACCGACACCGCGACGATCGCGCCGACGATCGAAGTCCAAGCGCCGCGCGCGCTGGGCGCGGCGACGACCGGGATCGCGGCCACCGTCTCGTCGCGCCGCGGCTCGGGAAACGCCGGATGTTCGGCGGTGGTGCGCGAAGGATCGACCAGCGCCGCATCCTGACGCGCGCGTTCGGCGCGCGCGGGCGCGTCCGATGCGGCGTCCAGCCAGACCACCGGCGTGAGCAGGCGATAGCCGTTCTTGGCGATGGTTTCGATGTAGCGCGGATTGCCGCGCTCGTCGTCGAAGGCCTTGCGCAGTTGGGTGATGGCCTGGGTGATGACGTCGTTGGTCGGCAGCGTGTCGGGCCAGACCTCGGTCAGCAAGGCATCGCGGCTCACGACCCGGCCCTGGTGCTCGACCAGGCTCAGTAGCACGCCCATGGCCTTGGGCGTGATCCGGCGCGCCCGCCGCGCGCCGGGCGCGAGAATCTCGCGCAGCGGCACGTCGACCAGGCAGTCGCCCACGCGCAGTCGCTCGGACGGCAGCGGCGGCGGCGATGGCTCGGGGGGTCGTGACATGAATCCTGCAATGGTCGCGGCGGTCCGCTACGGCGTCATGTGCCTGAAGACGTGTAAGGCCAACGGCCATACCCGGCACAACGCTGGGGCGCGAACGGGCTAACGCGCCTGAGGCCGCCATTCTAACGTCGCCGGGTACCTCCGCATTCATCGCGGGTGGCACACAGGCCCTCTCTCGCCGACGTCCTACAGAACGTATCGTTCCACTTTCGCGTCGCGGCCTTCACGGGGCCGGGGCGCGATTTTTTTCCGCGCCTTCGCTGCATGCGTGCTTAACGACGGGCCCGGCCGCGCCCGATCGGCGTCGGGCTCAACGACGCTCCTGGCGCAGGATGGTCAAGCCGATCAGACGCGACACCACCGCGGCGATGTAGCCCACGCCCGCGAACTGCTCCAGCATCACCAGCACGCGCGCGCCCGAGCCCAGCGGAATCACGTCGCCCAGACCGACCGCGGAAAGATTGGTGAAGCTCAGGAACAACAGTTCGATCCAGGTCCGCGGCTCGCCCGGGCGCTCGGCGCCGACGAAACTGCCGGGGTACCAGGCCTGGCAGACCAGGAAGGCGTAGGCGAATCCCCAGGCCAGCAAGGTGAAGGTCGCGCCCGCCGCGAACAGCTCGTCGGCGGTGACCCGGTGGTCGCTCATCATGTAGGCGATCAGGCTACCGGCGGCATAGAAATAAAGCAGCGCCTCCAGCGCCGACGAGGCCACCAGCAGCAGGTCGCTGCTTATCAGCACCGACAGGATCGACAGCGCGAACGCCGGCACCGCCAGCAGCCACGCGATCCACTTGACCGCCGGGCTGCGGTCCACCACCCACACCGCCAGGGTCAGCACCAGCACGCCGAACGCGCCGAACACGACTCGCCCGCCGCCGGAGGGCTCGAACAGCGGATAGGCCAGCATGCTCAGCAGCTGCGCGGCCAGCAGAAACGCCGACGGATGCCGGCGCGCGATGGCGCGCCATTTCAAGGAGGCGTAGTTGCGGTCGCTCATGCGGCGGAGTGTGCAGGACTTGGCGGGCGGCGCACAGGGGGCGGGGATCGGGTCGCGGCGGTGCCGAAGCGTCGGTCTGAGGCCGCCCTCGGGTAGCGCCGCCAGAGTCGACTCGAAAGGCCGGGATATCGAATTCTTTCGAAATCCAAGACACGGACCGCTGCGACGCCCCCTCTCCAGCAACTGCACCGCACCGCGACGGGCGGCAATGCCTGCGCTCAACGCAGTCCGCAACCACCGGCGCTGCGCCCGCGTGCACGCGCCGATTCGGTTCGTCGCACCGCGCTTGTATGGGCCATCAGCGTCCCCGAGAATCTACCGCCGCCCGACGCGGGCGGTCGTATGAAACCAGGGGGAACACCGAAATGTCGTTATTCAGGACTGCGATCGTAGCGATCGCGGCAGTCGTGCTGTCTGGCTGCGCCTTTCAGAAACAAGCCGTCCGCATCGAACCCAAGGTCGACGCGCCGCAAAGCACGATCGGCTCCGGCAAGCTGACCATGGTCAATGTCGCAGACGAGCGTCCGCGCTCGACGCTGGGAACACGCGGCGTGTCCGGTATCGGCGAACAGCTGACCGTGGACGGCGATCTGCCCAAGATCCTCGAAGCGTCCATCGTGCAGGGCCTGCAGAAGCAGGGCTTCGCCACCAATGGCCCGCTCGAGAACCAACTGCGCGTGGAAATCCGCAACCTCGACTACGTGCTCAACTCCGGGTTCTGGGCAGGTAAGCTCAACATCGAGTTCCTGCTCAAGGGCATCTGCATCAAGGGCAATGCGCGTCCCTACGAGCAGATGTACCGCGGCGAGTACCGCAAGAACGTACAGATAGTGCAGGGCGCAAAGTCCAACAACCTGTTCGTCAACGACGTCGTCTCGCAAGCGATCAACAGCCTGCTGAAAGACGAAAAGCTGATGCGCTGCCTGGCCGAATAAGGCCGGCTCGCCCCAGGTGACGGGTGGAGGCGGACATCGCCGCCTCCACTCGACCGCGTCGCGCCCCGGGCCACCCGGGGCGACGGCTTAGCTGGCCCGATAGAGCTCCGCTCCGGCCGCCAGGAACTCCGCCGACTTCTCGGCCATGCCCACTTCGAGCGCGGCATCGGTCTCGACCCCATGCTCCTTCGCGTAATCGCGCACGTCCTGGGTGATCTTCATCGAACAGAAGTGCGGGCCGCACATCGAGCAGAAGTGCGCCACCTTGTGCGCATCCTTGGGCAGCGTCTCGTCGTGATACTCGCGCGCCCGCTCCGGATCCAGCCCCAGATTGAACTGATCTTCCCAACGGAACTCGAACCGCGCCTTGCTCATCGCGTTGTCGCGCGCCTGCGCCCCCGGATGGCCCTTGGCCAGATCGGCCGCGTGCGCGGCGATCTTGTAGGCCATCAGCCCTTCGCGCACGTCCTGCTTGTTGGGCAGGCCCAGATGCTCCTTCGGCGTCACGTAACACAGCATCGCCGTGCCGAACCAACCGATCATCGCCGCGCCGATCGCCGAGGTGATGTGGTCGTAACCCGGCGCGATGTCGGTGGTCAGCGGCCCCAAGGTGTAGAACGGCGCCTCGCCGCAAACCTCGAGCTGCTTGTCCATGTTCTCCTTGATCAACTGCATCGGCACGTGGCCGGGGCCTTCGATCATGGTCTGGACGTCGTGCTTCCAGGCGATCTTGGTCAGCTCGCCCAGGGTCTCCAGCTCGCCGAACTGGGCCGCGTCGTTGGCGTCGGCGATCGAGCCCGGACGCAGGCCGTCGCCCAGCGAGAAGGCCACGTCGTAGGCCTTCATGATTTCGCAGATTTCCTCGAAGTGGGTGTAGAGGAAATTCTCCTTATGGTGCGCCAGGCACCACTTGGCCAGGATCGAGCCGCCGCGCGAGACGATGCCGGTCACGCGCTTGGCGGTCAGCGGCACGTAGCGCAGCAAGACGCCGGCGTGGATGGTGAAGTAGTCCACGCCCTGCTCGGCCTGTTCGATCAGGGTGTCGCGGAAGATCTCCCAGTTGAGCTCCTCGGCGCGGCCGTCGACCTTTTCCAGGGCCTGGTAGATCGGCACCGTGCCGATCGGCACCGGCGAATTGCGGATGATCCACTCGCGGGTTTCGTGGATGTGCTTGCCGGTCGACAGGTCCATGACCGTGTCGGCGCCCCAGCGGATCGACCACACCAACTTCTCGACTTCCTCGGCGATGCCCGAGGACACCGCCGAATTGCCGATGTTGGCGTTGACCTTGGTCAGGAAGTTGCGGCCGATGATCATCGGCTCGCTTTCCGGGTGGTTGATGTTGTTGGGGATGATCGCGCGGCCGCGAGCGACCTCGTCGCGCACGAACTGCGGCGTGATGATCTTCTGGATGTCGGCGCCGAAGCTGTGGCCGGCGTGCTGGTTGAGCAGGTGGGCCTCGCGGATCGCTTCCAGGCGCTGGTTCTCGCGGATCGCGATGTATTCCATCTCCGGGGTGACGATGCCGCGGCGCGCGTAATGCATCTGGGTCACGTTGGCGCCGGCGATCGCGCGGCGCGGCAGCGGCCGGTTGCCGAAGCGCACGTGGGCCAGCTTGGGGTCGTGCTCGCGCTTGCGTCCGAACTCCGACGACAGCCCGCTCAGCGCCTGGGTGTCGCCGCGCTCGGCGATCCAGTTCGCGCGCAGCGGCTTCAGGCCGGCGGCGAGATCGATCTCGACGTCGTGATCGGTGTAGGGGCCGGAAGTGTCGTAGACCGCGAGCGCGGCGTTGTCCTCGCCGCCGAAGATGGTCGGCGTGCGCGCCAGCGCGATCTCGCGCATCGGCACTTGCAGGTCCGGACGCGAACCTTCGACGTGGATCTTGCGCGAACCGGGAATCGGACGCACGACGTCGGCCGAAAGACGTTCGGCCTGCTGCAGCAGTTCGGAGGGCACCGCATTCATGGGATCGGATCCGCTTTTTGATGAAGACATCCGCACGAAACGTGCGGGCGCATGCGAGGGACTCGCACAAAGCGGGCGGCGCACGGACGCGAAGCGCGGCCGGCGAAGCTTCCCTACGGCGGTCTCAACCGCATCAGGTTCGAAGGGACTGTCTCAACCGCCGGCCTGGAACCGCCGCGGTACCCCCGCTTCAGTGCGCATTAGACATGGAAATTCGGGTCGGCGCCAATCCGCGCCCAGGCTGGCACGAGCGGATTCCGGCGGGCGCGTCCGCCGCGCGCGCCGGGCCTGTGCGCGCTGGCGTCCGCGCATTGCCTGCGGTGGCCGCGCAGGCTAGCGTGTGACGATGCCCAGCCACCCCAGTCAGCTTTCCTCGCCTCGTATCGCCGTAGGCCCTGCCGGATGGGCGGCAGCGCTCCTCCTGGCCCTGTCGGCCTGCGCCGCGCCCGCGCCCAAGCCCGCGCCAGCGACGCCGAATGCCGCTGCCGCGCCGAACCCGGCCGATCCGCTGCAGCGCCTGCGCCCGCTGTGCGGCAAGGCCTACGCCGGCCGCGTCGTGGTCGACACGCCCAAGAGCGCGGACGATCCCTTCGCCGGCAAGCCGCTGATCATGCATGTACGCGATTGCGGCCTGACCGAGATCCGCGTGCCCTTTCATGTCGGCGAGGACCGTTCGCGCACCTGGGTATTCAGCGCGCACGACGGCCGGCTGCGGCTCAAGCACGATCATCGCCACGCAGATGGCAGCCCCGATGCGCTCACCCAGTACGGCGGCGATCAGCGTGCGCCCGGCGTGCAGCGCCCGGGCGAGATCGCCGGCCGCTACGAATTTCCGGCCGACGCCTACAGCCAGGACATGTTCCGCAAACTGGGCCGCGAGGTCTCGGTGCCGAACGTGTGGGCGGTCGAGATCGACGCGCAGCGCTTCGTCTACGAACTCGCGCGCCCCGGGCGTTTGTTCCGGGTCGAATTCGACCTCAGCCAGCCGATCGCGCCGCCTCCGCCGCCGTGGGGCGGCTGAGCGGGATCGCGTCGCCATCTTGGCTATTAATCACCGCTGATCGAGGACATCCCGAATGCGAAAACTGATTGTTGCCGTCGTGGTCTTGGCGGCCGTCGCCACCGCGTTTTGGTTCGTCGGTCGGCGGGCACCGGAGGGAGCGGCCAATGCGCCCATTGCGCACGATGCCTCGGACGCGCCGGAAACGCGGACGGACGGAAGCGAGGCGAGCGCCTATTCCGAGCCGTCGGACGCGCGGCAGACGTCGCCCTATCCCGCTCAGCGTTCCGCTGGAAACGACCATGCCAACGGCGCGCAGGCCTTGCCGCCTATAGAGGCCGCATTGCTGACCCAGGACATGGTCAACGACAACGCGCAAGCCGCATTGGGCGCCAAGAATTTCGACAATTTCATCGTATCGCTGCAGGCGGGGAGCACCGCGGAGGCGAGCGAGCGCAGTGCCGCCTACCGCATGGAAATCGAAGCGTCGCTACAACGCCACCCTGAGCTGGCCCCCCTGGGCCGTTTCGCCTGTGGCCTCAGATTCTGCGCGGGCTTGATCAACGTCGGCAAGGAGGGCAAAGCGTTCAATGCATGGACCCGCGAGTTCCGCGAGCAGACGACCCTGCCCATGCCCGTCTTTTCCCATCGCCTGATCCGCTTACCCGACGGCTCGTCCGAGGCGCGCTTCCTGTTTACCACCAGCGGCAATGGCGGAGTCGTCTCATCCGGCAAGCCCCGATAAGGCGTCCACGCGCGAGCGCTCCGCTAGCGCGGCGACGTCCGGCCGGATTCGCCGGCCGGACGCGCCACGGGGAAAACCACGGGCGCCGGCGCGCCCGCGTGCATCACGGGTTGGTGAAGTAGCCCGAGCAGTACTTGGTTCCGTTCTTGGTCAGATAGAAACGATTGCAGTTGGTGTCGTAGCTGCTGCCGGTCGCGGTGATCAGGAAGCCCGACAGATACACCTGGTTGAGGTGGTAGTGGCTGCCGTTGGACTTGAGCGACCAATGCTCGTGCGGGCCGGTGGAGGAGCCGCCGTTGCACAGCGCCTGGCTCTGGGTGTTGGCCGGATTGGCGATGCGGGTATTGGCCGCGACGCTGGCGCCGGTGGCGTACTGGATGTTCATCAGGTGGTAGTAGGTGGTCGACCAGCCGCCGCTATGCACGACTTCGGCGAAACACGACGAGTGGCGCTTGAACGAACCCGCCGCCGACGAGGACACCCAGGTATTGCTCTGGTTGCTGCCCCAGCCGCCGCCGATCGACATGTCCAGCGACGACATCGGGTAGTTGCCCGAGCCGGTGTTGGTATGCGCGCCGCCCACATGCCAACGCTGACCGCGCGGGAACGGGAACTGCAGAAAGCCGTTCGCCGGCCCCGCCAGGGCGCCCACGTCCGGACCGGCCTGCGCCGCGAAGCGCGGCGACGGCGTCGCCGCCTTGCGGGTCTCGTTGAACAGGCTGGCGTAGACCTGCTGGAACTCGCTGTCGCCGCTCAGCGCCGCACTGGCCGCACTCACGCCCGTGCGCGCGAACAAGGTCTGCAGCGGATTGACGCGCGCCAGCGACACCGGCCCCTTGGCGTCGGCGGCGTCCTGCGCGTACAGCGCCTCGCGCAGCGCCACCGCCACTTCGCGGGTTTGCGCGCTGAAGTCGCGGCTCTGGGCGAGCTTGCCGAACGGCCGGCTCATGCCGTCGGCCGCCGCGCGCCGGCGCGTGACCACGCCGCTTTGCTGCTCCATCAATGCGATCAGCACCTTCGGGCTGATGCCGCTGTAGCCGGCCCAGTGCGAGATCGTCTCGCCGTAACGCGACAGATGCGGCGCGCGCTTGGCCAGGTAGGCGTCGATGTCGAAGTCGAACATCTCGTCGTAGCTGTAGATCAGATCCCGCCCGGCCAGCCCGCCGCCGGCCGGTTCCGCCGCCGTGGCCGCTCCGCTGATCGCCAGCGCCATGGAGCACGCCAGCAGCGTCTTTCTTGCCTTGGATATGTCCTTCATTGCCTTGCTCCTTGAATGAACGAATGGGCGAACTGCGTGCGCCTGCCCCAGCCGTCGGGCCCGGCGCCGAGCCGTGACGTCCGGCTAAACGTCCCGCCACTCCACTGGCATCCGTCGCCCTTGAGGAACGCGCAGCAAAAAAACTCTCGCGCGCATGGCCCGCGCTGTCGTGAGACGCAGGCCCGTTCATTTAGTTTCAAATGAGACCAATTCTCCAATTCTGTTATTACATTCCGACATGAGCCATTCCGCCGGGCCGGCGCCGCCCGGATCGGCGATCGAAAGCCCGGACGCCCCCCCGCTTCCGTATTCACATCGCGCGCCTCGGATGTGCGTTAGAAGCGTATTGGTTGCACCTATCGGCACGGCTGCACCGCGTGCCACGATGACGTCATCACCTCGACGCACGCTCCGGCCGCATGAACCCACCTTCGCCGCGCCTGATCGCCCTGTTTTGCGTCGTGCTGGCGACCAGCGCCTGCTCCCTATGGCCGTTCCGCGGCGAGCCGGCGCCCGAACCGGTCGCCGACGACGCTCACGAACTGTTTCGACGCCTGTCCGCCCTGTGCGGCAAGGCCTACCTGGGGCGCGTGGTCGCCGACATCCCCGAGAACGCGGCCGATCCCTATTCCGGCCGCGCCCTGGTGATGCACGTGCGCGAATGCGACAAGCAGGAGATCCGCATCCCCTTTCACGTCGGCAGCGACCGCTCGCGCACCTGGGTGCTGAGCCCGCGCGGGCACCAGCTGCGGCTCAAGCACGACCACCGCCACGCCGACGGCGCCGCCGATCCTCTGTCGCACTACGGCGGCGACAGCGCGCAGATCGCGATCTCGGCCGACAGCGCCGAAGCGCAATTCCCGGCGGATGCCGATTCGCGTTCGCTGTTCCGGCGCATGGGCCGGCCGGAGGCCGCGCAGAACGTATGGACGATCGAACTCGATAGCGGCCGCCGCTTCGTCTACAAGCTGGCGCGCCCCGGGCGTCTGTTCCGGGTCGAGTTCGACCTGACCCGGCCGATCGCGACCCCGCCGCCGCCCTGGGGAGCGAGCGATCCGCCGCCCGCGCCGGCCAAGCCCAAGCGCGCGCCGCGCGCGAAGAAGCCGCGCTGATCCGCGCGCGCGCGCCAGGTCCGCCGCGCCCGGCGAACGCCTGCGGAGCGTGACGGCCATCCGCGCCGCTTGACGCACCGCACAAACCTCGGTTATTGCTGTCGCATGCACCCCGCCCTCGCCACCGCCCGCATCGCCGCCCAGCCGCAAGGCCGGGGCGCGGCCGCGCGAGCGCTGGCGATTACCACCACCGGTACCACCACTACTCCAGTGGTGCGGACGGGCGTGTCCAACTGATCCAAACACGCCGCTCCGCACCCGATCCGGGTGCGGCCTGCCGGCCACACCCCAGTCGCGACGCGGAGCCCCAAACGGAGCTCTCGCCATGTCGTCCGCGCCACCCTCGCCCGCCGCCCCACCCGCTCGCCACGTGCACAAGTTCGGCGGCAGCAGCGTCGCCGACGCCGTCCGCTACCGCGCCGTTCCGCCGCTGATCGACGACGGCGCGCAGGCGCGCATGGTCGTGGTCTCGGCCATGCAGGGCGTCACCGACGCCCTGGTCGCGCTGGCCGCGGCCGCACGCGGGCGCGAGGCGCTGGAACCGGCATGGTCCACGCTGAGTCAGCGCCACCTCGACGTCGCCGCCGAGCTCGACCCCAGCGGCAGGCAGGGTCTGGCGCCTGCGCTGCGCCAGGAACTGACCGAACTCAAAGCGCAGTTGGACCGACTCGCGGCCGGGCACTGGAACGAGGAGCAGGCCGAACGCATCGCCGCCGCCTTGCCCGGGCTGGGCGAAGTGCTGTCCTCGTACTTGCTGCACGCCACGCTCGGCGGCGATGCCGCCGGCTGGCTGCGCCTGGATGCGCGCGAGGTGTTGGTGGTGCATCCGGGCGAGATGGGCGTGGGCGTGGATTGGGACGCCAGCCGCGCGCGCCTGGCCGATTGGCGCGCGCGCCATCCCGGCGAACGCATCGTCGTCACCGGCTTCGTCGCCCGCGACGCGCAGGGCGAAGCGACCACCCTGGGCCGCAACGGCAGCGACTACTCCGCGGCGATCTTCGCCCACCTGTTCGACGCCGACGCGCTGACCATCTGGACCGATGTCGACGGCGTGCTGTCGGCCGATCCGCGTCTGGTGCCCGATGCGGTCTGTCTGCCGGCGATGTCCTATGCCGAAGCCTGCGAGCTGGCCTATTTCGGTGCCAAGGTGCTGCATCCGCAGACCCTGGCGCCGGTGCAGCAGCGCGGCATCCCGCTGCGCATCCGCAACGCGCGCAATCCCGACGCGCCCGGCACCCTGATCACGCCGCAGCCGTCGGTGGACGGCGCGCCGGTGAAGGGCCTGAGCCTGGTCCACGATCTGGCGGTGCTGGAACTGGTCGGCAACGGCATGGTCGGCGTGCCCGGCACCGCCGAACGCCTGTTCGGCGCGCTGCGCGGCGCCGGCGTGTCGGTGACCATGATTTCGCAGGGCTCGTCCGAACATTCGATCTGCTGCGTGGTGCGCGCCGATCAGGCCCAGCGCGGGCGCGCGGCCATCGTCGCCGCGTTCGCCGATGCCATGGCCGACGGCCAGGCCCAGGAAGTCAGCGTCACCCCGGACGTATGCGTGCTGGCCGCGGTCGGCGACGGCATGGTCGGCACGCCCGGCGTCGCCGCGCGCCTGCTCGGCGGACTCGCGCAGGCGCGCGTGAACGTGCGCGCGATCGCGCAGGGCGCGGGCGAGCGCAACATCTCGGTCGCGATCGGCGCGCGCGACGCCACCCGCGCGCTGCGCGCCGCCCACTCCGCGTTCTGGCTGTCGCCGCAATGCGTGTCGGTCGGGCTGATCGGCCCCGGCAAGGTCGGTCGCGCCCTGCTCGCGCAGCTGGCCGATGCGCAGCCGCGCCTGAGTTCCGAACACCACCCGGATTCGAAACTGGAACTGCGCCTGCGCGCGATCGCCGACAGCCGGCGCATGCAGCTCACGCCCAAGGCGATGGCGCCGCAGGGCGCGGTCGAAGCGCTGGCCGAGGGCGAAGCGCTGGACCTGGCGCGTTTCGCCGCGCACGTGCGCGCCGAGCACCTGCCGCATGCGCTGATCGTCGATTGCAGCGGCAGCGATGCGGTCGCCGCCTACTACCCGCAGTGGCTGGAAGCCGGCATCCACGTGGTCACGCCCAACAAACAGGCCGGCGCCGGCCCGCTGCCGCGCTACGAAGCGATCCGCGCCGCCAGCCGCAACGGCGGCGCCAAGTTCCGCTACGAGGCCACGGTCGGCGCCGGCTTGCCGGTGATCCAGACCCTGCGCTCGCTGCTGGACACCGGCGACGAGCTCACCGAGGTCGAAGGCATCCTGTCCGGCACCCTGGCCTGGCTGTTCAACCGCTACGACGGCAGCGCCGCGTTTTCCGAGCTGGTGCGCGAAGCCCATCGCCTGGGCTACACCGAGCCCGATCCGCGCGACGACCTGTCCGGCACCGACGTCGCCCGCAAGCTGGTGATCCTGGCGCGCGAAGCCGGCCGCGCCTTGTCGCTGGAGCAGGTCGAGGTCGAAAGCCTGGTGCCCGAGGCGCTGCGCACGGTTTCCAAGGACGAGTTCATGGCCCGCTTGTCCGAGCTGGACGCGCCGCTGAAACAGCGCTTCGACGAGGCGCGCGCGGCCGGCCTGGGCCTGCGTTACCTGGCCCGTCTGGACCGCGACGGCCGCGCCAGCGTCGGCGTGGTTTCGCCGCCGCCCGGCCATGCCGCTTTGCATGGCGCGCTCACCGACAACCTGATCCAGTTCCGCACCCGCCGTTACGCGGATAATCCGCTGGTGGTGCAAGGGCCCGGCGCGGGGCCGGACGTCACCGCGGCCGGCGTGTTCGGCGACATCCTTTCCATCGCGCAGACCCTCGGAGCCCGCGCATGAGCGCTGCGACACCCCATTCCCGCGTGCGCGCCTTCGCGCCCGGCAGCGTCGGCAACATCGGGGTCGGTTTCGACCTGCTCGGGCATTCCATCGAGGGCCCGCGCGATGTCGCCGTGGTGCGCCGCATCGCCGAGCCGACGGTGCGCATCGCCGCGATCCGCGGCGACAGCCTCGGCGCCGCCGGCCTGCCACTGGAAGCCGCGCGCAATACCGCCGGCCAGGCTTTGATCGCGCTGCGCGACAAGCTCAGCCTGGACTACGGCTTCGAGCTGGAACTAGAGAAAGGCATCCCGCTGGGCTCCGGCCTGGGCGGCTCAGCCGCGTCCTGCGTGGCCGCGGTGGTCGCCGCCAACGCGCTGCTGGACGCGCCGCTGCCGCGCGAGGCCTTGTACGAATTCGCGCTGGACGGCGAGTCGGTCTCCAGCGGCAGCCGCCACGGCGACAACGTCGCGCCGATGCTGCTCGGCGGCGTGGTCATGGCGACGGCGACGCGCATGATTCCGTTGGCCGTGCCCGAGTGGCTGCATGCGGCGGTGGTGCATCCGGACCAGGTGCTGGAAACGCGGCGCGCGCGCGCCGTGCTCGCCGAACCCTATCCGCTGCACACCGTGGTCGAGCAGAGCGCGCACCTGGCCTTGTTCCTGACCGGCTTGCAGCGCGGCGACGCCAGCCTGCTGCGCGAAGGACTGGTCGATCTGCTGGTCGAACCGCGACGCGCGCCGTTGATCCCCGGCTTCGCCGCGGTCAAGGCGGCCGCGCTCGCCCACGGCGCGCTGGGCGCCAGCATTTCCGGCGCCGGCCCCAGCTGTTTCGCCTGGTTCGAATCCAAGGCGCAGGCGCAAGCCGCCTCGGCGGCCATGCGCCAGGCCTTCGCCGACGCCGGCTTCGATTCGCGCGCCTACGTGACGCCGGTAGCGGGACCGCGCGCGGAGGTGATCGGTGAGGAGTGAGGCGATAACGGCAGCGACAACAACAACGACAACGACAACGGCAACGGCAACGGCAAATCCCCCCTGCCCCCCTTTTTCAAAGGGGGGAACAGCAGGGCGTCGCGTGCCTCGTCTTGCGCCGTTGCACGGATCTCCCATCACGCTGAAGTCCCGCTGGTCCTCCCCCTTCGCAAAAACCCATTGGTCCTCCCCCTTCGCAAAAGCCCGCCGGCCCTCCCCCTTTGAAAAAGGGGGACCGAGGGGGATTTGCTCTTCGACCGCCGCCGGTCGCCCACCGCCGCACACATCCCCCTTCCCGCCAGAAACCCGCTGGCCCTCCCCCTTTGAAAAAGGGGGATCGAGGGGGATTTGCTCTTCGACCGCACCAAGCAGCCACGCCGCCCCGCCCAGAGACCGCCCATGAATTACTACAGCACGCGCGGCCAGACGCCCGCGACTTCGATCGACGCCGCGCTCTCGGCCGGACTCGCGCCCGATGGCGGTCTCTACGTACCCGAAGCCTTGCCGCAGCTGCCGCCGCAGCCCGCGCGCGACGCGCTCGCCGATACCGCGCAGGCCCTGCTCGCGCCCTACTTCGCCGACTCCGCCCTGCGCGAGCGCCTGCCCGAGCTGTGCCGCCGCGCCTACGACTTCCCCGCGCCGCTGCGCGCGCTCTCGCAAGCCGACGACCTGCTGCTGGAGCTGTTTCATGGCCCCACCGCCGCCTTCAAGGACTACGCCGCGCGCTTCCTCGCCGAGGCCTTGTCGGCCCTGCGCCGGCCCGACGCGCCGACCACCACCATCGTGGTCGCGACCTCCGGCGACACCGGCGCCGCGGTCGCGGCGGCGTTCCATCGCCGGCCCGGCTTCCGCGTGGCGATCCTCTACCCCGACGGCCGCGTCTCGCCGCGCCAGGCCCACGGCCTGGGCTGCTGGGGCGACAACGTCCAGGCCTATCGCGTCGACGGCGATTTCGACGCCTGCCAGCGCCTGGCCAAGCAGGCGCTGTCCGATCAGGCCCTGCGCGCAACCTTATCTCTGAGTTCGGCCAACAGCATCAGCCTGGGGCGCCTGCTGCCGCAGGCCGCCTACTACGCGCATGCCGCCGCACAGCACCAGGCGCGCAACGGCCAAGCACTCAACTTCATCGTGCCCACCGGCAATCTGGGCAACGCTTGCGCGGCCCTGGTCGCGCAACGCATGGGTGCGCCGATCGGCGAGATCCGCCTGGCCACCAACGCCAACGACACCCTGCCGCGCTACTTCGCCGGCGCCGATTACGCCGCGCAGCCGACCCGCGCCACCCTCGCCAACGCCATGGACGTGGGCGCGCCCAGCAACTACGAGCGCCTGCGCCACTGGTTCGGCAGCGACGCGCAACTGCGTGCCGCGATCGTCGCCACCGCCGTCGACGACGCCACCATCACCGACACCATCCGACGCGCACCGCAGCGCCACGGCATCGTGCCCTGCCCGCATACCGCCACCGGCCTGCACCTGTTGGAAGGCTTGCGCGCGCAAGGCGATAGCCGGCCGTGGGCGGTGGTCGCGACCGCGCATCCGGCCAAGTTCGACAGCATCGTCGAGCCCTTGGTCGGTCGCGCGGTGCCGCCGCCCCACGCCCTGGCCGAGGCCTTGGCGCGCCCGGCGTCGGCCGAACCCCTGCGCGCCGACTACGCGACGCTGCGCGCGCGGCTGGCCGCCATAACCGCCTGAGCGCACCGGCCACGGAAAGCGACGATCGTCACAATATGACGGAGTGCGAAGCACTAACGTCGCCCACGACAGCATCGCCTTCCGGGAGAAATGACGCCGTCCGTCGGCGTGGCAGGGAAGCACCGTGCGATGCCCGCGCACAGCCCGTGTGCAACGCAAAACCTGCTACGGCTCGGGCGGGCAATCACCGCATATCACTAACAAAACGTAGGGGTTTTCACCTGCGTCGCACAGCGCTTAGTTAGCGAAACCTGACCACTCACCATCGGTTGCGCCCGCAACAATCGACAGTGGACGGCCTTTGGCGTATTTATCGTTCTCAAGGACACAACTTTCGTATTCGGAAACACTCCATACCATGACGCAGCAGGCCCAAGAAGCGCTTCAGGGCACCCCGGACGGCAGCCCGTCCGGGTTCGAATTCGGCTGCGACACCATGGATTCCGTCACCCAACTGATCCTGGCCGCCCAGAACGGCCAGGCCGGCGCCTGGGACCGGGTCTACACCTTGCTGTATCAGGAACTGCATAAAGTCGCCGGGCTGCACCTGCGCCGGCGCTGGCGCGGCAGCGAGCGTTCGCCGACTTCGCTGATCAACCGCACCTGGCTGCGCCTCAACCAGGACGAGGTCACGCTCAACAATCGCCAGCATCTGTTGTCGGTGCTGTCGCGCGCGATGCGTTACGCCGTGCTGGACGAAGTGCGGCGCCTGCAGGCCAGCAAGCGCGCCGAGCACTACCACCCCGGCGAAATCGATTCCGTACAAGAACCCTCCTACGACCCGGAACTGGATCAGTTGGTCGCGATCGACCGCGCGCTCACCGATCTGGCCGCGGTCGATCCGCGCCTGGGTCAGGTCGTGGAAATGCGCTACTTCGCCGGCATGAGCGAAGGGGAGATCGCACAAGTACTAGGCGTCACCGAACGTACGGTGCGGCGCGACTGGCGCAAAGCGCGCGCTTTCCTGGCCGCATCCCTGGACCCGAGCGGCACGGACGACGGCTCGACGTAAGACCTCATTGAACGCAGGACGCCCGACCTGGCCGACACCGCCATGACCTCCTTGTCCGTGCGTGCGTTGACATTGTTCGACGAGTACGTGGCGATGCCATCGGCCGCGCGCGAGCGCGCCTTGGCGGCGCTGGCGCGCAGCGACGCGCCGCTGTACGCGACCCTGCGCGCGCTGCTGGACGCCGACGCCGGCGACGAGGTCGTCTTGCGGCGCTCGGCCGTGGATTTCCTGGCCGACAAGCAGCCCGCCAACTCCGAGGACGCGCCCGACGACGACGCGCACTGCGCCGACCAATCGCGCATCGGTACCCACCTGGGGCCCTGGCGCCTGCAACGCCTGATCGCGCGCGGCGGCATGGGCGCGGTCTACGAGGCGCATCGCGACGACGGCCATTACCAGCAGCGCGTCGCGCTCAAGTGCATCCGCAACGAACTGGTCTCGCCCGATCTGGTCGCCGCCTTCCTGGACGAGCGCCATCACCTGGCGCGCCTGGACCACGCCGGCATCGCCAGTCTGGTCGATGGCGGCATCGACGGCGATGGCCGGCCCTGGTTCGCGATGCGTTATGTCGACGGCACCCCGATCGACGAATGGTGCGACGCCCGCAACGCCGATGTGCGCACCCGCGTGGGCCTGTTGATCCAGGCCTGCGAAGCGCTCGCGCATGCGCACGCGCAGGGCGTGCTGCATGGCGACATCAAGCCGGCCAACCTGTTGGTCACCGCGGATGGCCATCTGCATCTGGTCGACTTCGGCATTTCCTCGCTGTTCACCGGCAGCGCGCTTGCCGATCCGCAGCTCGCGGCCACGCCCGACTACAGCGCGCCGGAAAGCCTGCGAGACGGCATTCGCGGCCCCGCGGTCGACATCTATTCGCTGGGCGTGCTGGCCTATCGCCTGCTGTGCGCGCAATGGCCGGCGCCCAAACACAGCCTGCACGAACTCATGCCCGGCTGGAGTTCCGCGGCCGCCGAGCCCATGGAGCGCCTGCTGCAGGCGTCGACGCCCGCATCGGTGGCGCGGCAGCGCGGCGCGCGCAGCGTCGCGGCCTTGGCCGACGCGTTGGCCGGCGACCTCAGCGCGATCGCGCTCAAGGCGGTCGCCAAGCAACCGCAAGACCGTTACGCCAGCGCCAGCGAGCTCGGCGCCGACCTGCGCCGTTGGCAGCAAGGTCGGCCGGTGCTGGCGCGCCCGCTCGGCCGCCTGGCCCGCCTGGGCAAGCTGATGCGTCGCAACGGCGCCGCGACCGCCTTGGCCGCGTCGCTATTGCTGGTCTTGATCGCGGGCACCGGCATCACCCTATGGCAAGGCCAGCGCGCCGCGCGCGAGGCGCGCGCCACCCTCGCGGTTGGCCAACTGTTCGCGTCCACGCTGGGCACCGCCACCTTGTCCGGGCTCGGCAGCGCGCCGTTTTCCTCGCGCGCCCTGTTGAACAAGACCGAGGCGCAACTGCGCCAAATGTCGCTGCACGACCACCCGCAACTGCTCGCGCACAGCCTGGCCACGCTCGCGCGCGGCAACGCGGTGATCGGCGATTACAAGCGCGCCGAAGACCTGGCCGCCGAGGCGATGCGCGCCCTGGGCGAGGTCGGGGACGACGACGGCTACGTGTCGGCCACCCAGGTTTCGATGCTCAATGCACGCGCGCATTTCGACGACGCCGCGCGCTTGGCCACGGCCCGTCTGACGCAGTTGGCGGACCGCAACGACGCGTCCGCGCGCCGGGAAAAAGTCAACTTCAGCGCCGAACTCGCCCAGGCCGAGTGGGGGCAAGGCCATCCGCCGGCCGCGCTGCGCACGCTGGACGAAGCCGTCGCGCAGGCGCGCGCACTCGGGCCCGGCAACGAAGAACTGCAGGCGCAGGTGCTGATCCGGCGCGGCAATTATCGTTCGCGGGTGTCCTACTTCCGACAGGCGCAAGCCGATCTGAGTTCGGCGATCGCGCTGGCCGACAAGACCAACACCGTGCTCGCCGACGACGGCCGCGACGAGTTGGTGATGATGCTGCTGCGTAAGAGCCGCCGGGTCGACCCGGCCTTCAGCGAACGCCTGCTGCAAAGCCGCCGACGCACCTTGGGCGAGCACCATCCCAAGACCGGCCGCGCCTGGATATTGCTCGGCTATACCCAATACCTGGCCGGCAGCAAGGTGATCGCCCGTCGGCAATTGCTGGCCGGCTTGGCGATGATCGAAGCCGCGTACGGGCGTAACCACCCCGAATACGCGATGGCGTCGATGATCGCGTCCTACACCGCGCCGGGCGACAACCGCGACAGCATCGCTCCCTTGCGCGAAGTCGCCCAGATCTGCGAGCGGACCCTGGGCCGGAACCACGAAACCACGGTACGCGCGAACACCGTGCTGGCGATGCGCCTGCTGAGCCTGTCGCCGCGCAACCAGCGGCCCGACGATCCAGCCGAGATCGAAACGCTGCTCAGCGACAACCTGCGCATCAAGGAAAAGGCCGGCCTGCCCTCCTCGCGCGAGGCGCAGCTGCTGGCGCGCGTGCTGATGCTGCGCGGCACGCCGGCCGACCTGCCGCGTGCGCAGGCCTTGCTGCGCCATGCCCAGTCCGATGCGGCCCGCTACTACGAAACCGACGACGCGTTCACCCGCCTGGTCAGCCAGATGGCGATCTCGCTGGACTACCTGCAAGGACAGCGCGCGCGCGCCGACGCCGCCTTCGCGCGGCAGGTGGCCGCCGATGTCGCCGACGACAGCGATGTCGCCAGCGCCGGCATCCACGAGAGCCTGATGTTCCGCGCGCTGTACGCCTATGAGACCTGCCGCGACGACGATGCGGCGGCGCTGCTGACCCAGTCGGCCGAAGACGACCTGCGCCGCCAGGGACCGGAGGGCCCCGCCACCCGCGAATCGCGCGCCTATCTGACCGCCTTGCGCGACGGCGCCATGCTGTCGGCGCCGCCGGCGCAAGGCATTCCGCCGTACGCGCTCAAGGCCGCGGTCCTTCGACGCGCCCAGAACTGCGGAAATGGAACATATTTCGTACGTAAAAATTCCACTACCAATCTGACTGCGGCGCTGCCTAAGGGCGGCGCGCAGCCCGGCAGCGGAACCGCTAAGCGCTAACCCGGTCGCAGATTCGTCTTTCCAGCGACGAACGGTGTCCCCTGCATGCCCTGATGCCGCGCGCCACGGCGATATCTGCTGTGTCAGGCGCAACCGCGCCCACCGCCGGCCTCACCGCTTACCCATGGACGAACTCAAGCTTCGCGCCTTGGACCTGTTCGACGACTACGTCGACCTGCCGGCGGCGCAACGTGCGGAATGGTTGCAATCGCTCCAGCACGCCAATCCGCGCCTGCACGGGGCCCTGGCCCATCTGCTGCGCGCCGACGGCTGCCGC
Organism: Lysobacter sp. Root983; assembly: GCF_001429345.1. NCBI lineage: Bacteria > Pseudomonadati > Pseudomonadota > Gammaproteobacteria > Lysobacterales > Lysobacteraceae > Lysobacter > Lysobacter sp. Root983. Next base: position 355,326 of record NZ_LMJO01000016.1, read on the forward strand.
CATGCCCTGGACGACGAGCTGCCCAGCGGCTTGGTCGCCCATCTGGCGGTGCTGGCCTCGCCCGAACACGCGCACGCCGGGCCCGCCGATCCCCGCATCGGCGAGCGCCTGGGCGCATGGCGGATCGATCGCGCCCTAGCCGACGCCTGCGGCGGCGGCCGCTACCTCGCCTACCGCGACGACGGCCGCTACCGCCAGCAAGTGGTGTTGCACTGCCTGAATTCGACCCTGCGCGAGCCGCATGCGATCGGCGCCTTCTTGTCCGACCGTCGCCGCCTGGTCGCCCTGCGCCATCCGGGCATCGCCACCATCCTGGACGCCGGCCTCGACGGCGACGGGCATCCCTGGTTCGCCGCTCGCCCCGTCGACGGCCAGGCCATCGACGACTGGTGCGACGCCCGCCGTCTGCCCGTGGCGCAGCGAGTCGACCTGCTGATTCGCGCCTGCGACGCGCTCGCCTATGCCCATGCCCACGGCGTGCGCCACCGGCATGTGGCCGCCTGCAGCCTGCTGGTGGACGAAACCGGGCAACTCCAGCTGGTCGGCTTCGGCCTGCCCGCACCCGCCCGCAGCGCCTCGCTGTTCGACGCCGCACCCACGCCGCCCGACGCCGACCGTATCGCCATCGGCGCCGACGTGCGCGCCCTGGGCGCGGTCGCATTCCGCCTGCTGTGCGGCCGCGCGCCGCTGTCGGCGAAACCCGGCGCCGCGCCGAGCATGGCTTTGGCCCTGATCGACGCCCCGGCCAGCGTCGCCCAACGCCGCGGCCTGCACGACAACCGCGCGCTCGCGCGCACCCTCGGCGGCGACCTCACGTCCATCGTCGAACGAGCCATGGCCGCGCGCGGCGGCTATGCGGACATGCTCGCGTTCGCCGACGACCTGCGCCTGTGGCATGCGGGCCGCCCGATCGCCAGGGACAGCGGTTGGTTGCTGCGCCTGCGGCAGGCGCTGCATCTGTGAACGCTGGCGGATCGGCGAGGCCCTGAGGGCAACGACGCTAGGCCGGGTTGTAGGCGACCCAGCCTTTGAAGCTAAACGCGGCGTAGAACAGCTCGACCGTACCGAAGCCGGCCTGCTGCAACAACTCGACCTCCTGCTCGGGCGACAGCAGCGGCAGTCTGGCGCCGATGGCGGCGATCGCATGGTTGGCGTCCAACTCGGCGACGCCGGACGCGATCCCGAAGGCCGCATAGCGGCTCAGCCATCGCCGCTTCTGCTCCGGTTCCAGCGGAATGCTGTGGTGGGCGACGACCAGCGGCGCGCCCGGCCGCAAGCGCCGCCGGAGTTCGATCAAGGTGCGCAGGCGCTCCTCGGCATCGAGGAAGTGCAAGGTCAGCAGGCAGGCGGCGCCATCGAAGGGCCCCTCGGGCGCGCTGTCGATATAGCCCTCGATGAGTTCGGCGCGCGGCGCGAGCGGCCCCAAGGTGACCGCCGCGAGCTTCAACATCTCGGCCGACGGGTCCACGCCGACCAGGCGCCATCCCGGTTGCGCTTCGGCGAACACCTTCAACTCCAAACCGCCGCCGGCGCCCAGCACCAGCACGCGGCCGTCGTCGGGCACGCGCTCGGCCAGCAGCAGCCGGGTCATTTGCTGCAGGGCATGAAAACCCGGTACCTGGCGCACCGGGCCCTGCGCGTAGCGGGCGACCGCTTGCGGATCGGAGAACGAAGACAAGGCAGAACTCCCGCTCGAAGCCAGGGCGTTTCATGCTACGGCATGGGCCGCGCCGCCGATCGGGCACCGCTGGCACGGATCGTCGCGCCTCGCGCAACGCCGCGATGTCGCCGCAGACACGAGCCGCCACGTTCCCACGACCGATACCGCCACCACGGCCATGCGTGCCGACGACGGATCGCCCACGCCGGGTCAGGGCTTCATGCGCGTGGGCCTTGGGTGGCGCTCGCCGAAGACGCGAAAGCTGGGCGAGGCGACTTCACGCCAGACTCGCTCGCGCCGCAGTACCCTCGCTCGCCCGGATTGACCTCAGGAGGTTGCGCATGACCGCCAAGATCCAGCCCTGCCTTTGGTACGACAAAAACGCCGAAGAGGCCGCGCAGTTCTATGCCGCGACCTTTCCCGGTAGCCACATAGACGCGGTGGCGCGTGCGCCCGGCGATTATCCCGACGGCAAGCAGGGCGAGGTCCTGACCGTCGAGATGACGATCTTCGACATGCCGTTTCTGCTGTTGAACGGAGGTCCTCAATTCAAGTTCGATGAAGCGGTGAGTTTCCAGGTCGCCACCGACGACCAGGCCGAAACCGATCGCTACTGGAACGCGATCGTGGACAACGGCGGCAAAGAGAGCATGTGCGGCTGGTGCGAAGATCGTTTCGGCCTGTCCTGGCAGATCACGCCGCGGCGCCTGACCGATCTGATGGCCCAGGGCGGCGACACCGCGAAACGCGCGTTCGCAGCGATGATGAAAATGCGCAAGATCGACATCGCCGAGCTCGATCGCGCGGTCGCGGACGTCGGCACCTGAGGTTCGGATACGTTCGCGAGGCTACGCCCCGCGCCTGCGACGCATAGCGGTCGCAGGCTCGAAGGCGATCGCCGGGTGCTAAGCCCCGAACGATAACGCCGCCCGCGTCAGCTCTCGACGGGCGCGCCAAACCAGGTGGCGAGCGCCTCGCGCAGTCCTTCGTGCGTGCCCTCGCCCACCCAGGCCACATGGCCATCCGGCCGTATCAACACGGCCGTGGGCGGCGCGACGATGCCCAGTGCGGGCAGCTCCCACACCCCCGCGTAGCGCGCCTCGACCAAGCGCACTCGCCCCGTCCACACGGCGAGGTCCAAGGCGCCGGGTGCGCCCAGGTTGAGCAGCACCGGCCTGGCCTCGTGCAGCAAGGTATAGACACGCAGCGGGCCGTCGGCGCCGATCAGTTCGAGATCGGGCACGCGGCGCCCGAGCAGCGGATGGCCTTCGCCGAACTCGTATCGGATATCCAAGCCGCTCATCATCGCCGCGTAGCGCTTGCGCGGCTCGTCCATGCGCATCAGCTCGGACACCACCTCGGCCACCGCCTTGCTGCGGTCGTCGTTGCGATGCAATACGACCTGCGCCAGGGTGTTGCGCAACACGCGCGCGCCGACCGGGTGGCGTTCGGCGTGATAGCTGTCCAACAAACCCTCCGGCGAGGTGCCGTGGACGACCTGAGCCAGCTTCCAGCCCAGATTCACCGCGTCCTGCACGCCGGTGTTGAGGCCCTGTCCGCCGATCGGGCTGTGTATGTGCGCGGCGTCGCCGGCCAGCAGCACGCGTCCGACGCGGTAGCTCGCGGCTTGACGCGTCGTATCGGTGAATCGCGAGATGTAAGCGGGGCTATGTATCCCATAGTCGGTGCCGTACACGGCGATCAGGGCGGCACTGAGATCGCGCAGAGTAGGTTCGGTCGTGCTGACCTGCGCCTCGGTCACCATGATCCGGGTCGGCCCGCCTTCCCCGTAGATCACCTTGCCGTCGCGGATCTCGTAATCCAGCTTGCCGAACCCATGCGTGCCCAAGGCATCGCGATGGACGCCCAGTGCCGGCGGCTGGCTGAATTGCGCTTCCGCGATCAGGGCGCTGGTGCTCGGATCGGTGCCGGGGAATTCGATGCCGGCGGCCTTGCGCACCCGACTGCGTCCGCCGTCGCAGCCGACCAGGTACTGCGCGCGCAGGCTCCGGCCATCGGACAAGGCGACGTCGACGCCGGCGGCGTCCTGGGCGAAACCAGCGACCTCGCAGCCGCGATAGATCGTCACCGACAGCTCATCCACCCAATCGGCGAGGATGCGTTCGATGTGGTTCTGCCACAGCCCGAGGCCGTAGGGATGCCGGGTCGGGAAGTCGCCGAGGTCGAACGTGGTGCCGCCGAAGCCCGCGACCTGGGCCACCTGTCCCTGCGACAGGAATCGCTCGACGACGCCGCGCTGATCGAGGATCTCCAGCGTGCGCGCATGCAGACCGCCCGCACGCGCGCCCACCAGATCCCGATTGGCGCGCCGCTCGACGATGGCGACGTCCACGCCCGCCAGGGCCAATTCGGCCGCCAGCATCATTCCGGTCGGGCCGCTTCCGGCGATCGCCACCGCATGCCCACGCATTTCGTCTTGAACTAACCGCTCGCCCATGTCGTCGCTCCAACGGCCGGAGGGTCCGGCTTACGGTCGGCGATTTAGCGCCACGGCGCGGGGCTTGCCGCAAGCCCCCCATGCGCTAAGATATTGATAGGGACAGGGGCGTCTTCACCCCCTCTGCGCCGATCGGCCCGCTGCGCGGGCGCGCGTTCCGCCCAAGCCCCCTTACCCGCCTTCTTCCGCGTTCCAGCGCGGATAGCCGCCTGCCTGCGCCGGTCCGCTCTCTTCCCGAACACGACGACCCGCGCGGGCTCGGCCCGCCGGCGCATCGCGTCCGACACGCCAACATCGGCATCGTCCGGCGACCGCGCCGGATGAGCGGCGCCTACGGGGCGACCGCCGACACCGGCGCGGTCGTTTCCGAGCCGGAGCGGACGTAGGATTGCGCTGGGCGCAATGAACCCGTCTTCGCCGCCACGCCGGTACGACCGACGTGGCGCGATACCGCGGAGCGGTCGCTGCCGCCGCAGCACGAACACGGCTACACCCGGGGAACTGCAAGCTTCCGAACCGCCGCAAGCACCGCGTCGCCACCGCCGCTCGGCCTGGCGCAGGGCGCTGTGGCGCTGTGCGCGGGGAAACCAGAGCCCGGTCCTGTCACTTCCATCCCACTCTCGGAGTAGCGCATGGCAACGTATTTGATGGCGACGAACGGCAACGACGGTACGTTCTGGGCTTTGAACGCGGCCCATCAGGCGCTGCGGTATCTGGGCAATTCCTCGGTGCAGCCCGAAACCTCGCAGGCGCTGACCTATATCGCGGTCGGCAACGTCAACAGCATCTACGGCCTCAGCGCCGCCGGCGAGGTCTATCAGCTGGTCAATACGCCGTACCAGGCCGCGCCCTGGACGCCGATGTGGCATGTCAGCACCAGCGCGGACGGTTCGGCCTGGGGCGTCGACGGCAACGGCAATATCTTCGAGTGGTCCGGCGGGCAATGGCAGCAACGCCCCAACGGCGGCGCCTTGGCCCTGTTCGTCGCGGTCGGCGACGGCGGCAATGTCTGGACCATCGACAACACCAGCGGCTGGTGGGGCGGCCCCGGCGTTCCGTACAAGTGGAACGGCAGCACCTTCGCTCCGGTGACCGACGCACCCAACGCGCAGTGGATCTCGATCGCTCCGGACGGCACGGTCTGGCTGCAGTCGCACGACGATCGCACTCTGTATCTCGATGGCGGCGTATGGCGGGTCGCCGCCACCAACACACCGAATCTATTCGGCATCGCCGCGGGCAACGGCGGGCTGGTCTACGGCTGGGACTTCGGCCTGCTCTGGGTCCTGGGCGGCGGCTTCTGGCAGCCCATCGACACCCTGGGGTCCTGCGCTTCGGCCGGCGTGGCCGCGGACGGCACCCTGCTGGTCGACGGCGATCCGGTCGTCCGGCTGGCCGGCTTCGGCGCCTGGCAGTCGCTGGTGTTTCCGAATCGCACCTTGGACAAGATCGCCATCGACGCCCATAAGATGTATGCGCTCGACGTGCAGACCGGCATCTATCTGCAATGGGGCGGCAGCACCTGGCAGAAGATCGCGGGCAGCAATTTCGTTTCGATCTCGGCGGGCGTCGACGGCAGCTTGTGGGCTGTCGATCAGGCGCAAGCGATCTGGAGTTTCGACGGTGCCGCCTGGCAGTCCGTGCCTGGCCGGATGCAGAAGGTCGCGGTGGGTTCCTCGCAGTACATCGCCGGCCTCGACCCCAGCGGCAAGCTGTTCTTCTTCACCGGCGGCGGCTGGCAGGCGGTCTCCTCTCCGACCACCGGCGCGATGCTGGACGTGGCGATCGGCGCCGACGCTTCGCTGTTCGCGATCGACGGCAATCACCATCTGTGGTCGCGGATCGCGCCCGGCGATTGGAGCCAGGCCGGCACCATGCAGCTGCAGCAGATCGACGCCGCCGACCGCTATCACGTGTGCGGCGTCACCTGGGACGACGGCTCGGGCCAGAATGCGGTGTGGTCGGGCTCCGGCGTCGCGGTCGGCGCGGACCACCATCTGCACCATTACTTCAAATCGCCGCTGTGGCAGCAGCGCCAACAGAGCCAGCAAGGCCGGCCAGACCAGCAGGCGCAGACCTCGCTCTGACCGCGCTTCCAGACCGGCGCCGGGCTTCGACCCATCGCGGTCCGGCCACCGCGTACGATCGTCGCGTTCGTGCGCGGCGACAGCGGCCGCATCCGTCGTCCTTGGGAGTCTGCATGGGCAAGATCGATCTGAAGAAAGAACTCAAGTTCCTCTACCAGCCCTCGGCGAAGGCCGTGGTCGAAGTCGAGGTGCCGAGCTTGCGGTTCCTGATGATCGACGGCGCGGGCGACCCCAACACCTCGCCCGCTTACGCCGCCGCGGTGGAGGCTCTGTTCTCCGTGTCCTACACGGCCAAGTTCATGCTCAAGAAGGGCAAGCAGGCGATCGACTACGCGGTCATGCCCTTGGAAGGCTTGTGGTGGTCGGACGACCTGGCGTCCTTCGCCGCCGACGACCGTTCGCAATGGCAATGGACGATGATGATCCTGCAGCCGGATTTCGTGGCGGACGCGGTCATCGACGCGGCCATCGCGCAGGTGCGACGAAAGAAGGCGCTACCTGCGGTGAGCCAGCTGAGGCTGGCGTCCTTCGATGAGGGCCGGTGCGCGCAGACGCTGCACATCGGCCCCTTCAGCGAGGAAGGCCCGACCATACAGCGCGTCCACGACCATATCGCCGCGCGTTCGACGCTGACCGGCAAGCACCACGAGATCTATCTCAGCGACATCCGCCGCGGCGATCCGGCCAAGTGGAAAACCATCATCCGCCAGCCGATGAAGTGAGCGCGGCGGCGGTCTAGGCCTTGGGTATCTTGGCGAAGTTGGCCGTCTTGAGCATGCGTTGAGCGCGACGGCCGGTGCGGCCCTGCTTCAGGGCCCGGCGCTTCCTGGCCAAGGTGTCGCCTTCGTGTTCGTAGGTGAGGTTGTCGGCTTTCCGCGGATCGAAATAGCCGATATAGCCGCCGTGGGCCACGCCGAACGAAGGCAGGTCGACGCTCTTCTTGCCGCGGGTCACGGCCCCCATGAAGTTGTTGCGCGAGCCGGGCTCCGACGTGGGCGTGAAGTACAGGGGCAGGACGAAATCCGACACGCCGACGCCGTCGATGGCGTAGGACTGCGCCTGCACGGCATCGCACATTTCGAACCAGTGGAACACGTCGCGATCGCGCGCTTCCGGATGCGGCCCCTGCACCACCAGATTGACCTGTGGGTCGGCGATCATCTCCAGCGCCTCGTGCGAGAGGCTGACCGTCCAGTCCTCCTGCAAGCCCTTGCTCAAGTCCAGGTAAACCACGCCCGCCGGCACGCCGCGGAAGTCGGTCTCGTGCGCGCCGGCCAGATCCTTGTTGAACTTGTCCAGCACGTACAGCACGCCGTCGCCGCGCATATCCAGGGGCTCGAACTCGAAACGGCGCTTGCCCTTGCGGGCCGTGTGCCCTTCCAGGCGCAGCGTCGCGCCGAAGCCCCAGTAGGGCTCGAAGTCGCGCTCGATCTGGATATTGATGGCCCGGATCACCTCCTGCATGCGGAGGTCGCCGATGGCGCCGTGGCTGAGATTGAACACCGAGACGATCATGACCCGCCCTCCGTTGGCTCGACATCCGGGGCCAACGTCGGATGCCGCGCGAACAGGCCAGCGTTCGCCCAAGCGGGCGTCGCGCGAGTCGGGTCGCCGACAAGGCGGCCAGGGGCATTGGAGCAGCGCAGGTTAGTCGGATCCGCGCATCATCGCGTTCTTGTGAGACTTGTCACTATCGCGCCCGGCCGGGAACGGCCACCCTCCGACCGTACGAACGATCAAACGGCCGGCCGACACGCTTGTTAGGTTGCGCCTTTCGAAACGGGAGGACTCGCATGTCGGTCGTGGACAAAGCCTTGTGGGTCATCGAGCGCAACTCGGAATGCGAGCTCAGCCTGTCGACCGTGGCCGAAGCCTGCGGCGTATCGCGCTCGCACCTGGCCAGCGCATTCGGCAGCAGCACCGGCTGGCCGCTAATGAAGTACCTGCGCGCGCGGCGCCTGACCTGCGCGGCGCAAACCTTGGCGCAGGGCGCGCCCGATATTCTGGCGGTGGCGCTGGACGCGGGCTACGGTTCGCACGAAGCCTTTACCCGCGCATTCCGCGATCAGTTCGAGCTGCCGCCCGAGCGCGTGCGCGAGCGCGCGAGCACGCAGGGCCTGGCGCTGGTCGCGCCACTGGACCTGCGCAACCGGGCGCGGCCCGCGCTGGCGCCGCCCTGGTTGGCCGACGGTCCGGCCGTGCGCGCGGTCGGTCTGTCGCGCCGCCACAGCTTCGACAAGGTCATCGGCATTCCCATTCAATGGCAGGTCTTCATGGCCGGCGGCTACGGCCAGATTCCGCACCGGATCGAAGGCATACCGATCGGCATTCAGCAGCCCGCGGACGAACAGGGCGGATTCGACTACGTCTGCGCCGCCGAGGTCAGCGCGTTCGGCCGTGTGCCGGAGGATCTGCTGCGGATCGAGATCGCGCCTTGCCGCTACGCGGTGTTCGAACACCGCGGACATGTCTCGACGGTGCTGGATACCTATGCCGCGATCTGGAACGAGGCCTTGCCCGAGCACGGATGGACGCCGGCTCAGTCGCCTATCATCGAGCGGCATTCGCCTGAGTTCGATCCCGACACCGGCGAAGGCGGGCTCTCGCTGTGGATACCGCTGGCCGACTAAGGCCTCGCCTCATCGCTACGCCCCAGGAGCACACGCCATGCCCGATTCGTCCGATTCGAACCGCCGCACCGTCGCCGGCTACGAGCGATGCGCGCAAGACTACGCGGCCAGCGTGCCGAAGCAGCCGACCGGGCTGTATGCCACGGCCTTGCGGCAACTGGCCGAGCTGCTGCCCGCTGGCGGGCGCGTGCTGGACGTGGGCTCCGGCCCCGGCTGGGATGCCGATTTCCTGGAAACCCTGGGCCTGCGCGTGCACCGCACCGACGTGACGGCGGCCTTCCGCGAGGTTCAGGCCGAGCGCGGCCATCGCGTGGATGCGCTGGACGTGCTCGCTGACGAGATCGCCGACACCTACGACGGCATCCTGATGCTATGCGTGCTTCAGCACTTCGAGCGCGCCGACCTGGATGCCGTGTTGCGCAAACTCGCGAACGCCCTGACGTCGGAGGGCGCCGTGCTGCTTTCCTACCCGCTGGGCGAGACCGAGTACTGGGAGCAGGCGAACTCCGGCGACTATCGCGTGGTGCTGTGGACCGGCGAAGCGCTGGACCGGCGCCTGCGGGGCGCGGGCTTCGTCGTAGTGTGGGACGCGCACCAGGACGAGAGCTCCGGGCCCTGGCGTTCCGTGCTGGCGAGGAAGGCCGCATGAGCGCGCGCGCCTGGTGGCTGTTCCTCGCGCTCGGCCTGATCTGGGGCATCCCCTATCTGTTGATCCGGGTAGCGGTGGCCGATTTGCCGCCGGTGTGCGTGGCGTTTGCGCGTACTCTGATCGGCGCCTTGCTGTTGCTGCCGATCGCGGCGATGCGCGGGGAATTGCGGCCGCTGCTGCGCTACTGGAAGCCCTTGCTGGCTTTTACCCTGGTCGAGATCAGTATTCCCTGGTGGTTGTTGGGTTATGCGGAGACGCGCATCAACAGTTCCACCGCCGGCCTGCTGATCGCGCTGGTGCCGGTACTGACCGCCGGCCTGATGGTGCTGAGCGGTCGCGAAGTGCTGAACGGCCGACGCTCGCTGGGATTGGCCGTGGGCTTGGGCGGCGTGGTCGCACTGGTCGGCTTGGACATCGACGTCTCCAACGGCTGGGCCGTAGGCGCCGCGCTGACGACCGCCCTGGGTTACGCGCTGGGTCCGATCGTGATCAGCCGCTATCTGTCCGGGGTACCGCCGCTGGGCGTGATCGCCGCCTCGCTCGCGGTCGCGGCGGCGCTGTACATCCCGTTCGCGATTCCGGCCTGGCCGCCGCAGGTCACGATGAAAGCCGCTGGCTCCGTACTGGTGCTGGGCGTAGTCTGCACCGCGATCGCGTTCCTGCTGTTCTTCTCGCTGATCGCCGAAGCCGGCCCCACGCGCGCCACCGTGATCACCTACGTCAATCCGGTGGTGGCCTTGCTGCTAGGGGTCTGGCTGCTGCATGAGCCGCTCACGCCGGGCATGCTCGCGGGCTTCGCCCTGGTGCTGCTGGGCTCATTCCTGGCCACCTCGCGGGGAGCGTCGCAGCATGGCGCCGGTCCGGTTCCGATAGGCAGCGACGAAAGCAGGTGACCGACCTCGAGCGCGGGGCAGCGTCGCCGTAACGCGCTGCCCCGCTCGCGATCAGTGTTCCGGCACCCAGACGAAGCTCTCGCCCTGGGCCTTGACGTGGCCCAGGCCCGGGAACGGGAAGTGCACGGAGTAGACGCGCAGATCGCCGTCGGCCGCGCGCTGCAGCAGCGCGCGGCGGCTGGTCTGGGCCAGCGGCGCGTTGGTGTCGTATTGGATGGTCCACTCCGGACGCTGCACCGAGATCACGTGGTGATGCGCGGTATCGCCGATGTAGAGCAGGCGCTGATCGCCCGACGCGATCTCGTAGGCGCTGTGGCCGGGCGTATGTCCGTCCACGGCGACCGCGGTGACGACGCCGGGAATGAGGACCGCGCCCGGCTGGAAGGGGGCAACCTTCGGCGTCATCGCCGCGACCAAGGCGGCGGCGCCCTTGTCGGCCTTCAGGCTTTCCCATTCCGGTGCCGACAGATGGATGGCGGCGTTGGGGAACGCGAGCTTGCCGTCGGCGGTGAGCAGGCCGCCGGTGTGATCCTGATGCTGGTGCGAAAGAAAGATGTCGGTGACCTGCGAAGGCTCGACGCCGTCGGCGCGCAGCGAAGCTGGCAGGCGCCCGGCGCGTGCGAACGAGGCGTCGGCCGCGCCGGTGTCGAACAGCAACACGCGCGAGCCGCTGCGCACCAGCAAAGGCTGGATGCTCAGGTGCAGCACGTCGGTGGGCAGGCCGGCCGCGCTCAGCAGCGCGGCGACGTCCGCCGGCGGGTGGCCGAGGGCGAAGGTCTTGCCGTCGTTGGCGGCGTCGATGTCGCCGTCCTTCAAGGCCGCGGCATCGAGCGCGCCGATCTTGAAGCGATGCACATCCGGGTTCGCGGTTTCCGGCGTCGAGGCCGTGGCCGTGGCGGGCGTCTCGGCCGGAGTCGGCGTGGCGGTCGCGGCGGGCTCGGGCTTGGCGCAACCGACCAAGGTTGCGCCGGCCAAGGCGGCGGCGACGAAGAGAGAGAGCGCGGTGCGATTCATGGGCAGGTCTCGGGTGCGAAGTGGGGAGCGGCGACACTCGCCGGTGACCGGGCGTTGCGGCTCGGCGAGCTTAGCCCCGCCGTTATCGACCAACAAGCCGGCATCTACGCAACAGTGTCTTGCTCATTTCGCCTGTATCGCTTGCGCGCGTGCCTGCGCGCAAGCTCGATCGGGCCCTCGCACCCATCGACGGTTCACCAGGCGCAAGGCCCCGGCTTTCCGTTCGGGCAGGTCGTGGTGGCATCCGTTTTGGCCGTATTGCCGTAGCGCAGGCCTTGGACGTCGGCGCCGGTCAGGTCCGCGCCGCGCAGGTCGGTGCCGTACACCAGGGTGTTGTTGAGCTTGGCCTTGACCAGGTTGGCCCGGCGGTAGTCGGACATCTGGATATCCGCGCCACTGAGGTCCGCACCCTGCATCTGGGCCTCGACGAAGGTGCCCATCAGGCGGTCGGCGCGCAGGTCGGCGCCCTGCAGCTTGGCGCGCGTGTAATCGCCCACCACGTCCGCGCCTTGCAGCTTGGCGTCGACGAAACTGCCGTCCGGCGCATTGAAGCGGTACAAGGACGCGGAACGCAGGTCGGCGCCGTCCAGCACGATGCGCGCGCCGCCCTTGTGGTCCAACGTCGCCCCGCGCAGATCGCAGCCCTTGCATTGCGAGCTGCTGATCAAGATCTCGCGATTGCGCGCGACCAGCGCCGAGCCGAAGTCCAGGCAAGGGCCCTTATTGCCCGCCGGACAGGTGGTCGCGGCATCGGTGCGCGCGCAGATCCGGAAGGACTTGCCACGGCAGTTGGCGCCATTGAAATCAGCGCCGTTCAAATCCGCGCCGCTGAAGTCGATCGGTTTGCCGACGTTGTAGCTCTGCACCTGCAGATCCTTGAAGCTGGCCCCGCTCAACACCGCGCCGACGAAGTGGGTGTTCTCGATGCGGCTGGCGCTGAAGTCGGCGCGCTGGGCCACGGCTTTGCCGAAATCGACGCCGACCAGCTTGGATTCGCTGAAGTCGGCATCGCCCAGCTGCGCGCGATTGAAGCGGTTGCCGTTGAGCTCGCTGCCCTTGAAGCGCGCGCGGGTCAGGTCGATGCCGCTGAAGTCGGCGTCGAGCTGGGCGCGGCTGAAATCGATGCCGGCCAGCTTGGCCGTGCCCAGCTTCGCGGAACGCAGGTTGGCGCCGCTGGCGTCGGCGCCGGTGAGATCCGCTCCGCCGAAGTCCGCGCCCTGCAGATTCGCGCCGCGCAGGCGCGCACCGTCGAAGCGCGTCTTGCTCAAGTCGTAACCGCTCAAGTCGATCCCGTCGGGCAACTCGGCCTGGCTCAGATCGCAGCCCAGACAGGATTTGGGATGCAACAACCGATACAGCGCGTCCGCATCGGCGGCCCTGGCCGGTTGCACCGACATCGCCCCCATGACCGCTACCAGCATCCACCCGAATCCATTCATGGCACGCCCCCCTGTGGCAGAGGCTGGACAGTAGCCGAAAGTGTGGGCGGCTGCGCGCCGTCCGTCCGCACCGCGCGTCTCATCGGCCGGCCGCGTCCAGCGTTTGCGCCGGCCGCGCCCCGGTCTGGCGCATTCCCCGCGGCATTCGTTGGATCCCGATTGCTCCGCCGCGAAAGCGCGGCTCACAATGCCGGCGCGCCCACCACCAACCGATCGCGGAGTTTTCGCAATGGAAAGCACGGCCCGTTTCGCCGCTCGCAGCCTTCACCAGGCTCGCGCCTGGGCCCTGTTGCTGGTCTTGTCCTTATGCGCCTTGCCTGCATCCGCCACCGGCACCCTGTTCCGCTTTTCGGCCGGCACCACGCCCGCCGATTTCTTTTCCTTCGAGCTGGTCGGCCGCGAGGACCCGGGCTTTCCTCAAACCAGCTGGACCGGTAGCGGGCAGTACGAAGCCCATCCCAAGGCCTATGTTGTGCGCATGGATCGGGCCGGGAAGCGCTTGACCGTGCGCCATACCAACCCCGGCGATTCGCGCCAACCGCCGTCGTTCGTGCTCGAGGTCCAAGGCGATGCCGGCACGCTCACGCTGGGCAGGAAGACCCTCACCGGCCGCGCCGATTGGGATGTGCTCTAGCCGAACCGGTCGCATCGGAGCATGCAAGGCGCGACCATCGCCGTGGACCTATCTCTAATCGCACATGGAACCGGGCCCCTCGTGGACCTGAACTAACCGCAGGCATCGCTTACTCATGAACTTAGGTTTTCTGCTCGCGCTCGTGCTGTCGGCCGCCGCCATCGGCAGTGCCCACGCTGCCCCCGCGACGACCACGCCTTCCACGGACGCGAACACCCGAGCGGTCGACGCCCTGGTGCGACGGCGGATGCAGCAGCTGGGCATTCCCGGCCTGCAAGTCGCTGTGGTGCGCCAGGACCGCACCGTACTGCTGCGCAACTACGGAGTCGCAAGCGTGGAACTCGGTGTGCCGGTGACCGACGCCTCGGTGTTTTCGCTGAATTCCATCACCAAGGCGTTTTCGGGCATCGCCGCGGGCGCCGCCATCGCGCAGGGCCGCCTCGATCCCAAAGCACCGCTGTCGCGTTACCTCACCGACCTGCCCGAGTCCTGGCGAGCGGTCACGATCGAACAGCTGATGGCGCATATGTCCGGCCTGCCGGACCTGATGCGCGCGCCCAGCGTCGAGCAGGACCCCGCGGCCGCATGGGCGTGGACCCTGGCGCAACCGATCCGCTTCGCCCCTGGCGAACGCTACGACTACTGCCAGACCAACTACACGCTGCTGCAACGCATCCTCAACCAACTGATGGCGCGTCCGTCCGACGCGGCGCTGGCCACCGCCCAGTTCGCCGCGGCCGGCATGCGCCATACCGGCTATGGCGACGCCGACGTGGTGGTCCCCGGCAAGGGTCCGAACTATCGCTACCGCGACAGCGGGCCGGGCACCCCGCGTACCCTGCGCCCCATCTACGAGCGCTTCCCGCCCTATCGGCAGGCTTCCTCCGGCATCAACAGCAACGCCGAAGACATGGCGAACTGGGCGAAGGCGGTGTTGAACGCCAGCCTGATCGACGCGCGCACGCGCGAACGGCTGTGGACGCCGGTGCGGTATGCCGACGGCAAGCCGGGGCAATGGGGGCTGGGCTGGCAGGTGTTCGCGCGCGGCAGCCATCGCATGGTCGGCATGACCGGCGGCGGGCGCTCGGCGGTGTTTCTGTATCCGGACGACGCGCTCGCCGTGGTCGTGCTCACCAATCTGTCGGGCGCCTACCCGGAGGACTTCATCGACGGCATCGCCAAGATCTATGCGCCCGAGCTGCCGCTGACCGGCATACCCGCGCTGCGGATCGCGCTGGACGACAGCGATTACGAGCGGGTCGACACGGTGTTGCGCGACTTGCGCGCCCAACATCCGCAAGCCAGCTTCCCCGAGGCCGAGTTCAACGACTGGGGCTACCGTTTGCTCGCCTCCGGCCGTCCGAAGCAGGCCCTGGCCATCTTCGAACGCATCGTCGATCTGTATCCGAACAGCGGTAATGCCTACGACAGCCTGGCCGAAGCCCGCTCGGTCAACGGCGACCGCAAGGGCGCGATCGAGGCGTACCGGCGCGCGCTGGTACTGGATCCGAAGAACACGCATGCGGCAACGCAGCTGCGGCGACTGGAAAGCGCGCCCTAAGCTTCGTCCGACGATCGACGAGAGCGCACCGCATCTCCGTCGGGAGCACGAGCAGGTCTTAAGCCCGCGAAGAAAACAGCGCCTTCAACCTGCTGCTCCAGGAACGCCGATAAAACGGCGCGACCGAGCTCAGGAAATAGTCGCCGAGGCCGCCGTCGCCGCGCGATATCGCCACGAAGTCGACGGAGTGTCCCGGTGGAACGGTATCGGCGACGACGGTGGCGGCGTCCTGCATGACGCGGCCCAAGTCGCCCGCGCCTTGAAAGCCGACCACGAGACCGGGCTCCGGCATCCGGACAGGATCGTGCATCTGGCATAGATAGGCCGCGCGCACTTCGGGCCGCGTCGCCAGCAAGGCGCTCAAGGACGCCAGCATCCGGGTCGGCAATTGCGCCGGCTGACCCAGCAGCACCTGGCTGCTGTGCGGAATCGTATGCGCGCTCACGCGCTGGGACATGCCGGTGTCCAGCAAGGTCGCGATCTCGCCGGGCGTGAACTCCTTGCCGCAGTCGGAGCTGGGGTTCAGCACCACCGTGGCGCCACGGGTGAGCTCGAAAAAGTTGCGCGCCGCCATCGACACCGCCGCGACTTCGTCGTCGGACTCGCGCCGCAAGGCCTCCATGCTGGTGAAGAACGGCAGATAGGGCGCTCCGTCTTGCGTCTGCCATTGCATCAGCGCCAGCTTGAGCTTGTCGCCACCATCGTTCGGGTTTCGGGTATGGCCGATCGCGAAAATTTCCGAGTCCAGCAGCAGCCGATAGAACGCCGGTCGCGCCGCGGGCTCGGCGGCGGCGCGCGCCAATGCGATTTCCAGGGCGTTGCGCGCTGCGTCCATGCGAGTTCCGAAAACCAGAGGCCTGGCCGTTGCGGCCGGGCGATGGACGGATGCTCGGATGGCGCGGGCGCCCGCGTCAATCTCGGCGACACCGCGTTGCGGCAGACCGGTGCGCCCCACGGGGCCGGGCCCGGCGCGGCGCAGGCAGTCGCTCCGTGGCGCGTGGCGCCGCGCCACGGAGTCCGGCAGCCAGGCCTAGTTGACGGTGCAAGCCACGACGAAATGCACCGATGCGTTCGCGGGAAATACCGGTAGCGTCGCGCCGCCCGCGTTCAAGATATCGTTCGGCGTGGCCGGACAGGCAGCGCCGCCGTTCTGGGTGCAACCGCTGACCACGCAGCCGCTCAAACCGCCCACCGGCTGGTCGCGCACGATCGCGCCATGCGCGGCGTCCGGTCCGGCATTGGTAGCGATCACCGTGTACACCGTGGAGTTGCCGGTCATCACGGTATCGGCCCCTTGGTCGACCTCGCCGTTGGTACCCGGCGTATTGGTCTTGGTGATCGACAGGTTGGCCTGTCGGCGCGTGTTGGTGTAGCTGCAAGTGACCAGGGTGTTGGCGGGCAGATTGTTCGGCATCGTCACCGTGTTGCTGACCTGGCCGTTGCTGCCCGAGGGCGCGACGCCGTTGTCGCAGGTCAAAGTCGTGTTGTAGTTGCTCAGACTGCCGCTGCTGAAGGTTTCCGCGGGTAGCGTCGCCACCTCGCCGACGAACGCGGTCACCGTCGCACCGGTGGTGTTGGTGGGCGCGGTCGAAGTGAAGGCCGCGGTATTGGTGGTCAGCCCTGTCGTCGCCGCGATCGACGCCACGTTGCCGGCGATGCTGTTCGCGCCCCAGACCTTGGCTAGGCGGAACTGCACGGCCTTGCGGGTGTTGGTCAAAGTGCAGGTGATGTCGTCGGCCGCCGTGGTCGTCAGGGTGAAGCTGGTGCCCGCGCCGCTGGGCAGTACGGTGGTGGAGTTCGCCGTGGCGTTCACGCACGCGATCGAACTGGTGTAGCCGGTCAAAGGTGTGGTGCTACCCGCCGCCATGGCTTCGGACAAGGTGTAGGTGGCGCCTACATCGGCTTGGGCGAAATCGGCGGTGCCGGTCGCGGTGGCGCCGGTGCCGGTGGTGTTGGTGGTGACGGTGGTCGCGGTTCCACCCACCGGCCCGGCGATGCTCAAGGCGAACTGATCCGCCGCGGCCGCGCGCCCGCCGGCACCCAGCGCCTTCTGCAGGCGAATGCGTGGGGGCACGTCCAGGGAAACCCCGACGGTGAATCCGTCGCCCGGATGTTGGGCAGGCGTGGCCCAAACTGTTTCCAGCCCATCGCCGCGCAGGTAGATGCGGAAGCTGATCGACGACAGATTGTTGCCCACCACGCGTACCGAGCCGCAGGCGGCCTCATCGGCGACGTTGCAGGCGGCGGCAGGCGTGACGGCCGCGTTTCTGACCGAGGGCAAGCCGGTAGCCGGGTTGATGCCGGTGGCGAACGCGGCATTGCCGGACAGGCGGGTCAGCGACAGCCCTGGCGTGAGCAGATCGAAGGTCGGCGCTATGCCCATGGTGCCGAACATTCCGCCCGTGCCGGCGAAATGGAGAACCGGATTGTTGACCGGACGGCTGAAGGTCAAGGTGAGATCGGCCATCCGATAGCTGGCGTTGGTCGGCGCGCCAGCATTGAACAGGCCGCGCGTGGAGATGAACATCTCGATGGCGCCGTTCTGCGCGATCTCGATGCCGGTACCCGCGGTCGAGGTGCCGGTGGAGGTGAAAGAGCCATTGGCCGGCGCACCGATGGTGTTCATGTTCATGTACAGATTCAGCGGCCCGGCCAGCGTGCCGGCGTTATTCAAGTTGCTGCCGAAAGCGACAGCCGCGCCGGCGGCGGATTCGGTCGTCGTGTTCAAGGTGTACTGCTGGTTGGACAGGCTATAGGTCACCGTGACCGCCGGCAGCGGCGCTTGCGCGGCGAAGGTATTGCCGCCGGGGTTGTCGTTGTTCCTGCGAAAGGTCACGACTTGGCTGGCGGTGGTTGGGCCGGTGCCCGCGGGTCCGCCGTTGGTGGTTTGCATCTCCAGGGTCGGACGGTTCTGGGCGAACGCCGCCGCCGTGGGCAACATGAACGCCAGCGCGGCCAGGGCCGGGAACAGAATCCGCGTACGGCGCCCCACTGCAGCCAGCGCCGGACAGAACTTCTCGCCGTACACGCACTTATTCTGTGCGCTAGGCACTTCACTTATGTGCCATATCCGTTTGTCATTCGCGCATGCAAGCGAATCTCTATCCATCGTCGCGCTCCCTTGCCACGTCCGGCATCCCATTTCGGCCCCCGCAACCTACACCGAAGGCGCTCCTTTGCGCGCATTGATCGCACCATCGGTTACTGAAAATAAAGAGAGTGAAAGTACCTATAGGCGTTTAATGCGCATCACAAATACACACATAATCCACGCGATTGTCGCGGTCACACGATCCGCCGCCACGCGCTGCATACGCGCGACTGATCCGAAAGCACGCTCGAAGACTCGCCACGCACACGACGCTCGCGCTGCCATCGTGACAGTCACGTGCATCCAGCTCGAGGGTTCGACAGCCTGTCGCGTTTGGCGTATCAATTGACGCCTACTCATCACGACCATCCCTGCCGCGACGGAACCATCCGGCCATGGACCCGGCCTATCCAACCAAGGCGGCGATGCACTCTCCATGAGCGAACTCATCACGCGCGCACTGGGCCTGTTCGACCAGTGGATCGACCTGCCCTGGGCCGAACGCCAAAGCGCTTTGGCCGAGCTGGCGCACCGCGATCCCGCCTTGCATCGGGCGCTGCGCGCCTTGTTTCAAGCCGACGACGACAGCGCCTCCGGAATACTGTCGCGCTCGCCCGCGGACGTGATCGCCGACAAGCAAGCATCGCGGCCGCTGGATGCCGACGAAGCGCAGGCAGCGGATGCGCGCATCGGCACGCGCCTGGGCGCATGGCGCATCGACCGCGCGATCGCGCACGGCGGCATGGGCAGCGTCTACGAGGCGCACCGCGACGATGGCCACTACCAACAGCGCGTCGCGCTCAAATGCGTGCGCGCCGAGTTGGCCACGCCGGAGCTGATCGCGGCCTTCCGCAACGAGCGTAATCATCTCGCGCGTCTCGACCATCCCGGCATCGCCGCCCTGGTCGATGGCGGTGTGGACGAGAACGGCCAACCCTGGTTCGCGATGCGCTACGTCGACGGGCTTGCCATCGACCGCTGGTGCGATCGGCGCCGCGCACCGGTGCGCGAGCGCGTCGATCTGTTGATGCAGGCCGCGCGGGCCTTGGGATACGCGCATGCGCAAGGCCTGCTGCATCGCGACATCAAGCCGTCCAATCTGCTGGTGACCGAAGACGGCCGAGTGCAGCTGGTGGACTTCGGCTTGTCCTCCACCTTCGAGGTCTTGACCGGCGCGCACAGCGAGCGCATAGGGCTGACCATGGACTACGCCGCGCCGGAGATACGGCGCGCAGGCGCGCACAGCCTCGGCGCGGGCGGCACGGCCGCGGACCTGTATGCCCTGGGCGTGCTGAGCTATCGCCTGCTGTGCGGGCAATGGCCGACCGCGTTGCATACCCTCAGCGCGCTGATACCCGATGCCGCGCAAGGCACCGCCGCGCCGATGGATCGCCTGCTCGCCCAGGCCCCGAGTTCGGTAGCGACCGAGCGCGGCGTTGCCGGCATTACGGCGTTGACGCGCGAGCTTGCCGGCGATCTATCGGCGATCGCGCTCAAAGCGGTGGCCGAGCGGCCACAGGATCGCTATGCCAGCGCTCAGGCATTCGCCGAAGACCTGCGACGCTGGCGCACCGGCCACCCGGTCAATGCCAATCCGGTCGGCTGGTGGCCACGCACGAAAAAACTGCTGCGTCGCAACCGCGCCGCCGCCAGTCTGGCATTCGCGCTGCCGCTGGTGCTGGGCGCGGCCTTCGGCATCTCGCACTGGCAGAGTCAGCGCGCCTTGCACGAAGCCCAGGCCACTCGCGCGGTCAGCGAACTGTTTGCCTCGACCCTGGGCTCGGCCACCTTATCCGGCCTGGGCACCACGCCCTTCTCTTCGCGCAACCTGTTGGCCAAGACCGAAATGGAGCTGCGCAAGCTCGACCTGAGCCGGCACCACGTCCTGCGGGCGCACAGCCTGGCCACGCTGGCGCGCAGCTACGCGGTGATCGGCGACTATCGGCACGCCGAACGGCTGGCGGACGAGGCGCAACTCAGTCTCGGCGACGACATCGACGAAGAGGACTACGTCGCCGCCACGCGCTTGTCCCTGCTCAACATACAATCGCGCTACGCCGAGGCCGCGCAGGTGGCGCGCGCGCATCTCGCGGTGCTGGCCGAGCGTCACGATACGCAGGCGCATCAGTCCAAGGTCGCCTTCGGCGTCGAACTGGCGCAGGCGCAGTGGGGTCTGGGCGATCCGACGGCGGCCCTGAGGACGCTGGATACGGCATTGCGTCAGGCGCAAGCGCTGGGCGGCGGGCACGAGGAATTGCTCGCCCAACTGCTGATCCAGCGCAGCAAGTTCCGCGGCCGCCTGTTCCGGCTCAAAGAGGCGCAGGCCGACGCGGAGCGCGCCATCGCCTTGGTCGACCTGCGCAACCCGGTGCTGGCGGACGACGGGCGCGATCACTGGTTGACCATGTCCGCCCGCTATCGGCGCTCGTCGGACCTGGCCATGGCCGAGCGCTTGTTGCGCGACCGCCGCGAGACCCTGGGCGACCGCCACCCCAAGACCGCGCGCGCCTGGATCCTGCTCGGCTACGGGCAGTACGTGAACGGCCGTAAAGTCGATGCGCTGAAATACATCGAGGCCGGGCGCGCCCTGATCGAAGCCGCCTACGGCCGCGACCATCCCGAGTACGCGCTATCGCTGTTGATGGGGTCCACCGTGGCCGCGCGCGAATCGCGCGACAACGTCCCGGTGCTGCGCGAGGCCTTGCGCATTTGCGAGACCCGTCTGGGCCCGGCCCATGAAACCACGTTGTTCGCGCGTCGCACCCTGGCCGCCCGCCTGCACGATCTGGCGCCGGCGATCCTGCAGCCCGGCGACCACAAGGAGGCCGAGGCGCTGTTCGAATACAACCTGCGCATCAAGCGCGCGGCCCGCATTCCGGGGCCGTGGGAGAAGCTGCTGCTGGCCCATTCGCTGCTGCTGCACGGCGGCGCGACGGACCTGCCCAGGGTCGAAGCCCTGCTGCGCGAGAGCCGCGCGGATGGAGAGCGCTATTTCGAGCCCAAGAGCAGCTACCGGGGCATGGTCGATATCTTCTGGATCACCCTGCGCTACCAGCAAGGCCATCGTGTTGAAGCCGACCGCGACTTCGCGCGTACCCTGGACGCGTACCGCGACGACACTGGCTACCTCGCGCAGTTGTACCTGCACGACTCCTGGGTGTATCGCGCCCTTCACGCCTACGAGCACTGCGACAACGCGCAGGCGCAGCGCTATCTGGAGCAGGCCTTGGCCTCGGAGCGGGCCAGGCTCGGGCCCACGCATTTCGCCACCCGCGACACCGTCGGCTTCCTCAGCGCGTTGCGCCAGCGCGGCCGCATGCTCAACACCACGGGCGCGCAGGTTCCGATCAAGGCCGCGCTGAGCGCGGCGGAACCGCTGCATCTCCAGGCGTGCCGCGGCAAGGCGCGTTAGCGCGACGGGGCGGGCTCGGGTCGGACCGGCTCAGGCCCATTGCGAGCGCAGGTAAACCAGCACCAGAAAGCCCGCGGCCACCACCGCGCCCACGATGGTGATCCAGCGCGCGAACGTCTCGTCGGAGGGGGCGCGTTCCGCGTGCTCGATGGCGCGTTCGAACTCGGCGGCGTCGACACGCACGGCGGGTTCATGGTTCGGATCGCGCAGGAGCCTACGCGCATCTTCGGCCTGTTCGGGCAAACACACGAACAGCGCCCACTGGCTGCCCATCCTGCGCGATTCGACCTCGGAGGCGAAGCTGGGAATACCCTTCTCACGCAGGCGGCCGCGCGCCTGCGACAGGGCGTCGCTGTCGTGAAATCGACAGAGGAACTCCATGCCTCGGCTGCCGCTACAGGGCGGTCATGACCGCCAGGCCGATCGCCACCGCCATCGTGGCGGCGAACCACACGATGGCGGGAACCGGCGGGCCTATGAGCACACGCTTGAAACGGTCTTTGTCGAAAGCGGAAAGCGGACTGACGGCATTCTCCCGTCGCAGGCGGGCCCAGCCGAAGGCGAAGAAAATGGAGAGCGAGATCGCTACCAGCCATACGATCATGAGACTGGAATCCAGCCCATTCCCCGTTAGCGCCAGCAACAACGGCACGCCGTTGAGCACGCCGATCGCCAGTGCGAAACGTCCCCAGGACAAGTTCACGGTATCCGGCATCGCGCCTCTCGCTGCCCCCAGGAATCGATGCGATCCAGATTGGACTCGGATCGACGGCACCGTCAAGGCGTGGCCAGGAACCTGCTACTTCCGAGCTGCCGCGCTCGCGTACAGCTCGGCCGGTATTCCAGCCAGCGCAGGTCCGGTAAGGTCCGCGCCCTCCAGGGTGCCGTTCTCGCGCAAGGCCTGGCTGGCCGCGGCCACCACCGAGCTGCGCAGCGCCACCGCGCCGAAGCCGCGACGGGGACCGGCGTGATACATCTCCACCGCCAGCACCAAGGCGCTCTTGAAGACGGGCTCGATTTCGAACTCGAACCGATGCCAGCGACCGCGCCGATCGCGCGCGCTGAAGGTGGTCGGCAGTTCGACGCCGTCCATGTGCGAGACCAGGACCAGCCCGAACACCTCGGGCAGCCAGTCGATCACACGCCGGGCGAGCATGGGCTCTTCCACCAGCGCCGCGACCCGCCGCTCGATCTCATCCTCGCTGACGCCCTCCTGGCCGACGATATCGATGGCTTGCTTTAGTACCGATTCGGTGGGAGCTGAGAGTTGCGGCATGCCAGGGTAGTCGTTGAGTGCAAGCCCGCTCGCCGGGCAAGCGGACCTTTGCGCGAGGGGTCCGGCCGCTATTGTACGGCCGGCCAGGTGCCGGCCACTTGCCGCAAAACGCCGGAATTCGCAGCCATCCATCGCGATCGAAGCCCGAGACGCGATGTCCACCCATGGTCGGCGACCTCGTGACGCGGGGTCAACGCCCGATCGCGGCTTTGCGGCGGCCAGTCGCCGAACCGGTGCCGTCTTGCAACACCTGGACGACCGCCGGCGCCTGCGCACCCGTCGCCACACGCGCGCGAACGTCATCCGGTACGCCAAGACCGGGCTGCCCAGCCAACGCGCGCAGCGCTGCTGCGCCTTGTCGGCGCAAGCGCCGCGGCTTCGCCGGATAACGAGGCTCAGGCGCTCACAGCACCGTGCACTGCAAAGTGAAGACCACGCCGCTGGCATTCGGCAGGGTCGGCACTGCGGCGCCTCCGACGGCGAGCAGATTCGCGGGCGTGGCAGGACAGGCCGCGGCGCCGATCGGCGCGCAAGCGATCACCGTGCATCCGCTCAACTGCGCGCCCGGCGTATCGCGCACCACCGCACCGTGCGCGGCATCCGGCCCCTGATTGCGAACGGTCACGGTATAGGTGGTCGTGCTGCCGGCCGTGAGCAGGCTGGCGCCATTGGTCTTCGCGATCGAGAGGTCCGCCGATCGGCGCGTATTGGTGTAGGTGCAGACGATC
This sequence comes from Lysobacter sp. Root983, assembly GCF_001429345.1. Lineage (NCBI taxonomy): Bacteria > Pseudomonadati > Pseudomonadota > Gammaproteobacteria > Lysobacterales > Lysobacteraceae > Lysobacter > Lysobacter sp. Root983. The sequence goes on from NZ_LMJO01000016.1 coordinate 378,858, forward strand.
GCCGTGTCGGCCGCAGCCACGGTGATGCCGTCGTTCGGATTGGCGTCCGCGCTTCCGGTGCAGGCCAGGCTGCCGTTGTAGGCGCCGGCATTGGCGCCGGCCAGGCTTTCGGCGACGACCACCGTCTCGCCGGCGAACACCGTCGTCGGTGTGGCATCGCTATCGAGCTCGCCGGCGCTGCCCGCATCCGACGCCAGGCTATCGATGCCGGCACCGGCGCGGGTCAGCGTTACGGTAGCGTCGTCGCCCACCGCCGCGCCCGACCATTGCTTGCGCAGCTGCAGCGTCGTCGTCCTGCGCGTGTTGGTGTAGGTGCAGGTGATCAGGGTATCGACCGCGAGATTGCCCGGGATCTGCACCGTATTGGCCGCCTGGCCGTTCGCCCCCGACGGCACCACGCCGTTGTCGCAGGTCAGCGAGGTGAGGTAATTGGCCAGCGCGCCGGCCGGGGTCATGGTTTCGGCCGGCAGGCTCGCGGTCTCGCCGACCAGCACCCCGACGGCCGCGCCCTGCATGGCGGCGGTGGCCGGCGAATTGAAGGCGGCGGTGTTGTTGGCCAGACCCGTGGTCGCGGCGATCGTAGCCACGTCGCCGACCGCGCTGTTCACGTCCCAGGTCTTGGCCAGTCGGAACTGCGCCCGCTTGGTGTTGGTATAGGTGCAAGTCACGGTCTCGCCGGCGGCGACATCGATGGTCGCGACGCGGGTGCCGGTGTTGCCACTGCTGTTGCCGGTGGGATCGCTGCAGACCAGGCCGGTCAGCACCCACCCGGCTACCGCGGTTTCGGTGATCGTATAGCTGCCGGCGGCCAGGCCGGTGAAGTTGCGCGTGTTCGACAGCGTGGCGTCGCCGTCGTCGTCCAGGCTGAAGGCGCTCAAACCGGTGCCGGTCGCGGTGAACGCGAAGTCCTGGGCGTCGTTGGGCACCGCGTCCTTGACGACGACGATCGTCGCCGCCGGCTGCACCACCAGGCAGACCGGATTGAAGTCCGGAAACAGCGCGCTGGTGGTGCCGGTGATGTTGATCGTGCTGTTGGTGAAGGCGGCGGGGTTGGCCGCGCAACTGGTATTGGTCTGCCCCGGCACGTTGGTGACGTTGACGCTGATCGTGCAGGAAACGCCCGCGTTCAAGGTGATGCCGCTGGCCACGATCGCGGTCGCGCCGGACGCGGCCGTCACCGTGCCGCCGCAGGTGTTGGCGATCGCCGCCGGGTTGGCCACGCGCAGGCTGCTGGGCAGGTTGTCGGTGAACCCGACCCCGGTCAGGTTCACCGAGGTCGGCGAGGTGTTGTCCAAGGTGAAGGTGTAGGTGCCGACGCCGCCATCGACGATCGCGGCCGGCGTCAGCGACTTGCGCAGCGCGGCGGTGCCGGTTTCCACCGACACGAAGTAGGAGCCGCTGACCAGCCAATCGTTGCCGAGGCTGCGCTGCCGGAAGCGCAGGGTGCGGATGGAGCCGTCGGCGGGCAGCAGGCCGCTGGCGTTGAAGATGTCGGAGTCGTAGTCCGCCGATCCCCAGGTGCCGACGGTGGTGTAGGTGGAGGGCGTGAAGCCCGTGGCCGGGTTGCGCGCGGCATAGCTGCCCGAGATCGCCGGGCCGCCGTCGGTGCTGACGTCGTTGCCCGCGGCCCAGCCGATGGTGGAGTTGAGCGCATCGCTGGTGACGTTGCGCACCGGGTCGCTCAGATCGGTGAGCGTGCCGCCGGCGATGCCGAACGACAGGAAGTCGTCGCAGTTGCCGCAGGTGAAGCCGCCCGTGGTCCCCGACGGATCGCCGTAGGTGGCGGCCACGCCGACGGTGGCGGTGACCGTGCCGCCATTGGGCAACTGCACGTTCGGCACGTCGGTATCGATCGACAAGGCGCCGGAGCCGAAGAACTGCCAGTTGTCTGCGACCGTGATCGAGCGCGGCAGCGCGTTGGCGTGGCGGTAGACCACGATCAGCGACCAGCCGCCGAGGCGGCTGCGCGCGGCGTCGCCGATGCCTGCCGCGGTGAAGCCCGGCGCCGGGTCGGCGACGAAGTAGCGCGCCAGCGGACTGCCGCCGGCATTGCTGACGTAGCCGTTGGCCGGCATCAGGCTGGTCACGTTGAACATGATCTGGCGATAGAAGCGGGTGCCGCCGCTGGCCGCTTCGGTGGTGGTGCGCGCCTGCAGGAATTGCGCCGAGGCGCTGGTCAGGGTGGTATAGCTGCCGCCGGGCACGCGGAACTTGACGCTGGTCATCGGCCCGATGCCCTGACTGGTCTGATAACCCGTCTGCACGGTCAGATAGGCGTACATGATGGTCGAGCCGGACGGCAGGATCAGATCCGCCGAGGACGAGATCGCGGTGCTCGCGTCGCCATCGACGTCGTTGACCACGATCGGATTGCCGAAGTCGGACGAGCGCAGGTAGTGCGCGTTGCCGATCATCGCGGCGCCGCCCTTCAGCACCTGCTGATAGCGCACCGTCGTTTGCGCGCCGACGTTCGATACCCAAGCCAGGCACGCCAACACCAACAGGCCGTCCAACCACCGCTGCACTCGCTCCATCAGACGCCTATCCCCTTCCTGCGCATCGGCGCGAAGCGCCAGGCAGCGCCGCAGGCCTCGATTCGATCGCCCTTCGTTTCGCACGAACCGGCTGCGGACCCTTCCGTGCGCATGCCGCCGCAGGTCCCCGACCGGATTTCCCCTTGTCCTGTGCGCGCTCGAAACCTCACCGACGGCACCCGCGGCGCGGCGTGCGCGGAGCCCATTCCCGCAGCCCGGCCCGGCGCACCTCAACAGGACGATAAATATCCTATAGGAAACTAATTGTTAGTCACAGAAAAATTACAACCCAGTCACAGAAGACCAGGGGAGCGCTTGGATGGGGGCAAGTCTTGCGCACTAACAACCCGCATGAAATGCACTAAAAACGCGCTTAATCAATCAGATGCACACGCGATTCGCCCGCAATAGATACGCAATTCATGCGCTTGTAGGGCGGATATTCGGTGGCTGGCGCGGCGCCGAGGCGGGCGCGGGATCGACCGGGATTCTTGGCTTGGTCGGACGACCTCAGGCGGGAACGGAAGGCGGGATCCACGCAGTCGCCGATCACTGCGGCTCGCTTCCGACTGCATCAGCAGCCAGGGCCAGCGCCCGCCGCTCTATTGCGTCCATAGCTTCAAGACGCCTTGATCGGTGCCGCCGCCTTGTCGTCGGCAAACCCGTCCGGGGGCGTCGCGGCCCTGTGCGGCCGCCGCGACGCCCGGCATCGGCGACGGACGCCCGTAAATGGCGTCCATCGCCGGCGATGCGGTCATGCCGCATCGATTCGGGAGCGCCGCGCGCGGCGGCGCCCCGAACCCGTCAGTCCCAGGGATTGGCGCGCTGGTCGTCGATCGCGATCCAGACGCGGGTGCCCACGGGCAGCGTGCCGTAAGCCCAGAACGACCAGCCGGTGGGATAGGCCAGACCGGGGCCGTAGCGGCCATCGTGGAACTCCGCCATCCGCCATCCGGCACCGAACGCGGATGCGCACATGGCATTGGCCGTCGCGCGGCTGCTGAGCTGGGTTCCGGAGACCGGCGGCGTCGCGGCGATTCTTCCGCGTGCCCAGCCGCTGGAGTAGCTCAGCGACAAGCCGCCCGGCATCGCGCTGCCGTCGACGGCGATGCACAGCAGCGGCAGCGTCGCCGAGGCCGGCGTGTCGCCATCGTAGGGATTGCTGTTGGGATGCACGCCGATGTGATTCAGATTGCCGCTTTGCGTACCCACGCTCCAGGTGAGACCGGCATGCGTGGCACTGCCGCCGGCCGATCCGACGAACAGCAGGCGGTTCGCCGAACCCGGCCCCGGATTGCCGACGACGCCCGGGGTCGCCGAGTTCTGCAGCGCGTTGCGGACCTCGGCCGGACTGGCCCAAGGGTGATCGTGCAGATAGAGCGCGGCCGCGCCGGCGACCATGGGGGCGGAGTAGGACGTGCCGCTGCCGTATCGGTAGCCGTTGTCGCTGCCCAGATCGGCCAGCAGCAGGCTTACGCCCGGAGCGAACATATCCACTTTGCCGTAGTTGCCGAAGCTCGCGCGCATATCGCTGTAATCGGTGGAGCTGACCGAAATCGCTTCGGGCGCACGCGCGGGCGTGGAGCGGTTGGCGTTCTTGTTTTCGTTGCCGGCCGACACCACCACGGTCACGCCCGCCTGCACGGCGCGTCGCACCGCGCGGTCCTGCGGCGTCCGCCAGTTGAACCAGCGCCGCCAGAAACCGGGCGACGAGCCGTAACTGACATTGGCCACCGCCGGCTTGACATGATGCCGCGCGACCCAGTCCAGGCCGGCGACGATGGTCGAGGTGGTGAGCGACGTCAGCGGGTTGTAAGCGGTGCCGCCGCAGCCGGCGATGCGTATCGAGATCAGATTGGCGCCCGGCGCCACGCCCACGGTGCTGCCGCCGGCGGCGCTGGCGACCGAGGTACCGTGGCCGTTGCAATCGTCGCGCGAACCCAGGAAGCGGATGAAGTCGGCCTGCTGGCTGGCGCGTCCGCCGAACTGCTCGTGCGAGCGACGGAAGCCGGTGTCGAGCACGTAGATGTTCACCCCCGAGCCGTCGTTACCGGGCAGGTAGCTGTTGTTGTAAGGGCGGTAACGCTGGTCGATGCGATCGCGATGCCAATACTCGGCCGGCTCGCCGTAGGTGTCCTGTTCGACCGACTCCACGCGGCTATCGGCGCTCATCGCCAGGGCCTGGGACTGACTGCCGGTGAACGAGAACCCCTGTACCGACGGGAACACGTTGATGACCGTGCCGCCGTAGCTGCTGAGCAGCGCCTGCGAGAGCGGCTCGACATCGGCCTCGGGCGTCTCCTCGCTGAACATCACCACGTACTGGTCCGGCACCGGCGCCTCGGACGGCATGAACTTGGGCACCTGCACGGCCGGGATCTCGCCGGCCGAGTTCCACGGGTTGGCCGGCTGATCGTCGATCGCGGTCCAAAAGCGCGCGCCGGCGGGCAAATTGCCGTCGGCCCAATAGGTCCAACCGCCGCGGTACTCGAAGTAAGGGCCATAGCGGCCGTCGTGGAATTCGGCCATCCGCCAACCGGGATCGAAGGTATCGGCGCAGATTTCGTCGCCGCGCTCTCGCGATATCAGCGCCACGCCGTGGATGGACGGCGTCAGACGCACCTCGCCTTGCAACCAACCTTCGGAAAAGCTGTATGCGTTGCCGGGCGGGGGATCGTCAGGGGGCAGCGGAAGTTCGTAGATGGGCGTGCCGGGCGCACCGGGGTCGCCCGGCTCGCTCACCATCTGCGCTTGCCGGTAGTCGTAGGCCGTTGCGTTGAACGAGCCGCGACCATCGATGTAGGCGCACAGTATCGGCAACTCGGTATCGATCTGAGTGTCGCCCGCGTACGCGTTCGACAAGGCGTCCGCGCCCACGCGCACCTGGCCACCGTTCTGCGCGAGCACCGTCCAGGTCATCGCCTTCCTGAAAGTCTCTTGCGCACTGGCCGTGCCCGCCGCCGCCAGCGCGACGAGTAAAACGCTAGCTCGCCATCCCAAGCCGAGGCGCTTCCTGCACCGGCGGGCGATGGATGGATGGATGGAATTCGGATTCATGCTGTGTCCTCCCTGGACAGCGCGGCGCGGCGCGAGATGCGTATCGGTCGTGCGCACGACAGGCACCTTGCCCAGCGTCCCTGCAGGCGCAGTCCGCATCGGACCCGATGCGGACCTAAGGATGGTGCGCCGATGCAGACGTGGATTCAGGCCGCCGCCGGCCACGGCGTAGCGTCGAGTGCGACGGCCATCTCAGATCCGATCAGGGGCCCCGCCTGAATCGCAGCGCCCGGCCTCGAGCGTCTTATGACGGTTTCGCATGAAACCTAAAAAACGGTTGACAAGGTGCGAATCGGCATGCTTTTCTCGTCCTCATGACGCAGCGCAACAACCACTCGCAGACGACGTCGCTCAAGGCCGCCACGGCCTCGAACGACGCCGCGCGCGTTTCGCTGCGTCTCGCACCCGCGATCGCCACGATTATTCTCGTCCTCGTACTTATTACCTCGCTTACCAGCGCGGGAGTCGGGTTCGTGTAGCAAAACCACACAACCCAAGGTCGAAAGAACCTGAACCCCGCGCCCAAAAGGCGCGGGGTTTTTCGTTTCTGAGGCCTCGGGTTCCTTGTCGACTACGACTGCAGGAACGTTTTTCCGTGAGAAGCAACGCCATCAAGCAAGGCCCGGCCCGAGCCCCCGCACGCGCGATGCTGCGCGCGACCGGTCTCGACGACGCGGCCATCGCCAGACCGCTGGTCGCCGTGGTCCACACCTGGTCCGACGTTTCGCCTTGCAACATCACCCTGCGCGATCTGGCCCAGCACGTGCGCCGCGGCGTGGTCGACAACGGCGGCACGCCGATCGAGTTCAACACCATCGCCGTCACCGACGGCATCGCCATGGGCACCGACGGCATGCGCGCCTCGCTGGCCTCGCGCGAAACCATCGCCGACTCGATCGAACTGGCGGTGTCCGGGCATTGCCTGGACGCGATGGTGCTGCTGGTGGGCTGCGACAAGACCATCCCGGCCGCGGCGATGGCGGCGGCGCGCCTGGATATCCCGACCGTGATCCTCTATGGCGGCACCATCATGCCGGGCCACTGCCCGTCCAAGCAGGGCGAGGCCGACGACAAGCCGCTGACCGTGCAGGACGTGTTCGAAGCCGTCGGCGCGCATTCGGCCGGCCGCATCGACGACGCCGAGCTGCACCGCATCGAGTCGCACGCCTGCCCCGGCGCCGGCGCCTGCGGCGGCCAGTTCACCGCCAACACCATGGCGATGGTGCTGACCTTCCTGGGCCTGTCGCCGCTGGGCTTGAACGACATTCCGGCGATCCATGCCGACAAGGCCGAGGCCGCGCGCAACTGCGGCGAGCTGGTCATGCAGCAACTGCGTAAAGGCGGACCGAGACCGCGCGCGCTCCTCTCTCCCTCCGCGCTGCGCAATGCCGCGCGCGCGGTCTCGGCCACCGCCGGCTCCACCAATGCCGCGCTGCACCTGCTGGCGATCGCGCACGAAGCCGGTGTGCCCTTCGACCTGGAGGAATTCGAAGCCGCCGCGCATACGCCGGTGATCGCCGACCTGAAACCGGGCGGTCGCTACACCGCCGCGGAGATGTACGAATTCGGCGGAGCGGCACTGGTGGCGCGCGAACTCAAAGCGGCCGGCTTGATCGAGGATATTCCGACGGTCACCGGCCGTTCCTTTTTCCAGGAGCTGGCCGACGCCTGCATGGCCGACCAGCAGGACGTGGTGCGCCCGGTGTCCGACCCGATCAAGCCGCGCGGCGGCTACTCGGTGCTGTACGGCGATCTCGCGCCGGAGGGCTGCATCCTCAAGCTGGCCGGTCACGGCCGCGAGCATTTCGAAGGCCCGGCGCGGGTGTTCGACTCGGAAGAGGATGCGTTCGCTGCCGTGCAGTCGCGTCGCATCCAGGCCGGCGACGTGGTGGTGATCCGCTTCGAAGGCCCGGCCGGCGGCCCCGGCATGCGCGAAATGCTGGCGGTGACCGCGGCCCTGGTCGGACAGGGCCTGAGCAACGACGTCGCCCTGATCACCGACGGCCGCTTCAGCGGCGCCACCCACGGCTTCATGGTCGGACACATCTCGCCGGAAGCCGCGCACGGCGGCCCGATCGCGCGTCTGCGCGAAGGCGACCGCGTGAGCATCGACGTGCGCACGCGCCGCTTGAACGTCGCCGCCGATCTGACCGCACGCGAGCCCTCGCGCATCGCCCCGCGCGTGACCACCGGCGTGCTCGCCAAGTACGCGCTGCTGGTCGGCTCGGCCTCGCAAGGCGCGGTCACCGCGCCCGGTCCGCTGCAGTCGCCGCCGAGCAAACGCATCGACGCCGCCCTCATCGAACACCCCAACACCGAACTCGCTTGAACCGCTCGCTCCCCACTCCCCTCCGCTCACTCCTCGCTCAGAGATCACAGACATGACCGCTACGACCTTCCGTCCCAAGATCGCCATCGTCGGCTACGGCAGCCAGGGCCGCGCCCACGCGCTCAACCTGCGCGACTCCGGCTTCGACGTCACCGTCGGTCTGCGCCCGGGCGGCCCGACCGAGCTCAAGGCCAAGGCCGACGGCTTCACCGTCAAGTCGCCCGCCGAGGCGGTGGCCGGCGCCGAGCTGGTCGCCGTGCTCACGCCGGACATGGTCCAGGCCCAGCTCTATCGTGAGGTGATCGAGCCCAACATCGCCCAGGGCGCCTGCCTGCTGTTCGCGCACGGTTTCAATGTCCACTACGCCCAGATCGCGCCGCGCGCGGACCTCGACGTCGTACTCGTGGCGCCCAAGGGCCCGGGCGCGCTGGTGCGGCGCGAATACGAAATCGGCCGCGGCGTGCCCAGCGTCTACGCCGTGCATCAGGACACCAGCGGCCGCGCCGAGGAGTTCGCGCTGACCTACTGCGCCGGCATCGGCGGCGCGCGCCAGAACGCGATCAAGACCACGTTCAAGGAAGAGACCGAGACCGATCTGTTTGGCGAGCAGGCCGTGCTCTGCGGCGGCGCGACCAAGCTGGTCCAGGCCGGCTGGGAAACCCTGGTCGAAGCCGGCTACCAGCCGGAAGTCGCCTACTACGAATGCCTGCACGAGCTGAAGCTGATCGTCGATCTGTTCTACGAAGGCGGCGTGACCCGCATGCACGAGTTCATCAGCGAAACCGCGCAGTACGGTGCGCTCACCCGCGGGCCCTACGTGGTCGACGAGGACACCCGAGCGCAGATGCGCCGCGTGCTCAAGGAAATCCAGGACGGCACCTTCGCCCGCCAATGGATCGCCGAGTACGCCTCCGGCAACGCCAACTACAAGGCGCTCAAGCAGGCCGATCTGGATCACCCGATCGAAGCGGTCGGCAAGAAGCTGCGCGCCAACATGAAGTGGCTGGACACCGCGCCGAAAGCGCAGCCGGCCGCTCCCGCCCCCGCCGCCACGCGCGGCGAACGACAGGAAGAGGCTGCGTGATGAACGGTGCCCGCTGGCTGGCGCAAGCGCTGGCCGCAGAAGGCGTGGACACGCTGTTCGGTTATCCGGGCGGCACCATCATGCCTTTCTACGACGCCCTGCACGGGTCGGACCTCAAGCATGTGCTGGTCCGCCACGAGCAAGGCGCCGCTTTCGCTGCCAACGGCTATGCCCGTGCCAGCGGGCGAGTCGGCGTATGCGTGGCGACCTCCGGTCCTGGCGCGTCCAACCTGGTCACCGGCATCGCCGACGCAATGCTGGACTCGGTGCCGATGGTCGCGATCACCGGCCAGGTCGCGACGTCGCTGATGGGCACCGACGCATTTCAGGAACTGGACGTGTTCGGCATGACCCTGCCCATCGTCAAGCACAGCTTCCTGGTGCGCAGCGTCGACGATCTGCCGCGCATGGTAGGCGAAGCCTTCCGCCTGGCGCGCTCCGGGCGACCGGGCCCGGTGCTGATCGACCTGCCCAAGGACGTGCAGAACGCCGACGCCGCGCATCTGTCCGCGCACGTGCCGCTGCCCACCGATGCGCTGCCGAGCGCACCGGACGCGGCCTATCACGAGGCCGCGGCGCTGATCGCGCATGCGCGCAAGCCGCTGGTCTACGGCGGCGGCGGCATCGCCCTGGGCGACGCGGTGCGCGCATTCCGCGACTTCGTCGAAGGCAGCCAGATCCCGGCCGTGCTGACGCTGAAGGGACTGGGCGCGCTGCCGGCCGAGCACCTGTTGAACCTGGGCATGCTGGGCATGCACGGCAACCGCGCCGCCAATCTGTCGGTGCAGGAATGCGATCTGCTGATCGTGGTCGGCGCGCGCTTCGACGATCGCGCCACCGGCAAACTGGCCGAGTTCGCGCCGAACGCGCGTGTGGTCCATCTGGACCTGGACCCGGCCGAGATCGGCAAGCTGCGCCACGCCGATGCCGCGGTCAACGGCGATCTGCGCCGTTCGCTGGAAGCGCTGACGCCGGCCTGCACCGCCCAGACCCAGGGCCGCAACGGCGGCGCACGGCGCGCCTGGCGCGACACCTGCCTGCAACGCAAGCGCGATTGCGCCCCGCGCTACGACGCGCCCGGCGAGACCGTGTACGCACCGGCGCTGCTGCGGCGCCTGTCCGACCTGGCCCCCGACGCGGTGGTGACCTGCGACGTCGGCCAGCACCAGATGTGGGTGGCCCAGCACTGGCGCTTCGACGATCCGCGCAAGCACCTGACCAGCGGCGCGCTGGGCGCGATGGGCTTCGGCCTGCCGGCCGCGATCGGCGCGCAGATGCAGGATCCGTCGGCGCGCGTGATCTGCGTGAGCGGCGACGGCTCGTTCCTGATGAACGTGCAGGAGCTGGCCACCGTCGCACGCTATCGCCTGCCGGTGAAGATCGTGCTGCTCGACAACCAGGCCCTGGGCATGGTGCGGCAATGGCAGGAGCTGTTCTTCGAACGCCGCTATTCCGAGATCGACCTGTCCGACAACCCGGACTTCTGCGCGATCGCCGCGGCCTTCGGCGTGGCGGCGTTCCATGTCGAACGCGCCGATGCGGTCGAGGACGCGCTGGCCGCGATGCTGGCCTGCGAGGGCCCGGCGCTGCTGCATGTGGCGATCGATCAGGAAGCCAACGTCTGGCCGCTGGTGCCGCCCAACCGCAGCAATGCCGAAATGCTGGACCCCGAGGCCGACGCGATCGCGGCGGCCGCCTCTCCCACCCCCGCCACCGACAAGGAGGATGCCCATGCGATACCAGCTTGAACTGACCCTGCGCCAGGCCGAGGGCGCGCTGGCTCGCGTATTGGGCGCCGCCGAACGGCGCGGTTTCCGTCCCCTGTCGGTGGACGGCGAAGCGCAACCCGACGGCGATCGCTGGCACCTGCGCATGACGGTGGAAGGCGAACGCGCCGACACCGCCCTGCAGAGCCAACTCGCCAAGCTCTACGACTGTCTTGCCGTCGAGGTGTCTCCATGTACTTGAGTGCGAATCCCTCGCAGAACCCCGCACATCCATGTGCGGACTCTCCAATGCTCTCCACCGCTCCGGCGAGCATCTCGCTGCGCCTGGACACGCAAACGCCGCTGATCTGGTTCGACGGCGAATTCGTCGCCGCCGATGCCCCGGAAGCGCCGCTGACCACGCACGCCATGCATTACGGCACCGCGGTGTTCGAAGGCATCCGCAGCTACGCCACCGCCGACGGCGGCGCGGCGGTGTTCCGCCTGCCCGAGCATATGCAGCGCATGCGCAAGGGCGCCGAGCTGTTCGGCATCGATTTCGACGTCGAACGCGCCAGCGCCGCGACCGTGCAGACCCTGCGCGCGAACGGCCATCGCGACGCCTACATCCGCCCGCTGACCTGGATGGGCACCGGCACCATCGGTCTGGACGTGGACCCGCTGAGCCAGCATCTGATGATCGCGACCATGGCCAAGGTGGTGCACCTGGGCGGCGCGCGCACGCGCCTGACGGTCTCGCCCTGGAAGCGCAACCCGGCCACTGCGCTGCCGGCGCTGAAGCTCAGCGGCGCCTACGTCAATTCGATCCTGGCCAAGCGCGAAGCCAAGCAACGCGGCTTCGACGAAGCGCTGTTCACCGACGACAAGGGCTATGTGGTCGAGTGCACCGGCGCCAACGTGTTCATGGTCAAGAACGGCGCGATCACCTCGGTCGAGCACCGCGACGCGCTGCCGGGCATCACCCGCGACACCATGATCGCGCTGTCCGGCGCGCAATCGCGCGAAGTCACCTTGCACGAACTGCTGGACGCCGACGAGGTGTTCGTCTGCGGCACCGCCGCCGAGGCCACCCCGATCGCGGTGCTGGACCGTCGCGAGTTCGGCGACAACCCGGTCACCCGCGAGCTGTCGGCGCAGTACGCGCGCGTGGTGCGCGGCGAAGACCCGCGCTACCGCGCGTGGCTGACGCCGGTCTGAGCGCATGGACGGCGACGTAACCAGCGCGGTACCCGTGAGCGCCGCCGACCTGTTGGCGGCGCAGGCGCGCCTGCGTCGCTACCTGGACCCGACGCCGTTGCATCACGCCGAACGCTTCGGCTGCTGGCTGAAGCTGGAAAACCTGCAGCGCACCGGCTCCTACAAGGTGCGCGGCGCGCTCAACGCGCTGCTGGCCGCGCGCGAACGCGGCGATCACCGCACCGTGATCGCCGCCTCCGCCGGCAATCATGCCCAAGGCCTGGCCTGGGCCGCGTACCGCCTGGGCGTCAACGCGATCACGGTGATGCCGCGCTGCGCGCCACAGACCAAGATCGCCGGCGTCGCCCACTGGGGCGCCACCGTGCGCCTGCACGGCGACAGCTACGACGAGGCCAAGGCCTTCGCGATCGAGCTGGCCGAGCAACACGACTATCGCTTGCTGTCGGCCTTCGACGATCCCGACGTGATCGCCGGCCAGGGCACGGTCGCGCTGGAGCTGGCCGCGTTCGCGCCCGATGTGCTGCTGGTGCCGATCGGCGGCGGCGGCCTGGCCGCCGGCGTCGCCCTGGCGCTGAAGTCGGAGCTGCTGTGCGGCAGCGCGGCTGCGCGCCGCGTGCGCGTGATCGGCGCCCAGGTCGAAGGCGTGGATTCGATGGCGCGCGCCCTGCGCGGCGACCGCCGCCTGATCGAACCGGCCGCGACCCTGGCCGACGGCGTGCGGGTCAAGGATCCGGGCCGCCTCACCGAACGCGTGCTGAGCGCGCTGCTGGACGACGTGGTGATTGTGCGCGAAGCCGAATTGCGCGAGACGTTGGTGCGGCTGGCCTTGGAGGAACACATCATCGCCGAAGGCGCGGGCGCGCTCGCGCTGGCGGCCGGCCGCCGCATCGCCGGCAAGCGCAAATGCGCGGTGGTGTCCGGCGGCAACCTCGACGCCGGCGTGCTCGCGCAGCTGCTGTCCGAGGTGCGCCCGCGCGCACCGCGACGCCCGCGCCGACGCAGCCGCGAGGCGCCCGCACGCGACGCGGCCGCCATCGAGAGCGACATCTTCCGACTGGCGCGACTTAGATCCGGGTCGTCGCCGCCCGCGCGCACGACCCACACGCCCTCCCTTGCCCCGCATTCCACTTTGATCGAGGACGTCCCCGCATGAACGAGTCGCCCGGGCCGGTAGTACCGATAGACCACGCCCCGCAACACATCGCCATTTTCGACACCAGCCTGCGCGACGGCGAGCAATCGCCCGGCTGCAGCATGAGCTCCAGCCAGAAGCTGCGCTTCGCGCATGCGCTGGCCGAACTGGGCGTGGACGTGATCGAAGCCGGCTTCCCGGCCAGCTCCGGCGCCGAAATCGAAGCGACCCAGGCGATCGCGCGCGAAGTGCGCGGCTCGACCCTGGCCACCCTGGCGCGCTGCCATGTCGGCGACATCGAGGCCTGCGCGCGCGCCCTTGAAAGTGCCGGCAAGCCGCGCATCCACGTCTTCATTTCGACCAGCCCGCTGCATCGCGAACACAAACTGGGCCTGAGCCGCGAGCAGGTCCTGGAACGCGCGGTGATGGGCGTCGAACTGGCGCGCCGTTACGTCGACGACGTCGAGTTTTCGGCAGAGGACGCGCTGCGCACCGAGCCGGAATTCCTGGCCGAGGTCTGCGGTGCCGCGCTGGCCGCCGGTGCGCGCACCCTGAACATTCCCGACACCGTCGGCTACACCACCCCCAGCGAGATCCGCGCCCTGTTCGAGTACCTGCGCGCGAACGTGCGCGACGCCGAACGCGCGATCTTCAGCGCCCACTGCCACAACGACCTGGGCCTGGCGGTGGCCAACAGCCTGGCCGCGATCGAAGGCGGCGCGCGCCAGGTCGAATGCACTATCAACGGCATCGGCGAACGCGCCGGCAACTGCGCGATGGAAGAGCTGGTGATGGCGCTGCGCGTGCGCGGCGGCTATTACAACGCCCAGACCCGCATCGACACGCGCCGGCTGGTGCCGACCTCGCGCCTGCTGTCGCGCATCACCGGCATGGCCGTGCAACGCAACAAGGCCATCGTCGGCCAGAACGCGTTCGCGCACGAGTCCGGCATCCACCAGCACGGCATGCTCAAGCACCGCGGCACCTACGAGATCATGAATCCCGAGGACGTGGGCTGGGCGCAGTCGCAGATGGTGCTGGGCCGCCACAGCGGCCGCGCCGCGCTCAGCGATCGCCTGCAAACCCTGGGCTTCGTCGTCGACGAGGCGCGTCTGAACGCGGTGTTCGCCAGCTTCAAGGCCCTGGCCGAGAAGAAGCGCGAAGTCTTCGACGCCGACCTGGAAGCGCTGGTGCTGGGCGCCGACGCGCGCGCCGCGCGCGGCCATCGCCTGGTGCGCGCGCATGTCAGCACCGGCATCGCCAGCGACAGCCTGCCGACCGCCAGCGTGCAGCTGGTCGATCCCGACGGCGGCGCCATCAACGAAGCCGCGGTCGGCGACGGCCCGGTGCACGCGCTGTTCGCCGCGCTGGCGCGCGCGACCGGCGTGCAGCTGCAGATCGACAGCTACCACGTGTCCAGCGTGACCACCGGCGACGACGCCCAGGGCCAGGCCAGCGTGACCACACGCGTGGACGGTGTCGAACTGACCGGCTCGGGCACCAGCACCGACATCCTCGAGGCCAGTGCGTTGGCCTGGCTGGAGATCGCCAACCGCGTGCTGCGCACCCAGCAGCAGACCCCGCAGCGCCTGGCCGCCACCGCTTAAGAGCCCCTCTCCCGCCTGCGGGAGAGGGGTTGGGGTGAGGGCACGCGCCAAGCAGCCACGACGACGGCTCCGCACAGCGCCCCACGCCCCGAACCGCTCCCGCCAACGCAACAGCCGCCCAACATCGAAGCCCCACATCCCGCCATGACCGCACCCAGAACCCTGTTCGACAAACTGTGGGACGCCCACCTGGTCACGCCCGAGACCGAGGCCGTGCCCGCCGTGCTCTACATCGACCTGCACCTGATCCACGAGGTCACCACCCCGCAGGCCTTCGCCGAGCTCGAATCGCGCGGCCTGTCGCCGCGCCGGCCGGACCTGACCAAGGGCACCCTCGACCATTCCACACCGACCCTGCCGCGCGGCGCCGACGGCCGGCTGCCCTACTACACCGACGAGGCCGAGCGTCAGGTCGACACCCTGCGCCGCAACTGCGCGCGCCACGGCATCGAGTTGTTCGACTACGACAGCCCGCACCGCGGCATCGTGCACGTGATCGGCCCAGAGCTGGGCCTGACCCAGCCCGGCATGACCATCGTCTGCGGCGACAGCCACACCGCCACCCACGGCGCGTTCGGCGCGCTCGCGTTCGGCATCGGCACCAGCGAGGTCGGCCACGTGCTGGCCACCCAGTGCCTGTTGCAGCGCAAGCCGCGCACCCTGGCGATCAACATCGAAGGCGAGCTCGCGCCCGGCGTCGGCGCCAAGGACCTGATCCTGCACGTGATCGGCGAGATCGGCGTCAACGGCGGCACCGGCCAGGTGATCGAGTACCGCGGCTCCACCGTGCGCGCGCTGTCGATGGACGAGCGCATGACGGTCTGCAACATGTCGATCGAGGCCGGCGCGCGCGCGGGCCTGATCGCGCCCGACCAGGTCACCTACGACTACCTGGCCGCGACCCCGCGCGCGCCGCAGGGCGCGGACTTCGAACGCGCGGTCGCGCGCTGGAGCGCATTCGTCGGCGACGAGGGCGCGCGCTTCGATCGCGAAGTGCATATCGACGCCAGCACGATCAAACCCACCCTGACCTGGGGCACCCACCCCGGCCAGGTCGCCTCGGTCGACGCGCAGCTGCCGATCGCGCAGGACGCCGACGCCGCCAAGGCGCTGGCCTACATGGGCCTGAGCGGCGGCGCGGCGTTGGCCGGCGCGCCGGTGGACGTGGTGTTCGTCGGCAGCTGCACCAATTCGCGCCTCACCGACCTGCGTCAGGCCGCGCAGGTGCTGCAGGGCCGGCGCGTGCACCCGCGCGTGCGCATGCTGGTGGTGCCGGGTTCCGAACAGGTCAAGCGCGAAGCCGAGGCCGAGGGCATCGACCGCATCGTGCGCGCGGCCGGCGCCGAGTGGCGCGAGCCGGGCTGCTCGATGTGCATCGCCATGAACGGCGATCTGGTCGGCCCGGGCCAGCTCGCGGTCTCCACCAGCAACCGCAATTTCGAGGGCCGCCAGGGCAAGGGCGCGCGCACGCTGCTGGCCTCGCCGCTGACCGCGGCCGCCTGCGCGATCGCGGGCGAGGTCACCGACCCGCGCGCCTACCTGCAAGCCGTCGCCACGGAGGCCGCGTGATGAGCGCTTTCACCGCACTGACCTCGCGCACCGTCGTTCTGCGCGAACGCAATATCGACACCGACCAGATCATCCCCGCGCGCTTTCTCACCACCACGCAGCGCCAGGGCCTGGGGCGCTACGCCTTCAACGACTGGCGCTACCTCGCCGACGGCTCGCCCAATCCCGAGTTCGTCTTCAATCGACCCGAGAACGCCGGCGCGCAGATCCTGGTCGCGGGGCGCAACTTCGGCTGCGGTTCCTCGCGCGAGCACGCGCCCTGGGCCTTGACCGACCTGGGCCTGCGCGCGGTGATCAGCACCGAGATCGCCGACATCTTCCGCAGCAACGCGCTCAAGAACGGCCTGCTGCCGATCGTGCTCGACAGCGATGTGGTCGACGAGTTGCTGGATCGTCCCGGCATCGAATTGTCCGTCGACGTCGCCAGCCGCAGCGTGATCCTGCCCGGCGGCCGCCGCGTGCAATTCCCGCTGGACGCGTTCGCCCAGACTTGTCTGCTCGAAGGCGTGGACCAGCTGGGCTATCTGCTCAAACAACAAACCGCCATCCAACGTTATGAGGAACTGCGTCATGCACGCTGAGATCGTCGTATTGCCGGGCGACGGCATCGGCCCCGAAGTCACCGCCGCCGCGGTCGAAGTGCTGCGCACGGTCGGCCGCCGCTACGGCCACGCCTTCGCGCTGCGCGAGCACCTGATCGGCGGCGCCGCGATCGACGCCACCGGCGAGCCCCTGCCCGAAGCCACGCTGGCCGCCTGCCGCAAGGCCGACGCCGTGCTGCTGGGCGCGGTCGGCGGCCCGAAGTGGTCCGACCCCAAGGCGAAAGTGCGTCCCGAACAAGGCCTGCTGGCCCTGCGCAAAGGTCTGGGCCTGTACGCCAACCTGCGCCCGGTGAAACCGCACGCGGCCACCCTGGGCGCCTCGCCGATCAAGCCGCACCTGCTGGCCGGCGTCGACCTGCTGGTGGTGCGCGAGCTCACCGGCGGCATCTACTTCGGCCAGAAGCAGCGCAGCGCCGACAGCGCCAGCGACCTGTGCGAGTACAGCGTGGCCGAGATCGAACGCGTGGTGCGCCGCGCCTGCGCGCTCGCGCGCGGTCGCCGCGGACATGTGGTCTCGGTGGACAAGGCCAATGTGCTGGAGACCTCGCGTCTGTGGCGCGAAGTCGCCACTCGCGTCGCCCGCGACGAGTTCCCGGACGTGACCCTGGAACACCAGCTGGTCGATTCGATGGCGATGCATTTGATCGCCAAGCCGCGCGCCTTCGACGTGATCGTGACCGAGAACATGTTCGGCGACATCCTCACCGACGAAGCCTCGATGCTCGCCGGCTCGCTGGGCCTGCTGCCATCGGCCTCGCTGGGCGAAGGCAAGGTCGGCCTCTACGAGCCCATCCACGGCTCCGCCCCCGACATCGCCGGCCGCGGCATCGCCAACCCGGTCGGCACCATCCTCAGCGCGGCGATGCTGCTGCGCCACTCGCTGGGTTTGAGCGACGAAGCCGACTGCATCGAACAAGCGGTGGCGGCGGTACTGGAACGCGGCGTCCTCAGCGCCGACCTCGCCCCGAACGGCCGCGGCGCCAGCACGGCCGAGGTGACGGCGGCGGTACTCGCGCAGCTGGAGCTGCCTTGTCAGATCGCGGAGCTACGCGACTGAGTGCGGGGCTGCGCATTCGAACGTGCAGCCCTGGCCTTGAATAGACCAACCACGGTTGCAGTTTCGGTTGCGTTTGCCGTCGCGTTTGCCGTTGCTGTTGCTGTTGCTGTTGCATTGGAATTCATTGCAACGCACTCGCCGATCAGCCGTAGACCCGAAGGGCGGCGCGCAGGACGCGCGCCGTTTTTCGATAGGACAAGGATGTCCTATCGAAAAATCCCGGCGCACGCNGCCGGCATCGGGATCGGAATGAAGACCAGCGTCCAGGGCTGCAGCAGGATTCCAATTCATTGCAACGCACTCGCCGATCAGCCGTAGACCCGAAGGGCGGCGCGCAGGACGCGCGCCGTTTTTCGATAGGACAAGGATGTCCTATCGAAAAATCCCGGCGCACGCTCCGAACTCGCAAGGGAGGGTTGGTCACGCTAGCCCTTCTCTTTGGTCACTTTCTCTTGGGCTAGCAAGAGAAAGTGACCCGCATGCGCAGCAGGCGGAAGCCCTTGACCTTCGGTCTGAAAAGACGAAAGCAAAGCAAAAGCAAATCCTCCCCAACCCTCCTTTTCCAAAGGAGGGAGCTAGAAGCAAAGAGCGGGAGAGGGGATAGAGACCGCGGGCTTACGCCCCCGCCTCCGGCGCCTTCACCTTGAACCACGCCGCATACAGCGCCGGCAGGAACAATAGCGTCAACAGCGTCGCCACCATCAGACCGCCCATGATCGCCACCGCCATCGGCCCGAAGAACGCACTGCGCGACAGCGGAATCATCGCCAGGATCGCCGCCAGCGCCGTCAACACGATCGGCCGGAAACGCCGCACCGTCGCCTCCACGATCGCCCGCCACGGCTCATGCCCGTCCGCACGGTCCTGCTCGATCTGATCGACCAGGATCACCGAATTGCGCATGATCATGCCCGACAACGCGATCGTGCCCAGCATCGCCACGAAACCGAACGGCACCCGGAACACCAGCAGGAACAGGGTCACGCCGATCAGGCCCAGCGGCGCCGTCAGCAGCACCATGAAACTGCGCGAGAAACTGCGCAGCTGCAGCATCAGCAAGGTGAACACCGCGAACACGAACAGCGGCACGCCGGCGATGATCGAATTCTGGCCGCGCGCCGAGTCCTCGACGCTGCCGCCGACATCGATCGAGTAGGCGTAAGGCAGCTGCGCACGCAGCGCGTCCAGGGTCGGCGAGATCTGGCCCATCACCGTCGCCGGCTGGGTGCCGTCGTAGATGTCGGCGCGCACCGTAATGGTCGGCTGGCGGTCGCGGTGCCAGATGATGCCCTCCTCGAAACCGTACTCGAGCGTGGCGATCTGGGTCAGCGGCACCGCGCGGCCGTTGCTGGTCGGCACCATCAGGCTGCCCAGCATGCTCAACTGCAGACGCTCCTCGGTGGGGCCGCGCAGCAGCATCTCGATCAGTTCGTTGCCCTCGCGGTAGGTGCTGATGTGCGAGCCCGACAGCGAACTGGACAGGAACTGCGACAGCTGCGCCGAGGTCACGCCCAGCGCGCGCGCGCGTTCCTGGTCCACCTGCAGGCGCACCACCTTGTTCGGCTCGTCCCAGTCCAGGTTCACGTTGGTCACGTGCGGGTTGGCACGGATCTTCTCGCGCACCTGATAAG
Organism: Lysobacter sp. Root983; assembly: GCF_001429345.1. Classification (NCBI taxonomy): domain Bacteria; kingdom Pseudomonadati; phylum Pseudomonadota; class Gammaproteobacteria; order Lysobacterales; family Lysobacteraceae; genus Lysobacter; species Lysobacter sp. Root983. The sequence goes on from NZ_LMJO01000016.1 coordinate 398,384, forward strand.
CGATCGCGCGCACGCGGTCGATGTGCTCGCCCGAGACGCGGAACTGCACCGGGTAGCCGACCGGCGGACCGTTCTCCAAGCGGGTCACGCGCAGCTGCAGGTCGGGGAAGCGCGGCACCACGTCCTTGATCACCCATTCGCGGATCGCTTCGCGCGCGGCCACGTCCTTGGGCATCAACACGAACTGGGCGAAGTTGGCCGACGGCAGCTGCTGGTCCAGCGGCAGATAGAAGCGCGGCGAACCGGTGCCGACGTAGGACACGTAGTTGACCAGGTCCTTGCGCTGCTTGAGCAGAGCTTCCAGACGCTGGGCCTGTTCGGCGGTCTGACGCAGCGAGCTGCCCTCGGCCAGCTCCATGTCCACCATCAGCTCCGGACGCACCGAATCCGGGAAGAACTGCTGCGGCACGAAGCGGAACATGAACACCGACAGGAAGAACGCGGCCACGGTGATCCCGATCACCAGCCAACGGCGGCGCACGCACCAGGTCACCCAGTTGCGGAAGCGCGTATAGAACTTGCTGGCGTAGGGATCGTGATCCTTGCCGTCGTGCGGCGTGGGGGCGATGAACTCCGCCAGCGCGCCCGCGCCCGAGCGCGCGCTTAGACGCTCGGCCCAGCGCGCGCGTTGCGCATGCCAGCGCGCGACCAGCGAGCCGGGCTTGGGCGCGGCCGCATGGCCGTGGTCGGGCAGCAACTTGTCGCCCAGGTAAGGGATGAACGCGACCGCGGCGATCCACGACACCAGCAACGCGATCGTGACCACCTGGAACAGCGAGCGCGTGTACTCGCCGGTACCGGAGGCCGCGGTCGCGATCGGCAGGAAGCCGGCGGCGGTGATCAGGGTGCCGGTGAGCATCGGGAAGGCGGTGCTGTCCCAGGCGAATGCGGCCGCGCGGATGCGGTCGAAGCCCTGCTCCATCTTGATCGCCATCATCTCGACGGCGATGATCGCGTCGTCCACCAGCAGGCCCAGCGCCAACACCAGCGCGCCCAGCGAAATCTTGTGCAGGCCGACGCCGAAGAACTGCATGGCGGCGAAGGTCATCGCCAGCACCAGCGGAATCGACAGCGCCACCACCAGGCCGGTGCGCCAACCCAGCGAGAAGAAGCTGACCAGCAGCACGATCAGCACCGCCTCGGCCAGCACGCGCACGAACTCGCCCACCGACGCATCGACCGCGGCCGGCTGGTCGGCGACCTTGCGCAGCTCCATGCCCGCCGGCAGGGTCTTCTGCAGCCGCGCGAACTCGGTCTCCAGGGTCTTGCCCAGCTTGAGGATGTCGCCGCCCTCCTTCATCGACACGCCGATGCCGATCGCGTCCTCGCCCATGAAGCGCATGCGCGGCGCGGGCGGATCGGAGAAGCCGCGGCGTACCTCGGCGACGTCGCCGAGGCGGAAGGTGCGGTCGCCGACCCGGATCGGGAATTCGCGGATTTCCTCGACGGTCTTGAACTGGCCGCCGACGCGCAGCGCCACGCGGTTGCTGCCGGTTTCGAAGAAGCCGGCCGGGGCCAGCGCGTTCTGCTGATTCAGGGCCTCACCGACCGCGTTGGCCGGCACGCCCAGGGTCGCCAGCTTCACGTTCGACAGCTCGACCCAGATCTTCTCGTCCTGCACGCCGAACAGTTCGATCTTGCCGACGTCGGCGTGGTCCTGCAGAGCCAGTTGCACGCGCTCGGCGTAGTCCTTGAGCACGGCGTAGTCGAAGCCCTTGCCGGTCAAGGCATAGATATTGCCGAAGGTGTCGCCGAACTCGTCGTTGAAGAACGGCCCGACCACGTCGCTGGGCAGCGTGGCGCGGATATCGCCGACCTTCTTGCGCACCTGGTACCACAGCGGCTGGATGTCCTTGGAGTGCATCGAGTCGCGCGCGCCGAAGATCACCTGCGACTCGCCGGCGCGCGAGTACGAGCGGATGAACTCGTACTGGCCGGTCTCCATCAGCTTCTTCTCGATGCGCTCGGTGACCTGGCGCGAGACCTCGTCGGCGGTGGCGCCGGGCCACAGGGTCCGGATCACCATGACCTTGAAGGTGAACGCCGGGTCCTCGCTGCGGCCCAGACGCATATAAGAGAAGGTGCCGGCGATCGCCGCCACCAGCATCGCGTAGACGATCAGGCTGCGGTGACGCAGCGCCCATTCGGAGAGATTGAAGCGCATGAGAGAGGCTCAGCGTTGAATGAGTCGCCCCTCTCCCGCTTGCGGGAGAGGGGTTGAGGTGAGAGCGGACGGATGCGGTACGACGCGTGTCGCGGCGGCGCGCCCCCATCCCATCCCTTCCCCCGCGAGCGGGGGAAGGGCGAAGGTGCCGAGCGGGATTCGCATCGGGCAGCTCAATGGCGATCGGGTCGCGTTCACTTCGGGGACTACGGTTTGACGGGTCGATTGTCTCGATCCACCGCCACCACCTTCTGACCCGCACGCACCAGATGACCGCCGGCCGCGACCACCCAGTCGTTCGCGCTCAGGCCGCTCGTGACCGGCACGCGATCCTCGCCGTAGGCGCCGATCCGCACCGGCACCAACTTCAGGGTCGAGGTTTTGGGGTCGACCACGAACACCGCGGGCGCGCCCTTGTCGCGTTGCAGCGCCGACAGCGGCACGCTCAAACCCGCACCGCCATTGCCGTCCTGGACGATGTAGACGCGCGCGCTCTGACCGAGTTCGAGGCTGCCTTCCGGCGCCTCGACCGCGACCCGCGCGGCATAGGTGCGCGAGGCCGGGTCGGCGGCCGGCGCGATCTCGCGCACCCGGCCCGGCCAGCGCTGGCCCGGTTGCGACCACAGCTCGACCATCACCTCGCGGCCGGTCTTGAACTGGGCGATCGCGCCTTCGGGTATCGCGAACGCGATTTCGCGCACGCCGTCGGCGGCCAGGCCGAACACCTGCTGGCCGGCCGCGACCACCTGCCCGGCCTCGGCGCTGCGCGTGGCGATCACGCCCGCGTGCGGCGCGCGCAATTGGGTGTACTGAGCCTGGTTGCGCGCCACGTCCAGGTTGGCGCGGGCGGCGTTGACCTGGCCCTGCGCGGCCTTGGCCGCGGCGTTCTGCGCGTCCAGGTTGGAGCGACTGACCAATTGATCGTCGGCGAGGCGGGCAAAACGCTGCTGATCGGCGCGGGCGCGGCCGAGTTCGGCCTCGGCCGCGGCCAATTGGGCCTGGGCCGCGCGCGACTGCGCCTGCAGATCGCCCGGGTCCAGCACCGCGAGCAGGTCGCCGGCGGCGACGTGGGCACCGACATCGACCCGACGCTCGACCAGGTTGCCGCCGACCCGGAACGACAGCGGGCTTTCCTGGCGGGCGCGGACTTCGCCGGCGAAGGCGGTCACGCCGGTCTGGCCGGCGCCGGGGTGGGTCACCAGCACCGGCCGGGCCGCTTCGGGCGCGGGGGCATCGCGGCCGCAAGCCGCCAACGCCAGCATCAGAACGGCGCTGGAAAACGCCAATCCGGGGGAGGAAGTGCGGCTGCGCATCGCGGGTGACCTCAGGGATAATTAATGTACCTGGCGGTACTGTATAAATATCGAACCCGTTAGTCTAGTATTCCGCGCATGACCGCCTCACGCAAAACCCTGCCCCCGCCCGAGACCGCCAAACCCGCCGGTCCGGGCCGCCCCAAGGACCTGAGCAAGCGCGCCGCCATCCTCGATGCGGCCTCGAAAATGTTCACCCAGGCCGGCTTCGACGCCACCAGCATGGATCAGATCGCGGCCGAGGCCGGGGTCTCCAAGCTCACCGTCTACAGCCATTTCGGCGACAAGGAGGCCCTGTTCGCCGAGGCCATCAAGACCTATTGCGAGCGCCACCTGCCGCCGCTGCTGTTCGAGCCCTCGCCGGCGACCCCGCTGCGCGAGCGCCTGATGACGATCGCGCAGGCGTTCTGGGCCATGGTCAGTGCGCCCGAGGCGGTCCAGGGCCATCGCATCCTGTGCTCGCCGCAGCTGGCCGGCTCGCCGCTGCCGCGGATGTTCTGGGAAGCCGGCCCGCAGCGCGTGCACCAGGAATTCGCGGCCCTGCTGCGCCGGCGCATCGTCGCCGGCGAGCTGCGGATCGACGACGTCGAGCGCGCCGCCGGGCAGTTCTTCGCCCTGCTCAAGGGCGAACCGCACGCGCAACTGGTGTTCGGTTGCGACTTCGACGCGTCCCAGATCGACGCCCACCTGCAGGCCTCGGTGGACCTGTTCCTGCGCGCCTACGCCCGTTCCGCGTCCCATGGATAGAACCCAGGCCCGGGCGGGAGCGCGAATGACGACGGTCTTGGTGACTTCCGGCACTCAGCCCCGTACGCCCGCAACCGCCATCCTGTATCCACCGGCTGCCGCGCCAGACCGGTAGAATTGTCGGCTCTAGCCTGCATTTCGACCGACGTTCCCCGCGCGAGACCACGAACCAATGACTACGATCGATTACGCCAAAGCACGTGAACTGATGGTCGAACAACAAGTTCGGCCCTGGGACGTGCTCGACCCGCGCGTACTCGACGTGCTGGCGACGCTGCCGCGCGAGGCCTTCGTCTCCGCCGAGCACCGCAACCTGGCCTATGCCGATCTGTCCCTGCCGCTGGGCCATGGCGAATTCGCCATGAAGCCGGTGCTGGAAGGCCGCACCCTGCATTCGCTGGAGCTGGACCCCACCGACGACGTGCTCGAGATCGGCACCGGCAGCGGCTATCTGACCGCCTGCCTGGGGCGCCTGGCGCGCGAAGTGACCAGCCTGGAAATCCACGCCGACCTCGCCGACGCCGCCCGCGCGCGCCTGTCCGAGCAATCGGTGGAGAACGCCCAGGTGGTGCTGGCCGACGCCTACGCCTGGCGTAGCGAGCGCCGCTACAACGCGATCTGCGTCACCGGCGCGGTCGCCGAAATTCCGCAACACTTCTTCGACTGGCTGCAGCCGGATGGACGCCTGTTCGTGGTCCGCGGCCGGTCGCCGGCGATGGAAGCGGTGCTGGTGCGCAACGAAGTCAACGCTCGCCGCATCCAATCGTTGTTCGAAACCGACCTACCCTATCTCGTCGGCGCGGCGCCCGCGCCCGTCTTCGAGTTCTGAACCGAACGTCAAGGAAGCCGCATGATCCGCCGCCCACTCGTTCTCGCCCTCGTTGTCGCCCTGCTGCCGGCCGTCGCTTCGGCGGAAGACCTGCTGCAGACCTACGAGCTGGCCCGCAACGGCGACCCGCAGTTGTCGGCCGCCGAATCCAGCCGCCTGGCCACCAAGGAAGGCGCGGTGCAGGCCCGCGCGGCGATGCTGCCGTCGCTGACCGGTTCGGCCACGCTCAGCAAGTCGCGCAACACCGCGCCCAGCTTCACCGACAATAGCGATCCGACCAATCCGGTCGAGGTCGCCGGCAATCTGACCACCGAGACGACCTCGCGCAGCTACGGCGTCGACCTGCGGCAGATGATCTACGACCGCAGCCGCTTCACCACGCTCAAGAGCCGCAACGCGCTCAGCCAGGCCAGCGACTTTCAGCTCGAGTCCGCCGGCGACACCCTGATCACGCGTACCTCGGCCGCCTACTTCAACGTGCTGGTGCAGCTGGAGACCCTGGCCGCGGCCGAGGCCGCCGAGACCGCGCTGAAGAAGCAGTTCGACTACGCCTCCAAGCGCCTGGAAGTCGGCCTGGCGCCGATCACCGACGTGCACGAAGCCCGCGCCCAATACGACAACGCCCGCGCCAACACCATCCTGGTGCGCAACGCGGTCGAGGACGCCTACCAGGCGCTGAGCGAAATCACCGGCCAGCCGATCCGCAACCTCAAGGGCCTGCCGGACGACTTCAAGCCGGCGCTGCCGGAATCGCAGGGCGTCGACGGCTGGGTCCAAACCGCGATCGAGAACAACCCGTCCCTGCGCGCCAAGCAGTTTCAGGTGCAGTCGGCCGAAGCCGACGTCGAGACCGCGCGCTCCGGCCACTGGCCGACCCTGTACCTGACCGGCGGCTACGACAAGAGCAAGACCTGGACCGACCGCACCTTCGGCGGCAACACCTTCGAAAGCGACAGCGAAGGCCGCGGCCCCAGCCTGGGCATCACCCTGTCGGTGCCGATCTTCGCCGGCGGCGCCACCCAGTCCGGCGTGCGCCAGGCCCTGGCCACGCGCGATGTCGCCAGCGACGAGCTTGAGCAGCAGAAGCGCGCCCTGGTGCGCAACGCCCGCAACGCCTACCAGACCCTGGTCGCCGGCGTCAGCGAAGTCGAAGCCCGCCGTCTGGCGCTGGTCTCGGCGCGCAGCGCCTACGAGGCCTCCCAAGTCGGCCTGGAAGTCGGCACCCGCACCGTGCTGGACGTGTTGATCAACCAGCAGAACCTGTTCACCGCGCAGCAGGCCTACGCGCAGGCCAAGTACAACTACCTGCAGAACCGTCTGCTGCTGGAGCAGGCTGCCGGTACGCTGGACGTGGCCGACGTGCAGGACATCAACCGCCTGCTGACCGCCGAACCGGCGGCCAAGTTCGAGCCCAGCGGTGGCTGATTCCGACGCCCGCTCGATGCGACACGAACACCGCCGGCTCGCCCGGCGGTTTTCTTTTGCGCGCTCGCAAGGCGCATCGCGTCTCCGACGCGATCTTGGCGATGGCGATGATGCGGTTCGCTGCGCTCACCGCATCCTACGGAGCGAATTCGCTGTCTGTGGGAGCGGCGTAAGCCGCGATGCGTCTTCGGCCGGAGTTGCGGGAATACACGCTCCCAGAAACTCAAGCCTGCGGCGGCAGCGCCGGTTGCAACAGGGCGATGGTCTTGGCCAGCGCGCCGCGCCCAAGTTCGACCAGGGCGCGGCCGGCCGCGACCATCTGCGCGCGCTGCTCGGGGTCGGATAGCAGGCGCTCGAGCTCGCGCTGCACCGCGTCGGCGTCGTCGCCGATGCGCAGCGCGCCGGCGGCCTGCAGGCGCTCGGCGATCTCGACGAAATTGTGCAGGTGCGGGCCGGTCACGATGGGCGTGCCGGTGGCGGCCGGTTCCAACAGGTTGTGGCCGCCGATCGCCTGCAGGCTGCCGCCGACGAAGGCGACGTCGGCGCCGGCGTAGAAGCACATCAGCTCGCCCAGGGTGTCGATCACGAACACGTCGTCGCCGCGTTGCGGCCAACGCATGCGCGAGCGCGTCGATACCGTCCAACCGATCGCGCGCGCGGATTCGGCGACCACCCGGAACCGCTCCGGATGGCGCGGCGCCCACAACAGCAGCAGCTCCGGGAAGCGCGCGCGCAGACGGCGATGGATGGCGATCACCGCCGCCTCCTCGTCCTCGTGCGTGCTGGCCGCGATCCAGACCGGGCGCGCACCGCTGTGACGGCGGCATTCGGCGGCGAATTCGTCCAGCGCCTCGGGCACGTTGACGTCGAACTTGAGGTTGCCGGTCTCGACGATCTGCTCCGGCCGCGCGCCCAGGCGCACGAAGCGCTCGCCGTCGGCGCGCGACTGCGCCGCGACCGCGCGCACGGTGCGTAGCGCGCGCGCGACCAGCGGCGCCAGCACCCGATAACCGCGCAGCGAGCGCTCGGACAGGCGCGCGTTGACGATGTAGGTCGGAATGCCGCGGTCGCGGCAGCCGAACAGCAGGCTGGGCCAGAGCTCGGTCTCCATGATCAGCGCCGCGCAGGGGCGGTGGTGCTGGAGGAAACGCGAGACCGCGCCGGGCAGGTCGTAGGGCAGATAGACGTGCTCGACGCCATCGCCCCAGGCCGCGCGCGCACGGTCCGATCCGGTCGGGGTGATCGTGGTCACCAGCAGGCGCAAATCGGGGCGGCCGCGGCGCAAGGCGTTGACCAGCGGGATCGCGGCGTTGACCTCGCCCACCGAGACTGCATGCAGCCACAGCGTGCGGCTGTGGGCGGGGCCGCGATAGATCGCGTAGCGCTCCAGCCAGCGCTGAAAATAGGCCGGCTGGCGAAAACCGCGCCAGATCAGGTGGTAGACCGTGACCGGCGCCAATAGGTATAGCGCGACCGAGTACAGGCCGCGCAACAGGCGCTCGATATAGTCCCTCTGCATGCGCCAAGGATAAGCGTTCCGCGCCCGCGCCACGCCCATCGGCCGCGCGAAACGGCGGCCACGGCCGCGATTGGCCAGCTTTTGCGCACGCGCGGCGCCGGTCCGTGGCCGCGTTTCGTCCTCATCCCTCTAAACTAGCGTGCATGAGCGCAACCCCGCTGCCCCTTCCCCCGCGCGGCCCCCGCCATTGGCCGATGTGGCTGGCCCTGGCCGGCATGTGCCTGGGCGCGCGTCTGCCCTGGTCCCTGCAACGCGGGCTGGGCCGCTTGTTCGGCGCGTTCGCCCTGCATGCGGCCGGAGAGCGCCGGCGCGCGGCGCGGATCAACCTGGCCCTGTGCTATCCCGAAAAGAGCGAGGCCGAGCGCGAGCGCATGCTGCGCGAGAGCTTCCGCGACCTCGGCATCGGCCTGTTCGAATTCGCACGCGCCTGGTGGGGCTCGGTGGGGCCGATGCGGCGCACGGTGCGCATCGAGGGCCTGGAACTGCTGGACGAGGTGCGCGCGCAGGGACGCGGCGTGCTGCTGATCTCCGGCCACTTCATGACCCTGGAGATGTGCGGCCGGCTGATGTGCGACCACCTGCCGCTGGCCGGCATGTACCGTCGCCACCGCAGCCCGGTGTTCGAGTGGGCGGTCAAGCGCGGACGTCTGCGCTACGCCGCGGCCATGTACACCAACGAAGAGATCCGTCCGGCCATGCGCCACCTCAAGCAGGGCGGCTTCCTGTGGTACGCGCCGGACCAGGACATGCGAGGCAAGGACACGGTGTTCGCGCCGTTCTTCGGCGTGCCGGCGGCGACGATCACCGCCACCCACCAGTTCGCCCGCCTCAGCGGCTGCGCCGTGGTGCCGTTCTTCCATCGCCGCGAAGGCGGCGACTACGTGCTGCGCCTGGGCGCGCCGTTGGCGGACTTCCCGTCCTCCGACGCCACCGCCGACAGCGCGCGCGTGAACGCCCAGATCGAGGCGATGGTGCGCGAAGCGCCCAGCCAGTACCTGTGGATCCACCGCCGCTTCAAGCGCCGGCCGCCGGGGGATGTCTCGCCGTACAAGCGAGGAGCGAGCGGGGAGGAGTGAGAAGTGAGCGGAAGCGTTTCCGCTCTGCTCTTACTCACTTCTCACTTCTCCAGACTCACTCCTGCTTCTCGGCCGGTTGCGACAACAAGCTCCCCGCATACAAAGCCACCAGCATCAGCGCCAGGCCGCCCCAGAAGGTCGAATAGAAGGCCAGATGGGTGTTGAACGGAAACAGCGTGACCGCGATCGCGAGCATGGCCGGGCGCGCGCGATCGCGCGCGGCGTCGTCGGCGAACCGCCACGCCCGCCAGGCCAGGGCCACGCCTGCCAGCCACATCAACAAACCGAACAGGCCGGTCTCGCTGAGCACTTCCAGCACCACTTGGTGCGCGTGCAGCGCGGGGCCGTAGCCCCAGGCGGCCTGCTTGCCGGGATCGGGGTCGCAGGCCGGGAAGGCCTCGCGGAAGCCGCGCGCGCCGACGCCATTGATCGGGTTCTCGCGCGCCATGCACAGCGCGGCGCCCCAGATGCGCGCGCGTCCGGACAGCGCACTGTCCACGCCCTCGGCGTCGGCGCTGCGGACCAGGGTGGTGCGCACGATGCGCTCTCGCACCTGCGGCGAGACCACGGCGATGGTCGCCACCGCGATCGCGCCGAACGCGAACACGCCCAGCAGGCGCTTCCAGCCCAGCAAGCGCCAGCCCGACAGCACCAGCACCAGCGCGTAGGTGATCCACGACGCGCGCGAACCGGCCAACACCACCACCAGGCCGACGCCCGCGGCCGCGATCAACCAACCGCCCATGCCGTAGCGCCGGCCGCCGGCGTAGAGCGCGAACGGCGACAGGCTGGCCAGCACTTGGCCGAGTTTGAGATTGCACGGGCCGAGCACGCCGCTGAGGCGGTCGACGCCGGCGATTTCCTCCGGCGTGCACATACCGTGGCCGCTGATGCCGCGCTTGATCGCGTCCAGCGCCGAAAACAGCGGGCTGGCGCCGGTCAGCGCCTGCAACAAGGCGTCCACCGTCCAGATCGCGACGATCACCGCCAGGCCGCCGAAGATGGTCCGGCGCCCGCGCGGATTGGCGACCGCCGAGGCCGCCAGCCACAGGAACGGCAGGTAGCGAATGTCTTCCAGCGCCTTGCGTAGCGCGTGCGGCGTGTCGACCGCATCGAAGGCCGAGACCAGCTCGGGCAACCAGTAGGCGAAGAACAGCACGCTGGTCAGGGCCCATGCCGGATTGCTCAGCAACTGGCCGCCGCTGCGGAAACGCGAGGCGACCAGGTGCACGATCGCGGCCAGCGCGCCCAGCACCAGCACCGCCTCGGCGTAGCCCGGCGCCGGCCACAGCGCGACATAGGCCAGGATCCAGGCCGGCGCCCATCGCCAGCCATGCGCGACGCCCGCCGGCTTCGGCGGGTTGGGATCGACCCAACGCGGATCAGCGCGGTCGGCGGGGGAATTCGGCGTAGACGCCAAGCGTGGCCTCCTGCATCGCACGCAAGGAATAGGCAATCGTATCCGTTGCCGCGGGCGGATGCGTTAGCAATTCGCGAGCCGCCGCGTGCAGTAAGACCGGGTCGAACGGCGCCACCGCCCCGCGCGGTTGCAGTTGCGCGAGCAGTTCGCCGACGCCGCCGTGGGCCCAGCCGAGCACGGCGCGCCCCACCGACAGGGCCTCCACCACGGTGCGACCGAAGGCCTCAGGTTTGCGCGACAGCTGCAGCACCAGATCGGCGGCGGCATAGGCGCGCGCGATCGCGTCGGTGGGCGCGGTGAAAGCGACCGCATCGGCCACGCCCAACGCCTGGGCTTCGCGTTCGAGTTCGGCGATGTAGGCCTCGCGCCCGGCCTCGCGCGCGCCCGGCAGCCACAGGCGCGCATCGTCGCCGTCGCGGCGCAGCGCGGCCAGCAGACTCAGCGCATCGGCATGGCCCTTGAGGCGGGTGCCGCGACCGGGCAGCAGCAGCAACGGCCCGCTGCCGGCGAGCGCGGGATGCAGCGACGCGGCCCAGGCGCGCGCCTCGCGATCCGGCATCGGCGCTCGCGGGAACGCGGCCGGATCGATGCCGCGCGGGATCGTGCGCAGCTTGGCCGGATCGGTGTCGGGGTAATGTCGCAGCACGTACCCGCGCACGGTGTCGGACACGCAGATCACGCGCTCACCCGTCGTCATGACCGCGCTGTAGCGCGACGGCGAATTGAGCCCGTGCACGGTGGTGACGAAATGCGGACGCGCCGTCGTCGGCATGCCGCGCAGGGCCAGCCGGGTCAGCCAGGCCGGCAGACGCGAGCGCGCGTGCACGATGTCGGCGCCGGTGTCGGCGAACAGGCGTCGCAGCGCGCGCGCGTGGCGCAGGCTCAGCAGGGATTTGCGCCCGATGTCGAGTTCGATGTGCTCGGCGCCGCTGGCGAGCAGGCGCGGCACCAGCCGGCCGCCGGCCGAGACCACGAGCGCGCGATGGCCGGCACGCACCAGCGCGTCGGCGATCTCCAGGGTGGAACGTTCGACGCCGCCGGACTCCAGCGCCGGCAGCAATTGCACTACGGTCAGCGGGCGCACGCGGAACCTGCGGCGTGGCCGCGCGGGCTCAGTCGTCGACCAGGGTGAAAAGCGCGCCGCAGTAAGGGCACTGGCATTCGCGCTCGGCCTCGATCGGCAGGTACACGCGCGGATGCGAATTCCACAGCGCCATCGACGGCAGCGGGCAGCTCAAAGGCAGGTCCGCGCGCGTGACGGTGTAGCGCTGTTCGGCGTTGGCCTGGGTGGGATGGGCGTTGGCTGCGGTCATGACGGAACGACGAGTGGCGACGCGGACGCGCAGTTTAGCAGGTGCGGGGTGGGCGATTCCGGCCTTCATCTGCCCTTTGGACAGCGCCTTTCCAGAAAAAGAAGAGAAGACCAAGAGCTAGTGGAACTGAGCCCCTCTCCCGCTTGCGGGAGAGGGGTTGGGGTGAGGGTCCGGCGCGACCGCGCAGCTCAAACCTCATCCCGGACCCTCCGCCCTGCGGGCACCTTCTCCCGAGGGTGCGAGAGAAGGGAACAGAGAGAAGGGGCTAGGGTTTACTACACCGGCAAATCGAAGAACAACACATTCGCCGCCTCGGCACCGAGCCCAACGATGCTCAAAGCACCGTCCTCTTCCCGATACCCCAGCGCATCGCCCGCCTGCAGCCGGCGCCCATTGGCCTCGACCTCGCCTTCGGCCACATGCAACCAGTACAGGCGTGCGGGATCGAGCTCATGTTGCAGGGTTTCGCCCTGGACCGGACGCGCGCCGTACAACCACGCCTGCTGGCGGATCGCGATGCTGCCCTGGGCCCCGTCCGGCGAGGCCAGCAGGCTCCAGCCCTCGCCGCGCACACCCGCCTCGCGCTGGGCATAGGCGGGCTGGGCGTTGAGGCGGTCGGGCTGGATCCAGATCTGCAGGAAATGCACCGGCTCGGATTCGGAGGCGTTGAACTCGCTGTGCTCGACGCCGTGACCGGCGCTCATCCACTGCAGTTCGCCGGGGCGGATGGTGCCGCCTCCGCCGGTGCTGTCCTTGTGCGCCAGACCGCCGCTGAGCACATAGCTCAGGATTTCCATGTTGGCGTGGCGGTGCGGCGAGAAACCCGCGCCGGGAGCGACGCGGTCCTCGTTGATCACGCGCAAGGGGCCGAAGCCCATCCAGGCCGGGTCGTAATAGCCACCGAAGGAAAACGTGTGGTGGCTGTCCAGCCAACCGGCCTGGACGCGGCCGCGGCTCGCGGAAGGGCGTTCGACGATCATGGCGCTTACTGCTTCGCCGCTTCCGGCTTGGGCACGATGGCTTCGGTGGTGATGTGGATCGTCACCTCGTCGCTGACGTTGGGCACGTACTTGCCCACGCCGAACTCGCTGCGCTTGATGGTGGTGCTGGCGTCGAAGCCGGCCGCCGCGCGCTTGGCCATCGGCTGCTCGCCGACCTTGTTGATGGTCACGTCCAGCACCACCGACTTGGTCACGCCGTGCACGCTCAGGTCGCCGGTGACCTTGAGCTTCTTCTCGCCCGCGGCCTCGACCTTGGTGCTCTTGAAGGTGATGTTGGGGTACTTGGCGGCGTCGAAGAAATCCTCGCTGCGCAGGTGCTCGTCGAATGCGGCGACGTGCGAGTTCAGCCCGGCCAGCGGGATGGTGACCTCGACCGAGGACGCCGACGGCTTGGCCGGATCGTAGGTGATGCTGCCGTCGACCTGGCCGAAGTGGGCGACCGGGTTGGAGAAGCCGAAGTGGCTCCAGCCGGCGACGACGTCGGTGTGGTTGGGATCGATCTTGTAGGTCAGCGGAGCGGCCGTGGCGGCGCCCGCGAAGGCGAGAGCGACGGCGGCGGCGAGCAGGAAGCGCTTCATGGCGGGAAATCTCCGGGTGGGGCCCTAAGGCCGGTCTGTGCGGGGCGTACTACGGGAAAACGAAACCGGCGCGGATCACAGGATCTGCGCGACCTCGTCGAACGACAAGCGCGGCGAACGCGGGAACAGCTTGGAAGCGTCGCCGTGGCCGAGGTTGATCAGGAAGTTGGACTTGATCGGCGTGCCGGCGAAGAAAGCCTTGTCGACCTTGGCGTTGTCGAAACCCGACATCGGGCCGGCGTCCAGGCCCAGCGCGCGCGCGGCCAGGATCACATAGGCGCCCTGCAGGCTGCCGTTGCGGAACGCGGCGGCGCTGCGGCCTTCGCGCGGACCGTCGAACCAGGCCTTGGCGTCGGTGTGCGGGAACAGGTAGGGCAGCTTCTCGTGGAAGTCCTCGTCGTGGGCCACGATCACCGTCACCGGCGCCTTCATGGTCTTTTCCAGGTTGCCTTCCGACAGCGCCGGACGCAGCTTCTCCTTGGCTGCCGCCGACTTCACGAACACGTAGCGGCCGGGCGACATGTTGGCGCTGGTGGGCGCCCACTTCATCAGGTCGTACAGGGCGCGCAGGGTATCGTCGCTGACCTCGCCGCCGAGCTCGTTATGGGTGCGGGCGGTACGGAATAGCTGGTCCAGTGCGGCATCGGACAAGGTCGAGGACATCGGAGTCTCCAAGGGGTGCCGGAGCGGGAGCGCCGCGGCCAAGGGGAGAAGTGTAGAGTCCGGGCCGTTAAGCAACGCCGCCATCGCCGGAACGGATTGATAGCACCAGTGCAACAAAAGACGCCTTCAAGCTCGGTTACAACCATGGATGACACTTTGGTCCTGACCGATGGACATGCCGGCAACGTCCGTCAGGCCCAGGCGCTGGCGGCCGCGCTGGGCCGGCCGGCGCGCGAGTTCGTGCTGGAAGCGCGGGCGCCCTGGGCCTGGGCCGCGCCGCGGCGCCTGCCAGGCGCCACGCGCGCGTTCGGTGCCGCGTTCGCGGGCGTGCTGGCGGCGCCGCCGGCGCTGGCGATCGGCTGCGGGCGCCAGGCCGCGCTCGCGACCCGCTTGTTGCGCCTGCGTGGCGCGCACGCGGTGCAGATCCTGGATCCGCGCATCGACAGCCGCCACTGGGATCTGGTGATCGCGCCCGAACACGACGGTTTGCGCGCGGCCAACAGCCTGTCCCCACTCGGCAGCCTGCATCCGGTCGACGACCTCTGGCTGGCCGCCGCGCGCAGCGCCTTCCCGGCCTTCGGCGCCCTGCCCGCGCCGCGCACGGCCTTGCTGTTGGGCGGCCCCAGCGCGCATGCCGCGTTCGATGCGGGCATGTTCGAAAACTTGATCGCGCGCGTCGCCGCGTTGGTGGAACGCGAGGGCGGCAGCGTGCTCGCGACCGCGTCGCGCCGCACGCCGGCGATGGTGCGCGAGCAGTTGCGCGCGCGATTCGCGCACGTGCCCGGCGTGGTCTGGGCCGGCCCGGAAGACGGCGCCAATCCCTACGCCGGCCTGCTCGGCTGGGCGGACCGCGTGGTCTGCACGGCCGATTCGGTCAATCTGTTGTCGGAAGCGGCCGCGACCACGATGCCGTTGTACATCGCCGGCATCGACGCGCTCAGCGGCCGCCCGCGCCGCTTCGTCGACGCTTTGCTCGCTAGCGCGCGGGCACGGCGCTTCGATGTCGCCAATACCCTCGCGCCTTATGCGGTCACGCCGCTACGCGAAACGGCGCGCATCGCGGACGAGGTGCGACGGCGTCTGGGGTTAGGCGCTTAGCGCAACGATGCGCTACGCGACGATGCGGTTCGCCTGCGGCTCACCACATCCTACGAGTGCCGTCTTTCACGCAGCCGCGACTGCGATTGCCGTTGCCGTTGCCGTTGCCGTTGCCGCGGCATTGAAGTCCAAAAGCAACGCACTCACACAGACAGCCGCAGACCCGTAGGGCGGCGCGCAGGACGCGCGCCGTTTTTCGAATGGACAGGGATGTCCATTCGAAAAATCCCGGCGTACGCACCGAACTCGCAGGGGAGGGTTGGTCACGCTAGCCCTTCTCTTTGGTTGGCGGTCTCTAAGCTCAAGTGCATCACTTGAATTGGAGGCGACATGGGTCAGGAATACAGCCATCTCAGCGCCGAAGAGCGCGGTGTGATCATGGCGATGAAGGCGCAAGGGCACAGTGGCCGGGCGATTGCGATGGTGCTTGGGCGCTCCAGCAGCACGGTGGTGCGTGAGCTGCGCCGCAATGGCCACGTTGACCCCTGGGCCCAACCCCGCATGGGCCGCCCCCGTTTGCCCTACGACGGCACACGGGCCGGTCAACGGGCGCTGCGATTGCGACGCAAGCCATGCCGATCCCGCAAGCTGCGTCGAGATTCGCCGCTGTGGCAGCAGGTCTGCCGCCTCCTGGGGCAGGGCTGGTCACCACAACAGGTCAGCCGCACACTGCGGCGACTCTACCCAGATCAACCGACGCAGCACGTGTCACACGAGACGATTTACACCGCCATCTATGCCACGCCGCGCGGTGCCATGCGGCGAGAGCTGGTGCAGCTGTTACGCCAGCACAAATGCGCACGTCGCCCTCGCGGGCAAGGCGCGAACCGACGCGGCCAGCTCGCGGATCTGCCTAGCATCCATGTTCGTCCGCCGGAAGCCGAGGAGCGTCTGGCGCCTGGGCATTGGGAAGGGGATTTCATCAAGGGCGCGCGTAACCGATCTGCAGTCGGCGTTCTGGTTGACCGCACCACGCTGTATGTGATTTTGGCGCGTATGGAGGGATGTTCAGCATTGCATGCCCTAGATGGCTTCACCCACGCGTTGAAACCGCTACCCGTCCACGCTCGCCAAACCCTGACCTACGACCAAGGCAAGGAGATGGCCCTGCATCGGGTCTTGTCGCAGCGCACGGGAGTGGCGATCTACTTCGCCGATCCGCGCAGCCCTTGGCAGCGCGGAATTTGCGAGAACACCAATGGTTTGCTGCGGCAGTACTTGCCTAAGGGTGCGGATTTGTCGATTTACAGCCAGCAGCAACTCGACGCCATCGCCCAACGTTTAAATCATCGCCCCCGCGCCACGCTGGGCTACCACTGTCCAGCGGAGATGTTCATGCGCCTGTTAGGTCATCACGAACTAGCGGATCGGATCGATGGTGCACTTCTATCTTGACTCCGCCGTTACTTTCTCTTGGGCTAGCAAGAGAAAGTGACCCGCATGCGCAGCAGGCGGAAGCCTTTGACTTCCGTGAAGAACCCGCGCAAAGCAAAGCAACAGCAAATCCTCCCCAACCCTCCTTTGATAAAGGAGGGAGCTAGGAGAAAGAGAAAGTGACCCGCATGCGCAGCAGGCGGAAGCCTTTGACCTTCGGTCAGAAAAAACGAAAGCAGAGCAACAGCAAATCCTCCCCAACCCGCCCGGCCAGCAGGCACAGCCTGCTGGCGTTCAGCCGCGCACGAACCTGCGGTTCGTAAGCCGCACGGCTTCACCCTTTTACAAAGGAGGGAGCTAGAAGCGAGAGAAAGTGACCCGTATGCGCAGCAGGCGGAAGCCTTTGACCTTCGGTCAGAAAAGACGAAAGCAAAGCAACAGCAAATCCTCCCCAACCCGCCCGGCCAGCAGGCATAGCCTGCCGGCGTTCAGCCGCGCACGAACCTGCGGTTCGTAAGCCGCGCAGCTTCATCCTTTTACAAAGGAGGGAGTCAAAAGCAAAGGATGGGACTTGCTTGTAGGAAGGCGCCAAAGACACTGGATCCCCGCTTTCGCGGGGATGACGAGCAACAGCAAAGGCATCATGTCCAAGCGCCTGCAGGAGAGCGCCGAAGGCGCTGCATGCTCGGCTACGCCGAAGTAAAGCGGAGCCCGCTTCCGCAGGGATGACAACGTAGAGCGCGCGGAACCGCGGAGGATGGGATCGGCTACCCAAGCAAGCTCTTCAGTCGAACGCCAAGCCCTGCGCCTTCGCCGCCGCGCGTATCGCCGCACGCGCCGCCTCCACCGCCTCGTCCGGCGCCACCCGTCGCGCACGCCGATCCAAAGTGCAATCCAAGCCTCGCGCCAACAAGGTCGTGTGCGCCGAACGCAGCGACGTCGCGGTGACCTCGTCCAACACCCCGACCAACTGCGCGATCCCGATCAGCCCCGGCGTATCGCGCGGCGTCAACAAGGCCGCGTGCGCTTGCGCCTCGCGCAACACTAAGGCCTGCAGCAGGAATTCCAGATCGACCAGGCCGCCCTCGCCCTGCTTGAGATCGAACGCCGCCGCATCGCTGCGGTCCAGCTCGGCGCGCATGCGCAAGCGCATCGCGCCCACGTCCTCGCGCACCTTGGCCGGATCGCGCGCGCTGGCCAGCGTTTGCGCGCGCACGCGCTCGAAATCCTCGCGCAGCCCCGGATCGCCGGCCACGCTGCGGGCGCGCACCAGCGCCTGGTGCTCCCAGGTCCAGGCGCGCTCGCGCTGGTAGTCGGCGAAGCTGGTCAACGACGACACCAGCAGGCCCTTGGCGCCGTCCGGGCGCAGGCGCACGTCGACATCGAACAAGCGCCCGGCCGCGGTCACCGCGCCCAACAGCGCGACCACCTTCTGGGCCAGGCGCGCGAACCAGCGCACCGCGTCCAGCGGCCGCGCGCCATCGGACTGCATGCCCTCCACGGAGGTGCCGTCCGCGCGCGGCGCGTCGTACAGGAACACCAGGTCCAGATCGGAGCCGAAGCCCAGTTCCTCGCCGCCGAGGCTGCCATAGCCGAGCACCACGAAGCGCGACCCCGGCACGCGCCCATGCGCGGCGGCGATATCGCGCTCGGCCAGCGCGAGTACGCGCAGGACCACGCCGTCGGCCAGCCAGGCCAGCTGGCGCGCGCTCTCCTCGGCCGATTGACGGCCATCGCGCAGGGCCAGGGCGATGCGGAAACTCAACGCCTGACGCACCTCGTTCAAGGCCTGCAGAGTGGCCTCGGTGTCGTCGCCCTCGTCGACCTCCTCGCAGGCCGCGATCAATTCGGCGCGTCCCGGCAAGGGCCCGGCCACGCGCGCGTCCAGCAGTTCGTCCAGCAGCAGCGGATACGCAGCCAGACGTTCGGCCAGCAGGGCGCTGCGGGTCACGGCCTCCAGCAGACGCGACAGCGCGGCCGGTTGTTCGTCGAGCAGGGCCAGGTAGGCGCTGCGGCGCAGGATGTTGTGCAGCAGCGCGAGCAGACGCTTCAAGGCCAGCATCGGTTGCGAGGACACCGCCGCGCCTTGCAGCAATGCCGGCAGAACGCGATCCAGGCGCGCTCGCGCGCCGTCCGACAAGCCGCGCACGCCGGGGCTGCGGGCGAGATCGCGCAGCATGGCGTCGGCCGCGGTCGCGTCCTCGAAACCGGCGTCGGCCAGCACCTCGGCCGATCCCGCCTCGGGCAACGCGCCCCAATACACGGTCAGCGCGTTCGGCGCGACCGTGCGCCGGCGCGGTGCGAGCAGGGCGTCGAATTCGGCGGTCACGCGCGCGCGGCGCGGATCGAGTTCGGCGCGCAGCCCGTCCCAATCCGCGTAGCCCAGCCCCCGCGCGATTCGCAGCCTGTCGTCCTCGCCCTCGGGCAAGGCGTGGGTCTGGGCGTCGCGCAGCATCTGCAGGCGGTTTTCCAGCCGCCGCAGATAACGGTAGTCGTCGATCAGGGCCGCCCCGGCGGCTTCGCCGATCTGGCGTTGGGCGATCAGCTCGCGCAGCGCCGGCAGCAAGCGCCTGCCGCGCAATTCGGGCTCGCGGCCGCCGCGGATCAGTTGCAGGGCCTGGGCCAGGAACTCGATCTCGCGGATGCCGCCCGGCCCGCGCTTGATGTCGTCGGCCAGTTCCTTGCGCGCGACTTCGGCGCTGATCGCCGCCTTCATCGCGCGCAAGCCGTCGAGCGCGCCGAAATCCAGGTAGCGCCGGTACACGAACGGGCGCAACGCTTCCAGAAAACGTTCGCCGGCGTCCAGATCGCCGGCGACCGGACGCGCCTTCTGCCAGGCGTAGCGTTCCCAGTCGCGGCCTTCGCGCTGGAAATACTGCTCCATCGCCGCGAACGACCAGGCTAGGCGGCCGGCATTGCCGTAGGGGCGCAGGCGCAGGTCGACGCGGTGGCAGAAACCGTCGGCGGTGACCTCGTCGAGCAGGCGCGCGAGCTGCTGGCCGAGCTTGGCGAAATAGTTCTCGGCGTCCAGCGCGCGCGCCGGGTCGCGGCCGTCGTATTCGGTGCTGCCGTCGTGTTCGTAGGCGTAGACCAGGTCGACGTCGGAGCTGAAGTTGAGTTCGCCGCCGCCGAGTTTGCCCAGCCCGAACACCACCAGCCGCTGCAGCCGGCCGTCGCGGTCGCGGATCGCGCCGTAGCGTTGGGCGAACTCGGCTTCCAGCGCGTCCACCGCACGCTGCAGACAGATCTCGGCCAGGGCGGTGCTGCCGGCCAAGGTGGCGTCGACCTCGTCCAGCCCCAGCGCGTCGCGCCAGATCAGGCGGGTCGAGCCGGCTGCGCGATAGCGACGCAGCAGGCTGCCCCAGTCGGCGCGCTGCTCCGGCCGCAACTCGGGCAAGGGCCAGGGCTCGGCACCGTCGTCGCCGGCCAGCGCGGCCAGTAAGGCGGGCTGACGCACCAGGGTGTCGATGGCGAAATCGCTGATCGCCGCGACCCGGGCCACGCGTCGGGCGAGCTCGGGATCGGACAGCGCGGCGGCGCTTTCGGGCGCGGACGCGCGCAGGCGCGCAAGCGCGCGCTCGGTCGCGTCGGAGGGCATGGAGACGGTTGCGGACATCCTGCGATGATGGCATGGCGGCCGCGGCGTTCAGTAGCGCGCAAACAGCGAACGCCCGCCGCGGCAGGCGCGACGGGCGTTCGCATCGCCGCGACCGGTCACCATCGGTCGCGGCGCCCCTGCGCGGTGGCTGCTTAGCGCAGCGAATCGTTGGCGTTCACGCGTCCCTGGCCGAAGAACTCGTCGACGCCGTGCGTGCCCAGGTCGGCCGCGCCTTGCCTGAGCGCGTTCTCCACCCGCGAAACCTGCAGATCGCCGCCGTTGGCGCCAATGATGAGCGCGGCGATGCCAGCCGCGTGCGGCGAGGCCATGCTGGTGCCGCCGGCCCAGGAGAAGCCGCCGGTGCTGTCGCTGAACACCAGATCGAACACCCAGCACGGCCGCAACAGGCCGGCGACGGTGCAGTTCTCGTTGCCCGGATACACCGAGTCGCCGCCCGGCGCGGCGAAGTGGACCGTGTGCTTGCCGTAGTTGGTGTAGCTGGTCGGGATGTCGAGGTTGGTATCGAAGTTCAGCGCCCAGCCGATCGGCGCGGTCGCGGAGATACCGACCACGCCGTCGACGCCGCCCGGGAACGACATCAGGCGGTTGCCGTCGGCATCGACCGCGCGATCGAAGTCGATCGCGTCGTTGCCGGTGGACGCGATCACGATGGTGTTGTTCTGGCGCGCGTACAGCACCGCTTTCTGCATCGCCTTGATCAGGTCCTTGGTGTCGGCGGCGATCGGCAGGCCGCCGGACACGCCCAGGCTCATGTTGATCACGTCGGCGCCGTTGTCGGTGGCGTAGAGGATGCCTTGCAGGATGCCGGCGAAGCTGCCGCTGCCGGTGAACTCGGACAGCACCTTGACCGCGAAGAACTTGGCCGAGGGCGCCACGCCGATGATGCCGATGCCGTTGTCGGCGGCGGCGATGGTGCCGGCGACGTGGGTGCCGTGGTTGAAGGCCGGGAACGGACGCGTCGCGCACGCGCCCTCGCCGGCCACGAAGGAGGTGTTGAGATTGATCAGAAGGTTGGGCACCAGGTCCGGATGCGTGCAGTCCACGCCCGAATCCAGCACCGCCACCACCGCGCCGGCGCCGCGATAGCCGCGCGCCCACGCGTCGGTGGCACGGATCGCGGTGTGCCCCCACTGCAGGTCGAAGCGGGTGTCGTTGTCGCCGGTGTTGGGCGGACTGGCGGCGTTCTCGCCCAGGCTGAGCCCGCTCACCACGGTCGGCTGTTCGAACTGCAAGACCTGGTCGCGCGACGCCGATTCGATTTCGCCCAGTTGCAGCGCGCGCGCGGCGAAGCTGTCGTCGGCCTCGACGATCGCCACGCCGATCTGCGCATAGCGCGCCTTCACCTGACCGCCGGCGGCGGCGATCTTGGCGGCGAGGGCCGGACTGAAGTTCTGCGCTTTCGCCTGTACGACGTAAGTCGCCGCATGCGCATTGCCCGCAGCCAACGCGGCCGCGCACACAGCCAATGTCCAACGCTTCATAACCCCTTCTCCTGGATAAGAGTGACTTGCGTCACGGTCTTCCCCCATGCCGAAGCAGGGTAGGCCCATGCGGAAGGGGTCTCAAGGCACGGATTTGCGGCCGAAAACGGCCACCGACTGTCGCGCGGAGCCGGCACGACGCTTGCGGATGGAGGTGGAACGCGAACTAGCGGGCAATAAAAAAGCCCGCCCCGGTCGAACCGGTTGCGGGCCTGCTCCCTCCCCCACGTCGGGATGCGGGGCGATCGTGAAGGAAACGTTATCCCCTTTGCACGCTGCACTGCAAAACGATACCCGCCAGTTCAAAAAGCCCCGGGATTCAGGCAGTTACCTGAATAGGGCTCGGCCCGCGCCGGAACTGGCTCAGACGCAGCTGGGCGAGGACCGCACGCGCGGCGGTCTCGCCCGATTCGCAGCCGCCTTCCATGAAGCCCTGGGTGTCGAGCGCGCAATGCTCGCCGGCGAAATGCAGGCCGCCCACCGACTCGCCCATGGCCCCACGCAGACCGGTCCAATCGCCGGGACGCAGGCAGGCGTAGCTGCCCAGGGTCCAGGGGTGGCTGGGCCAGTGGAAACGCGCCTCGCGCTGGCCGGCGCGTGCCTGCAGCAGACCCGGAAACACGCGCTCCAAGGCCTCGGTCACGGCCTGCGCCTGCTCGCGCGGCGTGCCCTGGCCCAGGTCGATGCCGTGCTGGCCGCCAGTGAAGTTGGTCAGCACGCCGCCACGGCCGGGCTGCTTGCGGGAAGTCTCCCAGCTGGTCTGATAGCTCAGGTCGCTCATCGAGGCGCCGTTGCCGCCGTGCTCGCGCCAGACCCGGCGGTCGTAACCGATCATCAGCTTGGCGTTGCTGCCGTAGGCCAGGGTATCGATCGCGCGGCGTTTGACCGGCGGCAGCTCGGCCTCGATCGCGACCTGACGCAGCAGGGTGAACGGCAGGGCCAGCACTACCTGCTTCGCCTGCACCTGGCGCGAGCCGGCGCCGGCGTGGAACGACAGCGTGTAGCCGCCGCGCGCCTGCGCGCGCACCGATTCCAGCACCTGCCCGGTCTCGACCGCGTCCTCGAGCTTGCTGCCCAGGCGCTGCACGATCAGGTCGTTGCCGCCGCGCACGTGGAAGCGCTCGTCGCTTTCGCCGAACACCGCGAAGGCGTTGTCGTCGGTGCCGATGAAGGTCAGCAGGTTCAAGGCCGACTGCTGTTCGATCGCCAGCCCCATCTCGGTGGTGTAGGCCACGTCGATCAGCTTGCGCAGCCAGCCGCCGACCTGGTTCGCATCCAGCCATTGCGCGATCGACAGCGCGTCCAGCACCTGCGCGCCTTGGGCGTCGCGGTAGGTGATGTCGCCGTCGCCCAGGCGCGCGAGGTCGCGCTCGATCAAGGCGGCGACCGGCACGAAGGCCTCGACCAGTTCGCGCTCGTCGATGCGGCGGCCGTCGAAGTACCAGCGGTCGGTGCCGGCATCGCCTTCCAGCAAGTCGTCCAGGGCCAGACCGAGCTCGCCGGCCAGCGCGCGGATGCGCAGATGGTTGCTGTCGATCAATTCGCCGCCCAGTTCGATCACCTGGCCGTCCGGGAAATGATCGCGCAGGCTCAGCATGCGTCCGCCGACCCGGCCCTGGGCCTCGAACACGCGCACCCGCACGCCGGCCTGGCGCAGCCGCCAGGCCGCGGTGAGGCCGGCGATGCCGGCCCCGACCACCACCACCTCCTCGTCCGGCGGCAGCAGTGCGCGCGGCGGCGCCTGCGCGCAACCGGCCAGCACCAGGCCGGCGCCCGCGCCCTGCAGCAGGCGGCGCCGGCGCAGGTCGGTGCGGCGCTCGTCGGCGTAGGCCTGCAGCTCGTCCAGGGGCTGGCGCGCATGCAGGGACGCGCGCGCGATGCGGGCCGCGCGGCGCAATAAGGAGTACAGGGGCGTGCGGGCCATACGCGCTTCCTCGTCGGGTTCTGCACTGGCAACGCAGGCCGGATCGCGTCCAGGCCAGAGACGGTTTCGCCTGTCCTGCGCGACACGGTTCTGTCGTTGTTAGGGGTCAACGCATGTTCTATAACTGGGAAGTCCCCAGCGTCCAAGGAGGAGACGCCATGCCGCCGCCCCGCCGCACTTCCCCCTTCGCATCCCTCATCACCTGGTGCGCGCTGCCGCTGAGCAGCCTCGCCTTGGCCGCCTGCGCGCATGTGTCGCAGAGCGAGCCTACAGACAAGACGTCCATCAAGGAGGAATCCATGACCACCACCGCCACCCCCCAGCTCACCGCCGACGACATCAGCCGGCGCGTGTTGAAGCTGATCGAGGGGCTCAAGTCCAGCGATCAGCTCACCCCCGAATACGTGGAACAGCAGACCGGCCTGGCGATCCAGCGCGCGGCCGGCCGCGCCGATTCGTTCGGCACCGGCGCCCAGCTGACCCCGGACTGGGCCTACAACCTGTACGTGACCAAGCCCGACGGCGCCGACAGGAACAAGCTGATCTTCGACTTCTCGCGCACCGGCGAGGGCAACGCGCCGATGAGCGCGATCTGCGGCGTCGACTTCAAGCAGTACGCCGAAGCGCTCAAGGGCATGGGCTTCCAGGACAGCGTCAGCTACGGCGAACACGGCCGGGTCGACCACTACCGGTTCCAGCGTCCGACGCTGTCGCTGGAGGTCTATATCGAGGGCGAATCCAGCGAAACGCCGGAGAAGACCACCCACCACTGCGTGAAGATGATCACGGTCGAGTAAGGGAAGGATCCCGTCATGCCTATCAGTGCAGATCTGCAGAAACTCATCGACGATTTCGGCAAGCAGTCCGGCGTCAGCGCCGAAGCCGTCACCAACCTCACCGCCACGATCAACGGCTCGCCGGCCCTGATGGCGCAGCTCAACGACGTCGTCACCAAGGGCCACCTGAAGGGCTTCGCCGCGCTGACCGACCCGCACGCCGGCGGCGCCTACCGCAGCGGCGACCAGACCATGCTGCTGCCGATCAAGGGCCTGGAGAACGCGCCCGGCGGCAGCTACAACGCCGGCAACATGACCTTCGTGCTCGGCCATGAAGTGCAGCACGGCTACTTCCGCACCGATCGCGCCACCGCCCTGTCGACCTTCGCCACCGAAGCCACGGCGATGGCCAAGAGCCCGGCCTCGGTGCACGACTACACCACGATCGTCGGCAAGATGATCCAGACCAACCGCGACGACGAGGCCAAGGCCCACATCGCCGGCTGGAACGCGCTGGTCGGCAACGTGCGTCAGGCCAAGCCCACCGCCACGCTCGAGGACGTCTACCTGAAATCGCCCGGCCGCGCCGGAGACTTCATCAACCGCAGCGGCACCGCGCCCAACTTCACCTACGCCATGAAGCCCGACCTCACCGTCGGCGCCGACCTGTCGATGGCGCAAAGCGCCGACAACATCAAGGCGATGGGCAAGTACTACTTCGACATGCCCGGCTCGCAGGCGCGTCTGGGCCACAACGGCAATTCCGACTACGCCAACTACTACGGCGCCAGCTACGTCAGCTACATCAGCCAGCTCGAGCACGCGCACGGCAAGACCGCCGATGGCAGCAAGCCGGCGGTGCATCTGAACATGACCCAGCTCAAGCTCAACGAGAGCCTGATGGAGCAGAACGGCATCGACCTGGGCGCGAATTCGGCCGGGCGTCAGGCCTACGTCGACATCAGCACCAGCACGCCCAAGCCGGGTCACTTCGACCACACCAAGACCACCCACACGGCGGTGCCGATCAACTCGCCGCTGGAGAAGCTGCTGGAGGACACGCATTCGCACATCCGCGTCGATCCGCGCAGCGCCGAGCATGCCGACCACAAGCTGTTCACCGGCATCCGCGACAAGGTCGAAGGCGAGTTCGCGCGCCACGGCCGCAGCATGTCCGAGGGCGATCTGGACCGCATCGCCGCCGGCATGACCGTGGAGGGCAAGCGCAACGGCATCACCAGCCCCGACCACGTCGCCCTCAGCGTCGACCCA
Organism: Lysobacter sp. Root983; assembly: GCF_001429345.1. Classification (NCBI taxonomy): domain Bacteria; kingdom Pseudomonadati; phylum Pseudomonadota; class Gammaproteobacteria; order Lysobacterales; family Lysobacteraceae; genus Lysobacter; species Lysobacter sp. Root983. Next base: position 423,976 of record NZ_LMJO01000016.1, read on the forward strand.
GTGACCAAGGAAGTCGGCAAAACCGCGTTCCTGGTCCAGGGCGGGCTCAGCGACCCGGCCCATGTGCGCGTCGGCGTGCCCACCGACAAGGCGCCGTCGGCCGAGGAATCCTTCCGCCAGCTCGACGCGCTCAACCAGGGCCAGACCCCGGCCCAGCCGGCGCCGCTGAAGGAACAGCGCCAGGCGCAGTCGATGTAAGGCGGACCGACCGTCCGTCGGTGCCACGGCATCGGCGGTCGGCGCGGCGGGGACGCGCGTCTGCGCGTTCCCGACGTTCTCCGCTCGTTGCGCATCGCCCGCGCGCGACGCGCCTGCGCGTGAGTGCGCGGCGAATCCCGCGATTACGCTCGCGCAGCACGGCACCGATTGCGGCAGCGCAGCACCTGCGCGCACGCAAGCGCGTCGCCAATACACGCCAGTGCGCGGGTTCACGGCCGGCTATATGCTCGGATGGCACATCCACTCCGCCATCAGGAGCACCGACGCATGGAACGCATTTCCCTGGACTCGATTCCGGGCCTCGGCCGCGCGCGGCGCGAGCGCAAGGCCACCGCTCTGCCCTTACTCTGCCTGCTCGCATTCGCGCCGCTCGCAACGGCGCAGGACACCGCGCCGGACGAACGCGATCTCGATCAGCCGGTGATGGCGCGCATGCTGCGCTCCGGCGACGCCGCCAAACCGCTGCTGAGCCTGACGCCCAAGGGCGCGCAGCCGCTGGACACCCACGAAGCCCAGCTGGACCTGCGTATCGTCTATACCCGTTCGCGAATCTGGAACCCCGAGAGCCAGCGCTACGACGAGGTCAACCTGCGCTCCTACCAAAGCCCGGGCACCCATCCTGACGTGCCTTTCGTGGCGCCGACCATCGTGACTTCGCCCGGCGAGACCGTGCGCATCCGCCTGGACAACAGCCTGCCCGAGCAGAAGGACTGCGCGCACTCCGACATCAACATCCCGCACTGCTTCAACTCCACCAACCTGCACTCGCACGGCCTGTGGGTCAGCCCGACCGGCAACAGCGACAACGTGCTGCTGACGCTGCGACCGGGCGTGAAGTTCGAGTACGAATACAACCTGCCCGCCGACCATCCGGCCGGCACCTACTGGTATCACCCGCATCTGCACGGCTCGACCGCGCTACAGGTGTCCAGCGGCATGGCCGGCGCGCTGCTGGTGCGCGGCAACCGCCTGCCCGCGCCGGGCCGCACCGGCGATCTCGACACCCTGCTGCGCGAGCCCGACGGCAGCGCCCTGCCCGAGCGCGTGCTGCTGTTCCAGCAGGTCGCCTACGCCTGTCGCGACAAGGCCACCGGCAAGATCAAGGTGCGCAAGAACGCCGCCGGCGAGACCGTGGCCTGGGTCTGCGACCCCGGCGATGTCGGCGAGATCGAAGGCTACGACCAGTTCGGCTTCGAGCCCGGCGCCAAGATCGACACCTGGGTGCAGTCCGGGCGCCACACCAGCATCAACGGCGACGTGCTGCCGACCTTCACCGGCCTGGTCGCCGGCCGCATCGAGCGCTGGCGCCTGCTGCACGCGGGCGTGCGCGACACCATCAACCTGCAGTTGCGCGAGCTGCGCGCCAACCCCGGCAGCCTGGAAGGCCTGTCCGGCACCGCGCTGGACAACTGGGTCGCGCGCAATTGCACCGGCCCGGTGGTGCCGCAGTTCGAGGTCGCGGCCGACGGCCTCAGCCATGCGCGCGCGATCGAGAAAGCGGAGAACGTGTTGCAGCCGGGCTATCGCAGCGACGCCCTGGTCGTGTTCCCCAAGGCCGGCCAGTACTGCGTGATCGACGCCGCCGCGCCGGCCAGCGCCAGCATCCTCAACGCCGCCGAGGACCGCCAGCTGCTGGGCGTGGCCACCGTGGCCGCGGGCAGCGGCGCGCCGATCGCGCAGTTGCGGCCCTACGTGACCGATCGCCTGGTCGCGGCCGCCGAAACCCAGATGCCGACCGACCTGCGCGCCGGCATCGTCGCGGCGCTGCGCGACGGCCTGCGCCTGGACGCGTTCGTGCCGCACCCGGATATCGGCGACGGCGAACTCACCGGCAAGCAGGACCTGGTGTTCAACATCGACGGCAGCCGGATCCCGAACGTGTACATGGTCGACGGCTACCCCTACGACCCGAGCAAATCGCGCGACCTGATCCTGGGCAACGTCGAGGAATGGGAACTGCGCTCGGAGCTCGGCGGCCATCCCTTCCACATCCACGTCAATCCGTTCCAGGTCTCGCGCATCCTCGACCCGCAGGGCCAGGACGTCAGCGTCAGCGGCGAGAAGAACGACCCGCAATACGCCAACACCAAGGGCACCTGGAAGGACACCCTGTTCGTGAAGAAGGGCTATCGCGTGTTCGTGCGCACCCGCTACCAGCGCTACATCGGCGAGTATGTCCTGCATTGCCATATCCTCGAGCACGAGGACCAGGGCATGATGCAGAACGTGCGCGTATTGGTGCCGGACGGCAAGGGCGGCGGGATCGACAGCAGCCGGCATCATTGAGGCCGGGCGCCGTAGGGTGCGGTGGCAACCGCACCGGCGCGAGGTTTCGGTGCATGGCGATGATGCGGTTCGCCTATGGCTCACCACATCCTACGAACACGGCGCGCTTGTTTCGGCGCAAGTCGTAGGGTGCAGTGGCAACCGCACCGGCGTGGGGTTTCGGTGCATGGCGATGATGCGGTTCGCCTATGGCTCACCGCATTCTACGAACGCGGCGCGCTTGTTTCGGCGCAAGTCGTAGAGTGCGGTGGCAACCGCACCGGCGCGGGGGTTCGGTGCATGGCGATGATGCGGTTCGCCTGTGGCTCACCGCATCCTACGAACGCGGTGCGCTTGTTTCGGCGTATGCCGGGGTGCGGTGGCAACCGCGCCGGCGCGAGGCGCATGTCTAGCGAGCGTTACCGCCTCAGGGCTTTGCGTGCGCGCGCTCGTCCTCGCGCAGGATCCGGCGCAGTTCGATGATGGCCTGCGGGGTCTCCTGCACGCTGTGGCCGGAGGTGATCGCGAGTTCCGAGACCGCGCCGTCCAGGTGCGCGCTGGCGTAAGGCACATAGCCGTCGCTGGACTGCGCCAGCGGCAGTGCCGGGTCCTTGCGGCCGACGATGGTGTGGAACGGCAAACCGGGCTCCATCGGCACTCCGGCGGTGATGCGCATGAACCACGAGGTCGGGCTCAGATCGTCGGGACCGGTCGGCGGCCGTCCCTTACGGAAGCCGACCTTCTGCAGCGCCTGCTCATCGACGTCGGCGCGCTGCGCCAGTTCGGCGGTTTCGCGCAGCACCTCGAACGGCAGCCCGATCAGCTTGCGCACCACTCGCAGGGCCCAGCCGTCGGCCACGCCGGCACCGCGATGCGGCGCCGCCATGAACACCACGCGCCCGACCTGCGGCATCGGCGCGAACACGGTCAGGCCGCGCACCAGCGGCTCCTGGCGCAGGCGCGCGGTCTGCTCGGGCGAGAACGAGGCCAGGCTGGCGTCGAGCACGCGCTCGCCGCTGTCGCTGACCAGCAGGCGCGCGATCACCCCGCCCATGCTGTGCCCGACCAGCACCGCATCCCGGCTGGCGGCATCGTCGCCGTCCGGATCGTAGTGGCGGAAGGTGGCCTGCAGCGCGGCGTCGATCGATTGCCGGCTCGCGAGCAGGCCCAGGTTGGTCGGATAGAACACCTGCCAGACCTGGTACTGGTCGCGCAGCTCGTCGTCGCCCAGCAATTCGTTGGCGAGGTTGACCCAGGCCTCTGGGCTGCTGGCCAGGCCATGCACCAGCACGATCACGCGCTTGTCGGGATCGTAGGGCTGATTGAGATAGACGCGCGGCTTGAACACCGTGCTCTGGCGCGGCTTGAGCAGGCTGGCCAGGCTCAGCTTGGCCAGGTCCGAACGCGCCAGCCACACACCGTAGGCGGCCGAGAAATTCGCCGCCAGGGGCACGGTGCGCCCGGCGATGGTCTCGCTGTCGATCCGGTACGGGTTATAGGCGTCCACGCGCAGCTGGCGGCTGGCCAGCACCGCGTCCAGGCTGTCGCCCGGAAAACGCACGGTCACCGTCACCGGCAGGTAGCGGGTGTCGCGGTAAGCGACCTGGGCCTGATCGGGGTCGCGCTGCGGACGCGGATACACCGCGACCAGGCTGGAGCCGAAACCGTCGCGGCGATACACCGCGCGCAGGTTGTCGAAGCCCAGGGTGTCGGAGGCCAGCAGTTCGTCGGGCTGGGTGCCCAGCTGGCTGGCTTCGAAGCCGTGCAGGACCACGGTGGTCTCCAACTCGCCGACCCGCACCGGCGAACTGCCGACGCCGCCTTCGGCGCGGCTGGCCTCGAAGGTGGCCTGAGCCAGCAGCTCGACCGCCCGGTTGTAGATCGCCAGCACGCGCTGCTGGCGCGATTCGAACACACGCTGCTCGGGCGTGCGCGGGGTCAGGAACAGATAGGCGTAGGACCAGCGCGCGGCATCGGCCGCCAGCTGGGTGCGCAGCGGCGCACCCGTGGCCTGCGCCTCTTTGTCCGATTGCAGGCGCGCGAGCTGCAATTCCGCCGCGGTGGCCAGCCAGGCCTCCACCGGCACGGCGGCGCGTAATTGCTGCACGCAAGGCGCGGGATCGCGCGTGCAGGCGCCACTGTCCAGGCCGGCCGCGGCCAGGGAGGTGGTGGCGTCGGTGCTGAGCTTGCCGCTGCTGAGCACGTCGGCGCGACGCGCGATCGCGGCATCGTCGGCGGTGTGCTGCTTGACCGAGACCACCGCGCAGCCGCTGAGCAGCAGCCAGGCCAGGGCCAGCACCATCGTTTGCAAGTACCGCCGGCTGGATCGCATCCCGCCTCCGTTGCTGGATCAGGCCGCCATTGTCCGCTTATGCGAGGGCGGCGGTAAACGCGCGCGGCGCCCATCGGCCGCCGACCCGCCAAGCGGTCCAAGCCGGCCGGGAAGCACCGGCTGGACCGCCCGGTCTTCACGTAGACTCCGCGAACGATCTTGCTGCGCACACGGAGGGGGGCCTGCCATGCACACGCCAGAAGCGTCCGCGGAACCGGAACCGCATTACCAGTACATCGACTACATCCACGTAGGCGCCTTCGTGGCGCGCTTCGTCGTGCAACGCCTGGTCGACGGCCAAGTGATCAGCCAGACCCGTTTGCTCGGCCGCATGACGCACCATCGGGGCCAACGAATCGATTTGGGAACGCTGCATTTTCATGGCCAGCGCTTGAACGTGGGCGATCACGTGCGCCTGCGCATCGGCGCGGTCGGCGGCGTGCGGCGCAGCGGGCCTTCGGTGGCATACGCGCCCAACGGCGAGGCCGCCCGTTTCGAGGTGCGCGGCACGACCTTGGCGTTTACGATCCGCCAACACTAGGCCACGCTGCGCTTCCGGGGCGAGCCTCTGCACGAAGGCGTGAGGATACCCGCGCAAGGCGTATCGCCCGACTCGGTCGCGTCGCCCTCGCAACGCGCAAAAAACCCCGCCTCGCGGCGGGTTTTTTGGTTTCGCGCGAACGGCGCACGCACTGCAACCGCTACAGATTTCCGCTCACATACAGACGCACTTCGTTGGCCGGAAGCGTGCAACGCGCGGGATCGCCTGCGTAATGCTGCGACTCATCGTCGGTCCGCCTCCAGGGAAACATGCGCCAGACGCGTTCGGGCATGCCGCCCTGATAAGCGGAGATCAACCGATTGTTGATGAAGCTATTGTGGTATCCCGCGCATTCCAGCGCACGCGCGATTTCCGGAAAACGCGCCTGGCATTCGGGATCGCACACATCGTCGGCATAGAATTCGGTGGCGCCCGCGCGCTCGAAGGTGTTGCTATCGAAGGCGTTGAAATTGCTGCGATCGCGAACCTTCACCGGCGCACCCGAGTTGAAATAGAAGCGATTGCGCTTGATTGAATTGTTGTCGCTGAAATGACCGAGGTAGACGCCATGCAGCAGTTGCGCCCGCTGACCGGCTTGGTTCTCGACGCGTATGAAGTGGCTGTTCTCGATCAAGTTGTTGGATGAGTTTGACAGCACGATGGCGCCGTATCCGCTACCGGTATCGTTGCCGGTCCAGTAGGTGCCGATATTCAAGAAGTACATGCCGAACACGACGTTGCGGTTGAGTCCCGCGGTGTTCTTGGCGTAGTAGGCGGGATTGCCGCCATCGGTGTCCTCACCGTAGGGCAGGCCGGCGACGCTGAGGCCATCGGAGTATTTTTCGACCTGCAGATAGTAGAAGCGCAACCGACTGTCGCCGCCGTTGGGCAATGCGCCGCCCACGCGTGCGATCAACCAGGGCCCATTCGGATAGGTGCCGTCGCTGTTCTGTTTGTTCCTGAACACGGGAAGCCCGGCAATGCTGCCTCCGCCCGCGCCATAAACGTAGTCGATGGGCAGGAACGAGACCGTGTGGCCCGGTACATAGAAGGTCCACGAGCCCAGCGGCGGCGCCTCGTACACGCCCTGGCGAATACGAACCTCGACATCCGAATCCGGCCGCGCATCGGTCAGCACTTTCTGCACCTCCGCCAACGTGGCGACCGGGGTAGCGGTGCTCAGCCCATCGTTGAAGTCCGAACCGCCGGCATCGGCTGGCGCCATGTACACGGTGAAGATCCCGCCAGCGGCACTCGCCGGAGCCACGGCGCAAGCCGCGAATATGAGCAGAATCAGAGCCGAGGAAACACTGAATTTTTTGAGTGCATTTTTTACGCAAAGTTTGCGCACAAACTCAATCCGCATCTTCATATCGCGCTCCATGTGGTCAGTCGTCCGTCGTTCGAGCCTAGTCAGATCGACGGCGCGCCGCAAATGGCCGCGATCGCGCGCAACAAAAAAGCCCCGCATCGCTGCGGGGCTTTTCGTTTGCGTTTTGCGGGTGTTACGGACTTAGAAATCCATGCCGCCCATGCCGCCCATGCCACCGCCGCCCGGCATCGCCGGCTCGTCCTTCTTCGGCAGCTCGGCGACCATCGCCTCGGTCGTGATCATCAGACCGGCGATCGAAGCCGCGTTCTGCAGTGCGGTACGGGTGACCTTGGTCGGGTCCAGGATGCCGAACTCGAGCATGTCGCCGTATTCGCCGTTGGCGGCGTTGTAACCGAACGCGCCCGAACCTTCCTGCACCTTGTTGAGGATGACGGAGGGCTCTTCGCCAGCGTTGGTGACGATCTCGCGCAGCGGGGCTTCCATCGCGCGCAGGGCGATCTGGATGCCGTGGTTCTGGTCTTCGTTGGCGCCCTTCAGGCCCGCGATCGCGGCCTTGGCGCGCAGCAGCGCGACGCCGCCGCCCGGGACGATGCCTTCTTCCACGGCAGCGCGGGTGGCGTGCAGCGCGTCTTCAACGCGTGCCTTCTTTTCCTTCATCTCGATCTCGGTCGAAGCGCCGACCTTGATCACCGCAACGCCGCCGGCCAGCTTGGCCACGCGCTCCTGCAGCTTCTCGCGGTCGTAGTCCGACGAGGTCTCTTCGATCTGGGCCTTGATCTGCTTGATGCGGGCCTGGATCGAGTCGCCGTCGCCGGCGCCGTCGATGATGGTGGTGTTCTCCTTGGAGACCTGCACCTTCTTGGCGCGGCCCAGATCCTTGATCGTGGCCTTCTCGAGCTGCAGGCCGACTTCCTCGGAGATCACGGTGCCGCCGGTCAGCACGGCCATGTCTTCCAGCATCGCCTTGCGACGGTCGCCGAAGCCCGGGGCCTTGACGGCGCAGACCTTGACGATGCCGCGGATGGTGTTGACCACCAGGGTCGCCAGCGCTTCGCCTTCGACTTCCTCGGCGACGATCAGCAGCGGCTTACCGGCCTTGGCGACGCCTTCCAGCACCGGCAGCAGGTCGCGCACGTTGGAGATCTTCTTGTCGTACAGCAGCACGAACGGGTCGTCCAGCTCGGCCGACATCGACTGCTGGTTGTTGATGAAGTACGGCGACAGGTAGCCGCGGTCGAACTGCATGCCCTCGACGACGTCGAGCTCGTTCTCCAGGCCCGAACCGTCCTCGACGGTGATCACGCCTTCCTTGCCGACCTTGTCCATCGCCTGGGCGATCAGGTCGCCGATGTCGGCGTCGGAGTTGGCCGAGATCGCGCCGACCTGGGCGATTTCCTTGCTCGTCGACGACGGCTTGGAGATCTTCTTCAGCTCTTCGACGGCGCCGATCACGGCCTTGTCGATGCCGCGCTTGAGGTCCATCGGGTTCATGCCGGCGGCGACCGCCTTCATGCCCTCGCGGATCAGCGCCTGGGCCAGCACGGTCGCGGTGGTGGTGCCGTCGCCGGCGTTGTCGGAGGTCTTGGAAGCGACTTCCTTCACCATCTGCGCGCCCATGTTCTCGAACTTGTCGGCCAGTTCGATCTCCTTGGCGACGGACACGCCGTCCTTGGTGATCGTCGGCGCGCCGAAGCTCTTCTCGAGCACGACGTTGCGGCCCTTCGGACCGAGGGTGGCCTTGACGGCATTGGCGAGCACGTTGACGCCGCGCACCATCTTGGCGCGAGCGTCCTCACCGAAACGAATTTCTTTGGCAGCCATTTTGAAACTCCGGGATTTGAGATTTGGGATTCGGGATTGGCAAGAGCGGGAGCAGACGTCGGGTTGGGCGGGATCACAGCGCAAGCGCTTTACGAATCCCGAATCTCCAATCCCGAATCTCGGCTCTTAGCCGACGATCGCGAGGACGTCGTCTTCCTTGAGGATCTTGTATTCGATGCCGTCCTGCTTATAGGAGCTGCCCGAGTACTGGCCGTAGATGACCTTGTCGCCGACCTTGAGCTTCGGCGCGCGCAGGCTGCCGTTGTCCAGGGCCTTGCCTTCGCCGACGGCGACGACTTCGCCCTTGGTCGACTTTTCCTTGGCGGCGTCGGGGATGATGATGCCGCCGGCGGAGACTTCGTCGGCTTCGATCGGCTTGACCACAACGCGGTCGTAAAGCGGCTTGAGATTCATGGCGACCTCTGTAAGTGACTGAATGGGTGGAGAAAGAACGGTAATTTTAGCAGTCGCCCCGGCGGAGTGCCAATGCCGGGGACAAAAAACGCCCGGCGAACCGGGATAGCCACGAGATGGGGCGGCGGCGGGGCTTTTCAAGCGCCGGGATGCGATTGGCCGCCGGGCGGTAGGGCCGCGCAGCCTTCGGGCGGCGGCGGGAGCCCTAGTGCTGGAGCGGTGGCGGAGGCCTCTCATGCTGGAGCGGCGGCGGTGGCGGCAGTCCCTCCCTGTAGGAGCGGCGCAAGCCGCGACCGCGTCGCCGCCGAAGTCGCGCGGTCGCGGCTTGCGCCGCTCCTACCCCAAAGTAGGCCCCAAGGCAGGCACCACGACAGGCCGGCCCGCGCGCGCCCCTGGACCCGGACGCATCGAATGCATCGCCCGCAAACGCATCTGTCCGTGTGGGAGCGGCGTAAGCCGCGATCGCGTCATCGCAGTGGTGGCCCGCTCGCGGCTTGCGCCGCTCCTGCCCCAAAGCAGGCGCACTCGAAACATCGAGTGGAAGCTGGCTTGCGATTCGCATCGCGCTGCGCATCGCGTCGCGCGCGTTCCGATCGCCCAAAAGAAAAGAGCGCGTCCCGTGGAACGCGCTCTTTGGTGCGGAGACGGCCGTCCTCAGCATGGCGCGATCCTGCGCCCCTTCCCCCGAACCGACCTCGTGTCGTTTGCCCACATCCTTGTTGGCGTGAGTGGATGGTGTTCACTCCACGTCACATTTTCTAGGTGCCTGGTCGCGAAATCTGCCGACTCCTGGTGGCACCGCGAAAGCATGAACGCCGTCACCATTGACTTACGACCACCCAGTAAGCTCATATTGCTACCGAAAGCACACAAGGTCTCCTCTCTATTGGTCGCCTAGTGACTTTTGGTAGCAAATGGCTATTTCTTAGGCAAAAACCCCTAACCCACCTAGCAAGGAGCGCAAGGATGACGCCTCAACAACGGATTCGACTGGCCCGGCGCCACGCCGGCATGTCGCAAGCGGCCCTGGGTTCGGCCGTCGGCGTGCAGCGTAGCGCGGTCGGCCACTGGGAAAGCGCGCAGGGCAAATTCCCCAGCGTCGCGCATCTGCGCGAGGTCGCGCTGATTACCGGCGTGCAGTTCGAATGGCTGGCGACCGGGCGCGGCAAGATGAACCTGTCGGCCGACACCGAAATGGATTCGGTGGCCGCCGCCGACGCCCTGCTGGTCGAGGACCCGCTGGAACTGCGCCTGATCGTGGCCTTCCGCGACACCCCGACCAAGTCCAAGGCGCCGCTGGTGGAAATCGCCGAGCAGCTGGCCGAGCTGCGCACCGGCCGTCCACGCGCCACGCTCACCAAGGGCACACGCGTGGTCTTGTAGGCGGCGCCGCCTGCTGCGCTGCGGCAGACGATGTCACAAAGGCCGACTAGACTCCGGCGACTACCTGGGGAAAGGGAGTCGCCCAATGTCGTTGTCATTACGTCGTTCCTGTCTGAGCCTGTCCTGCCTGAGCCTGCTGATGGCCGCCGCGCTGCCCACCGCCGCACCGGCCGCCGTCTTCATCAACGAATTCCACTACGACGACGCCACCTCCGCGGGCGACGTCGGCGAGAAGATCGAGGTCGTCGCCACCGCCGGCGAAACCCTCAGCAATTACCGCATCTATCTGTACAACGGCTCGACGCCGTCGGCCGCCACCAGTTACGACAACGACCTGCTGCCCGCCGGCAGCCTGGTGTCCTGCGGCGGCAGCGTGCGCATCGGCGTGCTGAGCTATCCCACCAACGGCATCCAGAACGGCAGCAACGACGGCTTCGCGCTGGTCGACGGCAGCGGCAACGTGGTCCAGTTCCTCAGCTACGAGGGCGCGATCACCGCTTCCAGCGGCCCGGCCGCGGGCATGACCAGCACCAACCTGCCGGTCTCGGAAAGCGGCTCGACGGCGGCCGGCACCTCGCTGCGCCTGTCCGGCAGCGGCAGCACTTACGCCAACTTCACCTGGCAGGCCTCGGCCGCGCAGAGCTTCGGTGCCTGCAACGCCGGCCAGACCTTCTCGACGCCGAACCCGGCGCCGACCGTGACCTCGACCACACCGGCCAACGGCAGCAACAGCTTCCCGGCCGCCGGCGATCTGGCGGTCAGCTTCAGCGAAGCGGTGACCCTGGGCAGCGGCGCGCTCACGCTGCAGTGCGCGAGCTCGGGCACGATCGCGCTGACCTACCCGTCCAGCGGCACCAGCTTCACCGCCTCCACCGGCACCGCGCTGGTCGCGGGCGAGAGCTGCACCTACACCGTGGTCGCTGCGCAGGTCACCGACAGCGGCGGCGCGCATCCGTCCGCCAACACCGTGGTCAACTTCAGCGTGGCCAGCGGCGGCGGTGGCGGCGGTTACTACGCCCACGTCAACACCAGCAGCGCCAGCCAGCTGCGCTGTTCGCTGCACGAGACCATCAAGGGCCACACGGTCTATCCCTACAGCGGCGGCACCACCAACACCTGGACCATCCTGGAGATCGCCGACGAGGATCCGAACAATTCCGGCCGCATCCTCGACGCCTATCGCAACCGCAGCTACCTCAAGGTCACCGACCGCGCGGGCAGCGGCAGCGGCCTGAAGTACAACCGCGAGCACACCTGGCCGAACTCGCTGGGCTTCGGCAGCACCACCGGCAACCTCGGCCTGCCCTACGCGCCGTACACCGATACCCACATGCTGTACCTGACCGACGCGACCTGGAACGCCGACCGCGGCAACAAGCCGTACGCGGACTGCACCCTGGCCAGCGGTTGCGGCGAGCGCATCACCGAGGCCAACGCCGGCTACGGCGGCGGCAGCGGCGTGTATCCGGGCAATTCCAACTGGGTCAAGACGCCCGACGGCAACGCCGGCTCGTTCCAGGTCTGGAACCACATGAAGGGCAACATGGCGCGCGCGGTGCTGTACATGGCGATCCGCTACGAAGGCGACAGCCATCCGGTCACCGGCCAGGGCGAGCCGGATCTGGAGCTCACCGACGACCGCAGCAAGATCGTGATCACCTCGTCCTCGCCAGCCTACATGGGCCTGCTGAGCACGCTGCTGGCCTGGCACACCCAGGATCCGCCGGACGCAGCCGAACTGGAACGCAACGAAGTGATCTTCAGCTTCCAGGGCAACCGCAATCCCTTCATCGATCATCCGGAGTGGGCGAGCAACGCGCTGTTCACTTCGAGCAAGCCGGCTAGCTGCGTGTTGATTCCGTAATCGCGGCTACTGCCGCTATGACGAGCGCCCGCGAGATGCGGGCGTTCGTTTTTTGGGAAGGCGAAACCAGCGGGAGGGGCATTCTCTAGCTGCAGGTGCCTACTCGCAGCGATGGTCTGCCGCTTGGCGATGGCCTGCCGCTTTCTGTGGGAGCGGCGTGAGCCGCGATGACGCCACTTCGGCCACCACGCGATCGCGGCTCACGCCGCTCCTACAGGGGAACCGTCGTCGTCTGTTCGCAGCAACGCCTCCTCCACGTATCGCCGCGCGGGCTTTGGGGTAGGAGCGGCGTGAGCCGCGACTACGCCACTTCGGCTACGGCGCGGTCGCGGCTTGCGCCGCTCCTACAGCACAGGATCCTGGTCGCCTTGCACGGTCGCGGCGCACGACTTCGCCAAGGACCCGCGAAGATCCCGCGGTCGTTCGCGCGTCTTACGGCATCGCCGCATCCGGCGCGGGATCGGTGCGCACCCATTGCGTGGGCAGGCCCTGGCGCGCGCAGTTCGCGCAGTCCCAGGCCTGGTCGGCGCGCGCGCGGAATTCGAGTTTCGGTGCGGCCGGGTCCTCGCAGGCGTTCTCGAACGTCGCCGCCGCCGGCAAGGGAATGTCGAAACCGTCGTCGCGCGCGCAGTAGTACTCCAGGAACTCGAAATCCGGCCGCTGCTTGCTGGCGATCATGTCCAGGTCGAAGATCACCGTGTCCGCGTCCAGCAACAGCAGCGGCGCGACCGCGCGCGACAAACGACCCGCGGCGGCCGCCACGCGCACCTGCTCGGCGCTGCGATAGTCGGCGGGCACGTAGCGTCCGGCGTACGGCGCCCCCTCGCTGGCGTACGGCGCCGGCTCCGTGCGCAACTTGCGCGACAGCGCCTCGTGCAAGCGCGCGCTGCGTTGCGGCCCCAATCCGGACACCCAGGGCAATTCGCGTTCTCCGCGCATCGGCTGCAGCCGCCCCCAGGCATCCAGACCCTCCAACCTGTCGTACTCGAACGGAACGATCACGTGGCCCTGCAGATCGAGCGCGCCGTACTTGCCGTTGCGTCTGGCCTCGACGACGGCGAACTCTTCCCAGGGCAGGCCGAGCTTCTCCCAGCGGAAGTCGTACCCGACGCTCAGAAACTCGTAGTCGCCGGCGAATACGGGTTTGCCGGTGCGCAGGTCAATGAGCGAGTCGCGCTCGCGCTGCGGGCCGTCGCCGTCGTCGTCGCGCTCGCTCAACATCAGATAGGGCAGCGGCAGGCTGGAGTTCGGCGCGGTCTCGCTATAGCGGGGCTCCACACGCCAGCGGCCCTGGCGATCGACCAAACCGATCTTGTCGCCCTGGCGCACCACGTACAGGCCGAGTTCGGGATAGCGGTCGTACATCTGCGCGTAGCGCGGGGGCAGCACTTCGCTGCCATCCGCGGCGAGCATTCCGTAACGGCGCACGCGGTCCTCGCCTTCGATGCCGACCTCGTATTCGTCGGCCTTCGCCTCCGGCGTTTCCGCGTTCACGCCCCAGGCGTTGTGGGCCGGCTCGATCGAGTCGTAACGCGCCGGCACGCGCCATTTGCCATCGCGGTCGACCAGGCCCCAGAGGCAGTCGCCGGCATCGCTTTTGGCGCGCGCGCCGCGGAACAGGCCGCCGGCGCGGTACGGGTAACCGCAGTCGAACGTGGCCAGGGTGCGGCCCTGCTCGTCGGCCAGGGTCCAGCCCAGCTGCACCGCCACGGCGGCGACCACCGGATCGTCGGCCGCGACCGTCGCCGCCGGCTCGCGCGCCGGCGTGATGACCCAGCGCGCGAGGTCGCGATGAAACGTCGCTTCGGAGAAGGTACGCCCGCCCAGAATCGGCCGGCCGCCGCCGTCGACGCCACGACAGCTCGATCGTTGGCTATCGCACACGGCGAAGTAACCCGTGGCGGCGCCGGCGCTGTCGTTGAGCGAGGACACCAGGTGTTCGCTCAACGGCACCACGTAGCGGCCCGTGCGGTCCATCAGGCCCTGCCGACCGGCGTCGCCGACCAGCACCGCGCCCGGCGCATCGTTGACGCTGTCGAGGATCGGCTTGACCACGATCTGGCCGCGCGCGTCGGCCAGGCCCCAGCGCCGCGCCTGTTCGAACGAGAACAAGCGGGTGCCCGGCAGGTAGCGCAAATCTTTCTGGACCGGCGCCATCAGTGTTTGGCCGCGGCCATCGATCAAGCCGCCATCGCCGCCCAGCACCGGGCTGCCGCCGACGCCGACGATCAAGGCATCCAGGGCCGGATCCACCACTTCCAGGCTGTCATAGGGGCCGCCGATGCGCGCGCCGCGCGCGTCGTATAACCAGTAGGCGCCGTCGCGCTGGGCCATGAAGCCGCCGTTTCCGAGCGCGGTGAGCAAACCGGCCGGCGCCAGCACCACGCGGCCCTGGGCGTCGCGCAGGCCATCGCCGCGCCAGCGCGTCAACTCGTTCTTGACCGAGAAGATCTGCAGCGGCGGCTCCTGCGCCGCGGCGGCGAAAGCGGCCAACGACAGCGCGGTGGCCAGCAGCAAGGGGCGGATACGCATCAGGGAACTCCAATGAGGCAGGCAGGAACGAAGCCGTCGCGATGCGCGAGCCAGCGCGCGCGCGCCGCGAGCAGCAAGGGCGCGCCGCTGGCGGCGGGCAAGTCTTCAGGATCGATCTCGAACAGCGTTCCCGGCGCCTGCGCCTTTCCGCCGTTGCAGCGCGCGGCGGCGGCGAAGCACAACGCGGCCGCGTCGCCCGGTATCGACGGGCCCAACCAGGGCGTCCAGGCACTCGCCCCTTGGGCGTCGTGCGAGAGGGTCTGCACGGTGTCGAACACCGGCGTGGACGTGCGCAGCAACAGGCGTTCGCTGTCGGCGGCGTAGTAGGCCCTGGCTACCGGCACGGTGAGGCCGGTGCGGCAGTCGATCTTGTGCTCGATGCGCAGATCCGCATCGTCGGGTACCGCAGGCGGCGGCTGTCGGTCGCGCCCCGCGCGCTGCGCGACCTCGATCGTGCCGCCGCCGCGATGGCGCAGGCCGGCCAGGTGCCAGGCGCCGGCCTCGTGGTCGCCGACGGTCAGCCACGGCGCGCCTTTGTAGGGTCCCGCCACCGGGCCCGCGGGCTGCGGCGACGGCATCGAGTCGCGCGCTCGCTCGGCGTCGTACTGCGCGCGCAGACGTTCGTACAGGCCGTTGCCGTCCGACGGAAGCGAGGCGCCGATCGCCTCGAAGTCGTAGGCGTAGTGCCCACCGTTGTCGCTCATCGTCGAACGCGCATCGGCGCCGACCGCGGGATCGCGGCTGGCCGCGCAGGCGAGCCAGATTTCGCTGTGGCTGGGCCAGCGATGCGCGGCCACGTCGGAGCGGGTCAGCGCGATCTGCTGCAATTGATCGTCGCGGCGGGTTTCGCGGCGCGCGACCAGGCGGTTGTCGCGATCGAGCAAGGACAGCGCGGTGTCGACGTAGAGGCCACTTTCGCAATCGATCAGGCGTTCCAGATACTCGTACCAGCCGCGCTGGTGCTGCTCGGCGGTCCAACCGGCGGCGGACGTGCGCGGATAGCGGCTGGCCGATTCCAGCAGCCCGTCCGGGCGCAGCTTCTGCGTCGACAGATGGATCGCATGCGCCTGGCTGGTTTCGCCGCCCATGAAAGGCAGCCATTGCGGGCGCTCTGCCGCGGGCGCGGCGGCGGCGAACAGGCATAGCGACCACCACCACCGTCCTTGATGCGACGCCATGCACGATCCTGTTGCGAGTCGGGCGCTCAGGATAACCCGGCGCGATGCGCGGCCCGGCGGCGGATCGCAGCTGTCGATGATGTGCGTGGGCTTTGGGKTAGGAGCGACGTGAGTCGCGACTGCGCTACTGCGGCTACGACGCGATCGCGGCTCACGCCGCTCCCACAGGGGAACCGTCGTCGCCTGTTCGCAGNCTCCCACAGGGGAACCGTCGTCGCCTGTTCGCAGCGACGCCTCCTCCACATATCGCCGCGCGGGCTTTGGGGTAGGAGCGACGTGAGTCGCGACTRCGCYACTKCGGCTACGACGCGRTCGCGGCTCACGCCGCTCCCACAGGGGAACCGTCGTCGCCTGTTTGCAGCAACGTCTCCTCCACGTATCGCCGCGTGGGCTTTGGGGTAGGAGCGGCGCGAGTCGCGACCGCGCGACTTCGGTTACTGCGCGGTCGCGGCTTGCGCCGCTACTACAGGGTGGGGGTTCGCGCATTGCGGGTACGCTGAACGTTCGCTTCGCCTTCGCCTTCGCCGCGAAGCTCGATCAATCGAACACGATCACCGGCTTGCCCAACACGCGCTGCTGCGCGACCGAGGCGATCGCGGCGGGGGCGTCGTCGAAGCCGAACACCTCGCCCACCAACGGTTCGATGCGGTGGCGTTCGAGCTCGGCCAGGAACTCCGCGAAGTCGCGCGCGCTGCCGACGCTGACGCCGTGGATATTGAGCTGGTGGGCCATGATCGGCGCGATCAGATTGCCGGCGACTTCGAAGCCGTTGAGGAAGCCGACGATGGCGATGTGGGCGTTGTCGGCAGCGGCGCCCAGCAATTCGACCAGGCCCGGGCCGCCGACCACGTCGACGATGCCGTCGACGCCGCGACCGTCGGTGAGTTCGCGCACTGCCGCGGCCAGGTCGGGGCGCTGGCGGTAATCGATCACCGCACTGGCGCCCAGCGCGCGCAGGCGTTCGGCCTTGGCCGGGTCGGCGCTGGTCGCGATCACCCGCACGCCGCGCGCCACCGCCAGCTGCATGGCCATCAGCGACACGCTGCCGCTGCCCTGCACCAGCAGGCTCGCGCCGGGCGCGAGCGCGAGTTTGCGCAGGGCCGCCCAGGCGGTCAGGCCCGACACCGGCAAGGTCGCGGCCTGGGCGGCGCTGAGGTAGGCCGGCGCCGGCAGCACCGCGGGGGCGGGCAGCACGATCGAACGCGCGAGCCAGCCGTCGCGCGGGCCGCCGAGCTTGTGGGCATGGTTCTCGGAGCGGAAGGGACCGTCCAGCCAGGTGGTCGTGTAGTGGCCGAGCACGCGGTCGCCGACCTGCAGGCCGCTCACGCCCTCGCCCAGTACCTCGATCCGGCCGACGCCGTCGGACAGCGGCACGAAGGGGCGCGGTAGCCCGGGCTGGTAGAGGCCGGTGGCCAGGGCGTAGTCGCGGTAGTTGATCGAGGCCGCCTCGGTGCGGATCCGCACCTCGCCAGGGCCGGGCGCGGGCTCGGGCAGGCGCACTTGGCGCAGGCTGTCCAGGTGGTGGCCCTGCAATTGGTAAGCGTCCATGGGGTGTCTCCGGATCGGGGAGACACAGACTATTGTTGAGGTAGAAGTAGATATAGGATCAGCCCATCAACTCATCATTGAGTGAATATCAATAATGTTGGGCGGCCTGTACTCCGAGCTCGAGGCCTTCGAGGCCATCCTCACCCAGGGCAGCTTCACCGCCGCCGCGCGCCAGCTGGGCGTGACCACCGGCGCGATCACGCGCCGGCTGCATGCACTGGAGACCCGGCTGGGCGCCAAGCTGCTGAACCGTTCGACCCGCCGCCTCAGCCTCACCGAATCCGGCCGCGACTACTACGCCCAGATCGCGCCCGCGCTGGCCCAGATCGCCTCGGCGGCCGAGCGTGTGCACGACCTGGGCGGCGAACCGCGCGGCGAGCTGCGGGTGTCGCTGCCGATGAACTTCGGCCGCCTGTACGTGATGCCGCGCCTGCCCGCGTTCCTGCAGCGCTGGCCCGGCATCGCCCTGGACGCCCAGTTCGACGACCGCTACGTCGACCTGATCGGCGAGGGTTACGACCTGGCGATCCGGATCGGCGCGCTCGACGATTCGCGCCTGGTCGCGCGCCGGCTGGCCGACACCCGCCGGATCCTGGTCGCCTCGCCCGACTACCTGCAGCGCCGCGGCGCACCGCGCGCGCCCGGCGAGCTGGTCGGCCACGACTGCCTGCACTACACCCTGTTCCGCGATGTGGCGACCTGGGAATTCCACCGCGGCCGCGAGACCTTGCGGGTGCCGGTGCGCGGGCGCCTGCGTTCGAACTACGGCGCGCCCCTGGTCGACGCCGCCCTGCACGGCGGCGGCATCCTGCAAACGGCGACCTTCGCCGTCGCCCAGGAACTCGCCGACGGCCGCCTGTGCGAGGTGCTGCCGGACTGGAGCCTGGTCCCGATCGGCCTCTACGCGGTCTATCCGGGGCGCGAGTACCGGCCGCGCAAGGTCGAGGTCTTCATCGACTTCCTGGAGGAAGCGATCGGCCGGCCCGCGCACTGGGAACGCCTGCTCGCCGGCGGCTGAGCGCGGAACGGTCCGTGGCCGCCTCCACGGTCGCCGCGCCCAGGGGCGGGCATTACACTGCGCCCCTCATGCCCGCACCCTCGCCCATCCGCCTGGTCTTCAGCAGCTGCCCCGATGCCGCCAGCGCCGACGCGATCGCGCAGGCCCTGGTCGGCGAACGGCTGGCCGCCTGCGTGAGCCGCCTGCCCGGCCTGCGCTCGACCTATCGCTGGCAGGGCCAGGTGGAAAGCGCGGACGAGGTGCAGTTGCTGATCAAGACCAGCGCCGACCGCCTGGACGCCCTGATCGAGCGCCTGCGGGCGCTGCATCCCTATGAACTGCCGGAGGCTGTCGCGGTCGAAGCCTGCGGCGGCCTGCCCCAGTACCTGCACTGGGTGGCCGAACAGACTCGTGACGATGACTGAACTGAAAGCCTTGCTCCGGCGCGCGCGCGCCGGTTACGCCGCCGCTGCGCTCGTCCTCGGCCTGTCCCTGGCCGGCCCGGCCCTGGCGATCGACGAGTCCGATCTGCTGCCGGTCGAACAGGCCTTCGTGCTGAGCGCGGAGGCGCCTGCCGCTGACCGCATCGTGCTGCGCTGGAAGATCGCCGACGGCTACTACCTTTATAAGCACCGCATCTCGGTCAAGGCCGATCCCGCGTTCGCGGCGCAGGCGCTGCAGCTGCCCAAGGGCGACAAGCACAAGGACGAGTTCTTCGGCGAAGTCGAGACCTACCGCAAGGCCCTGAGCGCGACCCTGCCCGGCCGCGCCGGCGCCACCCGCGTCGATCTGCAGATCAAGTACCAGGGCTGCGCCGACGCCGGCATCTGTTAC
Organism: Lysobacter sp. Root983; assembly: GCF_001429345.1. Taxonomy (NCBI): domain Bacteria; kingdom Pseudomonadati; phylum Pseudomonadota; class Gammaproteobacteria; order Lysobacterales; family Lysobacteraceae; genus Lysobacter; species Lysobacter sp. Root983. The sequence goes on from NZ_LMJO01000016.1 coordinate 443,237, forward strand.
CCGCCGGTGACGCGCAATGTCAGCGTGAACCTGCCCGCGGCCGCGAACGCGGCGGCCGGCAACGACGAACCCCTGGTCGCGTTCGGCAATGCCGGCACAGGCGGGGCACCGGCGCTGGGCGGCGGCCTGCTCGGCAACGCGCCCAGCGCCGCCGCCGGCGCCGATGCGCTGCCGCTGCCGCCGGAACAGGCCTTCGGTTTCGAGGCCATCCCCGGCGACGGCAACACCCTGCTGCTGCGCTTCACCCCGGCGCGCGGCTACTACCTGTACCGCGACAAGACCTCGTTCAAGCTGGATGCGGCCGCGAGCAAGGCCGGCATCGCCCTGGGCGCGCCGCAATGGCCGCGCGGCAGCGCGCACCGCGACGAGCACTTCGGCCAGGTCATCGTGTTCTTCGAGCAGATCGACGTGCCGCTGCCGCTGCGGCGCACGCGCGAGGACGCCGCCAAGTTCGTGCTGACCGCGCACTTCATGGGCTGCCAGACCGACGGCATCTGCTATCCGCCGATGACGCGCACCGTCTCGATCGATCTGCCGCGCGGCAAGATCGCGGTGGAGCCCGCGGTCGCGGCGACGGACGCCGCCAATCCGGAAGCCGCTGGCGCCGCTCTGGCAGCCGACGCCGAAGCGGCGACGGCGCTCGCGGACCCTGCATCGTCCGCCGCCACGCAAACCGGCGCCGATGTGCGTGCAGCGCAAGCCGATGTGGCCGCGATCCAATCCGCGTCCACCCAGGCCCCCGAGCAAGCCGAAGACAGCCTGCTCGCCGCCGCTCTGTCCGGCCCCAACCGCTGGTTCACCCTGCTGGTGTTCCTGGCGATGGGCGTGGGCCTGTCGTTCACGCCCTGCGTGCTGCCGATGATCCCGATCCTGTCGGGCCTGATCGCCGGCCACGGCCCGGGCATCGGCGTGCGCCGCGCGTTCTCGCTGTCGCTGGTGTACGTGCTGGCCAACGCGGTGGTGTTCGCGATCGCCGGCGTGATCGCGGCCAGCGTCGGCGCCAACTTGCAGATCCTGTTCCAGACCCCGTGGGTGATCGTCGCCTTCTCGCTGCTGTTCGTGCTGCTGGCGCTGTCCAGCTTCGGCCTCTACGAACTGCAGATGCCGGCCGCGCTGCGCAATCGCCTGGGCAGCCTCAGCGACCGCCAGCGCGGCGGCTCCTGGCTGGGCGTGGCGGCGATGGGCGCGCTGTCCTCGCTGATCGTCGGCCCCTGCGTGGCGCCGCCGCTGGCGGCGGCGATGCTCTACATCGGCCAGAGCGGCGACCAGTGGTTCGGCGGCGCGGCCCTGTTCCTGCTGGCCCTGGGCATGGGCGTGCCGCTGCTCGCGTTCGGCGTGGCCGCGGGCAAGGGCGTGCCGACCAGCGGGCCGTGGATGGTGGGCGTGCAGCGCGCGTTCGGCTTCGTGTTCCTGGGCCTGGCGGTGTGGATGCTGTCGCGCATCCTGCCCGGCCCGTTCGTGCTGGCCTTGTGGGGCGCGCTGCTGTGCGGCGCGGCCGCCGCGATCGGCCTGGTCGCCAGCCGCGTCGGCGCTAGCGGAGGTCTGCGCGCGCTGGGCTGGACCGCGGCGCTGCTGCTGGGCCTGACCGGCGCCGCCCAGATCGTCGGCGCCCTGGCCGGCGGCAGCGATCCGCTGCAGCCGTTGGCCGGCTTGCGCGGCGGCGCCGCCGCGCATCGCGAGCTGCCGTTCCGCACCATCAAATCGGTGGCCGACCTCGATCGCGAGGTCGCCGCGGCCCAGGCCGCCGGCCAGCCGCTGATGCTGGACTTCTACGCCGACTGGTGCGTGTCCTGCAAAGAGATGGAGAAGTACACCTTCACCGAGCCCGCAGTGCACGAGGCGTTGGCCGGCTTCGTCCTGCTTAAGGCCGACGTGACCGCCAACGACGAGCTCGACGCGGCGCTGATGAAGCGCCTGGGCATCCACGGCCCGCCGGCCACGCTGTACTACACCGGCGGCGCCGAGCGTCGCGAGCTGCGCCTGTTCGGTTTCGAGGAAGCGCCCAAGTTCGTCGAACGCGCGCGGCGCGCGCGCTGATGGGGTCGACCGCGAAAGTCCTGCTGGTGGCCGGCATCGCCGGCGTGCTCGGCGCCGGTCTCGGGATCTGGCTCAACGGCCCCGGTCCGCTGCTGCGTACCGAGGCTGGGCAGCGCGTGCTGCAGGGCGTGATCGCCTCGACCGCGCCCGCGCCGCCGCGGGGCCTGGCCGTGGCCTCGCGCGGCGCGCCGGTGCCGGTGATCGAGCTGCCTACGCTGGACGGCAAGCCGCTGCGTCTGCCCTCGGCGTACCCCGGCCGGCCGGTGCTGATCAATCTCTGGGCCAGCTGGTGCGGCCCCTGCATCCAGGAAATGCCCGAACTGGACCGTTACGCCGCCCAGCAGGACGCGACCGGCACCCAGGTGGTCGGGATCGCCTTGGACGACGCCGATGCGGTACGCGAGTTCCTGCGCCGGGTGCCGGTGCGCTACCCGATCCTGCTGGACCGGGCCGGCCCGCGCGACGCCGGCGTGCAGTTGGGCAATCCCAAGGGCGTGCTGCCCTACACCGCCCTGGTCTCGGCCGAGGGGCGGCTGCTGAAGCAGAAGATCGGGCCGTTCGAACCCGGCGAACTCGAGGCCTGGGTCGGCTCGGCGCAGTGAGCCAAGCCCCGGATTGACAGCCGGCCTCGCCGGCGCCACCTTGCCCCTACGCCCATCGCGCCGCCTCCCCGCGCCATCGTCGGCGATTGCGCCGGCAACGTGCCCGGGCGCCGGGAAATTTAGAGTCGCCACTCAAACAACCGCTTAAATCGTAACAACTTCGCCGATTTGGCGGCGAACTTCTGGACATGGCACCGGCCTTCACGCACACTGCCGCCCTTTGAAGGCCACCGCTCCGGTTCCGATGGCGACGCTTCTGGTCCTGCACGGCCCCAACCTCAACCTGCTCGGCACGCGCGAGCCGGAGGTCTACGGCCGCACCACGCTGGCGCAGATCGATGCCGACCTGCGCGGCCGCACCGAGGCCGCCGGGCACCGCTACGACAGCCTGCAGTCCAATGCCGAGCACGTGCTGGTGGACCGCGTGCAGGCCGCGCGCGAAGACGGCACCGCCCTGATCCTGATCAACCCAGCCGCGTTCACCCACACCAGCGTGGCCCTGCGCGACGCCCTGGCCGCGGTGGCGATCCCCTTCATCGAGATCCACCTGTCCAACCCGCACCGCCGCGAAGACTTCCGCCGCACCAGCTACTTCAGCGATCTGGCGCTGGGCGTGATCTGCGGCTTCGGCGCGGACAGCTACCGCTACGCGCTGGATGCCGCGCTGCAGCGGCTCGATCCCCAATCCTGAAACCACCGCCCCGTCGCCCGGGGCATTACCTGAGGCCCGCCCATGGACCTGCGCAAAATCAAGAAACTCATCGACCTGCTCGAGGAATCCAACCTCGCCGAGATCGAGATCAAGGAGGGCGAAGAGTCGGTGCGCCTGGCGCGCACGCCCAAGGGCGGCTACGCCGTGGCCCAGCCGATGATGCAGGCCGCGCCGATGGCCGAGCGCCCGCCGCAGGCGATGCCGATGCACTCGCCCACCGAAGCGGCCACCGGCGGCAGCGCCAAGCCCGCCAACGACCTGCCCGATGGCCACGTGGTGCGCGCGCCCATGGTCGGCACCTTCTACACCTCGCCGTCGCCGGACAAACCCGCCTTCGTCAGCGTCGGCCAGGCGGTCAAGGCCGGCGACACCCTGGGCATCATCGAGGCGATGAAGATGTTCAACCCGATCGAGGCCGACGTGTCCGGCACCGTACTCAAGGTGATGGCCGAGAGCGGCCAGCCGATCGAGTTCGATCAGCCGCTCTTCGTGATCGGCTAAGGCCGATCACGACGGGATTCGGGATTCGTGATTAGGGATTCGGAAAACCAGCGGCCGCATGAGCGCCTTGAGGTCTGGCGCGATGCTATGTTGCTGGTCGAATCGATCTACCGGATCACGGCTTCATTTCCCGACACGGAGCGATTGGGTCTGGCCTTGCAATTGCGCAGAGCCGCCGTAAGCGTTCCGTCGAACATTGCCGAAGGCGCAGCGCGTCGCTCGCGGCAGGAGTACCTGCGATTCCTAGCGATAGCGCGCGGCTCGCTCGCCGAGGTCAGCACTCAGTACGAGATCGCGCGCCGCGTCGGTTACCTCACCGAGGACGCCACGGACGCCGACCTGATGGACCGAACGTTCGCCCGTCTAAATGCCTTGATCCGCTCACTCGACTCATCGCCGCGCGCCGTCAGTGAGACGCACGCGCCTTACGAATCCCTAATCTCGAATCCCAAATCCCATGCTTGATAAAGTCGTCATCGCCAATCGCGGCGAAATCGCGTTGCGGATCCTGCGCGCCTGCCACGCGCTGGGCATCCGCACGGTCGCGGTGCATTCCACCGTCGACCGCAATCTCAAGCACGTCGCCATGGCCGACGAGTCGGTCTGCATCGGCCCCGCGCCGTCGACCGAGAGCTACCTCAACATGGCCTCGATCATCGCCGCGGCCGAAGTCACCGACGCCCAGGCGATCCACCCCGGCTACGGCTTCCTCAGCGAGAACGCCGACTTCGCCGAGCGCGTCGAGCAGTCGGGCTTCATCTTCATCGGGCCCAAGGCCGACACCATCCGCCTGATGGGCGACAAGGTCGAGGCGATCCGCGCGATGAAGGACGCCGGCGTGCCCTGCGTGCCCGGCAGCGGCGGCCCGCTCGGCGACGACAACGCCACCAACATCAAGATCGCGCGCGAGATCGGCTACCCGATCATCGTCAAGGCCGCCGGCGGCGGCGGCGGTCGCGGCATGCGCGTGGTCCACACCGAGGCCCACCTCAACGCCGCGATCCAGACCACCAAGTCCGAGGCCAAGGCCGCGTTCGGCAACGACATGGTCTACATGGAGAAGTTCCTCGAGAACCCGCGCCATGTCGAGATCCAGGTCCTCGCCGACGGCCAGGGCAACGCGATCCACCTGGGCGAACGCGACTGCTCGATGCAGCGCCGCCACCAGAAGGTGGTCGAGGAAGCGCCGGCGCCGGGCATCAGCCTCGAGCAGCGCGCCGAGATCGGCAAGGTCTGCGTCGAGGCCTGCATCCGCATCGGCTACCGCGGCGCGGGCACGTTCGAGTTCCTGTACGAGAACGGCCGCTTCTACTTCATCGAAATGAACACCCGCATCCAGGTCGAGCACCCGGTCACCGAGCTGGTCACCGGCATCGACCTGGTGCGCGAGCAGTTGATGATCGCCGCCGGCCACAAGCTGTCGATCAAGCAAAGCGACGTGGTGCTGTCCGGCCACGCGATCGAATGCCGCATCAACGCCGAGGACCCGGACAGCTTCCTGCCCAGCCCCGGCCTGATCCAGCACTTTCACGCCCCAGGCGGCCCGGGCGTGCGCGTGGACAGCCACATCTACGAGGGCTACCGCGTTCCGGCCAACTACGACTCGATGATCGGCAAGCTGATCGTGCACGGCCCCGACCGCGAAACCGCGATCGCGCGCATGCGCGTGGCCCTGAGCGAGATGGTCGTGGACGGCATCAAGACCAACATTCCGCTGCAGCAGCGGATCCTGTCCGACGCCGGTTTCCAGCAGGGCGGCATGAACATCCATTACCTGGAAAAGCGCCTCAAGGAACAGAAGGAAAAGTCGATCTCGATCGTCTGATCCGATCGCCGGTAGCGGACCTTCCGACGGCGCTGGAACACCGGCGCCGTCTTCGCATGGGGAAGCCTGTGGGTATCAGTATCGAAGTGGTGCTGGCCCTGGTGTGCGCGGTCACGTTCTTTCGCGCGGGCCGCATCGAGTCGGTGGGCGCGCAGTACGACTACAGCTACTGGTGGGCCTTGATGTCGATCGCGCTGTCCGCGCTGGTCCTGATCGTCATCAAGGCAGCTTGGCTGGCGCTGCTGCTATGCCAGATCGGCCTCTTCCTCGGCATCGGCGTCTATCGGGCTATTCGCGATCCAACCTGATCGGCGGCCGATGGCGGAAACGATCAGGGCCGCCCAGTAGGCGGCCCTGCGGTTCAAGCGTCCCGGCGCGCGCTAGCGCCTGGGATGAGCGACCGTCGCGGATTCGCATTCGATCCGCGGCGCGGCCCTGGCGGCGCGACGATGCGCGCGCTCAATCCAACTGGCGCGGCACCGTGACCTCGCCGACTTCGCCCAGGTCGCCGACACTGACGCCGTCCAGGCCGCCGGGCGCGGGCACCGTGATCGGGCCGCCCTGCGCACGCGACTGCGTGCCCTGGATCGGCTGCGCGCCGGAACTCGACGCCGGGCTGACGATCATCACGTACTCGCTGGAGCCGTCGGGCCAGACCACCTTGAAGGTGCTTCCGGGCGGCAGCGACGAGAACGGCGTGCCGCTCTGGGCGCGATACATCGCCGCGATCTGCGCCGAACTCGCGCGCCGGGTCTGTTCGGGCGAGTGCACCGTGGTCACCGCGACCTGCGACAGCTCGCTGTAGTCGTCGGCGAGCACGTCGATCACGACCCCGGCCGCACCCACCGAATAGGCGGCGAACAGCAGCACCCAGAAGCCCAGCTTGGCCTTGTGTACGAAGCGCTTGTCTTTCATTTGGTTATCCTCGTTCCGCCGACAAGACCGTTGACCATGTCGTTCATCACTTCGGTTCCCTGGCGCGGCACCGCCGCGTCGAATACGAAGCTGCTGAAGTCCTGGTTCGGGTCCTGCGAGCAGATACCTCCGTTGGCGCAATAAGTCGTCATCAGCACGCTGTTGGGGCTGCAATCCAACCCCAGTTTGCAAGCGGCCAGCTGCCAGGCCAGTTCCGAGAACTGGGTACCGGCCACCGGTCCGTAGAAATTCTTGCGACCGCTGGAGGCGATGCCCATCTTCGGCGAGATCGCGAAGAAGGCCTCCGGGTCCAGCGAATTGCGCACCCGGTCGACCAGGTCGCGCGCATAGGCTTCGTCGTTCTGCAGCGGTTGGTCCATGCCCATCAGCGCCGCTTCCGCCGGCAGGCTGCCGGCCTTGGCCGCGCGGATGCGGGTGCGCTGGATGGTCGCGTAGGACAGATCGTCGGCGGGCGTGAACCGCGCGCAGCGTTCGCCGACGCGATTGCGCGCCGCCGCCATCGCCGCCGAGGTGCGCAGGTTCATGCCGGCGATGGCCTGGGTATCGCGGCCGTAGTCGGCGGGCGAAGCGGCGTAGCCGGCGCAGTAGTCGAGCACGCGGCTGAGCATCCAGGTCGATTCGGGCTCGCCCGCGCGCGCCGCCGCGCCAAGCTCCTGGGCGTAACCGTAAAGATCGTCGCTGTGCTCGAAGCGCTCGCGCAAGCGCTGCGCCGGCGTCAGCGCGCGCGTGCGCTGGGGCGCGTCGGCCTCCGCATCGCCCACGCCATGGCCGGTGCCAGCGCTAGCGCCGGTGACCGAGCTGGCGGAGGTCGCGGCGCTCTCGGGCGCCGCATCGGGCGCGACCTGGCCGCGCCGCGCGTACAAGACGCCGCCGGCCAGCAAAGCCACGGCGGCCACCGCCCACATCGGCCGCACGGAAGCGAACACGCCGGCCCGAGCCGCGGGCGGCGCCTGCTTCTCGAGCTGGGATGTCAGCAAGTCGGACATTCGGTCCTGATCTCCGCCGCGTGCGGGGCTGGGTCCTGCGGCCTGGTGCCAGCGGGCCCGCCCTTCCTCGCCGCGCAGCCTGCGCGCGGTAGCGGGTGGCACCCTGATACCTCGAATAGTAAAGCAAGCCGTCAGCCGGCGCCGAAACGGCCGGCCCACCGGCGCCGTCGGCGGCACGAACGGCGGCGGCGGCCCGACCTGAACCGGAACCGCGGCCAAGGGTGGGATAATGCGGTCCCGTTATCCGCTGCGACCGCGATGCCCTTCCTCGAACTGACCCTGCGTTGCCGCGAATCCGAGCAGCCCCGCTACGAGACCGCGCTGGACGACGTCGGTGCGCTGGCCGTAACCATGCTGGACGCCGATGCCGACACCGACGACGAGCACGCCATCCTCGAACCCGGCGTCGGCGAAACCCCGCTGTGGGACGAGATCGTGCTCAGCGCGCTGTTCCCGCACGAGACCGACGCACTGGTGCTGCTGGCCGCGTTGGAATCCTTCGACGCCGGCCTGGACTGGACCCAGGCGCGCTTCCGCGCGGTCGAGGACCAGGACTGGGAACGCGCCTGGATGGACCAGTACGTGCCCCTGCATTTCGGCGCGCGGACCTGGATCGTGCCCTGGAACCACGACCTGCCCGAGGGCGCCGACGCCGCCGACGCGGCGGTGATCCGGCTCGACCCGGGCCTGGCCTTCGGCTCCGGCACCCATCCGACCACCGCGCTGTGCCTGCAGTGGCTGGACGGCTTGGCCGCCGACGGCCAGCTCGGCGAGGCCCGCGTGCTCGATTTCGGCTGCGGCTCGGGCATCCTCGCGCTGGCCGCGCTCAAGCTCGGCGCCGCCCACGCCATCGGCGTCGACAACGACCCGCAGGCCCTGCTCGCCACCGCCGACAACGCGCAACGCAACGGCGTGGCCGCACGCATGCAGGTCTACCTGCCGCAGGACGAGCCGGTAGCGACCTACCCGATCGTGGTCGCCAACATCCTCGCCTCGGCGCTGATCGCGCTGGCCGATACCCTGGCCGCGCGCGTCGCGCCGGGCGGCCGCATCGCGCTGTCGGGCATCCTCGCCGGGCAGGAGGAAGACGTGCTGGCGCGCTACGCCGACGCCTTCGAAGACCTGCGCGCCGACCGCCTCGAAGACTGGATGCGCGTCACGGGCACGCGTCGCCGCTGAGTCAGGGGGGCGGACAGCGGCGAAGCCGGCGTGCTTGAATACGCCGATGTTCGTCGCCTGCCCACATTGCGGATTCCTGGTCGCGCTGATCCTGCCTGCCGCCGGCAGCGGGGCGCGCGAAACGCCGCAACGCTGCCCGCGTTGCGAGCGCCCCTTGCAGGCCGATGCGGCCGACGCCGCCGGCGCGGACGCAGACATCGCGCCCGGCGACGCGGAGCCCGAGGCCGACGCAGTCTCGCCGGAGGCGCCGCCCGCGCCCGATGATCAGTCGCCGGCAAGCGCGCCCATATCGCCGGAACCGGAACCCGCCGACGCGCTCGCGTCCGCCACCGCGGACGCCGACGGCGCCGCAACCGAAGCGGCGGCCACCGCCGCCGCCGTGCCCTCGCTGGAAGAGGCGGTGGCCGCGTCCGCCCTGCCCGACACGCGCACCCGCCCGTCCCGCACCGTGCGCACGCCGCGCGCCAAGCGCGACGCGCCCAGTTTCGTGCGCGGCAGCGCAGCGGCAGCGCCGACGCGCCGAGACTGGCGCGCGGTCGCCGCGATCGCCGTGCTGGTGCTGGCGCTGGGCTTGCAGTTGGTCCTGGCCCAACGCCAGGAACTGGCCGCCGATGCGCGCTGGCGCCCGCTGGTCGGCGCGCTGTGCGGCGTACTGCGCTGCAGCCTTCCGCCCTGGCACGAGCCCACCGCCTACAGCATGCTCAACCGCAACGTGCGCCCCAGCCCCGGCGCGCCGGGCGTGTTGCGCGTCAACGCCAGCTTCCGCAACGATGCGCGTTGGCCGCAGCGTTGGCCGACCTTGCTGCTGACCTTGTCCGATGTCGATGGCCGGGAGGTCGGCCAGCGCGCGTTCGCTCCCTCCGACTACCGCCGCGGCCACGCCCCCACCGACGAACTCGCCCCCGGGCAGAGCGCGACGGTGCAATTGGACGTGGTCGAGCCGGCGCCCCGGATCGTCGCATTCACCTTCGACTTCCGATAAAAACTGCGACGGTCGCGTTGTCCGCCGCGACCGTCGCGCGCTAGACTCCCCCTCCCGCCCGTCCGCCGCGCCCTGCGCCAGGCACCCGCCCGGCGGGACGACACTGCATCAGGGGAACCGCTTGAACGCCGCAATCGATCGCAACGAAGCCACCCGCGGCGGACCGCGCGTCCCGCTGCGCGACCACGTGGCCACCTCGATCCGGCGCTACCTGGGCGACCTCAACGGCAGCGGCACCGAGAACCTCTACGAGATCGCCCTGCGCGAACTCGAAATCCCGCTGTTCGCCGAAGTCCTGCAGCACTGCGACGGCAACCAAAGCCGCGCCGCCTCCATGCTGGGCATCCACCGCGCCACCCTGCGCAAGAAGCTGCGCGAGTACGGGCTGGAGTAATCTGCCGCCGCTGCGCGAGCGGTCGAAAGCCTCGTTTTCCCGGGCTTTCCCGCCGTTCCGACCGTTCCAGGCCAACACGACAAGGTCCGCCGCACATCGAACCGCCGCGACGATACGGTTCGCCTTCGGCTCACCACATCCTACGACTACCGCCTTTCACGGAGCTGCGGCTACGGCTGCGGCTGCGGCTGCGATTGCCGTTGCCGTTGCCGTTGCCGTTGCCGTTGCCGTTGCCGTTGCATTGAAGTCCAAAAGCACCGCACTCACACAGACAACCGTAGACCCGAAGGGCGGCGCGCAGGACGCGCGCCGTTTTTCGAATGGACAGGGACGTCCATTCGAAAAATCCCGGCGCCAGCCCCGAACCCGCAGGGGAGGTTTGGTCAAGCTAGCCCTTCTCTTTGGTTACTTTTGACCGAAGGGAATCCAGACGGACTCTTGGGCTAGCAAGAGAAAGTGACCCGCATGCGCAGCAGGCGGAAGCCNATGGACAGGGATGTCCATTCGAAAAATCCCGGCGAAAGCCTCGAACTCGCAGGGGAGGGTTGGTCACGCTAGCCCTTCTCTTTGGTTACTTTTGACCGAAGGGAATCCAGACGGACTCTTGGGCTAGCAAGAGAAAGTGACCCGCATGCGCAGCAGGCGGAAGCCGTTGACCTTCGAACCGAGCCGACGAAGCAACAGCAAAAGCAAATCCTCCCCAACCCTCCTTTTCCAAAGGAGGGAGCTAAAGAGCTAAAGAGCTTAGGAGCTAGGAGCGAGAGCCCTCTGGCGTTCAACCGTGAACGAACCTGCGCTCGTAAGCCGCCCGCGCCGGGATGACAAGCACCAGCAAAGCCGTCTACTTGGGATGAGCGCGTTCTGCACGACGCATAGGTAGCGACTCGCTGCCATCCATGGCGCCACTTCCGCGGACTTCGGATCGCCCGGCCCGGCCATCCATGGCCGGGCGCGTAGCCGGACTGCGCGCAATGCGCGCAAAGCGTCCGGCTACGCCCACCAATACCGAATCAAATGGAAGAACACCGGGGCCGCGAAGCACACCGAATCCAACCGATCCAGCATGCCCCCGTGCCCCTCGATCATGTGCCCCCAATCCTTGATCCCGCGATCGCGCTTGATCGCCGACATCACCAGACCGCCGTAGAACCCCATCAGATTGATCACCAGCGCCAACGCCGCCGCCTGCAGCGGCGTGAACGGCGTGATCCACCACAAAGCCGCGCCCAGCGCCGTCGCCGAGGCCACGCCGCCGACGAAACCCTCCACCGTTTTCGACGGCGACAGCTTGGGCGCGATCAAACGGCGCCCGCACAACTTGCCCCACACGTACTGCAGCACGTCCGAGGACTGAACCACGATCACCAGGAACGCGATCAGCAGCAGATTGCGACCCTCGTAGCCCGGAATGTCCAGGTTCAACAACGCCGGCACGTGCGAAATGCAGAACACGCAGATCATCAGCCCCCACTGCACCTTGGCCGCGCGCTCCAGATAACGCGTGGTGTCGCCGCCGACCGTGGACAGGATCGGCAGCAGCAGGAAGGCGTAGACCGGAATCAGCAGCGTGTACAGCCCGTACCAGTCGGTGTAGACCAGCCAGTACTGCAAGGGCAGCGCCGCGTAGAAGGCCACCGCCAGCGCGTAGTAGTCGCTGCGCCGGGTCGGCGTGAGGGTGATGAACTCGCGCAGCGCGAACAGCGACACCAGCGCGAACAGCACGATCACCCCGACCCGGCCGATCAGGAAGGACGCGCCCACCACCGCCGCCATCACCCACCAGGCGCGGATGCGCGCGGTCAGGTTGGCGATCACCGGGCTGGGCCGCCCGCGCGTGCGCCAGCGCAGGAATTCCGCGATCGCCGTGGCCAGCAACAGCACCCCCGCCACGCCCAGGAACAACAAGACCGAATGCGGCAGCACCTTCACCCGCTCGATCAGGATCGCGAGGTTCGCGCTCATGCGCCGCCCTCCGAGCCGCGCGTGCCCGTACCGTCATCGGACAAGGCCAGCAACGCCTCGCGCGCGCGCGCCAGGAACGCCGGTTTGTCCTCGTCGCTGTGCAGGCGCAGCGGCTCGCCGAAAGTGGCCGTGCACAGCAGCGGCAGCGGCAGCAATTTGCCCTTGGGCATGACCCGCGCCAGGTTGTCGATCCACACCGGCACGAATTCCAGCTCCGGACGCAGCCGGGCGAGGTGGAACAGGCCGCTCTTGAACGGCAGCAGGCCCTCGCCCTGGTTGCGCGTGCCCTCGGGAAACAGGATCAGCGAGGCACCGCCGTCGACCGCGTCGCACAAGGTCTGCATGGCCTCGTGGCGGCGCTGGTCGGGATCGCCGCAGTCCTGTGGCTTGGGCTCGCGGTCCACCAGCACGCCGTTGAAGACCTCGCGGATCAGGTAACGGCGCAAAGCGTCGCGCTGCCAATAGTCGGCGCCCGCGACCGGCCGGGTCTCGTCGCGCATCGCGCGCGGCAAGGCCGACCAGATCATCACGAAATCGCCGTGGCTGACGTGGTTGCCGTAATAGACCCGGCGATCGCCCAGCGGCGGGCAGCGCCACAGCGCGCGCGCGCCGGTCAGGGCGCGGATCGCGAAACTGAAACCGTCGGCGATCCAACCGCTAAGCATCGATACGTACTCCGAAAATGGACGAGGGCGCGCGCTCGGGCCGCCATAGGCTCGCGACCGGACCGTCGTCGAACGCCTCTGGGGCCGGATCGTTATCCAGCGGCAACGGCGCCAACCACCAGGCGCTCGCCAGCAACAGCGCCTGCGCGATCAGGCACGCGGCCTGACGCCGCAGCAGGCCGCGCGCGCCACGCCAGCGCGCGGACCAGTCGCGGCCGGCGCGTTCGGGCGGCTGCAGGCCCAGGGCTTGCAGACTCGCGTCCACGGCCGTCGCCGCATGCGCCGGATCGCGTTCGCGCGCGGCGGCCAGCAGCAGGCCCGCGTCGAAATCCACGCGCGCGGCGTAATAGACCTGCAGCAGGCCGGCGATCGCGCTCAGGCCCAGCCCGTAGGCGGTCCAGCCTACGAGCGCGCCGAAACCGAAACCGGCCAGCAGCAGCCACAGGCCGGTCAGGGCCAGCAAGCCCAGCGACAACGCATTCAAGCATCGCCCCTGGCGCAGCAGCAGGCCCATGGTGTGCAGCTCGAAAGCGGTGGTCATGTCGCGGGCGCCCCTGCCTGCACGGAGATCGGCATCGCACCGGCACGGACCTGTTCCAACGCACGCAGATGCGCCTCGCCCAGGACCACCGCCGGTCGTGCGGCGCGCACCTGCGCGACCGCGGCTTCGACGGTATCGGCGCGGCCGCTCTCCAGCAACCAGGCCGCGACCGCCACCGCGCTGCGCGAATACCCCAGCGCGCAGCACACCAGCACCGGGCCGGCCGCGCGCGCGGCTTCGATGTCTTGCGCGGCCGCGCGCAGCGCCTGCGGTTCGGCTGCCACCAGGTCCAGCATCGGCCGCACCGCCGCCAGCCGCAGCGTCGACGGCGCCGACAACTCGGCGCAGACATCGACCGCGGCCGCGTAGCGTGCAGCCTCGTCCCGCCCGGGCATGCGCCCCAGCCAGACGCCGTCGCCGACTTCCACCGGCTGCGGCGCGCGCCGCGTCCACAGCCGCGAATTGATCCACGCGCCCCACAGGTAGGGCGCGTACAGCCAGCGCGCGGCCGGGCTGAGGCGGCCGTCGGCGCGCTTTTGGAATCCGTCCGCGCCCAGCAGCGCATAGTTCAGCGCCACCAGCAGCAGCGACAGCGCCGGCCACAACAGCCACCACGCCGCGCCGCGCAGCATCCAGGCCAGCGCCGCGCACAAGGCCGCGCCCAACAAATACAGCGATGCCAGTCGCCAACGCTTCGGATCGCGCGCCCAAGCCGCCGCGCGCCACGGCGAGCGCGCGCCTTCCGGCCACAGCCATACGCACAGCCAACCCGCGAGCAGCCCGGTCGGCACGTCGACGAAGTGGTGTTGATAGGTGGTCAGCACCGACACCCCGATCAGGCCGAACCACAGGTGCAGCAGCCAGCGCCAGGCGCCGCTCAGATGTTGGGCGAAACGCACCCACAGCACGATCAACAGCACGATGTGCAGCGACGGCGCCTGATTGAACGGCTTGTCGAAGCCCAGCAGCACGTCGAACATCCAGCCGAACACGCCGTCGGTTTCGGGCCGCACGAAGCTGAAGGTCAGCGGGAATGCCAGGAAGCAGGCGATCGCGATCGCCTGCGCGGTCAGCAGGCGCAAGGCCTGGTTGTCGAGTTCGCGGCGGTCGCGGCACACGAACAGCGAAATGCCGTAGAACAGATCGATCGACCAGTACGGCAGGATGGTCCAGGCCCAGAACGGAATCGCGTGTTCCCAGCCGAACACGATGCTGGGCACGCCGACGCGCTGGGCGGCGACCGAGTTGGCATAGCCGTAGCTGAGAAAGAACAAGGGCCCCAGCAGGGCCAGCCACAGCAGCGCGCGGCCCCAGGGCCGGCGCACGGCGGTCTCGCTCATTCCTCGACCCGCTGCGCCAGCGACACGGTGAAGATGCCCCAACGGTCGATGCGCTGATCGAGCTTGCGGAAGCCCGCCGCGCGCACCAATTCGTCCATCTCCGCCTGCGAGCGCCGCCGCATCACCCAGGCCTCGCCGCCGCGGTGGCTGGTCAGGGCGCGCGCGATGAACTCCAACTGCGGGTGCCAGGGCTGGCCGGTGTAGACCAGATAGCCGCCCGGCGCGACCGCATCGGCCAGGCCGGCCAGCGAGCGCCGCACCAGGGCGTTGTCGGGGAACAGTTCGTACAGGCCGGACACGATCGCCAGGGTCGGGCGCGGTGTCAGCGCGGCCAGCGCGGCGCGGTCGAAGGCGTCGCCCTGCTCGAACTCGGCCACGCCGCCGGCGCCGAGTTCCGCGATCAGCGCGCGCCCCTGGCGCACATTGAGATCGCTGTAGTCGCGCAGGCGGATCGAATCGGCGCCGCCGGCCAGGGCCTCCAGCGCGTAGCGGCCGTGGCCGGCGGCGATATCCACCACGTCCACGCGCTCGCCCGCTTCGCGCAAGCGGCGCATGGCCTCGCCCAGCAGCTCGTGCAGATGCGTGCGGCGCACGCGGATCCCGCGCCAGCCGATCGCGTCCAGATAGTTGCGATCGACCATGCGGCCCAGCGGACCGGCGCCGCGCGCCTGATCGCGGTAGACGTAGTCCAGGCTGCTGCCGGAATCGAAGCCGGTGTCCAGGCCGGTGCGGATGCCTTCCGACAGGTGGCTGCCGAAGCGCAGACCGGCGCGCACGAAGCGCCAACGCAGGTCCTGCAACGAATTGCGTTGCGGCGGCCAGGCCAGGCGCTCGGCCTCCTCGAAGCTGTCGCCGCGCTGATGCGCATCCAGCAGCGAGGCGTGTTGCAGCGGCTCCTCGAAGCGCGCGCGCAGGAAGTCGCGGATCTTGGCCAGCGCCGGCGCGCGCTCCTTCTCGCCCAAAGTGTCGTGATAGAAGCCGGGCAGGAAGTGGCGCTGCTTGATGCTGGAGCCCAGACGCTCGTAGAAGCGGTCCTGCGGCGCGCGGTGGACCACGAAATCCGAGCCCGAGACCAGCAGCTGCACCGGCACCCGGATCGCCTGGGCGTCGGCGACGATGCGGTCGGCGGCCTCGTACAGGCCCAGCAGCACGCGCACCGAGATCGGCCGCGCGATCAACGGGTCGCTGCGATAGCTGGCGACGCGCTCGCCGTCGTGGGTCAGCCATTGCGGCTGCACGTAGCTGTTGACGAAGAAATTGCCGCGCAGCTTCTGCATCAGACCCAGGCCCGCGCGCGCGAACGGCACGTACAGCTTGACCTTGAACGCAGGCGAGGCCAGCACCAACGCGCGCAGGCGCGGCGCGTAGTCGTGGGCCCAGGTCGCGGCGACCACCGCGCCCACGCTCTGCGCGATCAGCGCGGTGTCCTCCACCGCGATCCCGTGGACGTCGCCGATGTGGGCGACGAAGCGGTCCAGATCGCGCACCAGCGCCTCGAAGCCCGGCGCGTCGCCGCGTTCGCCCGGCGAGCGGCCGTTGCCGCGCGCGTCCCAGGCGAAGAAATCGCAATCGTCCAGGCCCAGCTCTTCGACCAGGTGCGCGACCCGGCCGGAGTGTTCGTGACCGCGATGCAGCAGCACCACCGCGCGCCGCGGCCCCTCGCCGCGCGCCGGCCAATGACGGTAGTACAGCTCGGTGCCGTCGAAGCTGGCGTAGTGGCGTTCCTGGTGTTCCCTCATTCGCGACTCCCTTGCGTTGCGGCGTCGGCGGATGCCGCGCCGTGGCGCACGCCGGCGGTCACCCGCCGCAGCACCGTCCACACACACAACAAAGCGGCCAGGATCGCGACCAATTCGGTCGCGCGCGCGCCGGCCCAGCCCAGGGCCAGCGCCAGTCCCAGCGCGCCGACCACGAAGGCGCGGTCGCTCTTGCCCATCGGCCCGTCGTAGCGGCGCGGCGCGCCGACCATCGGTGCCAGGATCCCGGCGAATTCGGTCAGCGCCGCCAGCCCCGCGAACAGCAGCAGGGTCCACGGCGCGACGCCGGGGACCACCAGCAAGGTCAGGTATAGGGCGCTGTCGGAAACCACGTCGCACAGTTCGTTGAGGTAGGCGCCCAGGCGCGACTGCTGGCCGTGCTCGCGCGCCAGCATGCCGTCGATCGCGTTCAGGGCCATGCGCAGGAACATCCACAGCGGCAGGGCCGCGAATGCCCAGGGCTGCTCGCTGCCGTTCCAGGCCACCCAGGCCGCGACCGCCAGCGAGCCCAGGCCGGCCAGCACGGTGACCTGATTGGCGGTCACGCCGGCCGCGAACAGGGCGCGCACCAGCGGCCGCAACAAGGCCTGGAAGCGCCCCTTCAACGCGTAGATCGATGCCATTCCCTGAGCCGGTCCGCATGCCCTCACGGGCGATCGGGCATCAGCTTAGCCGCTGGCGCACGCGTTGACGGTCCCGCCGCGGCCCGATCGCAGGGGTAGCGCATTGCTGACCCCCGGGGCCAGCGCCGCGCCACCTTCGGCTGCGCCGGATGCCCCGCGGGCGGGCGTACCGGCTGGATTCGGCGCGCGGGGCCGGGATGGCGCAGTCGCACCGCTATAATTCCCGCGCCCTTCCGCTGCCCGACTCCCCGCATGACCTCCGATCGCCTGCCCGTCCGCCGGGCGCTGCTCTCTGTTTCCGACAAGAGCGGCCTGCTCGACCTCGCCCGTGCCCTGTCCGCCCATGGCGTCGAACTGCTGTCCACCGGCGGCACCGCCAAGGCGATCCGCGACGCCGGCCTGGCCGTGCGCGACGTCTCCGAGGTCACCGGTTTCCCGGAAATGATGGACGGCCGGGTCAAGACCCTGCACCCGCTGGTGCACGGCGGCCTGCTCGGCCGCGCCGGCATCGACGATGCGGTGATGGCCGAACACGGCATCGGCGCGATCGACCTGCTGGTGTTGAACCTGTATCCGTTCGAGCAGGTCTCGGCCAAGGCCGACAGTTCGTTCGAGGACATCGTCGAGAACATCGACATTGGCGGCCCGGCCATGCTGCGCTCGGCGGCCAAGAACTTCGCCCGCGTCGCGGTCGCGACCGATCCGGCCCAGTACGCGGCCCTGATCGAGGAGTTGCAGACCAACGCCGGCACCCTGTCGGCGCAGACCCGCTTCGCGCTGTCGGTGGCCGCGTTCAACCGCGTCGCCCAGTACGACGCCTGCATCGCCAACTACCTGTCCTCGCTGGACGCCGACGGCGTGCGCAGCCAGCAGTTCCCGGCCCAGCAGCACAGCAACTTCGTCAAGGTCATGGACCTGCGCTACGGCGAAAACCCGCACCAGCAGGGCGCGTTCTACCGCGACCTGTACCCGGTGCCAGGCACCCTGGCCACCTTCAGCCAGTTGCAGGGCAAGGAACTGAGCTACAACAACCTCGCCGACGCCGACGCGGCCTGGGAATGCGTGCGCCAGTTCGAGCGCCCGGCCTGCGTGATCGTCAAGCACGCCAATCCCTGCGGCGTGGCCGAGGGCGTGGCCTGCGGCGACGCCTACGAACTGGCCTACGCCACCGACCCGACCTCGGCCTTCGGCGGCATCATCGCCTTCAACACCCGCCTGGACGCGGCCACCGCCAAGGCCATCCTCGACCGTCAGTTCGTCGAGGTGCTGATCGCGCCGGACTACGACGAGGCCGCGCTGGCCTACTGCGCCAAGAAGGCCAACGTGCGCGTGCTGCGCATCCCGCACGGCGACGGCAGGAACAACTTCGACGTCAAGCGCGTCGGTTCGGGCCTGCTGATGCAGACCAGCGATATCCGCGAGGTCGGCCGCGACGAGCTGAAGGTCGTGACCCAGCGCGCGCCCGACCCGGCCGAACTCGCCGACCTGCTGTTCGCCTGGCGCGTGGCCAAGTACGTCAAGTCCAACGCCATCGTCTACGCGCGCGACCACCGCAGCATCGGCATCGGCGCCGGCCAGATGAGCCGCGTGGTCTCGGCCAAGATCGCCGCACTCAAGGCCGAGGAAGCGGGCCTGGTGGTGCCGGGCTCGGTGATGGCCTCCGACGCCTTCTTCCCGTTCCGCGACGGCATCGACGCCGCCGCCGCGGCCGGTGTGCGCGCGGTGATCCAGCCCGGCGGCTCGATGCGCGACGGCGAAGTGATCGCCGCCGCCGACGAGCACGGCCTGGCGATGGTGTTCACCGGCGTGCGCCACTTCCGCCACTGAACGTGGGCAGCGACGCGCCGGTCATCCGCGAGGAGCGCGACGGGGATCGCGACGCGATCCGCGCCGTGGTCGCGGCCGCGTTCGTCGGGCATCCGCACAGCCAGCAGACCGAACACCGCATCGTCGACGCCCTGCGCGCCGCCGATGCGCTGAGCCTGTCGCTGGTGGCGGAACGCGACGGCGCCGTGCTCGGCCACGTCGCGTTCTCGCAGGTCGGCATCGACGACGGCAGCCAGGGCTGGTACGGCCTGGGCCCGGTCGCGGTGGCGCCGCGGGCGCAGGGTAGCGGCATCGGCCGCGCCTTGATCGAAGCAGGACTGGCGCGCCTGCGCGCGCTGGCCGCGCAAGGCTGCGTGGTGGTCGGCGATCCGGGCTACTACGGCCGTTTCGGCTTCCGCCAGGACACCGGACTGCACTATCCCGGCCTGCCGCCCGAGTACTTCATGGCGCTGGCATTCGCCGGCGCCACGCCGTCCGGCGCGGTGACCTACCACCGCGCGTTCGAGGTCGCCTGACCGCGCCCGCTCAGGCCTTGGGCGTGCGTTCCTTCCAGATCTCGTGGTCCACGCCCTCTCCCAGCTCGGGATACTGCGCGATGTGGAATTCCGGCGACTTGCCTTCGTCCAACTGGCGGTCGTAATCGCGGGTCAGTTTCACCACCACTTTCGCCAGCAAGACGATCGCGATCAGGTTCAAGGTCGCCATCACCGCCATTGCGGCGTCGGCGGCGTCCCAGACCAGCTGCACTTTCGAGAACACGCCCCATACGATCACGCACAGCGCCACGATGCGCAGCGCGAACAGCGATTTGCGCCCGCCGCCGATGTAGAGCAGGCCGCTCTCGGCGTAGGAGTAGTTGCCCAGGATGGTGGTGAAGGCGAAGAAGAACAGCGCGATCGAGGCGAACCAGGCCCCCCACTCGCCGAAGAACACCGTCATCGCGCGCTGGGTGATCACCACGCCATCGCCGCCCTGGTCGAGCACGCCCGACAGCAACACGATCAGCCCGGTCGCGGTGCAGATGAACATGGTGTCGAAGAACACGCCCAGGGCTTGCACGAAGCCCTGGCTGGACGGGTGGTGCGGCACCGGCGTCGCCGCCGCGGCGATGTTGGGCGCGCTGCCCATGCCGGCCTCATTGGCGTACAGGCCGCGCTTGACGCCGTTGAGCATCGCCGCCGCCATGCCGCCGGCGATGCCGCCCGCGGCCTGGTCCAGGCCGAACGCGCCGCGCAGGATCATCATCACCGCGGCGGGAATCTGGTCGTAATGCGCGACCAGCGCCCACACCGCCAGGCCGATGTAGCCGATCGACATGAACGGCACCACCCATTCGGCGACCTTGGCGATGGAACGCAGGCCGCCGAATATGATCGCCCCCGTCAGCACCACCAACACCACCGCGACCTGGGTCTGGCTGAACTTGAAGGTTTCGCCCACCGACTGCGCGATCGCGTTGGCGTGCACGCCGTTGAACACCACGCCGTAGGAGAACAACAAGCAGGCGGCGAACGCCCAGCCCATCTTCGGCATGCGCAGGCCGCGCGCGATGTAGTAGGCCGGACCGCCGCGATACTGCCCCTTCTCGTCGCGCACCTTGTACAGCTGCGCCAGCGAGCTCTCCGCGTAGGCGGTGGCCATGCCGACCGCTGCCGTGCACCACATCCAGAACAGCGCGCCCGCGCCGCCCAGGCTCAAGGCGATGGCCACGCCGGCGAGGTTGCCGGTGCCCACCCGCGCCGCCAGCGAGGTGCACAGCGCCTGGAAAGGCGAAATGCCGGCGTCGTCGCCGTCGGTGCCGCGCCCGATCACCTTGAGCATGTGCGGGAAGCGGCGCACCTGCACGAAGCCCAGCCGCACGGTGAAAAACACGCCCACCGCCAGCAGGCCGTAGATCAGGATGTAGTTCCACAGCAGGTTGTTGATCGTGGCGACGACCGGGGAGATCGCGAGTTCGATCTGGTGCAGCAGCCAATCCATGCGGACGGTTCCGAAATGAGGGCGGGAAGGAAGAGGGGCTCGTGCGGCCGCGTCCATGCCGCCCTGCCGGCGCCGTCGTTACGGATCGCCGGCATGCGCGCGGCCCTGTCGCGAACCGGACGAGGACTGCGTCCGGGCTCAGGCCGGAAAGCGTGCCGATAGCCGTCGCGATGGTAGCAGCCACCCACCCCGTCCCGGCCGGTGGCGTAAAATCCCATGGCTCATGAGCCTCTCCCCATCCGTTATTTCCCTGGAGCACGTATGAAGGTTCTCGTCATCGGGTCCGGCGGGCGCGAACACGCGCTGGCCTGGAAGCTGGCCCAGTCTTCCCGCATCGACGAAGTGCTGGTCGCCCCCGGCAATGCCGGTACCGCGACGGAGGAGCGCTGCCGTAACGTCGCGGTGTCCGCGACCGACATCGACGGCCTGCTGGCCCTGGTCGCGGCCGAGGGCGTGGCGGTCACCGTGGTCGGCCCCGAGGCGCCGCTGGTCGCGGGCGTGGTCGACCGCTTCCGCACCGCCGGCCTGCGCATCTTCGGGCCGACCGCCGCGGCGGCCCAGCTCGAGGGCAGCAAGGCCTACGCCAAGGATTTCCTGGCCCGCCACCAGATCCCGACCGCGCACTACGCCGTGCACACTCATGTCGAGGAAGCGTTGGAGTACGTCCGCGAGAAGGGCGCGCCCATCGTCATCAAGGCCGACGGCCTGGCCGCCGGCAAGGGCGTGATCGTCGCCATGACCCTGGCCGAGGCGGAAGCCGCGATCACCGACATGCTCGCCGACTACGCCTTCGGCGCGGCCGGAGCGCGCGTGGTGATCGAGGAATTCCTCGATGGCGAGGAGGCCAGCTTCATTTCCATGGTCGACGGCCGCACCGCTCTGCCGATGGCGACCTCGCAGGACCACAAGCGTGTGCACGACGGCGACACCGGTCCCAACACTGGCGGCATGGGCGCCTACTCGCCGGCGCCGGTGGTCACCCCCGAAGTGCATGCGCGAGTGATGCGCGAAGTGGTCGAGCCGACCGTGCGCGGCATGATCGCCGACGGCATCCCCTTCACCGGCTTCCTCTACGCCGGCCTGATGATCGACAAGGCCGGCGCGCCCAAGGTGATCGAGTTCAACGTGCGCTTCGGCGACCCGGAAACCCAACCGGTGATGCTGCGCCTGCAGTCCGACCTGCTGGACCTGGTCGAGGCCGCGATCGACGGCCGCCTGCACGAGACGCAGGCGCAGTGGGACCCGCGCCCGTCCCTGGGCGTGGTGATGGCCGCCGAGCATTATCCGGAGACGCCGCGCACCGGCGATCCGATCAGCGCCTGGGACGTGCCCCTGCCCGAGGACAGCAAGGTCTTCCACGCCGGCACCCAACTGGTCGACGGCCAGGTCGTGACCGCGGGCGGCCGCGTGCTGTGCGTGTGCGCGCTGGGCGCCAGCGTGGCCGAAGCCCAGCACCGCGCCTACGAAGCGGTGGCCGGCATCTCCTGGCACGGCGAGTTCCACCGCCACGATATCGGCTGGCGCGCGATCGAGCGCGAGCGCGCCGCGCAGGTTTAAGCCCGACATCGCCGCACGCAAAAACAAACGGCCGGAAGCATCGCGCTCCCGGCCGTTTTCTTTAGCGCTCTCTGTGGGAGCGGCGTAAGCCGCGATCGCGCCAACACAAGCACCGGCGCGACCACCGCAACTAGTGCGCCGCCCCAGCCGCCTCCTCAGGCGCCGGCTGCAGCGATACCGCCACCTCTTCCAACTCCGCGATCTCCTTCTCCAAGGCCTCGTACAACTCGCCCTGACGCACCATCAGATCCTCGATGTGCGCTGCCAGCTTCAACTTCGACAGCTCGCCATCGAACAGCAGCCATTGCGCGGTCAGCTGCTCGACATAGTTCTTGGAGTAGTGACGCATTTCCTTGAGCTGGTTCAAGGCCGAGTTCACGTGATCCAACGGCGTCTTGTTATCGGCGGACATGGCAACCTCCTCTGCACAAGCTGGGCCTCAGGGTAGCCAGGCCAAGCTGGCTGCCCGCGAAACGGATCGCGCCTTGCACACGCGGCCTTCACCGGTCACCCAGGACGAGCTCCGGGCAGCTCGCCGGCACCCCAGCGCCGTCTAGGCGACGATGCAGGGCGGCCAAGGCTAGGCCGATGGCATCGCGGGGCTAGTTTTCCGCTACCTCGCCGGTACCGCTACACCCCGTCAGGGGGGTTTGCTAGGCTCCACCGGCGAACCCTTCGCACGAGCCGCACATCGACGTGCGGACCTGACCGGACCCGCAGGCCGCATGGCGCACAACCAGTTCGAGCTGCTCAAGCAGCGACGTTTCCTGCCGTTCTTCCTGACCCAGGCGCTGGGTGCGTTCAACGACAACGTGTATCGGCAGGCGATCATCGGCCTGCTCGGCTACATGGCCGTCGACGCCGCCGACAAGACGCTCTACACCAACCTGGCTCCGGCCATCTTCATCCTCCCGTACTTCCTGTTCTCGGCCACGGCCGGCCAGATCGCGGAGAAACTGGAGAAGTCGCGCCTGATCCGGATCACGACCACGATGGAAATCGTGATCATGTCGCTGGCCGCGATAGGTTTTCTGACCCACAACCTACCGATACTGCTGGCCGCGCTCTTCTGCACGGGCCTGCAGTCGACCCTATTCGGCCCGGTCAAGTACTCGATTCTGCCCTCGGTGCTCAAACCCGAGGAGCTCACCGGCGGCAACGGCCTAGTCGAGATGGGCACCTCGATCTCGATCCTGATCGGCATGATCTTCGGCGGGGTAATCTTCAAGATCGCCGGCGATCACGGCCCCGTGGTCGCGGCGATCGCGATCATCGTACTGGCCGTGACCGGCAACCTGGTCAGCCGCGCGATCCCGCGCGCCGAAGCCGGCGCTCCGGAACTCAAGATCAACTGGAACCCACTGCCGGAGTCGCTGGCGATCATCCGGCTGGCGCGTAAACAAGTCGCGGTGCGCAACTCGATTCTAGGCGTGTCCTGGTTCTGGTTCGTCGGCACCGTGCTGACCGCCAACATCCCCAGCTACACCGAGCTCAACCTCGGCATGGGCGACTGGTACGTGTTCCCGCTGGCGCTGTTCTCGATCGGCACCGGCGTGGGCTCAATGCTGTGCGAGAAGCTGTCGGCGCGCACCGTCGAGATCGGCCTGGTGCCGCTGGGCGCGTTCGGCATGAGCGCGTTCCTGTTCGACCTCTATTTCGCTCGTACGGGCCTCGCTCAAACCGCCGGGTTGGACATTGCCGCCTTCATGCAGCAACCGGGCAGCTGGCGGATCGCGATCGATCTAGTCGGAATCGGCCTGTTCACCGGCTTCTTCGTGGTGCCATTGTTCGCACTGATCCAAAGCCGCACCGCCAAGCACGAACTGTCGCGCGTGATCGCCGGCATGAACATCCAAAACGCCGCCTTCATCGTCCTGGCCGCGGTGCTCGGCGTAGCGGTGCAGCGCTTCCTGCACTGGACCATTCCCCAGGTCTTCCTGGCCCTGGCGGTTGCCAATGTGCTGGTCGCGATCTGGATCTTCACCCTGGTGCCCGAGTTCCTGATGCGCTTCATGAGCTGGGTGCTCGTGCGCGCGCTGTACCGGCTGCGCGTGAAGGGTGTCGAGCAGATCCCCGACGAGGGCGCGGCGCTGGTGGTGTGCAACCACGTCAGCTACATGGACGCCCTGATCCTGAGCGCGAGCATTCCGCGCCCGGTGCGTTTCGTCATGTACTACAAGATCTTCAACATCCCGGTGATGAGCTGGATCTTCCGCACCGCCAAGGCGATCCCGATCGCCGGCGCGCGCGAGAATCCGGAGATCATGCGACGCGCGTTCGAGGAGATCGAGGCCGCGCTCGCCGACGGCCAGATCGTCGGCATCTTCCCCGAGGGCGCGTTGACCAAGGACGGCGAGATCGCCAAGTTCAAGTCCGGCGTCGAGCACATCCTGGAAAAACAGCCGGTGCCGGTGATCCCGATGGCCTTGCGCGGGATGTGGACCAGCATGTGGAGCCATCGCGATTCGCGCATGTCGCGCATGCGCGTGCCGCGGCGTTTCCGCGCCCAGGTCGAGGTGGTCGCGGCCGCGCCGGTGGACGGCGCCGCCGCCAGCGCCGAGGGCCTGGAAGCGCAGGTGCGCGCGCTGCGCGGCGACGCCGCGTGAAGATGCCGGCCCGGCGCCGGTAAAACCCCGCTAAAGCCCATTCAGGACTGACAGCCGTCGCAAGCCGCTGCTAGGATGGGCAAGGGGGCGTCGGCGCGTGCCGGCGATCACAAACACAACAAGGATAGGGGACACCCATGTACGAGCCGTCTCAGGCCGCGCCTGCGCAGCCGATTCAAAACTACCTGGCCTGGTCGATCAGCATGACCGTGCTCGGCTTCTGCCTGTGCTGCATCATCGGCTGCGCGCCGGGCATCGTCGGCATCGTCTACGGCTCGCAGGTCAACAGCAAGTCCAACGCGGGCGATCTGGAAGGCGCGCGCAAGGCCTCCGAGAACGCCAAGATCTGGTGCTGGGTCGCGACCGCGACGGTCGCCCTGGGCCTGCTGCTCAACATCGGCAGCTTCATGATGGGCGGCTCCGCCCAGTACATGGAAATGATGCAGCAGATGCAGAACGCGCGTTGATATGACCGCGTTGCGCCAGCCCCGACTGTGGCACGCGACGGCTGCGGCCGCCGCGCTCGCGGCGGCCGGGGCCGGCGTCTGGCTGTTGCGGCGCGTCGATCCGAACGCGCCCGACAGCCCGCTACCGGGCTGTTTGTTCTTCCACTTCACCGGGCTGTATTGCCCGGGCTGCGGCAGCACCCGCGCCATGCACGGCCTGGTCCACGGCGACCTCGGCCAGGCACTGGCGATGAACCCGCTGTTGTTCGTGGTGATCCCGGCCATGCCGCTGCTGATCGCGCACGGCATGGGCTATCGCCTGCCCCTGCCCAAACGCGCGATCGACCTGCTGCTCAGCGGCAAGTTCTGGCTCAGCCTGATCTTCGGCTACTGGATCGCGCGCAACCTGCCCTGGTGGCCTTTCAGCTGGCTCGCGCCGGGCTGAATCGCATCCTCCGTCTCGGCGCCGCGAACGCGGCGCACCGTCCCCTTTGCAGAAGAACCGCATGAACGCACCTCACGGCGAATACGTCCCCAATCACCTGGTCTGGGCGATCCTGTCCACCCTGTTCTGCTGCCTGCCGCTGGGCGTGGTCTCGATCGTCTATGCCGCGCAGGTCGACGGCAAACGCGCTGCGGGCGACATCGCCGGCGCGCGCGCGGCCTCGCGCAGCGCGATCAACTGGGCGATCGCATCCGTGGTCGCGCTGCCGGTCGCGATCGTGTTGTGGTTCGTGTTCTTCGGCGGACTCGCCGTGCTCGGCGCCGCGCTCGGGCAATGAGCCCGCGGCCGGTCAGGGGTCGCCGTCAGGCGATCAGCTGACGAAGCCGGCGATCACGAACAGCGCCAGTACCGCCAGCCACACCAGCAGGCTGCGCCAGACCAGGCTCATGGCGTCGCGCAATTCGGGCAGCTCCGCGCTGGCCAGGGTCGCGTTGCCGTTGTCCTCGGCGTAGTCGGCGGCCTCTTCGGCCAGCTCGATCTTCACGCTCGCGCGCGCGATCGCACCCAGGAAACGGTTGTCCAGACTCAGCGCGGCGCCGCCGGATTCGCGCCAGGCGCCCAGCACGGTGTCGAAATTGCCGACCAGGGCCATCGCCAGGGTCAGCAGCTGCGCCACCGGCCATTCCAGGATCGCCAACAGCGTGCGCGCGCCCACGGCGGTTTCGCCGGGCAATTCCTGCGCGCCCTCGCCTTCGGCCGCCAATTCGGTCAGGCGGTACAACACCGCGCCGAACGGACCCAGCACCAGGAACCAGAACAGCACGCCGAACCAGCGCCGCAACGCGTTGCGGAACACCGCCTCGACCAGCGAACCGCCGTCCAACGAAGGCGTCGCGCCCTGCGGCCACAGCCGCGAGGCGGCTTCGCGGCGCGAGGCCGCATCCGGCGCGGCGACGATCGCGTCCACGTCCAGATCCAGATCGCGCGGGCCCCAGACGTAGAACAGCACCGCGATCCCGAACACCAGGCCGGCCAGCCCGTACAGCGGCTCGTCCAGGGCCAGTTGGAACAGGCCCACCGCCAGCAGCGGCGGCACCAGCGCCAGTGCGATGCCCCAGCGGCCGCGCCAGATGCTGTCTTCGGGAAAACGCGTGCCCAGCCATCGCAGCCAATCGGCGTACCAGCCGTAGTGCCGCACCGAGGCCGCCAGCGACTGCGCGAGGTGGCCGAGCACGAGCGCGACGACGGCGGCGATCAGCGTTTCTGACATTGCGTCCCGGCTCCCGGCGTGGCCAATCCGATGAAGGTGTCCGTTGTATGCGTGGGCGGCGCGCGCCTGGCGCGTACCGCCGTCATGGCCGAACCGGCCATCCGGCAGAACGCTCTGCAACGTCCGCCAGCGCCGATTCTACCGTGGCTCAACGCGTAGCACGTGCCTCGGCGGCCGCCAGCCACTGATCGATCAGCCAGCGCGAGATCGAAATGCTGGGCGAGAGCAGGGGCCCCTGGTCGTCCTCGTGCGGCGGACGCTCGCCGCGGGCCTGGGCCTCGCGGACTTCCTGCGCGGTGAACCAGCGCGCTTCTTCCAGCTCGTCGCCGACCTGCGGCTCGTCCGGGCCGGCCTCGGCGAAGAAGCCCAGCATCAGCGCGCCCGGGAACGGCCACGGCTGCGAGCCCAGGTAACGGCAGCGCTGCACGCGCACGCCGGCCTCCTCGAACACTTCGCGCGCGACCGTCTGCTCCAGCGATTCGCCGGGCTCGACGAAGCCGGCCAGCACCGAATAGCGACGCGCCGGCCAGCCGGTCTGGCGGCCCAACAGCAGGCGCTCGCCGTCGCTGACGGCGACGATCACGGCCGGATCGGTGCGCGGATAGTGCTCGGCGCCGCATTGCGCGCAGCGGCCTTGCCAGCCGCCGCGCGAAAACCCGACTTCGCCGCCGCAGACGCCGCAGTGGCGGTTGCGCGTGCGCCAATGCTGCAGCGCGCGCGCCTGCGCGAACACGCTGGCGTGCAGCGCCGGCCAATGCGCGGCGGCGTTGCGCAGATCGACCCGGCGCGGCGCTTCGAACGCGGCCAGCGCCGACTCCAGCGCGAACCAGCCGCCGCCGTCGGGCGCCAGGCCCAGGAACACGGCCGCCCCGATTCCGCCGGGACCGGCGCTGAGTTCGGCGCCGCTGGGCGCGAGTAATTGTCCGTCGTCGTCGGCCAGGGCCTGACCGGACTCGTCCAGCAGGATCACCCGCGCCTGCGGCCACAGCGCGGTCAGCGCTTCGGGCTGGTCGCGCAGGTGGTCGGCACGGTCCAAGGCTGCGCGCACGGCGGCATCGCTGCCGGCTTCGACGAAGGCGTAAGGCGCGCGCTCGGGTTGGTCGGCGGCGTCGCTCACACCGCGAACGAGGAGCCGCAACCGCAGGTGGTCTTGGCGTTCGGATTGCGGATCACGAACTGCGCACCGTGCAGGCTTTCGGTGTAATCGACCACCGCGCCCATCAGGTACTGCAGGCTCAGCGGATCCACCAGCAGGGTGACGCCGTCGGTCTGCACGGCGAGGTCGTCCTCGCCCTGCTGCTCGTCGAATTCGAAGCCGTACTGGAAGCCCGAACAGCCGCCGCCCTGGATGTAGACGCGCAGCTTGAGCGCGGCATTGCCTTCCTCCGCGATCAGCTCGCGGACCTTGGTCGCCGCCGAGGCGGTGAAATCCAGCGGGCGCTCCAGCGACTGGTAGTCCGGCGCCGTGGGCAGGGCAGTGATCGTTTCCATCCCTCCAGGATGGGGGGCGAAGGCCCCGCATTCAAGCTCGCGGATCGAACGCTGCGGTTGATCGTTGCTGCTATCGCGGCGCGGCGGACCTCGACTTGAGGGGCTTGCGCGGTCTGGCGCGGTCGCAATTCGGTCGAAACTCGCCAGTCGTCATTCGTCATTCCCGCATAGGCGGGCTGCGCTTCCGCGGGAATCACGGACAAAAGCGATCGCGCATCGGGGTTTCCGCCGAGCCAATTAACCCACCCCTACTCCGCCGTCGTCGCCCCGCTGCCCTCGCGCGTAGCCTCGGCCCAGGTGAACGACTGCTCCATCGCCGCGCCGCTTTGCGGGGTCAGGCGCACGACCACCCGCACCGGGGTCACGCCCGCGGGCAGGAACAGGTCGCCTTCGATCTGCTGGAAGTACTTGAACGAATACGCCAGGCCCGGCGCATTGGGCTGCTGGCGCAGATCGTCCCAGGCCAGCTTCTGCAGCTTGCCGCCGCGGCTGCCTTCCAGGGCCACGGTCAGGCGGCCGGCGCTGACCGCGCCGCGGTTGAGGTTCTGGGTCAGGGTGCTGGTGAAATGCCAGGCCCCGCCGTTCTGGGGCTGCACCCGCAGTGCGTGCACGGCCAGGCCGCGGCGTTGCGCGGTGGAGCCGACCAGGCGTTCGTAGAAGGCGACGTCGGCGCGCAGGCCGGCGATTTCCTCGTCGCGCTCGGACAGGGTGCCCTGCAGGTCGCGGTTGGCCTCGCGGCTGATCTGATCCGATCGGCTCAGCGTGGTCACGCGCTGGCGCAGTTGCTCGAGCTCGGCGTGTTCGGCGCGCGCGTCGCGCGCCGCGTCGGAGCCGGCCGGCGCCGCGGGCGGCGGCGGCGACCAGGCGCGCCACAGGCCCCAGGCGCCGAACGCGAGCACGGCGGCCATCGCCACGCCGGCGGCGTAGCGCCAGTGGCGGGGCGCGTTCTGGGGACTGCGCGGTTCGGATTCGGCCATGCCCCATTAATAGGGCGCGGCGCGGGCCGGCGCAATCTCCCCTCAGTCGGCCAGGGCGTGCGCGGTCACCGGAGCTTCAGCGCCCGCGCGCGGCGCGCCGGCGGTGTCGGAATGGATCAGGCGGCCGGTCAGCATCGAGCCGGCGATCATCTCGACCACCTTGTAATGGACGTTGCCCAGCACGCGCGCCTTGGCCGCCAGCTCGACGCGCTCGGCGGCGTAGACGTCGCCGGTGAGCTCGCCGTTGATGATCACCACCGGCGCATGCACCTCG
The DNA here is from genome assembly GCF_001429345.1 of Lysobacter sp. Root983. Taxonomy (NCBI): domain Bacteria; kingdom Pseudomonadati; phylum Pseudomonadota; class Gammaproteobacteria; order Lysobacterales; family Lysobacteraceae; genus Lysobacter; species Lysobacter sp. Root983. The sequence continues at coordinate 473,152 of NZ_LMJO01000016.1, forward strand.
CCCTCGATGCTGCCGTTCTCGGCCAGGGTCAGCACGGCCGGCTGGCCCGGCTCGGCCACGATCTTGCCGACGATGCGGCCTTCGATGTACAGGCCGCCGCTGAACTGCAGGTCGCCGCGCATCACTACCTGCGGGCCGATCATGGTATCGACCTGGCCGGCCGCGAGCTGGGTGGGTTTGTTCTTGAACATGCTTAGGTTTCCCCGGTGACGGTAGCGCCGCTGCGCCAGTCGAACGCCTGCTCCACCGAGGCGTCCCCGCCTCGCAGCGACACGCGTACGCGCTGCGGAGTGAAGCCGGCCGGCAGCATCACGCTGCCGTCGAGCTGCTGGAAGTAGCGGAAAGAATAGTCCTGCGCCGGCGCCGCCGGGCGTTGATGCAGCTCGTCCCAACCGATCGTGGTCAGTTTGCCGTTGCGCACGCCCTCGACCGCGAACTCCAGCCGGCCGGCGCTGACCGCGCCGCGGTTGAGGTTCTGGGTCAGGACGATCATGTAGCGCCAGGTGCCGCCCGCCTCGGGCGAGAACTGGGTCGAGTGCACGTTCAGGCCCTGCGGCTTGCCGGTCGAACCGACCAGACGCTCGTAGAAGGCGACGTCGGCGCGCAAGTCGGCGATCTCTTCCTCGCGATCGGCCAGCGCGCCCTGGATCTGCTTGTTGGCGACCCGGCTGATCTGGTCGGAACGCTGCAAGGTGGCCTCGCGCTGTTCCAGCTGGTCCAGACGGGCCTGGCGCTCGCGCAGGGTCGCGCGCACGGCGTCGAGCTCGGCGCTGACCTTGGGCAGTTGCGGCGCCGCGCGCCAGGTCGCCCAGGCCCAGGCGCCAGCCAGCGACGCCAGCCAAATCGCCGCCACCACGGCCGCGATCAACGGCCGCCGGTCGGGTTGCTGCTGGACGATGACGAAACGGGGCGGTGGTGGCTTGGCCATGCGACGGAGCGGCGGGGGCCGCCGGGTGGTTCTATACTCGGCCGACAAGTCTAGCGGGGTTGCCGCCGTGTCCGATGCGCACCTGTTCGCAATTGGGGTAGTTCTTGCCTGGCTGGCCGGGGTCCGGGTCTACATGACCGTATTCGGGGTCGGCATCGCCGGAGCCCTGGGCTGGCTGGACCTGCCGCAGGCCCTGCAGGCGACCCAGTCGCCGTGGGTGATCGGCGTCTCCGGCGTGCTCGCCGCCACTGAATTCTTCGCCGACAAGATCCCCGGCGTGGACTCGGGCTGGGACCTGCTGCACACCCTGCTGCGGGTGCCGGTCGGCGCCTTCCTGGCCGCCGCCACCCTGTCCCCGGACGGCCAGCTCGGCGCCGGCGCCCTGGCCACCGGCGCCGGCGTGGCCCTGGGCAGCCACCTGCTCAAGGCCGGCTCGCGCGTGCTGCTCAACACCTCGCCCGAACCGGTGACCAACTGGACCGCCTCGGTCGGCGAAGACCTGGCCGTGGTCGGCACCCTGGCCCTGGTGTTCGCCCACCCGTGGATCGCGCTGTCGCTGGTCGCCCTGATCAGCCTGGTCGTCGCCCTGCTGCTGTGGTGGGTCTGGCGCCTGATCTTCCGGCGCGCGCCCAAGGTCAGCGCCGCATAGGGCCGGCTCTAGCCCACCCCGAATCTTCGACCCGTCGCGACAGCTCGGCCTCGCGCATCGAGCTGGATCGGCGCAACGAACTCAGGGCTCACACTTGATCGCGAGGCTCGCGAGCGTCTTGCCCTTCGGCGTCAATTCGACCCAACAGCCGCTGCCTCCGGGATCGACGAACGCCAGGCCTTTCGGATCGTGAGTTGGGCCGGGCAGCATCCGCGACAGATGTTTTCTAGCCTCGGACAGCGGCATGCCGGGACAGACGACGCGCTCGAAACAACTACGCGGATTCGACGAGCGCATGCCTACTACACGGTCATCCTCATCGAGGAAGTACGCCGAACGGTCGTAGTGCAACGTGGCCATGATGTAGCCCTCTTCCGTGGTTCGGCTACGAGGCTTGCCAAGTTTTCGCACGACGTCCTTCTCGAAGCTCCCTACCCCGATCCCCGCGATAGCCAGCCTCGCAGGATCCGCCGCCGTGGCGGCCATGGTGACCGCAGCGCCTATGCCGACGAGCATCAGCCAACGTTTGCCGCGCATTCCCATCGCACCCGTCTCCTTGAGCGGTTGCGGTATTTGACACCAAATAAGACTGTGCCGGGAAACGCCCGGGCTAACACTCCCCGAACACAAAAAAGCCACCGGCGTACCGGTGGCTCGGATGTCTGGCTGGCGACGGTGCGCGCCTGGCGCGCCCGATGGCTGGCTGGATCTTGTGGCCGCGCGCGAGGCGCGGCGACTTACTCTTCGATCTTGGTCAGCAGGTAGTTCTGCTCGCCCAGGCGATCGATCAGCGCCAGCTGGGTTTCGATCCAGTCGATGTGCTCTTCCTCGGAGTCGAGGATGTCGGCGAACAACTGACGGCTGACGTAGTCGCCGACCGCTTCGGCGTGCTTGATGCCGTCGCGCAGCACCGGCAGCGCTTCCAGCTCCAGCGCGAGATCGCAGTTGAGCAGCTCGCGCGGGTTCTCGCCGATGCGCAGCTTGCCCAGGGCCTGGAAGTTCGGCAGGCCGTCGAGGAACAGGATGCGCTCCGACAACTTGTCGGCGTGCTTCATCTCGTCGATCGACTCGTGGTACTCGTGATCGGCCAGTTCCTTCAGACCCCAGTTCTTCAGCATCTTGGCGTGCAGGAAGTACTGATTGATCGCGGTCAGCTCGTTATAGAGCGCCTTGTTGAGGAACTCGATGACCTTGGCGTCGCCCTTCATGGCCGTGCTCCGGCAGTTGCAATGGCGGGCACTCTAGCCCTTTCGCGCAGGCCGTGACGGAACGCGAATCGAGTGCATTTCGCGTACGCGCCGGCGCGGAAAACTTAAGGAGTTCGCGAACGCGCGGCGCTCGCGGGAGACGATCAGGCAGCTTGCTGCAATACCGGCAGCGGCAGATCGCGCAGCGCGCGGGCGCGCTCGAGCAGTTCGGAGGCCATGTCCAGGCAGCTGCCGCAGTTGGCGCCGGCGCCGGTACGCATGGTCAGTTCGGGCACGCTGCGGCAACCGGCCTCGGCGGCCTGGAGGATGTCGCGTTCGGTGACTCCGTTGCAGATGCAGACGTACACGGTGGCGTTGGGCGGGCAGGCAGCCGGATCGGCTGCAGGTCCATTTCGCCAGGAATGCGAATGATTGTCAATTCGACGACGGATCCTGGCCGCCGCGGACGTTCATCCCCGGTTGCCGGGCGCGCGGGCGCTGGCGATTGCGCCCGGGGCCGCCCGCACGCGGGTCCAGCTGAGCGCGCGGGTCCGGACCTGGCGCCGGCACCGCCTGGGCACCGGCGATGCTGCGCGCGAACGGGGCCAGATGGCGCAGGGCGCTGGAATAGACCCCGCGCTTGAACACCACCACGTGTTCGACCGGGTACCAGAAGTCCACCCAGCGCCAGTGGTCGAACTCGGGCTTGTCGGTCAGGTCCAGGCGCAGGTCGGACTCCTGGCCGGTCAGGCGCAGCAGGAACCAGACCTGTTTCTGGCCGATGCAGACCAGCCGGTCGTTGCGCCGGATCGCCCGCTGCGGCAAGCGATAGCGCAGCCAGCCCGGGGTCGCGCCCAGCACTTCGACATGCTGCGGCAGCAGGCCGGTCTCTTCGCGCAGCTCGCGGTACATCGCCTCGAGCGGCGTCTCGTCGGTGTTCATCCCGCCTTGCGGGAACTGCCAGCCGTCGCGATGCACGCGTCGGGCCCAGAACAGGCGGCCGTCCGGGTGCATCAGCACGATGCCGACATTAGGCCTGTAGCCGTCCGGATCGATCACGATGCGGACTCCAAATTCACTGCGACCGACTCTGCCACGGCCCCCGCCCGACGACAAGCCGGCCCGGGACGATTGACGGCACCCGCCCCGGCATGAATAATTCGCGGTTCCCCGTGGCTATGTAGCTCAGCCGGTTAGAGCACAGCACTCATAATGCTGGGGTCGGTGGTTCGAGTCCACCCATAGCCACCATCGTTTCAGGCGCCTGGCGCCGCAGTTCAAGCCCGCCGCCAGCGGGCTTTTTCGTATCCGCCGCCCTCACCAAAGGCCGGATCGCCGACCGCAGCGGCTTGCCGCACAATGACGCCATGAACATCTTCAAGGTCTTTACCCTGGAAGCCGCCCACCGGCTGCCGAACGTGCCGGAAGGCCATAAATGCGCGCGCCTGCACGGCCATTCGTTCCGGGTCGAGGTCCATCTGGACGGCGAACTTGGCGAGCACAGCGGCTGGGTGATGGACTTCAGCGACGTCAAAAAGGCGTTCCAGCCGCTGTACGACCAGCTCGACCACCACTATCTCAACGACATCCCCGGTCTGGACAACCCGACCAGCGAGCGGCTGGCGATCTGGATCTGGGAACGCCTGAAGCCGGCGCTGCCGCTGCTGAGCGAGATCGTGGTCCACGAGACCTGCACCTCCGGCTGCCGCTACCGCGGCTGAGCCCCGCCCGAGCGGCCGAGCCCGCCGCTTTTTCGTCATCGCGCGGTCATCGCCGCGGCCGATCCTGGGCCGCGCCGGACCGCCGCTCACCCTGTAAGTGGTTGATTGCAAAGACCGCATGAACGGTCGGCAACCGCTGGTCGGTTCGATGTTGCAACGCAACAAAAGCAGGATTATGCTGCACCGCACAATCCGGGCATTCCCCCGGCCCGGACCACCCGAATCTCTAGGAGCACGCCATGTACCAGCAGTTCAACGAGCAGTTCGCCGCCGCGACGCGTCAGTTCGCTGACACGGCCGCTCAGGTCAACCGTCTGACCCTCGACAACGCCGAGGCCGTGTTCGGCCTGCAGCTGGCCGCGATCGAAGAGCGCGTCAACGCCACCTTCGCTTTCTTCGGCGAAGCCGCCGAAGCCCGCGACTTCGACAGCCTCAAGACCCTGTGGCCGAAGGCCGCGCAGGTCGCCCGCGAGAACGTCGAGCGCGCCGTCAGCACCGGCCAGGAAGTCTTCGGCCGCACCCTGAAGGCCAACGAAGCCATCGGCGAGCTGACCAAGTCGCAGATCGAGTCGGCCGCCAAGACCACCCAGGCCAACGTCGAGAAGGCCGCCAAGGCCGCGACCAAGGTCGCCGCCAAGTAAGTCGCAAGGTCTCTCTCCTCGTCGTACCCCCGACGGACACGAAACCCGGTAGCGCCAGCTACCGGGTTTTTTGTTGGGCGCGGTTTGGGGGTCGGGTTTGGCAGTAGCGATCCGAGGCATCGAAGACGCGACGCTACGGTTCGGCTTCGGCTCATCGCACGCGATGGCCGAGACCCACGGCGTCAGCGCTCCAGCAGCGCTCTTAAGCCACTGGATCCCCGCCTTCGCGGGGATGACCGCAAAGGGATAACGCGGCTGCCGTTGCCGTTGCATTCAAATCCAAAAGTCACGCACTCGCACGACCAGGCGTAGACCCGAAGGGCGGCGCGCAGGACGCGCGCCGTTTTTCGAATGGACAGGGATGTCCATTCGAAAAATCCCGGCGCAGGCACCGAACTCGCAAGGGAGGGTTGGTCACGCTAGCCCTTCTCTTTGGTTACGTTTGACCGAAGGGAATCCAGACGGACTCTTGGGCTAGCAAGAGAAAGTGACCCGCATGCGCAGCAGGCGGAAGCCTTTGACCTTCGGTCAGAAAAGACGAAGCAACAGCAACAGCAAATCCTCCCCAACCCTCCTTTTACAAAGGAGGGAGCTAGCAGCAAGCTGGCGTTCAGCCGTGCATGAACCTGCGGCTCATTAACCGCATGGCTTCATCCTTTTTCAAAGGACGAAGTCAAAGGCTAAAAGGGAGTTGAGGGCTAAATGCGTAAAGCGACCCAAAGAAAAGCCCGCCGTTCGGCGGGCTTTTCGGTAACAGCGGATCCGGATCAGACCGCAGGCTTGGCCGCTGGCGGCTCGTCGTCATGGCGCACGATCTTCGGCGCCTCGTCGAGCTTGTCGCCCAGCAGGCGACGCACCACCACGTAGAACACCGGAATCAGCAGCACGCCCAGGAAGGTCGCGAAGACCATGCCGCCGATCACGCCCGTGCCGATCGCGTGCCGCGAGTTGGCGCCCGCGCCGGACGAAATGGCCAGCGGGATCACGCCCATGATGAAGGCGAACGAGGTCATCAGGATCGGACGGAAACGCAGCTTGCAGGCCTCGATGGTCGCCTCGCGCAGCGTCTTGCCGGCCTGGCGCTGCTCGATCGCGAACTCCACGATCAGGATCGCGTTCTTCGCCGCCAGGCCGATCACCGTGATCAGGCCGATCTTGAAATAGATGTCGTTGGGCAGACCGCGCAGCAGCGAGAACACCACCGCGCCGAGCACGCCCAGCGGCACCACCAGCAGCACCGCCACCGGCACCGACCAACTCTCGTACAGGGCGGCCAAGCACAGGAACACCACCAGGATCGACAGCGCCATCAGCATCGGCGCCTGATTGCCCGACAGGATTTCCTGGTAGGACTGACCGGTCCAGTCGTAGCCGAAGCCTTCCGGCAGATCGTTGTCGACGATCGCCTGCATCGCGTTCATGGCCTCGCCCGAGCTATGCCCCGGCGCCTGCGAACCCACGATCTCGACCGCCGAATAACCGTTGTAACGGGTCAACGACGGCGAGGCCATGATCCACTTGCTGTGGACCACGTTGGTCAGCGGGATCATCGCGTTGGTGGTGCTGTCGGCCGCGCTGCCGTCGACGTTGGTCGCCGCCGACGGGTTGGGCGTGTAGAACCGGGCCAAGGCTTCCGGACCGGTGCGGTACTGCGCATCGGCCTGCATGGTCACGCGCTTGATGCGGCCGTTGTCGACGAAGTCGTTGACGTACACCGGCGCCAGCATCAGCTGGATCGAGCTGTAGATGTCGTTCACCGACAGGCCCATCGCCTGCGCCTGCACACGGTCGACGTCGAGCTTGAGCTGCGGCGAGTCTTCCTGTGTGTTCGGACGCACGCCGACCAGCGCCTGGTTCTTGCCGGCGTTGCCGAGCAGGATGTTGCGGGCCTCGGTCAGCGCCTCGCGGCCCTTGCCGCCGCGGTCCTGCAGGTACATGTCGAAGCCGCCGAACGAGCCCAGGCCGCTGACGGTGGGCAGGTTGATCACGAAGATCTGGGCGTCGCGGATGCCGCTCAGGGTGCCGTAGGTGGTCTGGATGAAGGTGCTTGCGTCGACCTTGCGCTCGTCCCAGGGCTTCAGACGGATGAAGGCCATGCCCATGTTCTCGCCCTGGCCGACGAAGCTGAAGCCGGCCACTTCCATCATGCCGTCGTAGCCTTCCTGCTTCTCCAGGGCCTTGCGCATATCGTCGAACACGGCCTGGGTGCGGCGCATGGTCGCGCCCGGCGGCAACTGCACCAGCGCCAGCGCGTAGCCCTGGTCTTCTTCCGGCAGGAAGCTGCCCGGCAACTTGGTGAACAGGAAGCCGCACAGCACCGCCAGCGCCACGAACACCGCCATCCAGCGCGGCGCGTGCTTGACCGCGCTGCCGATGTGGCCGACGTAGGTGTTGGCGACCTTGTTGTAGACCGTGTTGAAGCCGCGGAAGACGAAGTTCGACTTGTGGTGCTCGGTGGGCTTGAGCATGGTCGCGCACAGCGCCGGGGTGAAGCCCAGGGCGAGGAACGCGGAGAAGCCCATCGCCATGGCGATGGTGATGGCGAACTGCTTGTAGATCTCGCCGGCCGAACCGCCCTGGAAGGCGCTGGGGATGAACACCGCCGCCAGCACCACCGTGATCGCGATGACCGCGCCGCTGATCTGGCTCATCGCCTTGATCGTGGCCTGGCGGGCGTTGAGGCCCTCCTCGGTCATGATGCGTTCGACGTTCTCGATCACCACGATCGCGTCGTCGACCACGATGCCGATCGCCAGCACCATGCCGAACAGGCTGAGCTGGTTGATGGTGAACCCGAGGATATACATGCCCAGGAAGGTGCCCATCAAGGCGATCGGGATCACCAGAGTCGGGATCAGGGTGGCGCGCAGGTTCTGCAGGAAGATCAGCATCACCAGAAACACCAGCGCGATCGCCTCGAGCAGGGTCTTGACGACCTCCTCCACCGAGATCCGCACGAAGGTCGAGGTGTCGTAGGGCGAGAACCACTTCACGCCCTGCGGGAAGCTGGTCTGCAGCTCGTCCATGCGCTTGCGCACCGCCTCGGCCACGCCCAGGGCGTTGGCGCCGGGGCTGAGCAGCACGGCGAAGGCGCCGGTCGGGGCGCCGTTCCAGCGCGCCTCGAAGCCGTAGGACTGCGCACCGATCTTGATCCGGGCGACGTCCTTCAGGCGCACCGTGGTGCCGTCGGCATTGGCGCGCAGGATGATGTTGCCGAACTCCTCGGGCGTGCTGAAACGGCCCTCGGCCGAGACCGTGGCGGTATAGGCCTGTTCCTTCGGCGAGGGCTCGGCGCCGATCGAACCGGCGGCGAACTGCACGTTCTGGCCGCGCACCGAGTTCAGCACCTGGGTGGCCGAGAGGCCGTAACCCTGCAGCTGTTCGGGGTTGAGCCAGATGTTCATGGCGTATTCGCTGCCGAACTGCTGGGTGCTGCCCACGCCGGGCACGCGCGCGATCTGGTCGAGCACGCGCGAACCGATCATGTCGCTGAGCGCGTTGGTGTCCACGCCCGGATTTTCCGAGCGCAGCGCGACCACCATCAGGAAGTTCGAATTCGACTTGGCCACCACCACGCCCTGCCGGGTCACTTCCTCCGGCAGTCGCGGCGTCGCCAGTGCGACCTTGTTCTGGACCTGGACCTGGGCGATGTCGGGATCGGTGCCCGGCGCGAAGGTCAGGGTGATCGAGGAGCCGCCCGAGGCGCTGGACGAGGAACTGAAGTAGTCGAGGTTGTCGATACCGGTCAGCTGCTGCTCGATCACCTGAGTGACCGCGCCCTCGGCGGTTTCGGCGCTGGCGCCGGGGTAGCTGGCCGAGATTCCCACCTGAGGCGGGGCGATGTTGGGATAGGACTCGACGCCGAGATTGAAGATCGCGAGCACGCCGCCCAGCGTGATCAGGATCGCGATGACCCAGGCGAAGACCGGGTGATTGATGAAGAATCTGGACATGGCGTTCGCTCAGTCCTTATTTGGCGGCCGGCGCGGCGGCATCGGGCTTGCCCTTGGCGCCCTCGGGCTGCCACGGCGTGGCCTTGGCCGCCTCGCCCGGAACGGCGCGCTGGATGCCGGAAACCACGACCTGATCGCCCGCGGCCACGCCGCTGCTGATCACCCAATTGCCGCCCTGGCTGCGGTCGGCGGTCACGCCCTTGCGCGCGACTTTGCCGTCCGCGCCCACCACCAGCAGATAGGGACCGCCGGCGTCGCGCTGCAGCGCGGCCTGCGGCACCAGGAAGGCGTTGGCCTGATTGCCCAGAGTGGCCTTCAGGGTCACGTAAGTGCCGGGCAGCAGGGTCTTGTCCGGGTTCGGGATGCGCGCGCGCAGCGCGATCGCGCCGGTGGCCGGATCGACCACGTCGCCGGAGAAATCCATCACGCCCGGGCGCTGATAGACCGTGCCGTCGGGCAGCACCACCTGGACCTGGGTTTCGCCCTGGGCCTGACCGGCCTGGGCGCGGCGGATCTGTTCCAGCTCGGACACGCTGAGCGAGAAGTTCACGTACAGCTGGTCGATCTGATCGACCGTGGTCAGCAGGGTCGCAGTGCCCTGGCCGACCAACGCGCCCTCGGTGACCTGCTGCTTGCCGGCGCGGCCGTTGATCGGCGAGCGCACGGTGGCGTAACCCAGGTTGATGCGCGCGTTGGCCAGCGCGGCCTCGGCCTGCTTCACCGCGGCCGAACCGCTGCGTTCGGCGGCGAGCGCGTTGTCGAGGTCGGAGCGAGAGATGAATTTCTCCGGCGCCAGGCGGCGCGCGCGATCGGCCGCGGCGCGCGCGTTGGCGTAGTTGGCTTCGGCCGAGGCCAGCGAGGCCTGGGCCTGGCCGACTTCGGCCTGCATCTGCGAGGGATCGATCTGGAACAGCACCTGGCCTTCGCTGACGTCGCTGCCTTCGGCGTACACGCGGCGCTGCAATACGCCCGGTACGCGCGCACGCACATCGGCGCTGCGGTAAGCGGCCAGGCGGCCGACCAGATCCTTCTGCAGCGGCACGTTCGCCGGCTGCGCTTTGATCACGCCCAGTTCCGGCGGCGGCGGCGCACCGCCGGCTTGTTCGTCGCCACCACCTCCGCAAGCGGAGAGTGCGAGGGCCAACGCGAAGGCCAGGGCCGCGGAGCGCGGGATCATGATCATGGGAAAGACTCCGGTTCCATCGTTGTCTAGAGCGCGATCGCTCGGTGGTTGCCGCTAATTCCTATACTGAAAAGTCTAGCATTCTGCTACTTGGCCCCACCCCCCATAAGTCACGGGCCCAGCGCCGTCATGCCACCTCGAGCAAGTGCGAAAAACGGCTGGCGTCGGGTTCGGGGGCGTACGGCAGGCGGCCCCAGCACGGTGCGGGCAGACGCTCACGCAGTAAACGGAAATTGTCATCGCGTCGGTCCATATGAGGGTCCATCTCATTGCCGATCCAGCCGACCAGGCGCAGGCCGTCGGCCTCGATCGCACGCGCAGTCAGGCGCGCATGGTTGATGCAGCCTAGCCGCATTCCGACCACCAACACCACCGCCGCGTCCAGTTCGCGCGCCAGCTCGGCCTGGTCCAGGCTCGCCGACAGCGGCGCCGCCCAGCCGCCCACGCCTTCGACCACCACCACCTCGGCCTGCGCGGCTAGGCGCGCGTGCGCGGCCAGCAGCGTCGGCAGCGCGATCTCGACGCCGTCGTCGGCCGCGGCCAGCTCCGGCGCCAGCGGTGCGCGCAAGGCATAGGGATTGATGTCCGCATAGGCGGGCGTGGGCGCGCTGGCCGCCTGCAACAGCAGCGCGTCTTCGTTGCGCAAACCCTCCGGCGTGAGCTCGCAACCGCTCGCGACCGGCTTCATGCCGACCGCGCGCAGCCCGCGCGCGCGCAGTGCATGCAGCAGCGTGGCGCTGGCGACTGACTTGCCGATGCCGGTGTCGGTGCCGGTGACGAAATAACTGCGTGCGCTCAAGCGGCGGCTTCCTTCGATTGATGGGCCAACCATCGGCGATTGCGACGCACGGCGTAGGCCGGCATGACCGCGCCCAAGGCCGCGTACACCCATACCGGCAGCGCCGCGATCAGACCGGGCGCGTTCTCGCCGGGCCAGGCCAGCGCCAGGCCGCTCAGCGCCAGGCTGAGCACCGCGGTGCCGGTGAGGATCCAGTGCAGGCCGATCTCGGTGCCGGTCTCGTAGCGCTCGGCCGCGGTCAAACCCAGTTTGTCGGCGCGTCGCAAGGCGTGCCGGTTGAGCTCGCACACGATCCACGACAACAGGCCGAAGCCCACCGCGTAGACCATGAAGGCGGTCTGCAGGTCGGCGTTCCAATGCGCCGGGTCGATGCCCAACTCGCTCTTGACCCAGCCGCCGGTGAACATCGACATCGCGCTGGAGACCACCATGCGCAGCGGGTAGACGTAGATCATCACCACCAGCACCAGGGCCAGGCTGAGCACGTTGGAGCGCCCATCGTCGAGTCCGTAGCGTCGGCTCCAACGATTGTGCGCGCCCCAGAACAAGGCGAGCAGCACGAAGCAGAACACGAAGGTCGGCACCCGCCGCAGCGCTTCGCGCAGTTCGGCGACGGTGTCGGGCAGTTCGTTGAACAGGATCACCAGCATCGTCAGCGAGAACGCGAACGCGGCGTCGACGAAGCTTTCCAGCCGCGTCACCTGATGGCCGCGTTCGCGGAAGGCGGGCATGGTCGAGCCAGACTCGGTCATCGGCATCCTCGGCAGCGGGCTTGGGGGGGCGGTATCCGGCCATGGTAATGCCCGGGCGTGCCGCTGCTACACTCGCGGTATGTTCGCCGCCAACCCCCTGTCCGGCAGCAAGCCGGAACAATACGACCTGCTCCTGGCCCAGGCACGCGCCCTGATCGAGGGCGAGCGCGACCGTGTCGCCAACGCCGCCAACCTGTCGGCGCTGGTCTATCACGCCCTGCCGGACCTCAACTGGGTCGGCTTCTACTTCTACGACGGCCGCGAGCTGGTGGTCGGGCCGTTCCAGGGCCTGCCGGCCTGCATCCGCATCCCGCTCGACAAGGGCGTGTGCGGCGCGGCGGCCTCCAGCGGCCAGACCCAGCGCATCGCCGACGTGCACCGCTTCCCGGGCCACATCGCCTGCGATTCGGCGTCGAACTCCGAACTGGTGGTGCCTTTGTCCTTGAACGGCGAATTGATCGGCGTGTTCGATCTCGATAGCCCCAAGCTCGACCGCTTCGACGCCGACGATCAGCGCGGCCTGGAAGCGATCGCCCAGGCCTTCGTGGAGTCGCTGCGATGACCGCGGCCAAGCTGCGCAACATCGGCCCCAAGAGCGCGGCCTGGCTGCGCCAGGTCGGCCTACGCTCGCACGAGGACATCGCCGCGATCGGCACGGTCGAGGCTTTCATGCGGGTCAAGCGCGCGGGCTTCAAACCGACGCTCAACCTGCTGTACGCGATCGAGGGCGCCCTGCTGGACTGCCATTGGCAGGAGATCCCCGACCAACGTCGCAACGAACTGATCGCCGCCGCCGAGGCCGCCACCGCCCTGCTGCCCGCGCCGCGCAACCGCCCGGCCGCCGGCCCGGTGCGCACCACCGTGCTGACCGAGGACACCGTGGCGATGCCGCCGTCCTACGACGACGGTTTCGACGACGAGCCTGCGGGCGAAGGCCGCGACGAGGCGGAAGAGCGGGAGTAAGGCGGTCCTGTGTTCCGCTTTGCGGCGCGGATTAGCGGCGCTTGGTTACGCCCCCGACCTGGCTTTCCCTGCTCCCAACAGTGGGAGGCGGTGCCCCGTTCGGCAGGCTCAGGACGGGCTGCGGACCGGATGAAGAGCCGGGATGAAGTTGGAGCTGCGCGCTCTGCGCCGGGCCCTCACCCCAACCCCTCTCCCGCGAGCGGGAGAGGGGCTCGCAACGCTGGCTCTTGATCTTCCCCTTCCCGCTTGCGGGAGAGGTTCTTGATCTCCCCTTCTCCCGCTTGCGGGAGAAGGTGCCCGCAGGGCGGATGAGGGCGCGCGGCGGGGTTCAAGCAACGCATCCGCATCGGCCCTCACCCCAACCCCTCTCCCGCGAGCGGGAGAGGGGCTTGNGGGTGAGGTGGGAGCTTGCGGCTTGCGGCGCGCCCTCACCCCACCCCCTCTCCCGCGAGCGGGAGAGGGGCTCGCAACGCTGGCTCTTGATCTTCCTCTTCCCGCTTGCGGGAGAGGTTCTTGATCTCCCCTTCTCCCGCTTGCGGGAGAAGGTGCCCGCAGGGCGGATGAGGGCGCGCGGCGGGGTTCAAGCAACGCATCCGCATCGGCCCTCACCCCAACCCCTCTCCCGCGAGCGGGAGAGGGGCTCGCAACGCTGGCTTTTGATCTTCCCCTGCCTGCTTGCGGGAGAGGTTCTTGATCTSCCCTTCTCCCGCTTGCGGGAGAAGGTGCCCGCAGGGCGGATGAGGGCGCGCGACGAGGTTCAAGCAACGCACTCGCGCCGGCCCCTCACCCCAACCCCTCTCCCGCGAGCGGGAGAGGGGCTCGCAACGCTGGCTCTTGATCTTCCTCTTCCCGCTTGCGGGAGAGGTTCTTGATCTCCCCTTCTCCCGCTTGCGGGAGAAGGTGCCCGCAGGGCGGATGAGGGCGCGCGGCGGGGTTCAAGCAACGCANCCGCTTGCGGGAGAGGTTCTTGATCTCCCCTTCTCCCGCTTGCGGGAGAAGGTGCCCGCAGGGCGGATGAGGGCGCGCGGCGGGGTTCAAGCAACGCACTCGCGCCGGGCCCTCACCCCAACCCCTCTCCCGCGAGCGGGAGAGGGGCTCGCAACGCTAGCTTTTGATCTTCCCCTGCCTGCTTGCGGGAGACGTTCTTGATCTTCCCTTCTCCCGCTTGCGGGAGAAGGTGCCCGCAGGGCGGATGAGGGCGCGCGACGAGGTTCAAGCAACGCACTCGCGCCGGACCCTCACCCCAACCCCTCTCCCGCAAGCGGGAGAGGGGCTAATGGCCACGGCCCCCCTTAAACCCCCGCTCTTTTGGCCCCAGCGCCCTCGATCGCGTAGACTGCGCGCGCTTCGAGGTGACCCCCGGCATCCGCCGTCAGGGTTGAAACGGGAAGCCGGTGACGCCCCAGCGCTACGACAGCGCGATCGGGCCAGCCCGGCACTGCCCCCGCAACGGTAAGCGAGTCGACCGCGGCAACCGCCACTGTGCTCAGCACGGGAAGGCGCCGCGCACGGGACCCCGGTCCCGGCTCGCGAGTCCGGAGACCGGCCCCGACGCGCGACTGGTTGCGATGCGGAGGGCGTCGCGGCGGCGACCGTCGGCGCGTTCAGCGCCCGCATTCGCGGCCCCTCTCTCCTCGCGACTCCCTCGATCGACGGCGCGGCTCCACCGCCGCGCCCCTGGAGTTTGCTCATGCGTGTTCCCAAGCTGTCCCTGGCCATCGCCGCCGCCCTCGCCCTGCCCGCTCTCGCGCAGGCGCAGCCGAACGACGACGCCACCGATCTGGACGATGTCGTCGTCACCGCGACCCGCACCGCGATCAGCGCCAACGACGCGCTGTCGCCGGTCGAGGTGATCACCCACGACGACATCGCGCGCAGCCAGGCGCGCTCGCTGCCCGACCTGCTGCGCGGCCGCGCCGGCATTTCGATCGGCAACCAGGGCGGCCTGGGCAAGCTGACCACGCTGTCGCTGCGCGGCAGCGAGACCGACCACGTGCTGGTCCTGGTCGACGGCATCCGCATCGGCTCGGCGACCTCCGGCCTGGCTTCGTTCCAGGACCTGCCGGTCGCCCTGATCGACCGCATCGAAATCGTGCGCGGCCCGCGCTCCAGCCTGTACGGCGCCGACGCGATCGGCGGCGTGATCCAGATCTTCACCCGCCGCGACCGCGACGCCGTCGCCCCGCGCGCCAGCGTCACCGTCGGCAGCCACGGCGGCCGCGAAGCCAGCGCCGGCATCGGCGGCCGCGTCGGCCGCGGCTGGTTCGGCGCCGACGCCGCCTACCAGCGCACCGACGGCATCAATGCCTGCGACGGCTCCAGCACCCTGTTCGCCGGCTGCTTCACCGAAGAGCCCGACCGCGACGGCTACCGCAACCGCTCGCTGTCGCTGCGCGGTGGCTTCGATGCCACCGACACCCTGAGCTTCGAAGGCCATGTGCTGCGCGCCGAAGGCGAGAACGAGTACGACGGCAGCTTCGTCAACTACTCCGAGATCGTGCAGCAGGTGGTCGGCGCCAAGGGCACCTGGCGTCCTTCCGAAAACCTGCGCCTGCAGGTCAGCGCCGGCCGCAATCGCGACGAGTCCGACAACTTCCTCGGCAACGTGCCCAACGGTTACTTCGCCACCAACCGCGACAGCTTCACCGTGCAGACCGACTACGGCGTCGGCGAAGGCCAGCTGCTGAGCGTGGGCTTCGACTGGCTGCGCGACCACGCCGACAGCGACACCGCCTACGACAAGAACGAGCGCGATAACCGCGCCGGCTTCGTCCAGTACCAGGGCCGCTTCGGCGCGCAGTCGATCGAGGCCAGCCTGCGCCGCGACGACAACGACCAGTTCGGCGGCCACACCACCGGCAGCATCGCCTGGGGCCTGGGCTTCGCCGAACACTGGCGTCTGACCGCGGGCTACGGCACCGCCTTCAAAGCCCCGACCTTCAACGAGCTCTACTACCCGTTCTTCGGCAACCCGGCGCTGCGCCCGGAAGAGTCCAAGACCTGGGAGCTTGGCCTGGCCTACCGCGGCGAGCGCTTCAACGCGCGCATCGACGGTTTCAGCACCCAGGTCGACGACCTGATCGCCTACGACGCCGCGATCTTCCTGCCCAACAACATCGAGCGCGCGCGTGTGCGCGGCGCCGAGATCGGCATCGACACCACCGTCGCCGATTGGGCCGTGGCCGCCAGCGCCAGCTTCCTCGACAGCGAGAACCGGGTCGGCTTCTACGCCGGCAACGATCTGCCGCGTCGCGCCAAGCGCAGCGCGCGCGTCGACATCGACCGCGCCTTCGGCGACTTCCGCTTCGGCGTGACCGCGGTCGGTTCCAGCGCGCGTTACGACGACGTCGCCAACAGCCGCCGCGTCGGCGGCTACGGCACCCTGGACCTGCGCGCCGAATACGCGCTCACCGCGGCCTGGTCGCTGCAGGCGCGCGTGGCCAATGTCTTCGACCGCGACTACGAGACCATCTCGTTCTACAACCAGCCCGGTCGCGAATGGTTCCTGACCTTGCGTTACGCACCGGCCCGCTGAGCCGGACGCGCGTTCAAGCTCTCGAAAGCCCGGCTCCGCCGGGCTTTCTTTTGCGGCGAGCCGGGCGGTGGGCGGGCTCGCGTCTGCCGCGGCGCTGCGAGGCCACGGACCGTCCGACCCGGCGCGCCGTACCGTGCCCAAACCCTCACGGATCCACTAATTAAGTGACATTACTGAGCGCTCCGATCGGGTGCGGATCGGGCGCGCCCCCTGCGAAGGTCCAATCGGATCCCCGGTCGGAGGGCGTACGATAGCCGCAGCGGACCGGCGCCACGCCACGCATCGGCGCACCCAGCTCCGCCCACTCACCGCAGCGGCAGACAGCCTCATGAGCGACGTCAGCGCACGCGCCCTGGACTTGTTCGACGACTATATCGAGATGCCTCCGGCGCAGCGCGAACGCGCGCTCGCGGAGCTGTCCACGCGCGACCCCGAACTGTATCGCGCGCTGCAGGCCCTGCTGGATTCCGATGCGAATGCCGACAGCAGCCTGCTGGACCGTTCGCCGGCGGCGCTGGTGGAGCAGCGGCGCGCCCGCGAAAGTCGCGATCAAGCCGATGCCGGACCCGATCCTCGCCTCGGCACTCGCCTGGGGCCCTGGCGCATCGAGCGCCTGATCGCGCGCGGCGGCATGGGCAGCGTGTACGAAGCTCAGCGCGACGACGGCCAATATCGGCAGCGGGTCGCGCTCAAATGCATCCTCGCCGAGCTGGCGACGCCGGCGCTGATCGCGGCCTTCCGCGACGAACGCAATGTGCTGGCGCGCCTCGACCACCCGGGCATCGCCGCGCTGATCGACGCCGGCGTGGACGACACCGGTCATCCCTGGTTCGCGATGCGTTACGTCGAAGGCATCGCCATCGACACCTGGTGCGACCGCCATCGCGCCAGCGTGCGGCAGCGCGTCGACCTGTTGATCCAGGCCTGCGAAGCGCTGGGCTATGCCCACGCCCAGGGCGTACTGCACCGCGACATCAAGCCATCCAATCTGCTGGTCGACGCCGACGGGCGCGTGCAGCTGGTCGACTTCGGCATCGCCTCCACCTTCGTCGCGTTTGCCGGCGCGGACCGCGAGCAGCTCGCGCTGTCGCGCGAATACGCCGCCCCCGAGGCGCGCGACCACGGCGCCACCGCCCCGGCCACCGACCTGTACGCATTGGGCGTGCTGAGCTACCGCTTGCTGTGCGGGCAATGGCCGACACCGCTGCACGCGCTGCGCGATCTGATGGACGATGCCGGTCCCGGCGAGGCGCTGCCGATGGATCGACTGCTCGATGACGCCGCGCCCGCCGTCGCCGAGCAACGCGGCGTCGCGAACCTGACCGCGCTCAAGCGCCTGCTCGCGGGCGACCTGTCGGCGCTGGTGCGCAAGGCCGTGGCCCTGCGCCCGCAGGACCGCTACGCCAGCATCAACGAATACGCCGAGGACCTGCAGCGTTGGCGCGAGCACCGGCCCTTGGCGATACGCGGCGACGATCTGCTGTACCGGGCCCGCAAGTTCGCGCGCCGCCACCGCCTGGCCGTCGGCGTAGCCGCCGCCGTGGCGATCGCAGGCGCGGTGGGCGCCGGCCTGGCCCTGCGCCAACACCGCATCGCGGTACGCGAAACCCAGGCCACCGCCGCCGTGAGTCGCCTGTTCGCGTCCACCCTGGGCATGGCCACGCTGTCGGGGCTGGGCAGTGCGCCGTTCTCGTCGAAAGCGCTGCTGGACAAGACCGAGCGCGAGCTGCGTGGGCTGCCCTTGGACGAACATCCGTTGCTGCATGCGCGCAGCCTCGCGACCTTGGCGCGCAGCTACGCCGTGCTCGGCGACTATCGCCACGCCCAGCGCCTGGCCGACCAGGCCCAGGTGGCGCTGGGCGACGCGCGCGACGACGAGGGCTCCATCGCGGCCACGCGACTGGCGATGCTCAACAGCCGTGGCCGCTACGCCGAGGCCGAGAAATTGGCCCGCGCCCAATTGGAGAGGATCGGCGACAGCGACGATGCGCACGCACAGTCGATGCGGCTGAGCTTCGGCGCCGAGCTGGCGAAGGCGCAATGGGGACAGGCGGACACCCTCGGCGCGGTCCGGACCATGGACGAGCTGGTGGACCAGGCGCAAAGACTATCCCGCGACCATGAAGAAATCCGCGCAGAGCTTCTGCTTGTGCGTGCGAACTTTCTGCACCGCATGTTGCGTTTCGAAGACGCCGAGGCAGACGCCATCAAAGCCGAGGCGCTGGCGCGGCCGCGCAATCCGATACTCGCCGACGATGCGCTGGATCTGCTGGTAACCATTCTCGGCCGCCGAGGCAAGCCCGATGTACTGAAGCGAGCGCAAGAATTGGCCGCGAACCGTCGCCGCAACCTGGGCCCGAGTCATCCCAAGACGGCGGAGGCCGTGCTCGGCTTGGCCTGGGCGCAATACCCTCACCAGGTGCAGGAAGATATCGAGGGTGCGTTGACGCAACTGGAAGCAAGCCACGGGCGAGATAGTCCGACCTTCGCCATGGCTTTGGGTGGTATATCTTGGGCGATCGCACGCGACGATAAAGACAACGTGCGCCTGCTGCGCGAAGCACTAAGCACTCTGCAACGCACCGCGGGCCCGCAGGCCGAGCAGACTATCGCGCTCAAAGGAAACCTTGGCGCGGCCCTGATCAGTCTGTCCGGCGTCCAGCGCACTCCGCGCGACGTCGCCGAAGGTATCGAGCTTTTGCGACAGACCATTGAGGAGAAGCGTCGGTCGGGCATTGCCGCGCCGTACGAGCGGAGCCTGCTGGTTTCCACCATTCTGGCCGACGGCGACATTTCGCGCCTGGCCGAGGCCCAGCGTCAGGTCGACGAAAGCTTGCGCGAGGCTGAGCGCTACTACGGCGGGCCTCACGATCTCCTATTGCAGGACTTGAGCCAACTGGGGGACCAACTGCTATACGTGCGCGGAGAGCGCGAGCAAGCGGATCGTCGTTTCGCGCAGCGCATCGAAGACAACCGCGCCTTCCTGGACAGGAAACTCCTCGAACGCACCAGTGAGGATTACTTGCGCGCTCACTTTCTTAATCGAGCCTTGGTCTTTCGGGCGCTACACGCGCATGAAACCTGCCGAAGAATAGATGCCGCGGCACATTTGGATCGTGCCTTGCGTTTTGACGAGCGCGTACTGGATCGCGACGATCCCATCACACTGACGGTTCGCGGTTACCGCGATAGCCTGCGAGACCAGGGGTTGATGCTGGATACGACGAACGCTTTGTGGCTATCGAAGTCGGAGACCGAAGCCGTGAATCGGCGTGCGCGTGCCTGCAACAAGGGGTAAAGCGATGATCTCGCACCCAGTGGCTGCCGGCATATTCGCCGCTCGAGCTGGTCGGTGATCGCGAACCAACGCAGCCATTTCCTGTTGGAAACCGCATCACGTTGCGTCCCCATGCTCGCTCGAATTTAACCGATATTGACGGCGGGCCGATCGGCCAAGATGATCCGCTCAACCCTCACGCAGATCGCGCATGAGCAAGACCGGATTGGCCCTGGCCGCACTCTATCTCGCCCTCATCGCGATCTGCCTCGGCTTCGCTTTCGGCGGCAACGGCGATCCCAAGGGCCGGTTCGTATTCCTGCAGTTGCCCATTGCGCCGCAGTTGGCGCTGTTGCAGGCGCTCGGCCTGTCCGCATTAGCGTACGGCCTGCGCGCGCGGACGCCGTCGCGATGAGCGGATCCGACCTGGGGCCGGCCTTGCTGCTGCTGATCGTGCTGGGCCTGGTCGCGTGGCAGGCGCGCGCGCTGCTGCTGGCGAAGGCCTCGGCCGGCTGGCCGCGTGCGCGCGGCCGGGTGCTGAGCGCCTATCTCGACGAAACCCAGCCGGATGAGGATGGCGACGTCACCCATTCGGCGCATGTGCGCTACCGCTATCAGGTCGGCCGGCATCACTACACCTCGACCCGACTGAGCTATCGGCCCACGCGTTACCTGGGTTTTTCCGATGCCGCCGAACTGCTAGACGGCATCGTCCAGGGCCGCGAAGTCGAGGTCAGCTACGATCCGCAACGCCCGCAGCGCGCGGTGCTGGTGCCCGGCAGCTCCACCGCCAATCTGGTGCACCTGCTCCTGGCGGTGCTGCTGTCGCTGTGGCCGCTGTACTACCTGGTCGCCTGATCGCCGCCTGCCCCCCGTCTCGGAGTCGATCGTGCTCGAATTCCTGTTCCAACTGATCGGCGAAGTGGTCCTGCAAGGGGTGCTGGAACTGCTGGTGGACCTGGGTCTGGAACCGTTCCGCCGGAAGCGCGAATCGCCGCCTTACAACCCCTGGTTCACCGCGATCGCTTACGCCTGCCTGGGCGCGCTGGCCGGTGGCGTCAGCCTGTGGCTGCTGCCGGAACTGCTGGTGCGGGACGAAAGCTGGCGAGTGGTCAACCTGATCGCGACGCCGATACTGGCCGGGTTCGCGATGGCCGCATTGGGCGTTTGGCGGGTCAAGCGCGGGCACGTGCAGGTGAGCATCGAGCGCTTCTCCTACGCCTACCTGTTCGCGCTGTGCCTGGCCTTGGTGCGGTTCCACTTCGCCGGCTAGGCCCGGCCTTCAAGCCGCGACGATCACCGCCCGCCGCAGATAGGCCTGGGCCGCGTCGCGGTCGCGCGCGACCTCCTCGCTCAGCCACTCGCGGAACTTGGCGATCTTGCCGCTGCGCTGGCGCGCGCTCGGGTAGGTGAGCCAGAACGCGCGCCCGTCGCCGGCGACGAAATCGTGCGCGGGCACCAGACGGCCGGATTCGAGTTCGTTGCGGAACAGGATGGGCGAGCCGATCGCGATGCCGTGGCCGGCGACCGCGGCGGCGACGTCCAGGTGTTCGGCCGACAGATGGGTGCCGAAGCCGCCGGGCGGGGTCGCGTCGGCGTGGCCCTGGGCGCGGTACCACAGCGCCCACCAATCCGGCCGGCCCAGCAAGGGCACGCTCAAGGGGCGGTGCGGATCGCCGAGTTCGGCCGCGGCCGCGCGCAAGGCCGGCGCGCATAGCGGCATGAAGATCGCGGGAAACAGTTCCATCGCCTGCAGGCCGGGCCAAACGCCGTGGCCGTTGCGGATCGCGAGATCGTAGCGGCCCACGCCCAGGTCCTGCGCGTCGACCGACAGGTCCAGCTCTAACGCGATCTGCGGATGCCGCGCGCGGAAGCGTCCCAGCTTGGGCGTGAGCCAACTGGTGCCCAGCGTCGGCAAGGTGGTCAGCGACAAACGCGATTCGTCGATATCGACCGCGCGCACGAAGCTCGCGCGCAGGGCAGCGAAGGCGGCGATGGCTTCGCGCGCGACCAACTCGCCCGACTCGGTCAGCTCGACCCGGTGCGGGTGGCGCCGGAACAGGGCCACGCCGATCTGCTCCTCGAGCCGGCGTACGTGGTAGCTGACCGAGGCCGCCGTGGTGTCCAGCTCCTGCGCGGCCTTGGCGAAACTGCCCAATCGGGCCGCCGATTCGAAGGCCCGGATCGCGGACAAGGAGGGGAATCGCGGCGACTGGACCATAAGTGTGACTTAGCCTGCGGCCGGGAATTCGTGTCGTCAACCGCGGCGGCGGCACGCATTCTGGGCGCCGCAACCTCCGCCACCGCCACAGGGACTGCGCATGACCTCCTTCCCCATCCAGCCCGGATCCGCATCGTCGCGGGTCGATGCGGACGCCACCGATTCGCCGGCCTCGCCGGGTCGGCGTGGCTTCGTGACCCGCACGGCCCTGGCCGGTGCCGCGGCCTTGGCCCTGCCCGCCTGGAGCTTCGCGAAAGCGCCCGCCACACCCGGCGCGCATGCGCGGGACTGGGCCTGGCTGCAGGGCAACTGGGACGTGCGCCATCGGCGCTTGAAGGAGCGCTTGGCGGGCAGCCAGGACTGGCAGGACTTCGCCGGCAAGAGCGCGTGCTGGGCGACCTTGGACGGCCTGGGCACCATCGACGACAACCTAGTCGAGCTGCCCGGCGATCCCTACCGCGGCCTCGGTATCCGCGCCTACGACCGCGACTCGGGCCGGTGGTCGATCTGGTGGCTGGACGCGCGCAACCCGACCCACATCGATCCGCCGGTGCGCGGCGGCTTCACGGGCGATGGCGGCGAGTTCGTCGGCCACGACACGCTGCGCGGCAAGCCGATCGTGATGCGCTTCCGCTGGCACGACATCCACGGCCGACAGCCGTGGTGGGAGCAGGCGTTCTCGCCCGACGGCGGCGCCAGTTGGGAAACCAATTGGCGCAACTATTTCACCCGCACCGCCGCGCGGCCCTCGCCGCTGGACAAGCTGGCCGACGCGCCGCGCGATTTCGATTTCCTGGTCGGCGATTGGCAAGTCAGCCACCGCCGCCTGCGCCAGCGCCTGGTCGACAGCCAGGATTGGGACGAGTTCGGCGGCACCCTGCGCAATTGGCCGGTGCTGGGCGGCTACGGCAACGTCGGCGACAACGTCTTCGAGTTCCCGACCGGCACGGTGCGCGGCGTCGGCCTGCGTTCCTACGATGCGAAAACCAAGCAATGGCTGAGCTGGTGGCTGGACGGCCGCACGCCGACCTCGATCGCGCCGCCCGTGCGCGGCGGCTTCGACGCGCAGGGCCTGGGCACTTTCATCGGCGACGATAGTCTCGATGGCAAGCCGATCCGTACCCGCGTGTTGTGGTCGCGCATCACCGCGCGCTCGGCGCGCTGGGAGCAGGCATGCTCCAACGACGGTGGCGCCAGCTGGGAAACCAATTGGATCAGCGATTTCGTGCGCAAGGCCTAGGGGTGCGATCGATGGGCTTGGACATCGCCGCGAAACACCTGCTTCGCCCTGCCGCGATCTGCTGGCTGATGCTGGCCGCCGGCGCAAGCGATGCGAGTTCGCCTGCCGCGGCGGGCGAAGCATCGAAGCCCTCGATCGAGATCCTCGATACGCCGGCCGTGTTCGCGCCCGGCATCGCCTCCACGCGCTACGCGGAGATCCGCCTTACCCTCAGCCCCGACGGCCGCACCGCGCTGTGGTTCAGCCGCGACCGGCCCGGCGGCGCGGGCGGTTACGACATCTGGATCTCGCGCCGCGGCGAACAGGGCTGGAGCGAGGCGACGCCGGTGCCGTTCAACTCGCCGGGTCGCGATTTCGATCCCGCGTTCTCCGCCGACGGCCGCAGCGTCTATTTCTGTTCGGACCGCCCCGGCGGCCTGGGCGCGGACGATTTGTGGCGGGTCGCGGTCGTCGCCACCGGCTTCGGCGAGCCCGAGCCTCTGGGCGCGGCGGTGAACAGCCCGGGCAAGGAGTACGCACCCATGCTCTCGGCCGACGGCCGGCGCCTGCTGTTTGCCAGCGACCGCCCCGGCGGCGCCGGCGGACTCGACCTCTACGTCGCGCGGCGGCGCGGCGACGGCTTCGACGACGCACAACGCCTGAGCGGAGGCATCAACACCTCGGCCCACAATTTCGACGCCAGCTATCTCGCCAACGATGCCAGCATCGTCTACTCGCGCGCGCAGGACTTCCGCACCGATCGGGTCGACCTCTATCTGGCGAGGCCCCACGGCAAGGGCTACGATGCGGGCCAGTTGCTGCCGCTGAGCGTGAACAGCCGCGAGACCGATAGCTACGGCCCGATGCTGGACTGGTCGCAGCGCGATCGTCTGCTCTACTCGGCCCAACGCGACGGCGCGCAGAGCATGGAGCTGTATCTGGTTCGCTATCGGCTGCCTGCATGGGACGCCGATGCGGCGCGCAAACACGCGGCGGGCGACGACCCCAGCCCGTAGCTCGAACGCAACGGCTGCCATCGCCGCGCACACAGGAGTTTTCGCCAGGATGGACACCGTCATCTGCGTCTTGCTCTGGATCGGCGCGATCGGCTGCGGCCTGCTCGGCGGCCTGTTCTTCGCCTTCTCGGTGTTCATCATGAGCGCGCTGGGCAGCATCGCCCCCGACGCCGGCATCGCCGCGATGAACGCGATCAACCGCGTCATCCTGCGTTCGCTGTTCATGCCGGTGTTCTGGCTCACCACGTTCGCGGGCCTGGCACTGGCTGGCATCGGGATCGTGCATGCAAGCGCGCCCGGCGCCTTGGCCATGCTCGTCGGCGGCGTCGCACACGTGCTGGGCATGTTCGTATGCACGGTCGCGTTCAACGTGCCGCTCAACAACGCCCTGGCCGCGGTCGACCAGGGCGGCGAAGCCACGCTGCCGGTCTGGCAGCGTTACCTGCGCGATTGGACGCGCGGGAATCACGTGCGCACGCTGGCGTGCACGCTCGCCAGCGCGCTATTCGTGCTGGCCTTGCTGCAACGCGCCGCGCCGGGCTAGCGGGGCGGCGAGTCGGCTTGGCGCGCCGGAGGGCCGCATCGCATACTCCGACCGTCGCTAAGGAGCCTCGATGCGCATCCGCATAAGCTGGCGTTGGTTCGCCTGGGGCCTGCTGGCCTTGCTGGCGCTGGTCGTCAGCGGTGTGCTGCTGGCCGACCGTCTGACCCCGCCCGCGACGGGCGCGCCCAGCGCCCACCTGCCCTTGCGCGCGGCGCAGACCACGATCGACCGCGAACTCGCGCCGCGCCTGGCCGCGCATCCGGGCAAGACCGGCGTGCTGATGATCCCGGGCGGCCTGGAGGCTTTCGCCGCGCGCGCGACCAGCGCGCGCGCCAGCGGCCGCAGCCTGGATCTGCAGTACTACATGTGGCACGACGACCTGGTCGGCGGCTTGCTGGGCCGCGAACTCTACGCGGCGGCCGAGCGCGGCGTGCGCGTGCGTCTGCTGCTGGACGACATCAACGCCAAGGGCCTGGACCCGGCGCTGATGGTGCTGGACGCGCACCCAAATATCGAGATTCGCCTCTACAACCCCTTCCGCAACCGCGAGGGACTGTGGCGTTTGCTGGAAATGGTGCAGCGCGTTTTCAGCATCAATCACCGCATGCACAACAAGGCCTGGATCGCCGACGGCCGAGTCGCCGTGGTCGGCGGCCGCAACGTCGGCGACGAGTACTTCGACGCCCACCAGGAAGTGAATTTCCGCGACCTCGACCTGCTGCTGGCCGGCCCGGCGGTCGCCGACGCCAGCGCCATCTTCGATCGCTACTGGAACAGCCCCGCGGTAGTGCCGATCGCCGCACTCAGCGACAAGAAGCCGGCTGAGCTGAAGGCTTACATCGCCCGGATCGACGACGATGCCAAGGGCGACGAAGCCAAGCGCTATCTGCAACGCGTCTCCGATTCGCTGGACCAAAACCTGCCCTGGGACACCGGCATGCACTGGAGCGAAGGCGTGCGGGTAGTGTCGGATCCCGCACAGAAGCGCGGCGACGGCGGCGACGACTGGCTGGTGACCCAACTGATCGCCAAGCTCGCCACCACCCAGCACGAAGCCTTGCTGATCTCGCCCTACTTCGTGCCCGGCGAGGAAGGCAGCGACGGCCTGGTCGGCCTGGTGCGCAAGGGCGCCCAGGTCGGCGTGGTGACCAACTCCCTGGCCGCGAACGATGTCCCGGCCGTGCACAGCGGCTATGCGCGCTACCGCGAGCGCCTGCTGGCGGGCGGCGTGCGCCTGTACGAGATCCGCCGCAGCGGCCCCAGCGCCGCCGCCGGCCTGTTCGGCAGCAGCGGCGCCAGCCTGCATACCAAGGCCTTCGTGGTCGACGGCGCGCGCGGCTTCGTCGGCTCGTTCAACCTCGACCCGCGTTCGGCCGAGCTCAACACCGAGATGGGTGTGCTGTTCGAGGACGCGACGCTGGCCGCGTCCTTGCGCCGCGAGTACGAACGCCTGGCCGCGCCGGCGCTGAGCTATCGGGTGACCCTGGACGACGGCCGCCTGTGCTGGCTGGACGAGACCAGCCGCCCGCCGCGCTTGCTCGACCGCGAGCCGGACGCCGGCCTCATGCGCCGCGCCACCGCGCGCGTACTGGGCTGGCTGCCGATCGAATCGCAGTTGTAGGCGGCGAGGTGCTCGCGCTTGGCCGCCCCCGCTCGAATCGGCACCGGCGCCGCGCATTAAAGAGTTGCCTTTCGGCCGGTCCTACCCGGAAATAGGGAGCCGGACACAGCTGGCCCCGGTCGCAGGAGAGCCGCATGGATTCAACCCATTTGTTCGAGCTGGTGATCGTGATGTTCCTGGCGATCATCGCGCTGCACTACGTGGCCGACAGGCTGGGCCTGCCGCCGTCGGTGGGTCTGCTCGCCGGCGGCGCGGCGCTGGCCTTCCTGCCCGGTCTGCCCGCCATCAGCGTCGATCCCGAACTGGTGCTGGTCATTTTCCTGCCGCCGCTGCTGATGGACGGCGCCTGGTCCATCGCCCTGACCCGGCTGCGCCGCCATCTGATCGGCATCGGCTCGATGGCGGTGGGCGCGGTGTTGTTCACCTGCGTGGTCGTGGCCGTGGTGACTCACTGGCTGATTCCATCGCTGCCCTGGGCCGCCTGCGCGGCGCTGGGGGCGATCGTGTCGCCGCCCGACGCCGTGTCCGCGCGCTCGGTGCTGCAACGGGTGAAGCTGCCGCGCCGCCTGCAGATCCTGCTGGAGGGCGAAAGCCTGCTCAACGACGCCAGCGGCCTGGTGCTGTTCCGCTTCGCGATCGCGGCCGGCGTCACCGGCGCCTTCAGTGCGAGCGAGGCGGTCGGCAGCTTCTTTCTGCTGGCGCTGGGAGGCGTGGCGGTCGGCACCCTGGTCGGCCTGCTCTGGGTCAAGCTGGTGCGCCGCCTGGGCGACGAATACCTGATCATCGCGACCACCGCGCTGCTGGGATGGATCGCCTACCTGCTCGGCGAAATGCTGCACGTGTCCGGCGTCATCGCCACGGTGACCGCGGGACTGATCGCGAGTTGGAACTCCAGCATCATCCTCTCGGCCTCGACGCGCATGCGCGGCACTTCGTTCTGGACCGTGCTGGTGTTCCTGATGGAGGCCTCGGTCTTCATCCTGATCGGGCTGTCGCTGCGCGGCGTGGTCGAACGCGGCGGCGGTTTCGGCGTGGTGGCCGCGACGATGGGATGGCACATCCTCGGGGTGATCGCCGCGCTCACCATCGCGCGCTTCGTCTGGGTGTTCGGCTCCGATCTGATCATCAAGCTCTGCAACGCGCTGGGACTCAAGCGTTACCAGCCCATCGGCGCGCGCGGCTCGACGGTACTGAGCTGGGCCGGCGTCCGCGGCGTGGTCACCCTGGCCCTGGCGCTGAGCGTGCCGGAAGGCTTCCCGGGCCGCGACTTCATCCTGGTCACCTCGTTCGCCGTCATCCTGGGCACCGTCCTGTTGCAGGGCATGACCCTGGGCCGCGTGATCGCATGGGCGCGCCTGACCGAGCCGGAAACCGAGAAGCCGCGTCTGACCATGAGCCAGGCCGAAGCCGCGATGGCGCAGGCGCAGTTCGCGACCGTGCGCGCCCTGGCCTACGACAGCGCCGGCGAACTCATCCACCCCAAGCTGCTGGCGCAATACGAACGCAAGTCGGTGGCGATCGTCGACTACGCCGCTCGCACCGAGCACTACACGCCGCTGCTGCACGCCCACTTCGACGTCGTCCTGGAAGCCGTGGCCAGCGGCCGCCGCGAACTGATCCGCCTGCACCGCGCCGGCGATATCGACGACGCGACCTTGCGCGAGCTGGAACGGGATCTGGATCTGGAAGAGCTGAGCGCGATTTCGGCCAAGGCGTAAGCGCGGTAGTCACGTCGGGGCAGGACGCGCCCGGCGTTTTTCCGTCGTCGACGGCAGCGGCGTCACCCCGAAGCCGGCGACCGCGCGCTTGTCGCGGTCGCTCGCTGGTGTCGGTTACAGCCGCGCGATGTGGAGCTGCCCGATCCGTGCGATTTCCGCGTCCTGCACCCCCGCTTCCGCCGCGAAGCCGGACCATTCGCGCACCGCCTCGCATACGCGGCTTATCGCTTTTTCCGCATTCGGGATCGAGAACCGGGCCGCCACGTTCAACAGATCCTCTTTGGTGATGGCGTCGAATTTGCCGTTGATGCTCATCAGGTGCTGCTGGGTCCACTCGCCGCTCGGGTTGTAGGCGAATGTCACATCGTAGGCCGGGGTCGGCTCCCAGGCCCCGCCTTCGCGCAGCATGAAGGCGTGATTCTTCGTGTGGTCGTCGTGGTTCTTCGCCACCACGTTGAACGTCATCCTGGCGAACAGCTGGGTCAGCGCCTCGGGGGCCAGCCCCAGTTGCGTGGCCACCATGAACAACTGCTCGTAAGCATGCGTGCCGCGCTGTTTGTAGTTGAGGTGTTGCAAGGCGCACAGCGTCTGCACGTGCACCTTGTCGTTGCCCTCGCGGTCGAAGCGCTTGGTCATGAAGTGCCGTCGGCCGTTCTCCTGCAGCAGGCGGCAGGGGCTCATGACGATGCCGGCGTGCGTCGCCATGAGGTAGTAGGCGTACTCGATTCGTCCGTAGTCCTGGCTGGATCCCAGCTCCAGATCCTTGCCGACCCCATCGAACTTCAGCAGCCAATGCTCCCAACCCGGATCCACGTCGAACTGGCCGCTGCGGATTTCGTTGGTTTGCGGATGCCAGGCGATCACCGCCTTGGCGCGCGCGCCGCCGGCCGAGGTGCCCACGCGGATGATGTTGGCAAGCGCCGCCTGCGCGGCTTCGTCGTCGCTGAGATCCGCATGGATGGCACGGCGCGCTTCTTCCACCAGACTCTTCATCGCCAGCGGTTTCTTGGACTCCCTGGCCGAACCGCGCGCCGGCCGGAACTCGATCGCGCCCATGCCGCGCTTGCCCATGTACGCAAGGCGATCCAGGGTGGTCACGTCCTGCTTGGCGACGCCGTGGCTGGCCATCCACGCGTCGATCAACTGGTTGCCGAAGTCGTCGGGCAGGGCATCGGCGAGCAGGCCCGGCAAGCCCTTGTAGGCCTCGCGATCCAGACTGGGGAATGTATGGATGCCGGGTCCAGGGGTGGGCATCGTCAGCGGCGCCAGCTGGATCCCGCGGCGCGCCCAGGCCGGGTCGTATTCGAAGGCGTAGGACGCATACGTCGGATCCGCCGCGACCGCGCCGACGCGCTTGCCCCATACGCGCACTTCGACGACGACCAGCGGTGCGGCGTTCATGAGCGCCGCCTCGGCGCTCGCTTGGGCTGGGCCTGGCGGGTGCGCAGCAAAGCCATGGGGCTGATCGTCGGTGCCGGCGCCAGCGCGTCCAGGGACGACAAGGCATCCAATGCCTTCAGAACGCTGACGTAGGTAATCAACGATGAGCCATTGCCACGCTCGAGGTCGCCCAGCGCGCGCGGCGATACGCCGGCCCGGCTGGCCAGCTCCGCCTGGGTGAGCGCCTTACCGATGCGCAGCCGGCTGATCCGCCCCCCGAGCGCTGAGAGGAGTTCTTGCGGCGTATTGAATGCGGCAGACATAACTAGCGCTTTCTCGCCAAATGGGTAGCTCGAAGCCTACCACAAGGCGGAAATCCGCTAGTTAAATACATATCAATCAAATAGCACTATTCCGCCGAATAAGGCGGAGATATCGCTAAATAGGCAGAAAAGCGCTAGTTAACTGGCTACGCCCTGAAGAGCGCCTAGCGCAGCCGTACGCTCATCCTCGCAAGCCTCATCTACCCGGACCGCCCCGACTGGCGCGGTCGCGGCTCATTCCACCGTCACCGACTTGGCCAGATTGCGCGGCTTGTCGACGTCGGTGCCGCGCGCCAGCGCGGCGTGGTAAGCCAGCAGTTGCACCGGGATCGCGTGCACCACCGGCGACAGCACGCCGACGTTGCGCGGGGCGCGGATCACGTGCACGCCCTCGGAGGGGCCGAACTGGCTGTCCTCGTCGGTGAACACGAACAGCTCGCCGCCGCGCGCGCGCACTTCCTGCATGTTCGACTTCACCTTCTCCAGCAGGCCGTCCTTGGGCGCGATCACCACCACCGGCATGGCCGCGTCGACCAGCGCCAGCGGGCCGTGCTTGAGCTCGCCGGCCGGGTAGGCTTCGGCGTGGATGTAGGAGATTTCCTTGAGCTTGAGCGCGCCTTCCAGCGCGATCGGGTAGTGCACGCCGCGCCCCAGGAACAGCGCGTGCTGCTTGGGCGCGAAGCGCTCGGCCCAAGCGGTGATCTGCGGTTCCAGATTCAGGGCGTGCTGCACGCTGCCGGGCAGGTAGCGCAGTGCGTCGATGAACTCGGCTTCCTGCGCGGCGTCCAGACGGCCCTGCAGCTTGGCCACGGTTGCGGTCAGGATGAACAGCGCCACCAACTGAGTGGTGAAGGCCTTGGTCGAGGCCACGCCGATCTCGGCGCCGGCGCGGGTGTAGTAGACCAGTTTGCTGGCGCGCGGAATCGCGCTCTCTGGCACGTTGCAGATCGACAGGGTGCGCTCGTGGCCCAGCGACTTGGCGTACTTCAGGGCCTCCATCGTGTCCAGGGTTTCGCCCGACTGCGAGATCGTCACGATCAACTGCTTCGGGTTGGCAACCGCCTTGCGGTAACGGTACTCGCTGGCGACCTCGACCTGACAGGGCAGGCCGGCGATGGCTTCGATCCAGTAACGCGCGGTCAGGCCGGCGTAATAGCTGGTGCCGCAGGCCAGGATCTGCACGCCTTCGATATCGCGCAACACGGCTTCGGCGTCGCGGCCGAACAGCGCCGGCAGGAACGCGCCGTCGTTCATGACCGCTTCGATGGTGTCGGCGATCGCACGCGGCTGCTCGTGGATCTCCTTCTGCATGAAGTGGCGGTAGGGGCCCAGTTCCAGCGAGGCCAGCGACACGTCCGACAGATGGACATCGCGCGCGGCCAGCTTGCCATGCTCGTCGTACACGTCGACGCCGTCGCGACGCACGTCGGCGGTATCGCCCTCTTCCAGGAAGATCACCTTGCGCGTGGCCTGGATGATCGCCGAAACGTCGCTGGCGACGAAGTTCTCGCCCTCGCCCAGGCCGACCAGCAGCGGACAGCCCATGCGCGCGGCGACCAGACGGCCGGGTTCGCGCTTGCTGACCACGGCGATCGCGTAGGCGCCGATCAGTTCGCGCACCGCGCTCTGTACCGCGAGCAGCAAATCCTTGCCCTGCGACTGATGGTGATGGATCAGATGGGCAATGACTTCGGTGTCGGTCTGCGACTCGAACGCGTAGCCGGCCGCGCGCAGGCGCTCGCGTTGCTCTTCGTGGTTTTCGATGATGCCGTTATGCACCACCGCCAGTTCGCCGAAGCTGATGTGCGGATGCGCATTGGCTTCGGTGACGCCGCCATGGGTGGCCCAACGGGTGTGGCCGATGCCGAGCGTGGCGTGGAAGCCCTCGGACTGTGCCGCGCCCTCCATTTCGGCGACGCGTCCGGTGCGGCGCACGCGGCGCACATCGGCGCCGTCGATCACCGCGATGCCGGCGGAATCGTAACCGCGGTACTCCAGCCGCTTAAGACCTTCGATCAGGACCGGTACCACATCGCGATCCGCGATCGCGCCGACGATTCCACACATGCTGCGAATGCTCCTGCTGGTGTCCGCCTAGTTTAACGGCGCGCGGCGGCACAACCGGCATGTCCGGTCTGTCCGGCGGACGCGGTGTCCGTCCGGACGGACACCCGGACACTGCGCGCCAGCCAATAAAATCAACAACTTGCGGTTGGCACGACTCGTGCATTGCATAACAGCAAAGACCTTTCGCCCACCCGCCGAGCCGAACACCGCATGAGCATCCGCGATACCGCCGCCCAGGACCGCCCCGTCGCCGCCACCGCCTCCGTCGCGAGCAAGCGCCGTCGCCCCTGGCTGCTGGCCGGCGCCGCCGGCGTCGGCACCATCGCGCTGGCGGCCTGGCTGCTGTCGGGCTGGAGCGCCAGCGGCCGTTCGGTCGACGCATCGCGGGTGCGCATCTCCGAGGTCAAGCGCGGCGACCTGGTGCGCGACATCTCCGCCGACGGCCGCGTGATCGCCGCCAACAGCCCCACCCTGTACGCGATCGCCGCGGGCACGGTGGTGTTGAAGGTGGTCGCCGGCGACGTGGTCAAGCAAGGCCAGGCGCTGGCCGAAATCGACAGCCCCGAACTGCGCAGCAAGCTGGCGCAGGAACAGGCGACCCTGGCCAGCCTGGAAGCCGAGGCCGGCCGCTCCGAGCTCGACGCCCAGCTGGCGCGCTCGAATGCGCGCAAGGCCTACGACCAGGCGCAGATCGAACGCACCGCCGCGATCCGCGATCTGGAACGCCAGCAGCGCGGCTTCGAAGGCGGCGCGGTGGCGCAGGTCGACGTGGCGCGCGCGCAGGACGAACTCAAGAAGGCCGACATCGGTCTGGCGCATGCGCGCCAGGACGCCGGCCTGCAAGGCCAGGGCGCCGGCCTGGACACGCGCAACAAGCGCCTGCTCGCCGACCGCCAGCGCGCGATCGTGATCGAGACCCAGCGCCAGGTCGACGCGCTGACCCTGCGCGCGCCCTTCGACGGCCAGGTCGGTCAGGTCCAGATCGCGCAGCGCGCCAACGTCGCCGCCAACGCGCCGGTGCTCAGCGTGGTCGATCTGGCCGTGTTCGAAGTCGAGATCAAGGTGCCGGAAAGCTTCGCCCGCGATCTGGGCATCGGCATGCCGGCGCAGATCACCAGCGGCGCCGGCGAACCTTACGCCGCGCAGGTTTCGGCGGTGTCGCCGGAAGTGGTGAACGGCGAAGTCACCAGCCGCCTGCGCTTCACCGGCAAGCAGCCCCCGGGCCTGCGCCAGAACCAGCGCCTGTCCGCCCGCATCGTGCTCGACACCCGCCGCAACGTGCTGATGGTCGAGCGCGGCCCCTTCCTCGAACAGTCCGGCGGCCGCTTCGCCTACGTGGTCGACGGCAGTCGCGCGGTGCGACGCCCGATCCAGGCCGGCGCCAGCAGCCTCAGCGCGGTCGAGATCGTTTCCGGCGTGCAACCGGGCGAGCGCGTGGTGGTATCCGGTAGCGACCAGTTCGATAACGCAGAAAGCATCCGCCTCTCAGGAGAATGATCATGAAAGCTTCCAACCGCACCCCAGTGTTCCCCTTCGACCTGCATTGGACCTCCGACGACCTGGCCGGCGCGATGCCGCTGCGCCTGAGCGAGCTGTTCGACTTCGACGCCGCGCGCGCCCAGGCCCAGCCCAGCGCCAACGTCGAAGCCCCGGTCCAGGCCTGGCGCCGCAACGGCTACCTGCGCAACGCCGCGCCGACCTCGTTCCGCGTTCGCTGATTCCTCTCCACCTTTTCACTCAGGACATACCGTCATGCTCGACATGCGCCAGGTCACCAAGGTTTACCGCACCGAACTCGTCGAAACCCACGCGCTGCGCTCGCTGGACCTGCATGTGCGCGAAGGCGAGTTCGTCGCGGTCACCGGCCCGTCGGGCTCGGGCAAGACCACCTTCCTCAACATCGCCGGCCTGCTGGAAACCTTCACCGGCGGCGAGTTCCGGCTCGACGGCGAGGACGTCAGCGGCATGTCCGACGACGCGCGTTCGCGCCTGCGCAACCGCAAGATCGGCTTCATCTTCCAAGGCTTCAACCTGATCCCCGACCTCAACCTGTTCGACAACGTCGACGTGCCGCTGCGCTACCGCGGCATGCCCGGCGCCGAACGCCGCCAGCGCATCGAAGACGCGCTCAGCCGGGTCGGCCTGGGCTCGCGCATGAAGCACTACCCGGCCGAGCTGTCGGGCGGCCAGCAACAGCGCGCCGCGATCGCGCGCGCGCTGGCCGGCAGCCCGCGCCTGCTGCTGGCCGACGAGCCCACCGGCAACCTCGACTCGCAGATGGCGCGCGGCGTGATGGAGCTGCTGGAGGAGATCAACGGCCAGGGCACCACCATCGTCATGGTCACCCACGATCCCGAGCTGGCCGCGCGCGCGCAGCGCAACGTGCACATCGTCGACGGCATGGCCACCGACTTCGCGGCCGTGCCCAGCCTGGTGCGCTCGCTGGCCAGCGACGACGCCGCCGCCACCACCGCCTGAGGACGTCGCGATGACCGCCAACTCCATGTTCGGCTACTACCTCGACCTGGCGTTCCGAAGCTTCCGCCGCAACAAGATGCTGACCGCGCTGATGGTGCTCGCCATCGCGCTCGGCATCGGCGCTAGCATGACCACGCTGACGGTGTTCTACGTGCTCTCCGGCGACCCCATCCCGAGCAAGAGCGATCGTCTGTTCTACGTGCAGATGGATCCGCGCACCAAGGACGGCTACACCCCGGGCGAGGATCCCTCGTTCCAGATGACCCGCTTCGATTCCGAAGCCCTGCTGCGCGCCAAGCGCGCCCAGCGCCAGGCGGTGATGACCGCCGGCTCGGCCAACATCGAGCCCGACCGCCAGGGCCTGACGCCCTTCATGTCCGACGCGCGTTTCACCTCCGCCGACCTGTTCGCCATGTTCGACGTGCCCTTCCTGCAGGGCGGCGCCTGGAAGGCCAGCGACGACGAGAACCGCGCGCGCGTGGCGGTGATCAGCAAGGAACTCAGCGAGAAGCTGTTCGGCGCCGGCCCCAGCGTCGGCAAGCCGATCCGGATCAACGAATCCGAGTTCCGCGTGGTCGGCGTGATCGACAACTGGCGTCCGACGCCGCGCTTCTACGACTTGAGCAACGAAAAGTTCGGCCGCGGCGAGCAGGTGTTCATTCCGTTCTCGACCTCGCTGGCCCTGCGCATGGGCAACAACGGCGATATGAACTGCTGGGGAGAGAACCGTAACGACGACCCCGAGGGCTCGCACGCGCTCAACGCGCCCTGCGCCTGGTTGCAGTATTGGGTGGAACTGGACTCGGCCGACAAGGCCAAGGACTACCTGGCCTATCTGGGCAACTACTCCGACGAGCAGCGCAGCGCCGGCCGCTTCGAGCGTCCGACCAACGTGCGCCTGTACAACGTGATGGACTGGCTGGACCACAACAAGGTCGTGCCCTCCGATGTGCGCCTGCAGACCTGGCTGGCGTTCGGCTTCCTGCTGGTGTGCCTGCTCAACACCGTCGGCCTGCTGCTGGCCAAGTTCCTGCGCCGCGCCAACGAGATCGGCGTGCGGCGCGCGCTCGGCGCCTCGCGGCGCGCGATCTTCGCCCAATGTCTGGTCGAAGCCGGCACCGTCGGCCTGGTCGGCGGCGTGATCGGCCTGGGCCTGGCGATGCTGGGCCTGTGGGCGGTGCGTCAGCAACCGGCCAGCTACGCCGAACTCGCCCATCTGGACCCGACCATGCTGGTCGCCACCTTTGTGATCGCGGTCGTCGCCAGCGTGCTGGCCGGCCTGTTGCCGGCCTGGCATGCCTGCCAGGTGACCCCGGCCATCCAGCTCAAGAGCCAGTGAGGCCCACCATGGACATCCGCCCCATCCTGACGACCCTGCGTCGCCACAAGACCGCCGCCGCGCTGATCGTGTTCGAGATCGCGTTGAGCTGCGCCATCATCTGCAACGCGGTGTTCCTGATCAGCAACCGTCTGGAACTGATGAACCGCACCAGCGGCCTGGCCGAAAACGAAATCGTGCGGGTGCAGCTGACCGGCATCAACAACAACGAGGACGCCCGCTCCGTCACCCAGGCCGATCTGGCCGCGCTGCGCGCACTGCCCGGGGTCAAGGCCGCCACCGTCAGCAACCAGGTCACGTTCGGCAATTCCTCCTGGAACAGCGGCGTGAGCGTGAAGCAGGATCAGCCGTTCCCGAACCTCAGCGCGACCACCTACTTCGGCGACGAGCAGTTGCTCGATACCCTGGGCCTGAACCTGATCGCCGGCCGTCGCTTCACCAACGACGAGTACATCAACTACGAGGACTTCGACAAACTGCCCGCCGACGCCGGCGTGCCGGCGGCGATCGTCACCAAGGTGGTCGCCGAGAAGCTGTTCCCGGGCGAGAACGCGGTCGGCAAGGTGTTCTACAGCTGGGGCCCGAAGCCGATCCGCATCGTCGGCGTGGTCGACCACCTCGCGCGTCCGAACAACCGCGGCGGCGCCGGCGAGTACGAGTACTCGATGATCTTCCCGATCCGGGTGACCTACGAGGTCGGCGGCAACTACCTGCTGCGCGTGGATCCCAGCCGCCGCGACGAGACCATGAAAGCGGCGATGGCGGCGCTGGAGAAAAGCGGGCCGACCCGAATCATCCTGGAGGACCAGAGCAAGACCCTGGAAACGATGCGCCGTGAGTTCTATCAGCAGGACCGTTCCATGGCCTGGCTGCTGGTCGCGGTGTGCATCGCCCTGCTGGTGGTGACCGCGCTGGGCATCGTCGGCCTGGCCAGCTTCTGGGTGCAGCAGCGGACCAAGCAGATCGGCGTGCGCCGCGCATTGGGCGCGACCCGCGGCCAGGTGCTGCGCTACTTCCAGACCGAAAACTTCCTGCTTGCCACGCTCGGCATCATGATCGGCATGGCGCTGGCCTACGGCATCAACATGGTGTTGATGAGCGCCTACGAACTGCCGCGACTGCCGGCGATCTACCTGCCGCTGGGCGCGGTCGCGCTGTGGGCGCTGGGCCAGATCGCGGTGTTCGGTCCGGCGCGCCGCGCCGCGGCGGTGCCGCCGGCGGTCGCGACCCGCTCGATCTGACGCGTTCGATTCGCAACGCGTGGCGCAGTTCCGGGCGCGCGCGCAACGCGCCCGCTAGTCTCTCCGAGTCGGTCCGCAAGCCCGTCCAGCCTCCGCGCTGGACGGGCCCGGACCGGGTCGTCTCGAAATCCGGTACGGAGCCCGCACTCATGTCCCCACGCAACGCCCCCTTGCACGCCCTCGCGCTCGCCCTGACCCTGGCCATCGGCGGCGTCCACGCCGCAACCGCCGCCCCCGCGGCGCCGGCGTCCAGCGCTACCAGCGCCGACGTCGCCGCCCGCACCCGCGCGCTCAACGCCCTGCTGGACGAGCAGTGGCAGACCTTCCTGCGCGAAGCGCCGGAGCAGGCCAGCTTCTTCGGAGACTATCGCTACAACGCCGGCTGGAGCGATTTCTCGCTCTCCGCCGTCGACAGCCAGACCCGCGATCTCGAAGCGCTGCTCAAGCGCTTCCGCGCGATCGACCCCGAAGGCCTGGCCGACGCCGACCGACTCAACCTGCAGCTGATGATCCGGCGCCTGGAAAGCGACCGCGAGTTCTACCGGCTCAAGCTGCACGAGATGCCGCTGGACCAGATGAACGGCATCCACCTGCTGCTGCCGATCATCGCCAGCGCGTTTCCGTTCAACGACGTCAAGCAGTACGACGAATACATCGTGCGCCTGCGCGCGATGCCCAAGCTGCTGGACCAGGTCACCGAGCGCGCGCGTCAGGGCGCCAAGGACGGCCTGATGCCGCCGCGCTACCTGTTGGAGAAAGTGGTCGCGCAATGCGACGGCATCGCCGACCCGGCCGGCGCCGACAACGTGTTCGCCCAGCCGCTGCAGAAATTCCCCGACAGCGTGCCGGCCGGCGAGCGCGAGCGCATCCGCAAGGCCCTGCTCGCCGCGGTCGACGAACAGGTGCGGCCGGCCTATCGCAAGCTGTCCGAATTCGTCGCCAAGGAATACGCGCCGCAGGGCCGCGAAACGCCGGGCCTGTGGTCGCTGCCCAAGGGCGAGGCGCTGTACGCCTACCAGATCCGCCAGCAGGCCTCGACCGACATGAGCGCCGAGCAGATCCACCAGCTCGGCCTGGCCGAAGTCGCGCGGATCGAGAAGACCCAGGCCGAGATCGCGCGCAAGCTCGGCTATGCCGACCTCAAGGCGATGCGCGCCGCGGTGCGCCAGGATCCCAAGCAACACGCGCAGTCGCGCGAGCAGATCCTGGAGCTGTACCGCAAGTACGTGACCCAGATGGAGCCGCGCCTGCCCGAGCTGTTCGGCCTGCTGCCCAAGACCGGCGTGGAAGTGCGCGCGATCGAACCGTACCGCGAGAAGTCCGCGTCCGCGGCCGGCTACATGCCCGGCACGCCCGACGGTTCCCGGCCGGGCATGATCATGATCAATACCAGCGCGCCGACCGAACGCCTGCTGCTGCCGATCGAGGCGATCGCCTACCACGAGGGCATTCCCGGCCATCACCTGCAGAACTCGATCACCCGCGCGCTGCCCGAGCTGCCGCCGTTCCGGCGCCTGATCGGCGAGACCGCCTACATCGAAGGCTGGGGCCTGTACTCCGAGCGCCTGGGCAAGGAACTGGGTTTCTATCAGGACCCGTACAGCGACTTCGGCCGACTCGCCCAGGAACTGGTGCGCGCCAACCGCTTGGTGCTGGACACCGGCGTGCACCACAAGCGTTGGACGCGCGAACAGATGGTGGCCTGGTACCGCGAGCATTCGGATTCGGACGAGCCCAACATCCAGGCCGAGGTCGATCGCTACATCGCCAACCCCGGCCAGGCGCTGGCCTACAAGATCGGCGAGCTGAAGATCGTCGAGCTGCGCGAGCGCGCGCAAACCGCGCTCGGCGATCGCTTCGACATCCGCGCCTTCCACGATCAGGTCCTGGGCGGCGGCGCCCTGCCGCTGGACGCGCTGGAGCAGCGCATCGACGGCTGGATCGCACGCACTCGCGCCACCGGCGCGGCCGCGCCATGATCGA
Source organism: Lysobacter sp. Root983 (assembly GCF_001429345.1). Lineage (NCBI taxonomy): Bacteria > Pseudomonadati > Pseudomonadota > Gammaproteobacteria > Lysobacterales > Lysobacteraceae > Lysobacter > Lysobacter sp. Root983. The sequence goes on from NZ_LMJO01000016.1 coordinate 511,890, forward strand.
CGCGCCGTCTCGCGGTATCGGCGCGCGCGCGCCGCTGCCGCGCGGCGGCGCTGGCTATACTTCCGCCGGACCCGCGGCGACGTCGCGCACGCCGCCGCACCCTCAACGTTCCGGAGCCTTATGCGCACCGTCCTGGTGATCGACGACAACCCCGCGGTCGGCACCGCGCTGGACCTGCTGTTCGGCCTGCGCGAGATCCGCGTGCTCACCGCGCAATCGCCGGAGGACGGCCTGCAGGCGCTGGAACGCGAGCAGATCGGCCTGGTGATCCAGGACATGAACTTCAGCGCCGACACCACCTCGGGCGAGGAAGGCGTGGCCCTGTTCCGCGCCATCCGTGCGCGCCACCCCGACCTGCCGATCATCCTGCTCACCGCCTGGACCCACCTGGACATCGCGGTCGATCTGGCCAAGGCCGGCGCCGCCGACTACCTGGCCAAGCCCTGGGACGACCAGAAGCTGCTGGCCAGCGTCGAGAACCTGCTGGAGCTGTCGGCGAGCACGCGCGAAGTCGCGCGCCTGCACGACCAGCGCAAGCGCGCGCACCGCGAACTCGAATCGCGCTACGACCTGCGCGGCCTGGTGTTCGCCTCCGAGGCGCTGGCGCGCGTGGTCGAGCTGGCCGGGCATGTCGCGCGCGCCGACGTACCGGTGCTCATCACCGGCCCCAACGGCGCCGGCAAGGAGAAGATCGCCGAGATCGTGCAGGCCAATTCCTCGGTCAAGTCCGGCCCCTTCGTGACCCTCAACTGCGGCGCTCTGCCGTCGGAACTGATCGAGGCCGAATTGTTCGGCGCCGACGCCGGCGCCTACACCGGCGCCAGCAAGGCGCGCGAAGGCAAGTTCGAAGCCGCCGATGGCGGCACCCTGTTCCTGGACGAGATCGGCAACCTGCCGCTGGCCGGCCAGATGAAGCTGCTGCGCGTGCTCGAGACCGGGCGCTTCGAACGCCTGGGCTCCAACCGCGAGCGCCAGGTCAAGGTACGCGTGATCAGCGCCACCAACGCCGACCTGCCGGCGATGATCCGCGACGGTCGCTTCCGCGAAGACCTCTATTACCGCCTCAACACCATCGAGATTCACCTGCCCCCGCTGGGCGAACGTTCGGACGACGTGCTGCCGCTGGCGCGCAAGTTCCTGCGCGAACTCGCAGCCGACGGCCGCAAGCGCCTGAGCGAGGACGCCGAGCACGCTCTGGTCGCGCACGCCTGGCCGGGCAACGTGCGCGAGCTGCGCAACACCCTGCAGCGCGCGGTCCTGCTGGCGCGCGGCGACGACATCGGCGCCGCCGATCTGGGCCTGCCGGCGGCCAATGCGAGCGTCGCGGGCTCCGGCGGCGACGAGCCCGACCGCGCCAGCATCGAGGCGGCGCTGGAACGCGCCGGTGGCGTGCTCGCGCAGGCGGCGAGCGAACTGGGCCTGTCGCGTCAGGCCTTGTATCGCCGGCTCGACCGGCTCGGCATAAAACGGGACTGAGGAGAACGCGATGCGCTGGTTGCGCCATCTGCCCTTGAGCCTGAGCTTCAGCGCGATCGCGCTGGCTTACCTGATCGTAGGCACCGCCCTGACCACCTGGCTGGGCACCCTGCTGTCGCAGCGCTGGATGGCGCCGGCGCTGGCGGTAGCGCTGTTGCTGCCGCTGTTGGTCTACCACGTGCGCCGCGCGTTCGCGCCGATGAACTCGCTGTTCCGCGCGCTCGCCGGCAGCGTCGCCAGCTACCGCGACGGCGACTACAGCTTCGGCCTGTCATGGGCGGGCCGCGGCGAACTCGGCGAGCTGGTCGATAGCCATAACCTGCTCGGCGAGGCCCTGCGCGAACAGCGGCTGTCGCTGGTGCAGCGCGAACTGCTGCTGGACACGATGGTCCAGAACACGCCGGTGGCGATGCTGCTGGTCGATCCGAGCCGGCGCGTGGTCCACGCCAATCTGGCCGCCCGCAAAATGCTGGGCGAAGGCCGCCGGCTCGAAGGCCAGTCCTTCGATGACCTGCTCGCGCGCGCGCCCGAGCCCGTGCGCGAAGCTTTCGATCGCGGCGGCGACGGCATGTTCACCGTCGGCGACGAGGACAACGAGGACATCTATCACCTCGCCCGGCGCATGTTCCGCCTTAACGGCCGCCACCACGAGCTGGTGCTGCTGCGCCAGCTCACCGCCGAGCTGCGCCGGCAGGAAGTGCAGACCTGGAAGAAGGTGATCCGGGTGATCAGCCACGAGCTCAACAACTCGCTGGCGCCGATCGCCTCGCTCGCCCACTCCGGCGCCGAGCTGGTGCGGCGCGGCCAATACGACAAGCTGCCGACCGCGCTGACCACCATCGAGGAACGCGCGCGCCATCTGGAAGGTTTCATCCGCGATTACGCGCGCTTCGCCAAGCTGCCGGCGCCGCGCCTGGAGGCGGTGGAGTGGTCGCGTTTTCTGGCCCAGCTGCGCAGCCAGGTCGACTTCGTCTACGACGGCCGCGCGCGCGGTCAGGAAGGCATCGTCCATTTCGACGCCGCGCAGATGGAGCAGAGCCTGCTCAACTTGCTCAAGAACGCGCACGAGTCCGGCTCCAAGCCCGAGGAAGTGCGCCTGGTGCTGCGGCGCACGCCCGACGCCTGGCGCATCGACGTGCTCGACCGCGGCACCGGCATGAACGAGGCGGTGCTCGCGAACGCGCTGTTGCCGTTCTATTCGACCAAGCGCAACGGCACCGGCCTGGGCCTGGCCCTGGCGCGCGAAATCGCCGAAGCCCACGGCGGCCGCATCGCCCTGCTCAACCGCGAAGGCGGCGGCCTGTGCGTGTCGATGTTGATTCCGGATTGAGCGTGGTTTCGTCGCCTACGCCCCCATCCCTGCTTTTGAGTTCCCCCCTTTGAAAAAGGGGGGCTAGGGGGGATTTGCTTTTGCCTTGAACGAACCAGCAACAGCAACAGCAAATCCCCCCTAGCCCCCCTTTTTCAAAGGGGGAACTGTTCGCGGAGGGGGGGAAATACTTCGAGTGATTGGAGGGGAACCTCCAACTACCCACCTCAAGCCTTAGGCTTCTTCACCGGTCGCTGCCAACCGTCGATCGTGACCTGGCGCGCGCGCGCGACGGTGAGCTTGCCTTCCGGCGCGTTCTTGCCGATCACCGAGCCGGCGCCGATGGTCGCGCCCGCGCCGATGGTCACCGGCGCCACCAAGGCCGAGTTGGAACCGATGAAGGCGCCATCCTCGATCACGGTGACCGATTTGTTGACGCCGTCGTAGTTGCAGGTGATGGTGCCCGCGCCGACGTTCACGCCGCTGCCGATGGTCGCGTCGCCGAGGTAAGCCAGATGATTGGCTTTGCTGCTCACGCCCAGGCGCGCGTTCTTGGTTTCCACGAAGTTGCCGACGTGCACGCCGTCGGCGAGCACGGTGCCCGGACGCAGGCGCGAGTACGGGCCGATCTGGGCCGCGCCCTCGACCACCACGCCGTCCAGGTCGCAATGCGCGCGCACTTCGGTGCCCGGCCCCAGCGTCACGTCCTTGAGCCGGCAGAACGGGCCGATGCGCACGCCGTCGGCGAGCTCCACGCGGCCCTCCAGGATCACGTCGACATCGATCTCGACGTCGCGGCCGACGCTGACTACGCCGCGCTGATCGAAACGGGTCGGATCGGCCAGGCGCGCGCCCTGCTCGCACAGCGCGCGCGCGGCGCGGCGCTGGAACGCGCGCTCCATCTGCGCCAGCTGCCAGGGGTCGTTGACGCCCTCGACCTCCAGCGGATCGCTCACGTGCACCATCTCGGCGGCGCTGAATTCGGCGGCGGCGGCGGCGAACACGTCGGTGAGGTAGTACTCGCCCTGGACATTGTCGTTGCCCAGGCTCTGCAGCCAGCGCCGCAAGGGCTCGCCGTCGCAGACCAGGATGCCAGTGTTGACGGTGCAGATCTCGCGTTGCGCCTCGTCGGCGTCCTTGTGCTCGACGATCTGGCCGACCCGGCCTTCGGCGTCGCGCACGATGCGGCCATAGCCGGTGGGATCGATCAGGTCGGCGACCAGCACCGCCAGCCGGCCCGGCGCGTCCAGCAGGCGCTGCAAGGTCGCGGGCGTGGTCAGCGGCACGTCGCCGTACAGCACCAGCACGCGCGCATCCTGTGGCACGCCTGGCATCGCCTGCTGCACCGCGTGGCCGGTGCCCAGGCGCTGCGCCTGTTCGGCCCAGTGCAGGTCCGGCTGATCGGCGAAGGCCGCGCGCACCTGCTCGCCGCCATGCCCGTAGACCACGTGGATGCCGGCCGAATCCAGGGCGCGCGCGGTCGCGATCACGTGCGCGAGCATCGGCCGTCCGCCGATTTTCTGCAGCACTTTGGCGGTGTCGGACTTCATGCGCTTGCCCTCGCCGGCGGCGAGAATGACGACATGCAGGGGTGCGGCCATGCGGACTCCGGGAGGCGATTACGCGATCAGTGAACAGTGATTCTAGCCGCGCCGGCCCTGCTAGGATGCGGCGGTGCCGAATCCGACCCCGCGCCATTCACGCCACCGCCCATCGGCGCGCCGCCGTCCGCGGAGCCGCGCCGGATGAGCCTGGGTCGTCAGGGCCGCCACTACCTCATCATCGGCCTGATCCAATGGCTGCTGGATTGGGGGGTGATGGTCGCGCTCAGCCACGCCGGCATGGCGGTGGAACCGGCCAACATCGCCGGCCGCGTCAGCGGCGCCCTGCTCGGCTTCTGGCTCAACGGCCGCATCACCTTCGCCGGCGACGACACCCGCGTCGGCCGCCGTCAGTTCGGCCGCTTCCTGGGCATGTGGATCGCGACCACCCTGGTCAGCACCTGGGCCATGGGCGCGATCGACGATGCGGTCGGCCTGACCTGGACCTGGCTGGCCAAGCCCGCGGTGGAACTGGTGCTGGGCGCGATCGGCTTCCTGCTGTCGCGGTACTGGATCTATCGCCGCTGACCGGGCTTTGGGGCAGCAGCGGCATCCCACAGGGATTTCCTTCGGTCATAAGCCGCGACCCTGCCTCGCATTCGCGGGCTCTTCGGCGACCGAGGTTTCGTGGTCGCGGCTCACGCCGCTCATCCCCCAGGACTGCCCAAAACAAAAACGCCGGCGCGAGGCCGGCGTTTCGTTCGCGACGCGGTGGCGCGCGATCAGTGCTTCATGTTCTTGCGCAGACGCTCCAGAGCGCTCAGCTGGGCAACGCTCATCGCCAGCTGCGCCTGAGCCTCTTCCGCGCTCATCTTCGGATCCTTCTTCGACAGGATGCGCTCGGCTTCTTCCTTGGCGGCGCGCACGGCGGCCTCGTCGATGTCCTGAGCGCGGATCGCGGTGTCGGCCAGCACGGTCACGACCTGCGGCTGTACTTCCAGGATGCCGCCGGACACGGCGAAGTCCAGGTGCTCGCCGTTGGGCAGGGTCACCACGACCTTGCCGGGCTTGAGACGCGTGATCAGCGGCGCGTGGCGCGGCGCGATGCCGAGCTCGCCGATTTCGCCGGTGGCGACCAGCAGCGTCGCTTCGCCGTGGAAGATTTCTTCCTCGGCGCTGACGATGTCGCAACGGAACGTAGTGGCCATGTTTCTCTCGCTTTGCTCGCTCGACGGGAATCGGGAATGGGGAATGAGGATTCGTCTAAAGCCGCGAGGGCTGACGTTCCGCTCTTACGATTCCCGATTCTCGACCCCCAGTTTCCGAGACGCCGTCAGGCGTCTCAGCCCACGCCCATCTTCTTGGCCTTCTCGACCGCTTCCTCGATCGCGCCGACCATGTAGAACGCCTGCTCCGGCAGGTGGTCGTACTCGCCGTCGACGATGCCCTTGAAGCCGCGGATCGTGTCCTTCAGCGACACGTACTTGCCCGGCGCGCCGGTGAAGACTTCGGCCACGTGGAACGGCTGCGAGAAGAAACGCTCGATCTTGCGCGCGCGCGACACGGCCTGCTTGTCTTCTTCCGACAGCTCGTCCATGCCCAGGATCGCGATGATGTCCTTCAGTTCCTTGTACTTCTGCAGGGTCGACTGCACGCGACGCGCGGTGTCGTAGTGCTCGGCACCGATCACGTTCGGGTCGAGCTGACGCGAGGTCGAGTCCAGCGGATCCACGGCCGGATAGATGCCCAGCGACGCGATGTTACGGCTCAACACGACGGTGGCGTCGAGGTGGGCGAAGGTGGTCGCCGGCGACGGGTCGGTCAGGTCGTCCGCGGGCACGTACACGGCCTGGATCGAGGTGATCGAACCGGTCTTGGTCGAGGTGATGCGCTCCTGCAGGACGCCCATTTCCTCGGCCAGGGTCGGCTGGTAACCCACGGCCGACGGCATACGGCCCAGCAGCGCCGACACTTCGGTACCGGCCAGGGTGTAGCGGTAGATGTTGTCGACGAACAGCAGCACGTCCTTACCCTTGCCGGACGCGTCCTTCTCGTCGCGGAAGTACTCGGCCATGGTCAGGCCGGTCAGGGCCACGCGCAGACGGTTGCCCGGCGGCTCGTTCATCTGGCCGTACACCATCGCCACCTTGTCGAGGACGTTGGAGTCCTTCATCTCGTGGTAGAAGTCGTTGCCCTCGCGGGTACGCTCGCCCACGCCGGCGAACACGGACAGACCGCTGTGCGCCTTGGCGATGTTGTTGATGAGTTCCATCATGTTGACGGTCTTGCCCACGCCGGCGCCGCCGAACAGGCCGACCTTGCCGCCCTTCGCGAACGGGCACATCAGGTCGATGACCTTGATGCCGGTCTCGAGCAGGTCGTTGGCCGAGGACTGGTCCTCGTAGGACGGAGCCGAACGGTGGATTTCCCAATGATCGGTCGCCTGCACCGGGCCGGCTTCGTCGATCGGGTTGCCCAGCACGTCCATGATGCGGCCCAGGGTGCCCGCGCCCACCGGCACCGAGATCGCGTGACCGGTGTTGGTCGCGATCAGGTTGCGCTTGAGGCCGTCGGTCGAACCCAGCGCGATGGTACGCACGATGCCGTCGCCGAGCTGCTGCTGCACTTCCAGCGTGATTTCGGTGTTGGCGACCTTCAACGCGTCGTACACCTTCGGCACTTCCGCGCGCGCGAACTCGACGTCGACGACCGCACCGATGATCTGAACGATCTTGCCCTGGCTCATGGTTCTTTCCTCAGTAACTTAATGCTGCATGGCGGCCGCGACAGGCGTCCGCGTGTATGGTTTAGACCGCCGCGGCGCCGCCGACGATTTCGGAGATTTCCTGCGTGATCGCAGCCTGGCGCGCCTTGTTGTAGACCAGCTTCAGGGTGTCGATCAGCTTGCCGGCGTTATCGCTGGCCGCCTTCATCGCCACCATGCGGGCGGCGTGCTCGGACGCGACGTTCTCCAGCACCGCCTGGTACACCAGCGACTCGATGTAGCGCGTCAACACGTGCTCCAGCACGGTCTTCGCATCGGGCTCGTAGATGTAGTCCCAGTCGTGGTGGGCGACCTGCGTTTCCGGCTCCGGCAGCGGCAGCAGCTGATCGAACGCCGCGCGCTGCGTCATGGTGTTGACGAAGTCGTTGTAGGACAGGAACACACGGTCGATGCTGCCGGCGCTGTACGCGTCCAGCATGACCTTGATCACGCCGACCAGCTGCTCCAGATGCGGCTTGTCGCCCAGGTGAGTCACCGAGGCCAGCATGTTGACCTTGATCCGGCGGAAGAACACCGAGGCCTTCTGGCCGATGGTGACCACGTCGACCTCGACGCCCTGCTCCTGCCACTTGCGCATTTCGCCCAGCAGCTTGCGGAACAGGTTGTTGTTGAGGCCGCCGGCCAGGCCGCGGTCGGAGGAGACGATGATGTAACCGACGCGCTTGGTTTCCTTACGCTCGATCATGTACGGATGCTGGTAATCGGAATTGGCCTGGGCCAGGTGACCGATCACCTGCTTCATCACCCGCGCGTACGGACGCGAGGTCTTCATGCGCTCCTGCGCCTTGCGGATCTTGGAGGCCGAGACCATCTCGAGCGCGCGCGTCACCTTGCGGGTGTTCTGCACGCTCTTGATCTTCGTCTTGATTTCGCGTCCGCCTGCCATTAACTCGCTCCGCTCGTGGGATTAGGGATTAGGGATTGGGGATTCGTACCAGCGGGTCGGGTTCGGCCTCGCCGAATCCCGAATCCCGTATCTCGAATCCCGGCCTTACTCACCAGGTCCCGGTCTGCTTGAACTCTTCGATGCCCTTCTTGAAGGCGCCTTCGATCTCGTCGTCCCACGCGCCGGTGGCGTTGATCTTGTTGATCAGTTCGCCGGCGGTGTTGGTGAAGTGGGCGTGCAGGGCTTCCTCGAACGCGCCGATCTTGGCGACCGGCACTTCGTCCATGTAACCCTTGTCCACCGCGTAGATCGACAGCGACTGCAGCGCGATCGACATCGGCGCGTACTGCTTCTGCTTCATCAGCTCGGTGACGCGCTGGCCGCGCTCGAGCTGCTTGCGGGTGGCTTCGTCCAGGTCCGAGGCGAACTGCGCGAACGCAGCCAGCTCGCGGTACTGGGCCAGGGCGATACGGATGCCGCCCGACAGCTTCTTCACGATCTTGGTCTGGGCGGCGCCGCCGACGCGGGACACCGAGATACCGGCGTTCACGGCCGGACGGATACCGGCGTTGAACAGGTCGGTTTCCAGGAAGATCTGGCCGTCGGTGATCGAGATCACGTTGGTCGGCACGAACGCCGAGACGTCGCCGGCTTGGGTTTCGATGATCGGCAGCGCGGTCAGCGAACCGGTCTTGCCCTTCACCGCACCGTTGGTGAACTTCTCGACGTACTCCTCGGACACGCGCGCGGCGCGCTCGAGCAGACGGGAGTGCAGGTAGAACACGTCGCCCGGGTAGGCTTCGCGGCCCGGCGGACGCTTCAGCAGCAGCGAGATCTGGCGGTAGGCCACGGCCTGCTTGGACAGATCGTCGTACACGATCAGGGCGTCTTCGCCGCGGTCGAGGAAGTACTCGCCCATGGTGCAGCCGGAGTAGGGGCTGATGTACTGCATCGCGGCCGACTCGGACGCGGTGGCGGCGACCACGATGGTGTGGGCGAGCGCGCCATTCTCTTCCAGCTTGCGCACGACGTTGGCGACCGAGCTGGCCTTCTGGCCGATCGCGACGTACACGCACTTAATGCCGGTGCCCTTCTGGTTGATGATCGCGTCGATCGCCATCGCGGTCTTGCCGGTCTGGCGGTCGCCGATGATCAGCTCGCGCTGGCCGCGGCCGATCGGGATCATCGCGTCGACGGTCTTGTAGCCGGTCTGCACCGGCTGGTCGACCGACTTACGCCAGATCACGCCCGGCGCGACGCGCTCCACCGGCGCGGTCAGCTTGGCGTCGATCGGACCCTTGCCGTCGATCGGCTCGCCCAGGGCGTTGACCACGCGGCCGAGCAGCTCGTTGCCGACCGGCACTTCGAGGATGCGCGCGGTGGTCTTGGCCACGTCGCCTTCGCGCAGGTGCTCGTAGTCGCCCAGGACCACGGCGCCGACCGAGTCGCGCTCCAGGTTCAGGGCGAGCGCGAAGGTGTTGTTCGGCAGCTCGATCATTTCGCCCTGCATCACGTCGGCCAGGCCGTGGATGCGCACGATGCCGTCGGACACGGAGGTGACCGTGCCTTCGTTGCGCGCCTCGGCGGCCAGCTTGACCTTCTCGATGCGGGTCTTGATCAGTTCGCTGATTTCGGACGGGTTGAGCTGCGTGCTTGCCATGGGTGGTTCCCTTGTGCCCGGCGATACCGCCGGATTTGCAATTAAGTTCGTTCTGGTCGCCGGTCAGCCCGCGAGAGCGGTCTGCAGGCGCGCGAGCTTGCCCTTGAGCGAGCCATCGATGACCACATCGCCCGCGTCGATCACCGCGCCGCCGATCAGCGACGCGTCGACCGCGGTCTCGATCTCGACTTCGCGGCCGAAGCGCTTGGTCAGCGCGGCCTTGATCGACTCGAGCTCGGCGGCCGGCAGTTCGCTGGCGGCGGTGACGCGCGCCTTGACGATGCGTTCGGCTTCCGCGCGCAGTTCCTCGAACATGCCCGCGATCTCCGGCAGCAAGCTAAGCCGGCGGTTGTCCGCGAGCAGGCCGAGGAAGCGCAGGTAGGCTTCGTCGGCGCCATCGATCGCGATCAGGCCGACGGCGTCGGCCGACGACAGGCGCGGGTGCGCGAGCAGTTCGTGCACCTGCGGGTCGGCGGCGATGCGCGCGGCCAGGGCGAGGCCCTGCGACCAGGCGGCGGAGCGACCACCGTCGCGCGACAACGCGAACGCGGCGCGGGCGTACGGGCGGGCGAGTGTGAGGTTCTGGCTCATCAGCTTTGGGCTATCCGATCAGTGCGTTCGCGTCGCGCGCCGTTCAGAGCTGCGCGGCCAGATCGTCGAGCAGCGCCTTGTGGGCGTTGGCGTCGATCTCGCGCTTGAGCAGCTTCTCGGCACCGCTGACGGCCAGCGTCGACACCTGCTTGCGCAGGTCCTCGCGGGCACGCGTGGCGGCGGCGACGATTTCGGCATCGGCCAACGCCTTCTGGCGCGTGGCTTCGACGACGGCATCGGTCTTGGCCTGGTCGATGATCTGATTGGCGCGCTGATGCGCCTGATCGATGATCTCGTTGGCCTTGGTGCGAGCCTCGCGAAGTTCCGCATCCGCGCGCTCTTGCGCCTGGATGAGATCCTTCTGGCTACGCTCCGCCGCGGCCAGGCCTTCGGCGATCTTCTTTTGGCGTTCTTCGATGGCCGCGTTCAGCGGCGGCCAAATGAACTTCATCGTGAACCAGACGAGGATCGCGAAGGAGAGCATCTGGCCGAAGAAAGTCATGTTGGGATTCATGACGGGTCCTCGACGTAGTCGTACTGGAGCCGGCCGAGTGGCCGGCCCGTGTGCCCGATTCGCGCGTTGCCGCGCGAACCGGCCCGGATCAGGCCTGGAGGACGCTGATCAGCGGGTTGGCGAACGCGAAGAACAGCGCCACGGCGAGACCGATGATGAACGCGGCGTCGATCAGACCGGCGAGCAGGAACATACGGCCCTGCAGCATCGGGACCAGCTCCGGCTGGCGAGCGGCGGATTCGAGGAACTTCGAACCCATGATCGCGATGCCGAGGCAAGCGCCCAGAGCGCCGAGACCGATGATGATGCCGATCGCGATCGCGGTCAGACCCTGAACGTTGGCGATGAACTCCATGGTGCTTCTCCTGGTAGAGGTAGTGCTAAACGGTGAAGGGAAAACGAATTGGGGGTGCAGCTGGGTGACGCGGCTTGAATCAATGGCTTTCGCGGGCGCCTGCGATGTAGACGACCGTGAGGATCATGAAAATGAAGGCCTGCAGCAGGATGATCAGGATGTGGAAGATCGCCCAGGCCGCGTTGGCGATGATGCCGGGGACGATGGTGTAGATGCTTCCCATCAGGCCGGCGATCAGCATGAACACCAACTCGCCGCCGTACATGTTGCCGAACAGTCGCATCGCCAACGAAACCGGCTTGACCAGCCACTCGATGACGTTCATCACCAGGTTGACCGGGACCAGCACGATCTTCATGAAGCCGTGGGCGTGGAACGGCGCGGTCAGCAGCTCCTTGCCGAAGCCCAGCGCGCCCTTGGCCGAGACCGCGTGGCCGATCAAGATGAAGAACACCGAGGCCGACAGCGCGAACGTGGTGTTGAGGTCGGCGGTGGGAACGGCGCGGAAATAAGTGTGGTGCGCGGCTTCGGCGCCGGCGGTGGTGTGGACCAGCCAGCCGAACAGATCCAGCGGCAGCAGGTCCATCGTGTTCATGAACACGACCCACATGAAGATGGTCAGCGCCAGCGGCGTGACCGAACGGCGGTCGCCGTGGAAGGTGTCCTTCACCTGGCCGTCGATGAACTCGACGATCATCTCGACGAAGGCCTGGCCCTTGCTGGGAACGCCGGCGGTGGCCTTGCGAGCCGCCAGACCGAACCACAGCACGAACACCAAGCCCAGCACCAGAGCGACGATCCACGAGTCGAAATGGAACTGCCCCCCGAACACCTCCGTGGTGTTGTGGGTCAGGTGGTGCTTGATGTATTCGTTCAGGCCGCCCGAACCGGTCTGTTCACTCACGAAAAGACACCTATCGTTTCAAAAGATTGGCCAGTACGAAGGCCAGCGTCGCCGCGAGCACCCCGACCAGCATTGGCAGCGGCGGCAACCGAAGCACGGCCAGACCCAGCCCGAGCATCAAGAACACCACCACCCACTTCAGCATGACTCCAGCCAGCAAGCGGCCTATGGCCGCGCCGGCCGGCTGCACGCCGCCCCCTAGCGCCATCCAGGCCGCCACCACCGCACCCGCGAAGACCGCGCCTCCGCCGACCGCGCCCGCTAGCGCATGTCGCGCACCGAGGGGGAGGAAGGCCAGCGCGGTCAGCGCCGTCGCGCCGGCTTGCCAGGCAATCGCGCGCGACGCCAGCCGGCGGCCCGTGGACAATGGATCGTGCACGCGGGTCTCGTCGGTCTGGGGTAGGCGCAAAGCGCCCGGTAGAGCCGCAAAAGTATAGAACGCGTAAGCGTTTCGGGCAACCGCCGGGCGTCACGGCCGCGTGCGGCGCAGTGCCCGGGGTGAGGACGGCTTCGATGCGTCTTCGGTCCATGCGCAACACTGTGCGCGCGCCGCGTAGGTCATTGAATTACCTGGGAGGTCAAGTCCGCGGCGCGGATCCGCGGGGGCGAAAACGCGATAGCCGATGACTATCGAAGCGAGCGTGTCTATCGATTTGACTTCGCGACTCGCGCGTGCACAATTGAGAATAATTCTCATTTAGTGGCCGCCATCATGGGCAAGACCGTAAGCTTCGCCTGCGTGCATTTCACCGTCGCCTTCCTGGTCGGCTATCTGATGACCGGCAGCGTTTGGGTCGGCGGCGCCCTGGCCCTGGTCGAACCGGCCTGCAATACCGTGGCTTTCCACCTGCACGAGAAGGTCTGGAAGCGGATCGAGCGCCGCCGGGCCGAGGCCGAGGCCGCCGCGCTGGCGACCTGAAAAGTCGCGGAACCTTTCCGCCCGACCCCGGTCAGTCTTATAGAACGCCCCCCGCCACTCTCTCCTCGTCAATGGCAAAAGCAGCGGTGGGCTCCCCGAAGCCCCGGCCCCGGCCGGGGCTTCGCCTTTTGTGACGCCTATCGCGTTTCCGGCCTTCGCTACTTTGAATCGCGCGATTCAAACGCGCGCTTTCACGGTCGTTGCACCCGCCGTTCGGCATTGATGTGGCTGCCGTGCACTTTTGTTGTGCCGCACGGCCCATCCCCCGATCCGGAGTGCGACTAGTGAATCCCAAGACCCTGCCCCTGACGCTCGCGCTGGCCGCGACCGGCGTCGTATTCGCGCTGCCAGCGCATGCCATCGAAGACGACCGTTTCACCCTGCGCCTGGGCGCGATGCAAGTGGACGCGCAAAGCGAACTGCGCGGCAGCACCGTGTTCGCCGGCCAGCCATTCGAGTTCAGCGAGGACTTCGATTTCGGCGGCGACGAAGTGGTGCCGCGTCTGGAAGGCCAGTTCCGCTTCAGCGAGCGCAATCGTCTGCTGTTCAACTATTTCGGCTACGACAAGGACCGCCGCGCGACGCTGGGCCAGGACCTGTCGTTCGACAACGTGACCATCCCCGCCGGCAGCTTCGCCAAGGCCAAGGCCAAGTTCGAACTGGCCAGCGTGGTCTACGACTACGCGGTGGTCGAAACCGACACCGTCAGCCTCGGCCTGCAGCTGGGCGTCGAGTACGCCAAGCTCGAAGGCAAGCTGTACGCCGAGTCCGGCGTCAACACCTACGAATCGCGCTCCAGCGACGACGGCTACGCGCCGGTGGTCGGCGCGCGCCTGACCGTGGCACCGAACGAGCACTGGCGCTTCGTCGCCCAGGGCCAGTACCTGGACGCGAGCTGGGGCAACTTCGACGACTACGAAGGCGACCTCAGCCGCGCCAACGCTCTGGTCGAATACCGCTTCACGCCCAACGTGGGCGTATTCGTCGGCTACGACTGGTTCAAGCTGGACGTGGACCAGCGCGGCAGCGACGGCGTGCTAGGCCTGGACCAGCGCTTCAAAGGCCCGATGGCGGGCGTGACGTTCGCGTTCTGATCGGCGAATCGGCCTAACGGCTGCGGCTGCGGCTGCGGCTGCGGCTGCGGCTGCGGCTGCGGTTGCGGTTGCGGTTGCGGTTGCGGTTGCGGTTGCGGTTGCGGTTGCGGTTGCGGTTGCGGTTGCCGTTGCCGTTGCCGTTGCCGCGGCATTGAAGCCCAAAAGCCCCGCACTCACCCGACCAACCGTAGACCCGAAGGGCGGCGCGCAGGACGCGCGCCGTTTTTCGAATGGACAGGGACGTCCATTCGAAAAATCCCGGCGCCAGCTCGCGCTCGCAGGGGAGGTTTGGTCCCGCTAGCCCTTCTCTTTGGTTACTTTCTCTTGGGCTAGCAAGAGAAAGTGACCCGCATGCGCAGCAGGCGGAAGCCTTTGACCTTCGTGAAGAGCACACGCAAAGCAAAGCCAAAGCAAATCCTCCCCAACCCTCCTTTGATAAAGGAGGGAGCTAAAGAGCTAGGAACTAGGAGCTAAGAGCTAAGAGCTTAGGAGCAAGTGGTCGGCGTTCGGTCGTGTACGACCCTGCGGTTCGCAAGCCGCACGGCTTTACCCTTTGATAAAGGAGGGAATCAAAGGCGAAGGCGGACTCGCGTGCGAGTGCACGCTAAAGACACTGGATATTCGGCTCCGTCGAAGTAACGCGGAACCCGCTTTAACGGGATGACGAGCCAGAGCAAGGCTCCACACAGCTAAGCACTTGCGGTAGAACGCAAAGGCACAGCCGCCAACCTTCGCGGCACGACGAACGACGCGAAAAGCGAGAGCCGTTGCGCCTGCGGTGCCGCCGCCCTCACCCTAGCCCTCTCCCGCAAGCGGAAGAGGGAACGGATGGGCGCGATTACGCCTTCTTCTTCGGAATGTAGAGATCCGTGATCGTGCCCTCGTACACCTCCGCCGCCATCGCCACCGACTCGCTCAAGGTGGGATGCGGGTGGATGGTGTGGCCGATGTCGGACGCCTCGCAGCCCATCTCGATGGCCAAGGCCAGCTCCGAGATCAGATCGCCCGCGTGCACGCCGACGATGCCGGCGCCGATCACCCGGTGGGTGGCCTCGTCGAAGATCAGCTTGGTGAAACCCTCGCTGCGGCCCAGGCCCAGCGCGCGCGCGCTCGCGGCCCAGGGGAACTTGCCGACGCCGACCTTCAGACCCTTGGCCTTCGCTTCGGTTTCGGTAACGCCGACCCAGGCGATTTCCGGATCGGTGTAGGCCACCGACGGAATCACCCGCGCCACCCATTCCTTCTTCTCGCCGGCGGCGACTTCGGCCGCGAGCTTGCCCTCGTGGGTGGCCTTGTGCGCGAGCATCGGATTACCGACCAGGTCGCCGATCGCGAAGATGTGCGGCACGTTGGTGCGCATCTGCCGATCGACCGGAATGAAGCCGCGCTCGGTGACCTGCACGCCGGCCTTGTCGGCGTCGAGCTTGCCGCCGTTGGGTGCGCGGCCCACCGCGACCAGCACGCGATCGAACAGCTGCGCCTCGGGCGCGCTACCGCCCGCGACCGCGGGTTCGAACGACACCTTGAGGCCCTGCTTGCTCGCCTCGGTGCCGGCGGCCTTGACCTTGAGATGCACGGCCACGCCCTGCTTCTTGATGCGATCGGCCAGCGGCTTGACCAGGTCCGGATCCGCGCCCGGCATCAGCTGGTCCATGAACTCGACCACGGTGACTTCGCTGCCCAGGGCGCGATAGACCGTGGCCATTTCCAGGCCGATGATGCCGCCGCCGACGACCAGCAGCTTCTTCGGCACCTCCGCCAGTTCCAGCGCGTCGGTGGAATCCATCACGCGCGGGTCGTCCCAGGGGAAGCCCGGCAGCTTCACCGCCTGCGAACCGGCGGCGATGATGCATTGCTCGAAACGGATCAGCTGAGTGCCGCTCTCGCCCTGCACTTCCAATTCGTTGGGCGAGACGAAACGGCCGGTGCCGGTGACCACGCGCACCTTGCGCTGCTTGGCCATGCCGGCCAGGCCCTTGGTGAACTGGCCGACCACCTTGTTCTGTTTGAAATCGCGCAGCTTGCCCAGGTCGATCTTGGGCGTGCCGAAATCCAGGCCGATGTCGGCCGAATGCGAGGTCTCGTCGATCAGCGCGGCCGCGTGCAGCAGGGCCTTGGACGGAATGCAGCCGACGTTGAGGCAGACGCCGCCGAGGGTGGCGTAGCGCTCGACCAGCACCGTATCCAGGCCCAGGTCGGCGGCGCGGAAGGCGGCGGTGTAGCCGCCGGGGCCGGAACCGAGCACCAGCATGCGGCATTCGACGTCGGCCTTGCGGCCGCTGGACGCGGCGGCGCTAGGCGCTGGCGTCGCGGGCGCGGCAGCCACAGCCGGCGCGGGCGCGGCTTCGGCGGCCTTCGCCGGTGCAGGCGCGGCCGCGGCGGGCGCAGCCTTGGCCTCACTCTCGCCAGCGGCTTCCAGAACCGCGATCACCGTGCCCTCGGCGACCTTGTCGCCGAGCTTGACGCTGATCGACTTGACCACGCCGTCGGCCGACGAGGGCACTTCCATCGTCGCCTTGTCCGACTCCAGCGTGACCAGCCCCTGGTCCTTCTTGACCGTGTCGCCGACGGCGACCAGCAACTCGATGACCGGTACGTCGTCGTAACCGCCGATGTCCGGGACTTTGACTTCAATCGTTGCCATTCGCTACTCCCGCGCCGGCGGCGGCATTGCCGGCCAGCCATTGGTCCAATTCGTCCAGTTGCACCGACAGTTCGGTCCAGCGGCGCGCGCGCCGCTCGTTGCCGTCGTCGGTCGCCTTGATCAACAGTTCGCTTTGCCGCATCAGCAGTTCGCCGGCGCCGCACTCGGGCAGCAGGCCGCTCACGCGCATGCCGTCGACCATGAACAGCAGGGTGTCCTCGTCGTGGAAGCCCGCGGCGCGGTCCTCAGGCACGGTCGCGCTCAGCGCGCGCCGCCAGTCGGCGACCATGCGCTTGGCCAGCGCGGCCGGCATCGGCACTTCGGCGACTTCCGGCTCCTGGTCCACGCGCATGCGCAGGGTGCCGCCGCTCCAGGAGGCGACGCGGTCGTCGGCTTCGGCGTAGCGCAGGCGCCAATCGGCGTCGCCCTCGCCCGGGATCAGCAGCAGACCGCTCTCGGTGCTGTAGCGCGGCAGGGTGGTCAGGCTGAGCGTGGGCGTGGCGCCGGCCGCGAACAGGCGTTCGACCGCGCTGCCGTGGTTCTCGGTCGCCGGCGGCCAGCCTCGGCCGAGCTCGGGTTTGCACTCGTCGGCGGCGCGCGCCAGCGGCGCGGCCAGCAACAGCGCGGTGATCGCTAACGCGAAAGCGGAAACACAGAAGGCGCGGGAGTCGCTCATGAGGCCTGTCGGGATCCTGGGTTCAGGGCGTGGTCGGGGGAATCACGGTGTTCTGGTCGTACACCAGGCGCCAGCCATCGGACTCTTTCGCGAATACCAGGCTGAGCCAGGCCTCGCGTCGGGTCAGGTAGGCGCCGTCGGGCTGCCGGGTCTGCGATTCGTACTTCACCAACGCGACCCCGACATCGCCGAGTTCGCGCACCGAATAGGTCTGGAAACGCATGCGCCAGTCCTGTTCGGCGAACCAGTCGACGTGCAGCTGGCGGAACTGCTCGCGGGTCTCGAGCACCTGACCGTTGGGCAGGATCAGGGTGAGCTTGTCGCCGCGGGTGACCGTCGCCAGCAAGCCGTCGAGGTCGCGCGCGTTGATCGCGGTCAGGTGCGCGTCCAGCGTCGCCGACAGCGACTTGGGCGCTGCCGGCTCGGCGGCGGCGACCGCCGTCGACCACAGGCCGACGGCGAGCAGCAGCCCGATCGCGCTGTGACGAAGTCGGATCGGCATGATCGCGCCCGGCGCCGCGCGGCCGCTTACAGCAGCACGCGCCGCATATCGCCCAGCAGCTGGCCGAGGTATGCGGTGAAGCGCGCGGCGGCGGCGCCGTCGATGACGCGGTGGTCGTAGGACAGCGACAGCGGCAGGATCAAGCGCGGCGCGAACTGCTTACCGTCCCAGACCGGCTTGGTCGCCGACTTCGACACGCCCAGGATCGCGACTTCCGGCGCGTTGACGATCGGGGTGAACGCGGTGCCGCCGATGCCGCCCAGCGAGCTGATCGAGAAGCAGCCGCCGCTCATGTCGGCCGGGCCGAGCTTGCCGTCGCGCGCCTTGGCCGCGAGTTCGCCGGTTTCCTTGGCGATCTGCAGCACGCCCTTCTTATCGCAGTCGCGCACCACCGGCACGACCAGGCCGTTCGGGGTGTCCGCGGCGAAGCCGATATGGAAGTACTTCTTCAGGGTCAGGTTTTCGCCCGAGGCGTCGAGCGAGGCGTTGAAGGTCGGGTACTTCTGCAGCGCAGCCACGCTGGCCTTCATCAGGAACGCGAGCATGGTCAGCTTGAGGCCGGCCTTCTCGTTCTCCTTGTTCAGCGCCACCCGCAGCGCTTCCAGATCGGTGATGTCGGCATCGTCGTGCTGGGTGACGTGCGGGATCATCGCCCAGTTGCGCGCCAGGTTGGCGCCGGACAGCTTCTGGATGCGCGACAGCGGCTTGGTTTCGGTCTCGCCGAACTTGCTGAAGTCGACCTTGGGCCAGGGCAGCAGGTTGAGGCCGCCGCCGAGCGCGGGCGCGGCGCCCGCGCTGGCCGGCGCGCCACCGCCGCCCTGCATCACGCCCTTGACGAAGGACTGCACGTCCTCCTTGGAAATACGGCCGCCGCGCGCGCTGCCGGCGACGCGCGCCAGATCGACGCCGAGCTCGCGCGCGAACAGGCGCACCGCCGGGCTGGCGTAGGGCACCTTGTCCGGCAGCAGTTCGTCGGCGGTGAAGGCCACCGGCGGAGTACGCGGCGGCATGGCTTCGGGATCGGTGCCGGCACCGGCACCGGCCAGGGCGACCGGCGCGGCGGGCGCAGCAGCGGCAGGTGCCGGAGCGGGCGCGGCAGCCGGCGCGGGAGCGGCTGGAGTCGGAGCGGCGGGCGCCTCGGCCTTCGGCGCTTCGGCGGCGGCCGGAGCCGCGGCGGCGGCGCCCTCGCTGGGCTCGATCAGGGCGACCACGCTGCCTTCGGCCAGGTTGTCGCCGATCTTGACCTTGAGCTCGCGCACGATGCCGGCGAACGGCGCCGGGACTTCCATGGTGGCCTTGTCGGATTCCAGGGTGACCAGCCCCTGGTCCTGCTGGACCGTGTCGCCGACCGCGACCAGCAATTCGATGACGGGGACGCCGTCGTAGTCGCCGATGTCGGGGACGCGTGCTTCCTTCAGCTCAGCCATGATCGTGGGGCTCCGCAAATGCGCGAAAACCCTATTGTGGCTGCTGGAGCCAGCCACGCCAACCGCGGCCTTTGGCGGCTTGCGCGTACGGGCGGGTACTGGGGCCGCGCGGGCACGCGGCCCGGTCGGGACCGGGCGGGCGCGACCGCGGCATTCGTGCCGAAAGACAGCGCCGCAGGCGCGTCGAGGCCCGCCGCGCTTACTTCCTGGTCGTGACCTTGCTCCGCTCGGCCTTCGCGGTCATCAGGTTCAAGGGCTTGCCGTCGAGGCGGACTTCCAGCGAATCGTCGATCCGGTCCAGCTCGACCATGCGCCGGCACAGGCCCTCGGCGCGCACTTCCAGCGCATCGGCGCGCGGTTTGACCTTGGCCTCGACCTGGGCGTCCAGGTTCTCCAGGCGCTTGAGCCGGGTCTCGTCGCCGCTGAAGGCCGCGCCGATCGCGCCGCCGACGATGTCGCCGATCAGGCTGGGGATCACCTCGGCCACGGCGTCGCCGATGCCCTCGCCCAAGTCCTTGCCGTTGAAGTGGGTCGGCGTGACCGAGCGCGCCAGGCGCGCGTCGATCTGGGCGCGCGCCTTGTCCATCTTGGCGCGCGCGGCCTTGGGATCGCTGCTGAAGCTGGCCGCGACCTCGCCCAGGGCGGTGAAGGCGATCTCGGCGGCCTCGCGCCCGATCTGCTGGGCCTCGGGCATGGCGGCGCGGGTCTGCTGCTCGAAATCGGCGATGCGGCGGCTGTCGGCCGCGCTCAGGCTCAGCCACTTGTCGTCCACGAACAGCCGGCCCTGGCGCATCACGATCGCCTTGGGGGCGCCGGTGTCGCGGGTGAAGATCACGCTGCGCTCGTTGAGGGTCAGCTCGTAATCGCTCTCGACGTTGCACTCGATCTCCGCGGCCCAGGCGCCGCCGCAGGACAAGGCCAGCAGGGTCAGCGCCAGCAGACGCGGCGCGAGGGAACGGGCGGGACGGATCTGGGCAGGGCGGCGCATCGTCGAACTCCATGTCGGGATGCGGCCATCATGCCGTGCGCGCGGCGGCGCGTCCCCTGCCGGTGGGGAGCGTGACCTTCGTCATGGCGCGGCGGAACGGCGCCCCGACATACGGCAGCGTTCATGGTCGGTTGCAAAGAGCCGCGCGCCGCGATTTCAAGACGATCATCGGTATGCGCGTGAGCGACGGCCTCCATACGGTTCGCGCTTCGGCCGATATTCAGCATCGTCGCGCGTCGCGACTCCTTTCCATACGCAGCCCGCTGCGGTGCGCTTTGCGCACAACCGCGCCATGACCAGCACAGCGTTCGCGGCGTGCTCGTTCAGCCAGGAAGCGCCGCGCTCGGAGGCCCTTTCAAGTTCGGTTCATCACTGCGTGCACCGCCGCGCGACGGCGATCGCGACGCAGCACGCGCAAAAGTTCCGAGCCGCGCGATCGCGAAACAAGCACGGTTCATGCGCGAAGTCCTAGCCTGCGCACGCCTCCCCCAAGGCTCACAAAAGAAACTTCAGGAGTCCACGCCATGATGCGTTTTCGTCATTTGACCCTAGCCCTGCTGGGCACTCTGGCCGTTGCCCCGGCCGCCTTCGCTCAGGACGCCGATACCGGCACCGCGGCCGGCAAGCGTTTCGCCGTCGTCGGCGGCTATGCCCTGTCCGAACCGACCAAGAACCCGTCGATCGCCGGCGCACGCGCCCAGGCCGACGGCGATGGCGCCGCCACCCTCAGCGCCAGCTACTACATCACCGACAACATCGCGGTCGAAGCCTGGGGCGCAGCCGACAAGTTCGGTCACCGCGTCAACCTCAACGGCGCCAAGGCCGGTAGCGTCGAGGCGCAGCCCTATGCCGTGAGCGGCCAGTACCACTTCGGCGCGCCGGACAAGGTCGTGCGTCCGTTCGTGGGCCTGGGCTACTACGAGTCCAACTACAGCGGCGAAAAGGCCGAGCCGACCGGCGCACTGGCCGGCCAGCGCATCGGCGTGGAAACCGCCAAGGGCGCGATGGCCACCGCCGGCGTCGACCTCAACATCAACCCGACCTGGTTCGCGCGCGCCGATGTGCGCTACCTGCAGGGCAAGTCCGACGCGCGCGTCAACGGCGTCAAGGTCGGCGAGGCCGAGTTGAACCCGGTGATCCTGGGCGTCGGCCTGGGTGCGCGCTTCTAAGGCCCGCACCGCCGCAAACAGCAACGCAGGCGGGCCCCGGCGACGGGGCCCGCCTTTTTCGTGGGCCGCCGTTGCTCCCCATCCACATCGGCCGCACATCCGCGTCGAAACCGGTCTTGGCGCACTGCTGCGCCCGCGCGGGCGTGGCTACACTCGCAGCTTCCCTCCCAGCCGAGTGCCGCCATGCGTCTACCCGCCCTGCTTGCCCTACTGCTGCTCGCGCTGCCCGGCGCCGATGCGTACGCGAACGACGCATCCGCCGCACCCAAGCGCATCGCGCTGCGCGCCGCGCGCCTGATCGACACCGCCCACCAGCGCGTGATCGAGCGGCCGCTGGTGCTGATCGAGGGCGAAAAGATCGTCGGCGTGTCCGGCGGCGGCGAGGCCCCAGCGGGGATGGAGCTGATCGACCTGGGCTCGGCCACCCTGTTGCCGGGCTTCATCGACCTGCACGTGCACATCACCGGCGACTCCACCAGCGGCACCGGCAACTATTTCGAGGACATCCTCAAGCGCAGCCCGATCGACGATGCGGTGACCGCGCATCTCTACGCCGAACGCACCCTGCATGCGGGCTTCACCACCGTGCGCAACGTCGGCTCGGGCGAGTACATCGACGTCGCCCTGGCGCGCGCGATCGAGCACGGCAAGCTGCAGGGCCCGCGCATCCTGCCCTCGGGCCTGGCGATCGGCGCCACCGGCGGCCACATCGACGGCAACACCGGCTTCTCGCCGTATCTGGAATTCCACAACGCCACCGGCGTCGCCGACGGCGTCGAGGCGGTGCGCGCCAAGGTCCGCGACAACATCAAGCACGGCGCCGAGGTGATCAAGTTCATGGCCGGCGCCGGCGTGCTCAGCGCGGAGGCGTCGGTGGGCGCGCCGCAGTACACCCAGGAAGAGATGAACGCAATCGTCGACGAGTCGCATCGCTGGGGCAAGCGCGTGGCCGCGCACGCCCACGGCGCCGAGGCGATCCGCATGGCGATCCTGGCCGGCGTCGACTCGGTCGAGCACGCCAGTTTCATCGACGACGAGGGCCTGCGCCTGGCCAAGCAGAAAGGCACCTGGCTGGTCATGGACGTCTACAACGACGACTACATCCTCGCCGAGTACGGGCGCCTGGGCTTTCCGCAGCAGATGATCGACAAGGAAAAGCTGGTCGGCCGCACCCAGCGCGAGAACTTCCGCAAAGCCGTGCGCGCGGGCGCGCGCATGGGCTTCGGCACCGATGCCGGCGTCTATCCGCACGGCGACAACCGCAAACAGTTTCCCAAGATGGTCGAATGGGGCATGACGCCGATGCAGGCGCTGCGCGCGGCGACCTCGGATGCCGCCGAACTGCTGGGCTGGTCGGACAAGGTCGGCGCGGTCGAAGCCGGCCGCTACGCCGACCTGGTCGCGGTGAGCGGCGATCCGCTCGCCGACATCCACGCCCTGGACGCGCAGCCCGTGTTCGTGATGAAGGGCGGCGAGGTGGTGGTGCGGGATGCGAAGGTGGCGGCGCCGTAAGACGGCGCCTTCGCGACCGCCGGCGCATTTCGGGAAGGCGGTGCGCTGAACCGCCCTGGGAGTCCGCTCAGCGACTGCAGCGGACGGAGGGCAGAACTCGCCGGGTGGCCTGAATCGCCAATTCGACGGGCGCCACAAAGATGTTGGCTTGCCCGTTCAAGAACGGGGAGGCGTCGTCCGCCTGTGCCGACTTGCGCATGCTCGCGAAGCGCAGCTCCCTGCCATCGGCAGACAACGACGGAGTGAAGTCCATGCCGGGCGCATTGATCGGTGGAGGCAGACGCACCGCTGCCGACCAGCCATCGCGGGTACGACATGCGGCGAATAGGTCGGCATCCGCGGAATCGCCGCGCTGGCTCCAGAACAGGGCCAAGGCGCCATCCGACGAGAGTGTGAAGTCGCCTTGGATCGTACCGTTGTTGAACGGCGCGCCCAGCGCCTGCGGCGCAGCGAAGCCGTCACCGTCCATGCGCGCCCGATAGATCGCCAACTTCGCCGGCCCACCCTTGCGCGAGCTATTGAAGTAGAGCCAGCCATCGTGCAGCTCGGGGCCTAGCTCCTCGCCCTCGCTGGCCAACGCAGCCAGATGCTCCGGCTCGCCGAAACGCCCATCCTCCCGCACGACGCGCCAGATATCCAAGCTGGTATTAGGTGCCTCACCGCTGACAGGGCGGTTGGAGACGAAATAGAGCATCCTGCCATCGGGCGTCAGCCAGGGGTCGGAATCGCGGTAACGCGGATCGGAAAACGACGCTACCGCCGCATCGCCCCAACCGCTGCCCTCCCGCGCCGCGAACCACACTCGGCTCTCCTTGAAGTTCGCCTCCGAGCGCGCGAACACCATCAGCGTCTGCGCGGCATCGGTGCTGAGGTTGTAGTCGTTGCGCGTACTCGACAGCCACCCTGCGCCCGCCAGGCGGGCGACATCGGCCTGCGGCGATGGCAAGACCCGCTCCGCGACAGGGGCCCCCTGCCCCTGTGTAGGCGCAGCCGGCTCGCTCGCAGCCATCGAAGGCGGTGCGCGATCCATCGGCGCACAGGCAGACGCCAACAGGCAAACCATCATCAGACCGCTAATTCTCACTGCACACTCCGCATGGGTAGGGCAACCGGAAACGCCACGAACGACGCCGGGATCACTTGGGCTTGGGGTACCAAAGCGCATTCACGATGATCCAGCGCTCCTCGAACTTTCCCATATGGAAGTAGTCGACGAACCATGGCGTCTCCAGCCTCACCGACGCTGCGTTGCCGGTTACATCGAGCACGCGGCAACTGCGATCCCAACGTTCCTTCGGCGTCTTCAGGGCGCCGTTTCGGGTCAGCCCCACCAGCTCTTCCTTCGACATGCGCCGCAGGCCTAGCCGTTCGTACGGGGTATCGCCTATGACCGCGCGCTTGGCGAGGTCCGGATGCAAAGCGCGGGCGACCCGATCCGGATCGCCCGCGAGCTGACCGTCCGCATAATCGAAGCAAGTCGCCTCGATCGCGGCGCGAGTCGCCGGATCGATGTTCGTCGGGCCGGGAACCACCGCGGCAGCGGCCGCAATAACCAAGGAAAATGCCGACATAGAATCTCTTTCGCCCAGGGATACCGATCCACCGATTAGGCAGGTACGACGAGAGAAAGTCTCCAGCCGACGCGACGAAGCGTTGCGAAGGCACGCCGAAACGTTTGAACGCCCGACGCGGCCCCTGGCGCCTTCAAACTGCGCAGGGACTAGTTCATAGTGAGCGCCGCTCATGAAGAACGCCCCGATGAGTTCCATCGTCTTGCCCGATTCGACCGCGGCGACCTCGAAGCGCCTGTTCTGGCCCTTGCAGGTCCTGGGATGGATGGGTTACTTCGTCCTCCATTTCACCGCTGCGATGGGCGACGGCAAGCCGTTGCACTATGTGTACGCCTCGCTATCCGTGACCGCCTGCGGCTTCGCGATCACCAGCCTGCTGCGCCTGAGTTATCGACGATTGTGGGGGCTGCCCGTGGCGAAGATGGCGGCAGCGGCGATCGGCTTGCTCGTGCTGGCCACACTCGTGCAGATGAAGCTCTACGTCGCGATCGCTTTCAGCTACTGCGACGACTGTCAGCTGCGCAGTGTGTTCGGCTACCTGTGGTACTTCGCCTCAACGCTCTACCTCCTGTTGTCGTGGAGCGCGCTGTATTTCGGAATCAAGTTCGCGCTGCAGCTGCAACAGCAGAAGGAAGCCGCGTTGCGCGCGCGTAACGCCGCGCACGCGGCGCAGATCAAGATGCTCCGTTACCAGCTCAACCCGCACTTTCTGTTCAATACCCTCAACGCGATCTCCACCCTCGTGCTGGACGACCAGCGGGATACCGCCTACCGCATGGTCGCGAGCCTGTCGTCGTTCCTGCGCCATTCCCTCGACTCCGATCCCGAGCAGCAGGTGACGCTCACGCAGGAGATTGAGGCGCTAAATCTCTATCTCGGCATCGAACAGGTGCGCTTTGGCGATCGCCTGAACATGACGGTGGATATCGAGCCCGGCGTACGCGACGCGCTGGTACCGAGCCTGATCCTGCAGCCGCTGATCGAGAACGCGATCAAGCACGCGGTCACCAAACGCGAAGAGGGCGGGTGCATCGAGCTCAGTGCACGGCTCGACGGCGACATGCTCGACTTGCATCTTTGCGATAACGGCCCGGGCTTCGTCGAATCCGACTCGGCTACCAACGGCCACGCGCGCGTCGGCCTGGCCAACACGCGCGAACGGCTGCGCGTGCTGTATGGCGAGCGCCAGCATCTGAGCATTCGCAACCGCGATCCCGAGGGTGTGGACGTGCATGTGCGCCTGCCGTTCGTCATCGATCAGAGCGAGCGGCCATGAAGAGGATCCGCACGCTGATCGTCGACGACGAACCCCTGGCTCGCCGGGGATTGGAACTGCGCCTGGGCCGTCACAGCGACATCGAGATCGTCGGCGAGGCCGGCAACGGCCGCCAGGCCTTCTACGCCATCTCCAGTTTGCGCCCGCAGCTGATGTTTCTCGACGTCCAGATGCCAGGCATCGACGGCTTCGATCTGCTGCGCATGGTGCCCGCCACTCAGATTCCGTTGACGGTGTTCGTCACGGCTTACGATCACTACGCCTCTGCCGCGTTCGCCGCGAGCGCGCTGGACTACCTGCTCAAGCCGGTCGACGACGCGCGCCTGGACGAATCGGTCGAGCGGGCGCGCGAGCGCCTGGCCGCGCGCGATATCGGGGACCACTACGAACGCTTACTCAAGTTCATCGCGACCCTGCCCGGCGCGCAACGCGCGAAGATCGAGGGCTTGCTCGGGGATGAAGCCGTTCCCGCTGGCCGCACCTTGACGATCCGGGACGGCGGCCGGCTGTTGCGCATCGAACTCGACTCGATACGCTGGGTCGACGCGGCCGGCGACTACATGTGCCTGCATACGGGCGAGCAGACCCACGTACTGCGCGGCACGATGCAAGAACTCGAGCAACGCCTGGACCCGCGGAAATTCGCGCGCATCCATCGCTCCACCATCGTCAATCTGGCGAGGGTCCAAGAGATGCGCCCACACGTCAACGGCGAGTATTTTCTCAGGCTCGACTCGGGGCATGAGCTGAAGCTGTCACGCAGTTATCGAGACAAGATCAAGCTGCTCACCTGACACGCCGACCCGCTTCGAACGTCGCCCGCCGACAGGCGGCCATGAACGATCCCGTCTGCTGGCCCCTCAAGCCTTGCGACGGCTCGCCTCGTACAGGGCGATGTACGCCTCCACCGAAGTCGATGCCACGATCGCGCCGATCTCGTCCTGCAGCAGGCCGTCCAGCGATTTGAAGCGCAGACAACTCTTGCCCAGGTCGAGCTTGAGGCCGGCACGCGCATAGGCCTCGCGCAGGCGCAGCTCGCGTTCGGAGTCGGCGTAGACGCCATTGAGGTAGAGGGAGTAGGCGTTCTTCTGCGCCGCCAGCGCGACGTAGCACAGCGGCTGTCCGTTGTAGGTCTTGGGATAGCGCGCGAGCGGGATGTTCCAGGCGATCATGCCGTAGGCCATTTCCTCGACGTAGCCGGCCGGCAGCTGCGCATTGACCAGATCGCGCACCGCCGCGACCACCGCGCGCCGTTCGGGCGCGAGGTCGGCCAGGTAAGCCGCGACCGTCTTGGCGGCGCTGCCGGCCATCAGCTCGCGCGCCCCGGGCGCGTACGCATGCCCGCGTGCCGCGGACTTGAAAGCGGCGCCTCACGGAGCGAAACGAGATCCAGGCGCATGACGGCGGCGTTCGGCGACGAGATACGGCGGACGCTACGCCGATCGCGCCACGCCGTCATGGCGCGGTGCGGCGAAAGCTGGCGGCAGGCGCGCCCCCCATCTCCGCGCCCGCCGCCATTGAACCCTCGCGGCCTCAGTCGCCGATGATGCGCAGGCCGAAGTAGAGCGAGGCCGATTCCACGTATTGCGCGTTGCCGCTGATGTTCATGCGCACGGTGGTCGGCTTCTTGAAGAACTCCTTGATCTGGGCGTCGCTGAGCCCGTAGTTATCGGCCAGCGACTTGCGGCTGATGAAGCCGGCGATGCACACCGCAGAATCGCGCGTGCGTTCGGTGAACGCCACGCCCGGCGCCAGGGGCACCTCGAACATTTCCGACGAGGTCAGGCCGGTCAGCAGCTTGCCGTTGAACGGCAGACCGGTGGTCGGGTCGATCAGGCCCGGCGTGGCCAGGACCGGATTTTCGACCGTCAACGTCGGCGAATAGCGGAACCGGGCCACCACCGGGCTCGCGGTCGGATTGGCGTAGCGCACGGTCAGCACCGGCGACAACCAGTAGCACAGCAAGGACTGGGTGGATTTGCCGGGCAGCGTGATGCGGCCCAGGTCCTCGAACGCGAACGAGGTGAATGCCGGCGCCGGATTGAGCACCTTGCAGCCCGCCTCCGGGTCGGTGCTGGGGCAAGTGTCGGTGAGCTCGACCGCCATGTCGGCCAAACCCAGCCAACGCAGGTTGCGGCCGAAGGAGTCGCTGTCGCCGACGTCCTCGTCGGTGACCGCGGCGGCGGCCAGCGAGATCGGCGCGGCGGCCTTGGCGGCGCTGAGCGAGAGCTTGCGCTGACGGCTGCTGGCGGGAATGTCCGCGCCCTGCTTCACCGGTTCCAATACCACCTGATCGGCCGGGCCCTTGTAGGCCCAGACCGTCGCGGCCGCCACCGCGCTGAGGAGCAGCAGCGCGACCGCTGCGCGCTTGCCGGTGACGGAGTTCGTCCTGAACGTTTTCATGAAGCCTGCCTGTGTGTGGAGACAGACAGGCAAACGCGATGCGAGGCTGGGCCCGGCCAGAGCCCGGTTCAGGGATGTTCGGATTCGGCGTGCGCACGCTCGCGACGCAGCAGATACAAGCCGCTGGCGACGATGATCGCCGCGCCCAGCCAGGTGATCGCATCCGGCAGCACGCCCCACAGACTGAGGTCGAGCAGCACGCCCCAGACCAGGGCGGTGTATTCCAGCGGCGCGATCAGCGAGGCCTCGCCGAGGCGGAAGGCCTCGGTGATCGCATACTGACCCAGACCGCCGGCGACGCCGACGCCGAGGATCAGCCACAGGTCCGCGCTGCGGATCGCGACCCAATCCGGCCAGGCCAGCGCGCCGGCGCCGATCGCGAGCATCGCCATCAGCCAGACCATCATCGACTGGGTGCTGTCGGTGCGCGCGAGCAGGCGTACGGTGATCGCGCTGACCGCGTAGGCCAGGGCCGCGCCCAGCACCGCCAGCGAGGCCAGGCTCAGCATGCCCTCGCCGGTGGGACGCAGCAGCACCAGCACGCCGATCAGACCGACCGCGATGGCGATCCAGCGGCGCGGACCGACGCGTTCGCCCAGCAGCGGCACCGACATCGCGGTGATCAGCAGCGGCGCGACGAAGAAGACCGAGTACGCGGTCGACAAGGGCAGGCTGCGCAGCGCGTACACGAACGCCGCCATCATGCCGATGCCGAGCACGCCGCGCAGCAGATGCAGGGACCAACGCACGCGCAGCAGCGCCGCCGGGCCCACCGTGGCCAGGGCCCAGGCCAGCACGAACGGCAGCGAAGCCGCGCCGCGCAAGGAGGCGACCTGGAACGGCGGGTAGCGCGCGCTGAGCAGCTTGAGGCCGGCGTCCATCATCGCGAACAAACCGACCGCGGCCAGCATGCTCAAGGCCGCGCGCGTCTGGCGTTTGCGATCGGCGCTCATGCGGCCGTGCCGCCGCGCGCGGCGGTGAAAAGGAAATCGCGAGTCATGTCCACAGCCGGGGGAGGCGAAGCCGCATCTTGCCGGCAATCGCGGCCGCCGTCATGGGCCGATCAGGTCAGGCGCCGGCAGCGTCGACGCAATCCGAAGGCGTAGCTCAGGTAGTACCCCAGCATCATGCCGCCGACCGCGAGCAGGCTGCCCTGCCGCGACAGCCAGGCGTCGCGCGCGTCCTGCTGTCCCCACAGGTGCAGCGCCTGCACCAGGCCGAAACCCAAACGCGCGGCGACGATCAGGGTCAGGGCCAGCACCAGCCAGCGGTTGGGCGTGTAGTACAAGGCGCCGGGCTCGGACTCGAAACGGGTCAGGGCCAGCCCGGCCACGCCCAGCAGCAGTCCCAGCGCCACGCCGGCCGCGGCGTAGACGCTGGCGTCGGCGATCCAGTGGCCGACGATCCAGGCGCTGAAGAAGAACAGCAGCAGCGAGACGAAGGTCGCCCCCAGGTTCAAGGAGATCGTCCAGCCGATCGCGCGCCGGCGCGATTTTCCGTAGCGATAGCGCTGGATCAGCGCCACCGGCAGCAGCAGGGCGCCGAGCAGGACCATGAGCAGGACGAGCAAGGGGATCAGCAACAATTGCATGCGGGCCAGCTTAGACGATGAGGTGCGGTCGGGCCGCCAGCCGAAGCGCCGCCGCCCCGCTGTGGGAGCGGCGTGAGCCGCGATCAGGCTTGCATCGACCGGCGTGGCTCGAACGCCGCTTCCACGAAAAGCGAAACGACCCGGGCGCGTCTGCGATCAGGCCGCGTTTTCGAGGCTGGCGATGTCGATCACGAAGCGGTAGCGCACATCGCCCTTGATCATGCGCTCGTAAGCCTCGTTGATCTGGGCGATGTCGATCAGCTCGATATCCGAGGCCACGCCGTGTTCGGCGCAGAAATCCAGCATCTCCTGGGTCTCGGCGATGCCGCCGATCATCGAGCCGGCCAGGCGGCGGCGCTTGGTGATCAGCACGCCGGCCGCGACCGGCGCCGGGGTTTCGGGGATGCCCAGCAGCACCATGGTGCCGTCGACCTTGAGCAGCGACAGGTAGGCGTTGTAATCGTGCTCGCCCGACACCGAGTCGATGATGAAGTCGAAGCTGCGCGCCAGGCGCTTGAACACCGCCGGATCGCGGGTGGCGGCGAAATCCTGCGCGCCCAGGGCCAGCGCGGCTTCGCGCTTGGACTCGGAGGTGCTCAGCACGGTGACCTGCGCGCCCATCGCCGCCGCCAGCTTGACCGCCATGTGGCCCAGACCGCCCAGGCCGACCACCGCCACGCGGTCGCCGGCCTTGACGCCGTAGTGCTTGAGCGGCGAATAGGTGGTGATGCCCGCGCACAGCAGCGGCGCGGCGCGGTCCAGCGGGATCGAGGCGGGAATGCGCAACACGTAGTCCTGATCGACCGTGATCCGGGTCGAGTAGCCGCCGTAGGTGGGCGCGCCGCCGACGCGTTCGTGCGAGTTGTAGGTGCCGGTCATGCCCTGGTCGCAGTACTGCTCCAGGCCGTCGCGGCACTGCGGGCACTCGCGGCAGGAATCGACGAAGCAGCCCACGCCGACCGCATCGCCGACCTGGAACTTGTCGACCCCGGCACCGACCTGGGCGACCCGGCCGACGATTTCGTGGCCCGGGACCATCGGGAAGATCGACCCGCCCCACTCGTCGCGTGCCTGGTGGATGTCGGAATGGCAGACGCCGCAATACAGGATGTCGATCAGGACCTCGTTCGGACCGGGCTGACGGCGTTCGATCGAGTGCGGGGCCAGCGGCGACTGGGCGCTGGCGGCGGCATAGGCGGCGATCTTGAGCATGTACGGGTCCGGGGACTGGGCGAGAGCGCCAGTCTAGCCAAGCCGGCGTTGTCCCGACGTCAATGCGCGCGCAACGCTACGTGCCGCGGCTGCGCGGCTGCGCTACCCTTTACCTCCCCACCCGCAGCACCGATCCGGATACCGCCATGCCTTCCTTCGACGTCGTCTCCGAAGTCGACACCCACGAACTCACCAATGCCGTCGACCAGGCCAATCGCGAGTTGTCCACGCGCTTCGATTTCAAGGGCGTGGAGGCCAAGTTCGAGCTCGACGACAAGTTCATCAACCAGTCCGCGCCCAGCGAGTTCCAACTCAAGCAGATGCAGGACATCCTGCGCGCGCGCCTGATCGCGCGCGGCATCGACGGCCGCTGCCTGGAGTTCGGCGATATCGAAACCAATCTGGCCGGCGCCCGCCAGAAGATCACCGTGCAGCAGGGCATCGAGCAGAAGCTGGCCAAGAAGATCGTGGCCGCGATCAAGGACGCCAAGCTCAAGGTCGAGGCCCAGATCAACGGCGACAAGCTGCGCGTCAACGGCAAGAAGCGCGACGATCTGCAGACCGCGATCGCCTTACTCAAGGCCAGCGAGTTCGAGCGCCCGCTGCAGTTCGAAAACTTCCGCGACTGAGCCGGCGACCATGGACGCCGAAGCCGAGCCCATCGTCGCCACCCGCCGCTGGCTGGAACGGGCGGTGATCGGGCTCAATCTGTGCCCGTTCGCCAAGGCAGTGGTGGCCAAGGACCAGGTCCGTTACGTGCTCAGCGAGGCGACCACACCCGAGGCTTTGCTGGAGGAACTGGCCTACGAGCTGGTCCGGCTGCAGCAGACCGAACCCGATCAGGTCGACACCACCCTGCTGATCCATCCGCGGGTGCTCACGGATTTCCTGGATTACAACGATTTCCTCGACACCGCCGACGCCGCGGTCGAGGCGCTGGAACTGCAGGGCGAGATCCAGGTCGCCAGCTTCCACCCGGATTACCAGTTCGCCGACACCGCCTACGACGAGGTCGGCAACTGCAGCAACCGCTCGCCTTATCCGATGCTGCACCTGCTGCGCGAGGCCAGCGTCGAACGCGCGGTGGCGGCGTTCCCGGATCCGGACGTGATCGTGGAGCGCAATCTGGAGACCTTGGAGAAGCTCGGCATCGAGGGCTGGCGCAAGTTGCTGACGCCGTAAGGTCCAAATCACTCTTGCCTTCGGTCTCTCTCTTTGAAAAAGAGGGGTTCGGAGGATTTGCTGTTCTCTGGTGCTATTCGAGCCAAAAGCAAATCCCCCCTAGCCCCCCTTTTTCAAAGGGGGGGATTCGACATGTACGGTTGGGGGGGGAATTCGACATGGAGCGTCAGCGCAGGTTGTTGGCGTGCCCCGAGCCCAGGCCGTTCTCGAGCCTGGTCCCCCTCTTTGGAAAAGAGGGGTTAGGGGAGATTTTCTGTTCGCTGGTGCTATTCGAGCAGAAGCAAATCTCCCCTAGCCCCCCTTTTTCAAAGGGGGGATTCGACATGGACGGTTGGGAGGGAATTCGACATGGAGCGTCGGCGCAGGCGTGCCCCGAGCCCAGGCCGTTCTCGCGCCTGATCCCCCTCTTTGGAAAAGAGGGGTTAGGGGAGATTTGCTGTTCGCTGTTGCTATTCGAGCAGAAGCAAATCCACCCTAGCCCCCCTTTTTCAAAGGGGGGAAGCAGAGGCGTTACACGCCTACAGCCCCGCCAGCGCCTCATCGCGCAGCCATGGCGTCAGCAGGGTGTGGGCTTCGTCCATGTTCGCGACTATGCGGTGGCCCAGCGCGCGTACCTCGGGGCTGGGTGCGACCAGGTCCGGAATGTGGATCGGGGTCATGCCGGCGGCCAGCGCCGCGCGCACGCCGGCTGGCGAATCCTCCAGCACCAGGCAGCGTTCCGGCGCCACGCTGAGGCGTTGCGCCGCCAGCAGGTAAATGTCCGGCGCGGGCTTGGGATGCGCGACCTCGTCGCCGCCGACCACCAGCGCGAAATGCGCGAGCAGGCCGGCGCGCTCCAGCTTGTACAGCGCGCGCGGCCGGCGCGTGGAGGTCACCACCGCCGTCGCCATGCCCTGCGCGGCCAGCTGCTCGAGCAAGGCGATCAGCCCCGGCTTCAAGGGCAGGCCCGCATCGACGCGCACGTCGTACAAGGCCTGCATCGCGTGCAGCAGCGCCTGCACCTGCGCCTCGTCCAGGCGCGTGCGCAACAGGTCGTGGCAGGCGCTGTCGTGCAAACCGACCATCGACAGCCACAAGCCATCTTCCAGGTCGTAGCCCAAATCCTGCGCGGCCTGGCGCCAGCACTCCAGCAGCGCCGCTTCGCTTTCGATCATGGTGCCGTCCATGTCGAACAGCACCGCGGCGGGAAGGAACTCGAGCGCGGCGGCGCGCGCGGTGTCGGTCAGCATCTTGGGTCCTGCAGGATGTCGGCCCGCGACGCCAGCCGCGGGCGGTGAACGGCGGCGGCCGCTTCAACCGCCAAATAAACGCTCCAGATCGGCCGCGTCCAGCGCGCGCCATTGCCCGGACGGCAGTTCGTCCAGGCCCAGGCCGCCGATGCGGCTGCGATGCAGCGCTTCGACGTGATTGCCGACCGCGGCGAACATGCGCCGCACCTGGTGATAACGGCCTTCGGTCAGCACCAACCGGGCCTGGCGCGGCGCCAGCGTTTCCAGCGTCGCCGGCGCCAGCGGCGTCTTTTCCGACTCCAGCATCAGCGTGCCGCTGGCGAAGGTCGCCGCTTCGTCGCCGCGCAGATCGGAAGCGAGGCTGGCCTCGTAGACTTTGGCCAGGTTGGCCTTGGGCGAGACGATGCGATGCAGCAGGCCGCCGTCGTCGGTGAGCAGCAACAGACCGCTGGTGTCGCGGTCCAGGCGCCCGACCGTGGACAGCAGCGGCGAGCGCAGACGGAAGCGCGGCGGCAGCAGGTCGTAGACGATGCGGCCGGGGTCCTTGGTCGAACAGGTGTAACCGACCGGCTTGTGCAGCATCAGCACCAGACCCGCGGGCGGATCCAGCGGCGCGCCGTCGATACGGATGCGCTCGTGGCCGATCTGATCGTCGGCATACAGCACTTCGCCTTCCGCATCGGTGATGCGGCCTTCGCGGAACATCGCCGCGACTTCCTTGCGGCTGCCGTAACCCAGATTGCCGATCAACTTGACCAGCTTCATGCGCGCCCCGCCCGGCCGCGCGCGGGCGCGGCCTCCTTGATCGCCTCGACGATCTTGAAACCGCCCTGCTGAGCGACCGTGCGCACCTGCGCGAACCCGGTCTCCAGCGCACCCTCGTAAGGCAGATGGCGATTGGCGACCAGCCACAGCCGGCCGCCGGGATTCAGCGCCTGCGCCGCGACCTCGATGAAGCGGCGGCCGATGTCAGGGCGTTCGGCGCGGCCCTGGGCATGGAACGGCGGATTGCTGACGATCACGTCGTAGCGCGCGTCGACGCCGGCGGTCACGTCCTGCCAGCGGTAGTCCAGCGCGACCTCGCGCGCCGTGGCCGGCAGGCGGTCGGCGGCTAGGTTCACCCGCGCCAGCTCCAGCGCGCGCGCTTCGGCTTCGTACAGATCCACCGCGACGATGCGCGGACAGCGCGCCAGCAGCTCGGCGGCGAGATAGCCGTAGCCCGCGCCGAAATCGGCCGCGCGCCCAGCCAGATCCGCCGGCAGCTGCGCGGCCAGCAGGGCCGAGGCCGGATCGATGCGGTCCCAGGCGAACACGCCCGGCCGGCTCTGGAACCGCCCGCCCAGGATCGGCCGGATCGCGTCCAGGCCCTGCCATTGCGCGGCCAGCGCGGCATCGGCGGGGCCGTCCAGCGGCGCGCTCCAGAACACCCGGCATTTGTTCTTGGACAACTGCCCGACCGGGCCGACCAGTTTGCCCAGGTCGGCCTCGCCCGAACGCGCGCCTTCGTCGTTGCTCATGCAGGCGACCACGCGCCCACCCGGCGCGGTGCGCGCGAGCGCCCGAGCCATCAGCGCCCGCGCCTCGTCGCGCTGACGCGGCGGCAGCATCAGCACCAGCGGGTAACGCCGCGAGCCGTCGTCCTCGTCCAGGCTCAGACCCGAACGCTGCAAGGCCTCGGCCTGCGGCTTGAAGCTTTGCTCGCAGACCAGGCCGGGGCGCGGCTGCGCATGCAGCGGCCAACCGTCGCGCGCGCGCAGGAACAATGCTCCCCCCTGCGCGGGCCAGCTCAGCCGGCCTTCGGCGAACGGCAGGAACAGGGTTTCGAGGGCGTTATCGGGTGCGTCAGCGCGCACAGCAGGGTCGAATGCGGATCATCGGACGCATTTTACCCGTCGCCGCGCGCGCACGCCCGTGCCGCGACTGCGCGGCCTTCACGGCGGCCTGCGCTAGGGTGCGGGCCGGCCCCGAGGAGCGACGTCATGCGCCTGCTAGTCCTGCTGTCCGCCCTGTCCATGCCGCTGGTGGCGTGGTGGTCGCAACGCGGCGCGTTCGGCCCCGACAACGCCACCCTCTCCGACCGCTATCCGACCCTGCTGGTCGCCGCGGGTTATGCCTTCGCGATCTGGGGCCCGATCTTTCTCTGCGATGCCCTGTTCGCGTTCTGGCAGTCGCGGCGGCCGCGCGAGCGCGACGCGACCCTGGCGCGCATCCGTCCGGCCGCGACCGCGGGCTTCGCGTTGACGGCGCTGTGGATGCCGGTGTTCTCGCAGCAACGGTTCGGGCTGGCGCTGCTGGTGATCTGGGCCGCGCTGGCTTGCATCGGCTGGTGCGCGCTGGTGCTGTCGCGCGATCCCGATCCCCTGCCCGGCCAACGTTGGCTGGCATGGCTGCCGCTGTCGCTGCACGCCGGTTGGTTGTCGCTGGCCGCGCTGCTGGATACGGCGCAGACCATCGTCGCCTACCGCCTGTTTCCCGGCGACGACATGCTGGCCTGGAGCCTGGGTCTATACGCGGTCGCCGCCGCGTTGCTGCTGACCCTCAACGCGCGCATGCGCGGCAACTGGGCGTACGCGCTGGCCGCGCTGTGGGGCCTGGTCGGCGTCTATGTGCAGCAGTCGCGATCGCCATTGCCCGGCGCCACGACCGCGGCCTGGGTCGCGCTCGCGATCGCCGCCGTGTTGGCCGCGCAGAGCCTGTGGCTACGTCGGCGCGCGACCGCGCGCGCGGGGTGAGGCGAACGTCGGCTTCATGCCGCCGCAACATCGGTCGCGCCATGCTGCATGCAAAACGAAGGAACCCAGCGCATGCGAGCTCTTTTCATCGGCGGTATGGTCGACAACAGCGAACTCGACCTGGACGGCGAACAGCCGCCGCGCCACTACCCCGAGAACACCGGCGGCGGGCGCCCGCGTTACCGCCTGCACCACACCGGCCGCCGCGACGGCGCGGTCGCGTACGCGGTGTATGCCGCGCCCGAGCTGGCCGACGAGGAAGTCGAACGCGTGGCCGAGGAGCGCGGCTACGCGCGCCGCTTCCAGGCCGAGCCGCACTCGGAGGCCTGAGCGCTTCGCGCCTGCGCTCGCAACGGCGAACGCAGGCGCCGCGACGGGCGGTTAGTTCTGCAGCTCGCGCAAGGTCACCGACGGCGGCGCATCGAGCACGCGCCGGGTCGCGTACAAGCCCGCGAGCAGGGCCGCGACCAGGCCCAAGGCGGCGCCGACCGCGCCCATAAGCCAGTCCACGCGCCAAGGCAGGTCGAACACCTGGGTCGCGATCACGCCGGCCAGCACCGAGGCCGCCGTCGCCGCGACTAGGCCCGCGAGCAGGCCGATCGCCGCGAACTCGGAAGCCTGGGCCAGACGCAGCTGGCGGCGGCTGCCGCCGAGCACGCGCATGACGCCGCCTTCCAGCAACCGCTCATCCTGGCTGGCGCTGACCGCGGCCATCAGGACCAGCACGCCGGCCACCAGCGAGAAATAGAACACCACTTCGACCACGGTCGAGACCTGGTCGGCGGTGCCGCGCACCTGCTTGAGCACGGCGTCGACGTCGATCACCGACAGGTTGGGGAAGCGCGCGACCAGGTCGGCGGTGAAGCGCGTGCGCTGCGGCGGCACGCTGACCGCGGTGATGTAGCTGGCCGGATAGCCGTCCATCGACCCCGGCGAGGCGATCACGAAGAAGTTGGGACGGAAGCTTTCCCAATCGACGCTGCGCAGGCTGGTGATGGTGGCCTGGAACGGCTGCCCGGCGATGTCGAACGCGACCCGGTCGCCCAGCTTCCAGCCCAGTTGCTCGGCGAAGCCTTCTTCGACCGAGACCTCGGGCCGCGCGGGCTTGGCCTCGCCCCAGAAACGGCCGGCGGTGACGCGGTTGTCGTCGCGCAGTTTCGCCGCCACCGACAGATTGAATTCGCGTTCGGCCAGCCGCTGCGCGCGCTCGCCCTGGTCGGCGTAGTCGGCGCCGGTGACCGGCTTGCCGTTGCGCGAGACCAGGCGGCCGCGAATCATCGGATACAAGGTCGGCGCGGCGATGCCCTGCTCGCTCATGAAGCTGCGCACCGGCGCGAGCTGATCGTCCTGCACGTTGATGATGAAGCGATTGGGCGCATCGGCGGCCAGCGCGAGCTGCCAGCGATCGAGCAGATCGGTGCGCACGAAGGTCAGCAGCAGCAAGGCCATCAGGCCCAGGCCCAAGGCCGAGACCTGGGCGATGCTGGTGCCGGCGCGGCGGCTGACGTTGGCCAGGCCGTAACGCAGGCTGCCGCGCAGGCGCGAACGCAGGCGGCGCACCGCCACGATCAGCAGCCAGGCCAGCAACGCCAGCACCGCCAGGGTGCCGGCGATGCCGAGCAGCATCGCCGTGCCCAAGGCCGCCGAACCGGCCTTCCACCACAGCAGCGCGCCCAGGCCGGCGAAACCGGCCAGCGCGACCAGCCAGGCGCTGGGCTCGGTGGTATCGAGGTCGCGGCGCAGCACCCGCAAGGCCGGCACCCGACGCAGCGCCAGCACCGGCGGCGCGCCGAACGCGAGCAGCACGACCAGGCCGACGCCGTACCCCTGCAGTGCCGGCAACAGCCCGGCCGGCGGTATCGACAGCTTCAAGGCCTGCGCCAACCAACTGCCGACCAGCCATTGCAATCCGAACGCGAGCAGCACGCCGACCGTGCAGGCGACCAGGCCCAGCATCAGCAGCTCGCCCACGTGCACGCCGACCAGGGTGCGCTGGCTGGCGCCGAGGCAACGCATTACCGCGGTGCCGGACAGATGGCGCTCGCTGTGGCGTCGCGCGGCCATCGCCACCGCGACCGCCGCCAGCACCACCGACACCAGCGCGGCCAGGCCGAGGAAGCGGCCGGCGCGGTCCAGCGCGGAGCGGATTTCCGGGCGCGCGTCGCTGATGGTTTCCAGGCGCTGGCCACGGCCCAGCGCGGGACGCGCGGCGGCGACGAAACGCTCGACCGCGGCGGCGTCGCCGGCGATCACCAGGCGATAGCGGATGCGGCTGCCTTCCTGGATCAGGCCGGTGGCGCCGACGTCGCTGAGGTTGAGGAAGACCTTGGGCGCGATGTTGAAGTAATCCAGTGCGGCGTCGGGCTCCTGCACCACCAGCGCGGCGAGGGTGAAACGCGCATCGCCGATCGCGATGCTGTCGCCCAGCGCGGCGCGCAGGGTGTCGGCGCCGGCGCGGCTCATCCAGATCGTGCCGCGCGCGGGCACGCCGTCGGCGTCGCGTTCGCCGCCGCGGTCGGCGACGCGGAACGCGCCACGCAGCGGAAAGCCTGCGCCCAGTGCGCGCAGCTCGCCCAGTTGCAGGCGCTCGCCGACCCGGATCATGGTCTGCAGCTCCATGGTCTCGGTGCGGCGCAAGCCGTCGCGCTGCGCGGCGGTGCGCAAGGCGCCCGCGATAGGCGCGTCGGCGCGGACCACGGCGTCGCCGCCGAGCAGACGGTTGGCCTCGATCGCCAGCGCGCGCTCGGCGCGATCGGTGACGAAGCCCACCGAGGTCACCGCCAGCACGGCCAGCACCAGCGCGGCGAACAGGATGCGCACGTCGCCGGCCTTGAAATCGCGACGCAGCTGGCGCCAGGCCAGCCCCAGCGTCCTCACGGCACCAGCCTGCCGCTGTCCAGGCGCAGCATGCGGCCGCAGCGCTGGGCCAGGTGCTCGTCGTGGGTGACCAAGACCAGGGTGGTGCCGGCGTCGGCGTTGAGTTCGAACAGCAGCTCGATGATGGCCTGGCCGGTATGGGTGTCGAGATTGCCGGTGGGCTCGTCGGCGAACAGCAGCGAGGGCCGGGTCACGAACGCGCGCGCCAGCGCCACGCGCTGTTGCTCGCCGCCGGACAGTTGCCGCGGGTAGTGGCCCAGACGCTGGCCCAGGCCGACCTTGTCCAGGATCGCCTGGGCCGGGCCTTCGACTTCGCGATCGCCGCGCAGCTCCAGCGGCAGCATCACGTTCTCCAGCGCGGTCAGCGAGGGCAGCAATTGAAAACTCTGGAACACGAAGCCGACCTTCTCGCCGCGCACGCGGGCGCGGCCGTCCTCGTCCAGCGCCGACAACGGTTCGCCGTCGAGGGCGACGCTGCCGCTGCTGGGCGTGTCCAGGCCGGCCATCAGCGACAGCAGGGTGCTCTTGCCCGAGCCGGACGCGCCGACGATGGCGACGGTATCGCCGCGCGCGATCTCGAAACCGACCCCGTCGAGGATGGTCAGTTCTTCGTCGGGCAGGGCGACGCGCTTGCCCAAGCCCTCGACCCGCAGCGCGGGCGCGGCATCGGCGGACGCGGCCCCGGCATCGCGGCGGGCGCCGCCGCGGCGGCCCGCATCACGCTGAACGGAATCGACGCGTACGGCGTGCACTTGAATGGAATCGGCCATGATCGTCCTTATGCTTGCTCCAGCGACATCATCCGGAGGCCTTATTAATGACGCTTAATAAACAAGGATATGCGGCATCGCGGCGCCGGCTTCAATGGGCCATCGGTACCGGCTCCCTGGCCCTGGTGCTGGCTTGCGCCCTGATCGCGACGCCGCTGCAGGCCCAGCCCGCGCGCGCGCAGCCGGCCGCCGCGACGCCGGCGCCCGCGGCCAAGGCCGCGCGCACCGTGCTGGTGATGGGCGATTCGCTGTCGGCCGGTTACGGCCTGGCGGCCTCGCAGGGCTGGGTCGCATTGACCGCGCAACGCGTGGCCCAGACCCGTCCGGGTTGGCGCGTGGTCAACGCCAGCATCAGCGGCGAAACCACCGCCGGCGGCGCCGCGCGCATCGCCGCCGAACTCGCGCGCCACAAACCCGCGGTGGTGGTGATCGAGCTGGGCGCCAACGACGGCCTGCGCGGCCTGCCGCTGGCGCAGAGCCGGGCCAATCTGGAGCGCATGATCGCCGCCGCCCAGGCCGGCAAGGCGCGGGTGCTGCTGATCGGCATGCGCATGCCGCCGAACCTGGGCCGCGAATACACCCAGGGCTTCGAACGCAATTACGCCGAACTCGCCCAGCGCCACGGCGCGGCGCTGCTGCCGTTCCTGCTGGAGCCGATCGCGCTGGACCGCCAGGCATTCCAGGACGACAACCTGCATCCGGTGGCGAGCGCGCAACCCAAGCTGCGCGACCACGTGTGGACCCAGCTGGGGCCGTTGCTGCGCTGAGCGCGGCGACGCGCACCCCTTGGCAGCCGCGTAAGCCGCGATCGCGCGACCGCGTCGGGGGAGGTCGCCGCGCGTCCGACGCCACGCACATGCGCGCCGCGTCCACACGCTTGCTATCGTGCGCAGCTGACCCCGCCGCCACGACCGCATGAGCCGTACCGAACGCCTGTTCGACCTGATCGAGGCCCTGCGCCGGCACCGCCAGCCGATCGCGGCGGCCAGCCTGGCGCAGGAGCTGGGCGTATCGCTGCGCACGATCTACCGCGACGTGCAGACCCTGGTCAGCCTGGGCGCGCCCATCGACGGCGAGGCCGGCGTCGGCTATCTGCTGCGGCCCGGTTTCTTCCTGCCGCCGATGAACTTCGCCCAGGACGAGATCGAGGCGCTGGTGCTGGGCGCGCGCTGGGTGCAACGCCAGGACGATCGCGCCTTGTCGCTGGCGGCCAGTAATGCGCTGGCCAAGATCGCCGCGGCCGCGCCGCGCGACCTGCGCGACGCGATCGGCGAAATCGGCCTGTGGGTGTCGCCCAGCAACGCCCAGCGCGGCGCGCCCACCACCATGCAGCGCGTGCGCGACGCCATGCGCGACGAACGCAAGCTGCGCATCCGCTACGGCGGCAGCGACGGCCAGCAAAGCGAGCGCACGATCTGGCCGCTGGCGCTGGCCTTCTTCGACCACGCGCGCGTGGTCGGCGCCTGGTGTGAGTTGCGCGGCGACTACCGCCATTTCCGCCTCGACCGCATCGCCTCCCTGGACGTTCTGCCCGAGCCGCTGCCGCGGCGGCGCGGCGCGCTGCTCAAGGAGATGGTCGCGCAGTTGTACGCGCCCCACCTGCCCGCCGACGAACGCTAGTTCGGCTTGGCGCGCGCACGCGGCTCCGCGCGCACGAAATCGCGACCCAGATAGGCCTTGCAGCGGAACTGGTCGATGTCGTTGATGCGCAGGATGTTGCGGCGTCGGCTCACCAGGCCGCTGCGATGCCAGGTCTGCAGCTGCGCGTTCAACTTCGGCCGGCTGGCGTTGACCATCGCGGCCAGGATGCTCTGGGTCGGCGGCAGCGCGACCTCGAAGCCGTCGACCGCGGCGCGACCGCCGTCGTGCATGATCGACAGCAGATAGCGCGCCAGGCGCGACTCCAGGCGATGCAGGCACATGGTCTCCAGGCTGTCGACCGCCTTGCGCAGTCGCAGGCACAAGGTCGCGTGCGCGCGTTCCAGCAGCACCGGCTCGGAGGTCAGCGCCGGAAAATGCCGCCGCGACAGCAGCAGCACGCGCGCCGGGCCGTAGGCGATGGCGGTGAAGTTGCGGTCCTTGGCGTCGAGCAAGGCGGTTTCGTCGACGGTCTCGCCGGCCTCGATGGTGTCGACGATCAGTTCCTGGCCGTCGGGGCCGTACAGGATCTTGTAGATCCGACCGCGCGCGACCAGAGCCAGGAAATCGCTGGGATCGTTCTTGAGGAACAAGGCCTGGCCGTCGCGCAGCGTGCGTTCGGTGGCGTTGCGGGCGACGTGCTCGAGCAAGGTGTCGGGCAAGCCCTGAAACAGCGGGGATTGCTCCAGAATCAACTGCCTTGCGCGTGCGTTGGCGGAACGGTCCAGCGTCATGCACATGCGCACGACCACACGCGCGAAGGGGGACGCGCGCCGGCGCGAGAGGCCGAAAACGCGAAAGCGACCGCCGTATGGCCGTCGCTGCCGGACGATCGGCGATGGGCAAGCATGCAGCCTACGCGACGCCGGTGCCGTAGGCCGCCGCTGCGTGACGAACGATCCATATTCGATCCCCTGCCGCCGCCAACCGTAGCTGCGCCGGCCTCTGCCGCGATCGGCGGGCGCCCATCCATTGGGCCGCCTGCGGTTCGTTCGCGGTCGTTCCCTGGGTCCGGAGCGAGGCCGCGTGGGCGGCGACGCATCCGGGCTGGTGCGGGGCCGACTGCCGGCGCGGGCGCCGGCGGACTGCCTCGCGGACGCGGCATCGGGGGCCGCCGCATCCCTTGCGTCCGGCGTCGGGTGTCGCGCCCGACGCCTTCCGCGTTACGGAGAACCGCTGTTCAAACCCTTGACCGGCTTGGTACCGGTGAAGGCCTTGAGCACGGTCATCAGGCTGCTCAGGTTGTCGGACACGCCGGTCTGAGCGACCTTCTCGGTCGCGCCCGCGGCGGCCGTGGTGTCGAGCGTGTAGATCTGCATCACGCCCTGGTTGGCGGCGGCCAGCGCCAGCGTATTCTGCTGCTGCTGCGCGGCTACGGCGTTCTCGAACAAGATGCCGGTCGAGTGCGCCAGGCTCTGGTAGATCGAGCCCATCGCGAAGGCCGGCGCTTCGCCGATCACCTTGACGTTGGACTGGGTTACGGCATCGGTGATCTGGTCGTTGACGGCGGTGGGAAATGCCATGAGGTCATCCTCGTTATGCGGTCGTCAGGAACATGCGCGCCTGGGAGATCCGGCAGATGGCGCGGTGGCCATCGGCCGGGGATCCCTTACTTGAAGGCGTTGAGCACGGTGAGCAGGCTGGTCAGGTTGTCGGAAACGCCGGTCTGGGCGACCTTCTCGGTCGCACCCGCGGCAGCGGTGGTGTCGAGGCTGTAGATCTGCATCACGCCCTGGTTGGCGGCGGCCTGCGCCAGCGTGTTCTGCTGCTGCTGCGCGGCGATCGCGTTCTGGAACAGGATGCCGGTCGAGTGCGCCAGGCTCTGGTAGATCGAGCCCATCGCGAAGGCCGGCGCTTCGCCGATGACCTTGACGTTGGATTGGGTGACAGCATCGGTGATCTGATCGTTGACGGCGGTCGGGAAAGCCATGGTTTAACTCCTCGGGGTCGTGTACGGCCCATGCCGTACGTTTCAATGAACGCTGCGGAACCCGCCTTGTGAATCAGGCGGACGACGCGGCGGACGGGGACTTGCGGGCGCCGGCCTCGGCGCGCCCGGCTTCGAGCACGGCCTCGATCTGGCGCGTGAGCGGGCCGTACTGGCGCTCGAAACAGGCCTCGACTTCGGCCTTGATCAGGATCGCGAGGCGGTC
Source organism: Lysobacter sp. Root983 (assembly GCF_001429345.1). NCBI lineage: Bacteria > Pseudomonadati > Pseudomonadota > Gammaproteobacteria > Lysobacterales > Lysobacteraceae > Lysobacter > Lysobacter sp. Root983. The sequence continues at coordinate 555,476 of NZ_LMJO01000016.1, forward strand.
GGCGATCTGCGCGATCGCCAGCTGCGCGGCCGCGGTTTCGCCCTCGCCGGCGCCCTTCAGCTGCGAGGGCCGGAGGTCGCCGAGCGTGCGCGACGACTCCAGCAAGCGCAGGATCGCCTGCTCCTCGCGGGTCAGCGGGGCCGCCTTTGCCGCGCCCTTGGCGGGCGCGGCGGCGTCGGCGGGCGGGGCGTTGGCGGCGCCGAGCACGGTCTTCATCGCCGCCTCCACGCGCTGCCGGCCCTGATCGACGATATCGGCGGCATGGCGCCGGGCCTGGTCGGTGTAGCCGCCCAGCACCGCCTCGTTCGCGCTCAGGGTGGTGAGGAACTCGGCCAGTTGCTTGCGCTCGTCCTCGTCCAGGTCGTGACCCAGCCACTGGCGCGCGAACTCATGCACCTGCTCGGTCAACTCGTTCCGGCTTACGGTCATGGCACTACTCGCGGCTGTCAGGGGCACGGGCGCTCAGCGCGCACGCAGCAGTTGGGTGAGCGCGCGCAGCACATCGGGCTGCATCAGGCGCTCGAGCACTTTCACCAGCTCGGGGTCGAGCGCCTTGTCGGCCACGGCGGTCGCGGGTGGCGATGCCGGCGGCGATGCGGGCGCCGAGGAATCCGGCGATTTCCCCGGCGCGGTCGGCGCGTCGGGACCGTCTATCTCTTCGTGCAGCAGGTGTTCGACGAGGTCGTTCATCGCAAGCTCCTGGCGGCGCCCGCCGCGCGCGCCGCGCGGCCGGGCTGAAAGGCGTCCGCGCCGCAGCCGGACGCATGGCGTTCACTTCTTCGGCTTGGGGCGGCGCAGCGTGACCACCGAGGCCGGCGACTTGAAGCCGTCCATCGCCTCCAGGCCCAGGCCGTCCGACAGGACCAGGGTGACGTTGGGATCGACCGTGGTCTTCCAGTAGTCGGTGGCGATGTTCAGCACCAGTTGCTGCAGAGACACCATGGTCTGGTCGAGTACGCGGGTCTGACCGGCGGGCAACAGTTGGTAGGCCAGCAGGATCACCATGCGCAGGAACTCGTCCTGGATGTCGGTGTGCTCCACGCCCTGACCGTCGGCGCCCAGCAGGTAGGAGCGCCAGTTGTTGAACAAAGTCAGCACGCGGGTCAAGGCGTCGAACCAGTAGGACTTGATCGTGGTCTGGCCCGCCAATTGCAGCACCAGCTCGCAATACAGCTGGTAGTAGCCCGCGATGTTGCTCTGGTTGCAGATCGGCGCCATGCCCGCGGTCAGCTCGCCGTACAGCCAGGTCTTGTTGGCCTGATCGTTCAGCACATCGGCCACGCTGGTCTGCGCGCGCACCATGGCGATGAACTGCGCCACCTGGGCCTGCTCCAGCGCGTTCGCGCCCAGGTAGGCCACGGCGTTGCCGGCTTGATGCAGCACGTCGGTGTCGATGTAGCCGTCCAGATGGCGGAAACCGCGATTGATGCGATAGCCCTCGACCGAGTCGAACAGGCCGGAGGCGCCGGTGATCGCGTTGCTGCCCAGGTTGGTGTCGAAAGCGATCAGCGGATAGCGCTGCGCCATGTAGTTGCGGTAATAGAACGCGTGTCCGAGTCGGATCGCGAACTGCTGGCTGCCGGAGAAGAAGCTGTACCAGCTCTGCGACTGGGTCGCCGGCACGGTGTCCAGCGATTCGCTCATCGCCATTTCGCTGCGCTTGCCGTTGTAGGCGACGATCGCGATGCTGGCCGGGCTGTTGATGTCGAAGCGGCGCAGGGTGCAGCCGCCGTGGGTCAGGGAATCGCTGCGGAACAGCTCGTCGAACAGGCCGGCGACGTCGCTCTTCTTGCGCGGCGTGGCGCCGCGGCTGCCGCGCGGTTCGTCGTCGCGCCGGCCCTGGGCGGTGGCCAGGCCGCGCGCGATGTAGGCGGAATAGGCGGGATAGAAGGTCTCGTTCGGCGCTTCGGCGGCGTTGGCGTAGTAGTAGCCGATCATCGAACGGTTGTCCGCGGTCGAGGCCGCGCCCTCGCCGCAATGCACATGGCAGATCAGCTGCGCCGAACGCGCGCCCTTGCCCGTGCCGAAGCACTTGCCTAACGCGGCCTGGTTCTCGAACAGGAATTTGAAGAATTGCTTGTAGTCGGCGACCTTGGTCTCGGTGCCCAACAAGTCGATGCCGATCACCGTGCTGGGGCCGGGCTCGACCAGCAGCGGCAGGATTTTTTCGGTGAGCTCGGCGCTCAGGCGCTCGCCCGGCATGTAGCCGGCCGAGGTATGCACCAGCAGGCGGTAGTTGCTGGGGTCCTTCGGGTACAGGGCATTGAAGGACTGCGCGATCTGGTCGGCGACCTCGATCTCGTCGAAGCCCATCGCGGCCTGGTTGCAGCGCACGCCGCTCTGATACAGATAAGCGTAGGTCGCCAGCATCCACTGGTCGTAGCGGCCCGCGTATTTGGGATCGCGCATCACCGCCTTCATCAGGCTGGAACGGGTCTTGTAGCAGTCGTCGAAGGGCGTGTACTTGTTGGCGCTGTAGATCTTGTTGTTGAAGTAACGCAGGATCGCGATGAGCTCGGGGTTGTAGGGGCCGTTGGGGTCCGGCTGCACGCGTGCGCGCAGCAGGCCGCGAATCTCCTCGTACAGCTCCGGGCTGGTGGCCGAGGCGTTCAACATCGCCGACGACAGGGCCCAACGCCTGGCCAGCACCACGCAGGCGACGTAGATCGACTCGGCCGCGCATTCGCCGCGCTCGTACTGGGCCTTGTTGGCCTTGGTCGCCACGATGGTGAGCGGATTGCCCTCGATCATCATCTGCAGCGCCAGATCGAACAGCACCACCGTGCCCTCTTCGATCGCGTACTTGCCGGTACCGCCCATGATCCCCACCAGCGACAGGCGCTGGCCCTTGGGCAGGCTGACTTCGACCGGCCGCTGCAGTTTCGCGGTGCGGTAGCTGATCTGATAGTCGGTGGATGCGTCCAGCACGCCCTCGACCGGCAGGATGCCGCCGAAGTGGCTGTGATAGTCGAACGGATACTGCTGCATCGCGACCGGCTTGGTCAGAGAGAAAAAGGCCATGGACGGGGCTCCTAAGGTCTGCGCCGCAAGGCGGCATTCGGGTCCGGAGCGCATCGCGGCGACGCGCTCTCGCGGGGGGCGTCAGGTCAGGACGACGCGCTCTTGTGGTTCTGCAGCACGCTGGCGTACTTGGAGATGCTCTGGTCGATGCGATCGATGGCGAAGCTGGCGGCCTCGGCCTCCATCGCACCGGCGGCGGCGGCGACCGCGGCCGCGGCGCCCATCAGGATGTCGGTGGCGAGCACGCCTAGCGCGTCCTCGGCGGCCTTCTCCAGCTGGTTCTCGACCAGGTTCTGGGTCATCTCCTTGAGCAAGATGCCTTGGCTGGCCAACGCGAGCTTGCTGACGCCGTCGAAGTAGGCGGCCGCCGACTGCGCGACCAGACCGGCCGCCTGGGTGATCATCATGTTGGGCGGGATCGCGATCTGCGACGGCGCGTACTGCGCGGTCTCGGCGTTGCTCAGCTGCACGGCCTGCACGATCTTCTGATTGAGCGCGTCGGTCGGCGGGTTGGCGGCGGCGGACTGGGCCAGCATCTGGGTGTTCATCGTCGCCAGCACGCTGGGCGGCGGCGGCGCGGGCGGCGCGGGCGGGGTGACCGGTGGCGTCGGCGGATCCGATGCGGTGCCGGAGCCGGTCGTGCCGGAGCCGCCACCGCCCGATCCGCCAGCGCCGGAACCGGTGGTCCCGGCCCCGGTGCTGCCGCTGCCGGTCGTAGCCGATCCCGTGGTACCGCCGCCGGTCGTACCCGCGTCGGTCGTGCCGGAACCTGTCGCAGCGGAGCCCGTCGTGCCGGAACCGCCCGCGGCATCCCCCGCCGCGGCGGTGGTCGCACTCGGCGTGGCGCCTGCATCGGCCTCCGCGGCAGGCGTGATCGCGGGCGTCGCAGCCGTGTCCGCGGTGGTCGCGGTCGCGGGCGTCGCCGGATCGGCCGGCATCGCCGCGGCCGCCGGAGCAGCGGGTGTTGCGGATGTTGCGGGCGTGGTCGGCGAGCCGGGCGTCGCCGGCGTCGTCGCGGATGCGGTAGGCGGTTTGTTCCTGTTCCAGAAAGGCATGGCGCTACTCCCCTAATCAACGTCCGTTGTCGCGGGGGCCGTCATGACGACTTCTCGCCTATGGCCATGATCAGACCGACCGCCTTGGACACCACCGCGGTCGAAATCTGGTTGAGCACTTGCTGGCTGTGCACGGCGTTCTGCAGCGACAGGCCCGCGGAGTGGCTAGCGACCTGGTAGAGCGCGGCGATCGCCTGCGCGGGGGCCTCGGCCACGACCTTGACGTTGGTCTGGGTGACGGCATCGGTAATTTGCGAATTCACGGGCGTGGTGTCGGCCATGGACCTGTCCTTGGGAGTCGCGTGTTTGATGGAGTCCCCGACCAGCGCCGCGCCGAGGCGTTCCGCCGCGCGTGCCCGAAACCCGGCACGCGCGGCGTCCTGTGGCCGTACGACGGCGCGGAGGCGGCGTCGGCGTGCGGCGTTTGATGCGATAGCTATGGGTTAAACGCGCCGCGTCCGATTCTGTGAACGCGGCCGCGCCTTCAATCGCGATCCACCGCGACCTTGATCCGCTCGCGCAGCAGCTGGACCCGCTTGCGCGCCAGCGGCTGGTTGATCGCCAGGCGCTCGGCGATCGCCGGGTACGGCAGGTCGTCGATGAAGCGGTAGACGAACAAGCGCTTCTGGTCGCGGCTGAGCGAGGCGACCGCGGCGATCACCCGGCCCAGTTGCTCCTCCAGCTCCATGCGCTGCAGTGCGGACAGGTCCAGGCCCTGGGCCACGCCCTCGGCCTCGATGTCGACGCCGCGGTCGAAGACCTCGCCGTCGCGGCCGTTGCGGCGCACGCTGTCCAGGAACACGTGGCGCAGCACCACGAACAGGAAACCCTCGGGATCGCTCATCGCGTCCGGCGAGCGGCGCATGAACAACAGGGCCTTGATGGCGGTGTTGGCGAGCAAGTCGTCGGCGCGGTCGCGGTGGCCGTCCGAGAGCCGGCGGGCGCGCCGGTCGAGCTCCGGCTTGGTCGCTCGCCAGGCTTTCACGAACATTTCGTCGGCTAGGCCCAGTTCTTGCGATCCATCGCCCGGCTTGTTCATCACCAACACCTCCTGTGTTGAGTACACACAGGCGAGTCTGGTGAGACGCTCACGGAAAGGCTGTTACCTGGGTGACACAGCGGGGCGATTTTCCACTACTGACAAAACCTGTCAGCCCCCTCGCTTACAAACACCCCGTGGCGGGGGCGCTTCCGGCGCCCGGTCCGCCGGGTTCCCGCGCCATGTCCGAGGCCGATCATGCTGACCTTCTATCACGCGCCGCGATCGCGCTCTTCCAGCATTCTTTATCTGCTCGAGGAACTGGGCGTCGCCTACGACGTCCTCGAGATCGACATCCACGCCGACGACGGCGCGCCGGAAAGCTACCGCGCGATCCATCCGCACAAGAAGGTGCCGGCGATCGTGCACGACGGCGTGGTGGTGATCGAACGCGCGGCGATCTGCGTCTATCTGGCCGATGCGTTTCCGCAGGCCGGCCTCGCGCCGGCGATCGACGACCCCATGCGCGCGGCGTATCTGAGCGCCTTGGTGTACGCCGACGCCGTGTTCGATCCTTGCCTGACCGCGCATGCGCAGGGCTGGCAATACGCGTCGCGCGCATTCCCGTTCGGCGCTTACGAAGACATGCTGGCGTATCTGGAACGGCGCTTAAGCGCGCACGCCTACGCCGCGGGCGCGCGCTACAGCGCGGCCGACACGCAATGGGCCGAAGGCCTGGATCGGGGCATGCGACTGCTCGGGACGATCCCGGAGCGGCCGGCGTTCAAGGCGTACCTGACGCGGATTGCGGCGCGGCCGGCGTTCCAGCGCTATCGCGCGTTGGCCTACGCTTAGGCGGTGCGCGCGTGGCGGTCGCGACCGCCGAAATCGGACATACGGTCCCATAGCCAGGTGCCGCCCGCGCACAGCCCCAGCACCGGCAACCAGGCACCCAAGCCGGACGGCATCCGCGCCAGCGGCGCGGCGATCGCATCCCACCACGCGCCGCCGTAGCTGGCGACCACGTACAACGCGACTGCGGCCATGACCAGGATCAAGCCGTTGAGCAGCCATTGTTCGAGGCGGTCGCCGAGCGTGGCGCTGGCTTCGACCCGACGCGCCACCTGGGCCGCGAAATCGGCCGGCAACGGCTCCATCGCCGGCGCGCGCAGCGCGCGCACCAGCAAACGGTACTGGGCCACGCGTGCATCGCCGGCGTCCATCGGCAGGCCGGCGCGCTCGTCGCGCAGCGCGCGCTCCTGCGCCAGCCATTCCTGGGCTTCGCGCTGCTCGCGATCGTCGGGCGGTGGCGGAGTGTGAGACATGTTCATGCGGTGACTCCCATGCTGGACTGCAGGCGCTCGCGCAGCAAGGCCCGGGTCCGGAACAAATGGCTCTTGATCGTACCCTCGGCGAGGCCGGTGATGCGCGCGATCTCGACGATCGGCACCTCGTCCAAGTGATACAGGGTCAGCAAGGTCCGCTGCAACGGCGGCAGCGCCTCGATCTGGGCGTGCAGGGCGGCGGCGACCTCGGCGTCGGCGCAGGCCGCCTCCAGGTCGAAGCCGTCGCTGACCTGGTCCAGCGGCGACAGCGCGTCCTCGTCGTCGGCGACCTCGAGGATGGGGATGCGCTTGCGCTCCAGATGGCGCTTGGCCACCGAGTAGGCGACCTGGCCGATCCAGGACTTCAGCGCGCTCTCGTAGCGGTACTGGTGCAGGCACTGGTGCACGCGCAGGAACGCTTCCTGGCAGAGCTCGCGGGTGTCGTCCGGTTGGCGGACCATGCGCTGGATGATGTGCCAGCACAGGCCCTGGTACTCGCGCACCAGACGCTCGAACGCGCCCGGCGCGCGCGCCAGTACGGCGTCCACGAGCGCGCGATCGTCGTTGGCGGCGGGCGGCGGGGCGGTCATCTAGGGCAGTGGATACGTCCCGGGGGCGAATGGTTGCAATGCCGGAGCACAATTTTTGAGAACTGCCGCCCGCCCCCGCCTGGACCGGTGGCCGCCGGCCGGCCATGCTGGGGTCTGCAACCGTTCCGACTGTGGCCGTATCCATTGCCCCGAGCCCCAAACCCGAGACCGTGCCATGGATCTAGACTCCCTCATCCCCATTACCCTGTTCCTCTGCATCACCTACGCGATCAAGTTCGTGGTCGACGCCCGTTTTCGCAGCAAGCTGATCCAGCAAGGCAGCGGCTCGGAAGAACTGATCCGCTCGCTGGTCCAGGGCGACGATCAGCGCCGCCGCCACGCCTCGCTACGCTGGGGCGTGCTGGCCCTCACCCTGGCCGTCGCCTTCGGCCTGATCGAGGCCTTCGGCTGGCGCGAGGTGACCCCTGGCGTGATCGCCCTGCTGCTGGCTGCGACCGGCCTGGGCAACCTGGCTTACTACGCGCTTTCGCGCCGCCTTTCGTGAATGCGGGCCGGCGCATCCGCGCGATCGGATGCGCCCGGGCCAGCACGCACGCGCCCTGGCGGCGCGTGCGCGCCTCGCGCTAGCCGCTCATGCGATCCAGCATGGTGCGCAGCACCGGGATCGTGGTGACATCGTCCACGCCCTTCATCGCCATCACCACCTCACGCAGATCGGCCAGTGCGCCCGGCGATTCCACCTGCACCAGCGCCATCAGATCGATCTCGCCGGCGACGCTGTGGCAGAACCGCAGTTGCGGCAGCTGCGCCAGCAAGGGCATCACGTCGTCGCAGCTGAAGCCGTCCGCATAACGCACCAACAGCCAGGCCTGCAGCGGGTCGCCGTCCTTGCCCAGGCGCACGGTGTACTGCGCGATCACCCCGCCCGCCTCCAGCCGCTGCAGGCGCTCCTGCACGGTGCTGCGCGACAGGCCCACCGCCTTGGCCAAGGCGACGGTGGACAGCCGCGCATTGTCCTGCAGCAGGGCGATCAATTGGCGATCGGTGGCGTCCAGCGCTTTCATGGTCGGATCCGGCGATATGTCGGTGCGACCGGCATTGTGCCGGGTTGAGACCGGCGTCGGCGAGTGCGCACAGTAGCCGTCACTCCCCTGCCGCGTGCACGCCATGACCGACACCAACCGCAGCCAGCGCTTCGCCGCGCTGCCGCCGCCGCCCTACTACGCGGTGATCTTCTCCTCGCAGCGCAACGGCCGCGACGAGGCCGGCTATGCGGCCACCGCCGAGCGCATGGTCGAGTTGGTGGTCGAACAGCCCGGCTTCCTCGGCTACGAATCCACGCGCGACGGCAGCGGCTTCGGCATCACCGTGGCCTACTTCGACAGCGAGGCCGCGATCGCGGCCTGGCGCATGCACGCCGAACACACGCTCGCGCGCGAGCGCGGCCACCGCCTCTGGTACCAACGTTTCGAACAACGCGTGGCCCGCGTCGAGCGCGCCTACGGCGGCCCACGCCCCGCTCCCACCCCACCCGACGAGACCACGCCATGAAGCTGGACCCGCGCAGCACTGCCCTGATTCCGATCGACGTACAGCAGGGCTTCGACTATCCGCCCTGGGGCCCGCGCAACAATCCGGCCATGGAGGCCAACGGCCTGCGCCTGCTCGCGGCCTGGCGCGAAGCCGGCCTGACGCCGATCCACGTACGTCACGACTCGGTGATCGAGGGCTCGTCCTTGCAGCCCTCGCATCCGGGCAACGCATTCCGGCCCGGGTTCGAGCCCTTGCCCGGCGAAGCGCTGGTGAGCAAGTCGGTCAACGCCGCCTTCATCGGCACCGATCTGGATCTGCGCCTGCGCAGGCTGGGCATAGACTGCGTGGTGCTGTTCGGCATCAGCACCGACATGTGCGTATCGACCACCGCGCGCGTGGCCGCCAACCTGGGTTACCGCGTGCTCGTGGTCGCCGACGCCTGCGTCTGTTTCGATCTGCGCGACGAACACGGTCGCGTCATCGCCGCCGACGATATCGCGCGCGCGCACTTGGCCACATTGCGCGCTGAGTTCGCGCAGGTCGTCGATACACAGGACGTGATCGCGTCGCTGCGCGCGCATGCGCAAGCGGCATGACGAGGACGCATGCATCGCAACGACCGTTGATGAGGCGACGAACGGTCTTGCAACTAAATTTTAACGGGCGTAATGTGCGCCACCTCGGCCCCGCGCGGCCACACGCAGACTTCGAATCTTCCGCCATGAACCTCTTCATCGACATCGCCAAATCGCTCCAGCCGCGGCCCTTGCGCCACGGTAAGGACGCGTGCGCGCCGATGAACGTCGGCGATCGCATCGAAGCGCAGCTGCGCACTCCACACTGACCTTGCCTATGCGGGAGGTCGGTGACCCCGACCTCCCGAGGAACGCGAACGCCCTCGGATTCGAAACCCGGGGGCGTTTTGTTTTCAGCGTCCGCCAAGGATCGTTTTTTCCTCTAATTCAGCGGTTTCCAGCCGACCCCGAAGCATCCGCGCGCGTTTGCGCGCCGCAGGGGCAATGCCGTCGAGGCGCCGCGAGGCGCTGTGTCCGGATGCTTCGGCACGGGCGGTGCGGTGGGAGATCGCAAGGCATAGGGCGCATGCGCCCGCACGAATTGGCGTCTGGTGACAGACGCCAATGCGAAACATCGATCGAACGTTCCACAGCGGCACGGGTTCGCATCCCGTCCGGTGCGCGCGGCCCTGCCGTGGCGTATGCCGTGGTGCGCCAGCGGTGTTTCGAACAGCGACGTTAGCTCAGCTAGGTAGAGCAGCGGACATAGCGTCCGCGGGTCGTCGGTTCGAATCCGACACGTCGCCACTGGATAGCTCAGATGGGTAGAGCATCGGATCAAAACTCCGAGTGTCGCGGGTTCAAATCCCGCTCCAAAACTGCCTCTTAAGCAGTCGGTGATACCGGGGACGAAAGTCCCCACCCGGAAACGCCCCTTGCGGCGTTTCGACCGACACCGCGCTACGGCGTGGCGGAGGACGGAACGCCGCAGCGGCGACGACGCCGGACCCGCGCCCGCGAGGCGACGGACCGCGACGGACGGCCGGACGCGACAGCGTCGCGCACCGGCTCCGCCACGGACCGCGCCGAGCGCGCGCGGGTTCCGCGCCGACGCCATCGGGGGCGCTTCCATCCCATTCCTGCGAGCGCCGCATCCGCGAGCGATCGCGATACCACCGCTGCGCGCGACGAACGATCCGGTCGCGCGCACTCCACCACGACCGGATCGAAACCCGCAGAACCAGCAAGGAGACATCATCATGTTCTGGACACAACGGGTGGTGGTCGGCGATGCCGAGCGCGCCCTGATTTACCGAAACCGCCGCTTCGATCGCGTGCTGGGCCCCGGCGTGCACCGCGTGTACGGATGGCGCGCCCGCGTCGAGGTCCTGCTGTACGGCATCGCCAAGCCGGAGTACGCGGGCAATGACACCGACGCGTTGGTGGCCGCGCTGGGCGCGCGCCTGGACGAACACTTCGTCCTGGCCGACATCGGCGTCGACCAGGTCGGCCTGGTGATGAAAAACGGCAAGCTCGAGGACCTGCTCGCACCCGGCTCGCGCAAGCTGTACTGGAAGGGCCTGGTCCCGATCGAGGTGGTCGCCACGACCCTGTCGGCGGGACTGGAGCTGCGCAGCGACATCGCTCAGCGTCTGCGCCAGATCGGCCTGCTCGATCGCGTCGCCCTGGCGGTGACCGTGCCCAACGAATCGGCCGGTCTGCTCTACGTCGACGGCAAGCTGGTGCGCACGCTGGACGCCGGCAGCTACGCCTACTGGAACTTCCAGAAGAACGTCGCCGTCGAGCTGGTCGAGCTGCGCGTGCAGTCGGTCGAGGTCTCGGGCCAGGAACTGTTGACGCGCGACAAGGTATCGCTGCGCGTGAACCTGGCCGCGAGCATGCGCGTGACCGATGCGGTCGCCACGCGCAGCAAGGTCGCCAAGGTCAACGACTACCTGTACCGCGAGCTGCAGTACGGCCTGCGCAAGGCGGTCTCGGCCAAGACCCTGGACGAGCTGCTCGGCGACAAGGCCTCGCTGGATGCCGACATCTACGGCTACGTGCGCGATCAGCTCGATGGCCTCGGCCTGGAGGTGCTGGGCGTGGGTGTCAAGGACGTGATCCTGCCGGGCGAGATGAAGGAGATCCTCAACGGCGTAGTGCAAGCGGAGAAGACGGCCCAGGCCAACGTGATCCGCCGCCGCGAGGAGGCCAACGCCACGCGCAGCCTGCTCAACACCGCCAAGCTGATCGAGGACAGCCCGACGCTGATGCGCCTGAAGGAGCTGGAGGCGCTGGAGAAGGTCACCGAGAAGATCGACAAGCTCACCGTCTTCGGCGGCCTGGACGGCGTGCTCAAGCAGCTGGTCAGCCTCAAGAGCGGCGGCTGAAGGGGTGATCCGTGGAATCCCGGATGACGACTCGGCCGCCGCCCCACACCGAGAACGCCGCTCCCCAGGGAGCGGCCATCGCATCCCATTCCATTGGAAACCCTTATGCGTAAGGACATGTACAAGGTCATCGTGGAACGGCCGCGGCGCGGAGGTCGCTACAGCAGCGAACGCCGCCCCTCGACCGATCCGGAGGACCAAATCCAACACGAAAGCCTCAAGTTCCGCCATCGCTCGCACAAGTGGCTCAACGAGAACCTCAACCCGCTGCGGCGCTACCTCGAGACGCAGGTAGGCCGGCGCTGGGACCAGGTCTACTCGGAGCTATGCGCGCGCATCGACCGCCGCAACACCGTGCAGCAGCACATCCACCAGCACCTCGACCAGTTCGTCGCGCTGCGGGTGGTCGTGTTCGACGGCAGGCTCCACCTCGATCATGGCTGGGGCGGCCTGAAATCGCTGAGCGATCCCTGGGCGCCGAAGTTGTACGTGGATCCTGACAGCGGCCTGCTGCTGGACAACCGCGAGGCGATCGCGGCCAGGCGTGCGCTGCGGCGTCGGCGCGCGGTCGAACGCGCGGCGCAGGCGTCGCCGGATCTGCGTCGCGTCGACGAACTGCATCAGCTGCGCCGCATCGACGGCATCTGGTACGAGGTCGAACTGGCCGCGTTGCCCGAAACGGCCGCGCTGACGAGCGTGCGCGGCGGGCCGGCCCGGTTCACGATGCCGTTCGATGTGATCGCCAAGCGTCCGGCCCGCCGGATCGGCAAGCCCTGCGGGCATCGCGCTTGCGAGGCCTGCAAGCCCTACGGCCGCAGTGGCCTGTACGCGCGCAGCAAGCGCCAGCTGAATCGGCACGAGCTGCAGCGTTATGGCTTGCGCAACCACGATGGCGAACGCCTGCACTAGAGAAGCAATCGGTGGCGCCGCGCAAGTCGCGGCGCCACCGCACAGGAGAAACATCATGAGTCCTCAATACGAACTGCTGCACGCGCCGGACGCCACGCCGATCAAGGGCTGGGTGCGCGGCGTGCCGCTGGACGAGCAGGCCCACCGCCAGTTGCAGAACATCGCCGCCCTGCCCTTCGTCGGGCCCTGGGTGGCGGTGATGCCCGACGTCCATCTGGGTAAGGGCGCGACCGTGGGATCGGTGGTGCCCACGCGTGGCGCGATCGTCCCGGCCGCGGTCGGCGTCGACATCGGCTGCGGCATGGCCGCGGTGCGCACCACCCTGCGCGCCAAGGACTTGCCCGACAGCCTGGCCCTGCTGCGCTCGTCGATCGAACGCAGCGTGCCGGTCGGCAACGGCCCGGGCGGCGATCACCGCAAGCGGCCCGACAGCATCGACACCCGGCTCGCGCAGTCCGGGCTGATGGCGCGCCTGGAGACCGTGCGCGCGCGCCATCCGAAGATCCGCTACGACAAGGTGGACAAGCAGCTGGGCACGCTCGGCGGCGGCAACCATTTCATCGAGATCTGTCTGGACGAGGCCGATGCGGTGTGGGTGATGCTGCACTCGGGTTCGCGCGGCACCGGCAACCTGATCGGCACCTACTTCATCGAGCTGGCCCGGCGCGAGCTGGAGCGGCGCGTGCTCGGCTTCCACCTGCCCGACAAGGACCTGGCCTTCTTCCTGGAGGGCGAGCCCCTGTTCGAGCACTACGTTGAGGCGGTGTCGTGGGCGCAGGACTACGCGCGCCACAACCGCGAGGCGATGATGGCGCGCGTGCTGCACGAGCTGCGCCAGCGCCTGCCGAAGTTCCAGTTGGAGAAGATGGCGGTCAACTGCCACCACAACTATGTGCAGCGCGAGAAGCATCACGGCGAGTCCCTGCTGGTCACCCGCAAGGGCGCGGTCAGCGCGCGGGCGGGCGAGTTGGGAATCATCCCGGGCAGCATGGGCACGCGCAGCTATATCGTGCGCGGCAAGGGCAATGCGGACAGCTTCCACAGCTGCAGCCACGGCGCCGGCCGGGTGATGAGCCGCACCCAGGCACGCGCGAGCATCACCCTCAAGCAGCACCGCGAGGCCACCGCGCACGTCGAATGCCGCAAGGACGCCGCGGTGATCGACGAATCGCCGGCGGCCTACAAATCGATCGACGCGGTCATGGCCGCGCAAACCGATCTGGTCGAAGTGCTGCATACCTTGCGCCAGGTGATCTGCATCAAGGGGTAAGGCCGATCACCATGAGCGGGCTCCGCTCCGCGAGGGGCGGCGCCTTTTTTTTGCGATGCCCTTAGGCCCACACCAAGCGCGTGCAAAATAACCACATAACACCACGCCCAAGTAGTCCGTAGTGCTAGTCGGGCGAGGTCCACAGTACTATCCAGGGCCTACTTGAGGCACGATGATGCTGACAGTCTGTGGAAGTGGGGAGGCATCCCAATCACTGGAGCCGGGAGCGGCTCAAATCGGGTTAACTGTACGTGAGACGGCCAGACGCTCGACTGTTCTCATTACTGAGTAACTATCACATAGCGCCGAACTTTCTGGAGGAGTGAGCATGTTTGGATTAAGCCTTTGGCACTGGTCGATCCTGCTCACTATTGGCGGCGTGATCGCCGTTATCATCGCCATCACCAGACGGCGCCCGCCGAGAGAGTAGCGAAGGGCCTATAACTAGCTCTCTAGAGAATCCCCGCCTAAGCGGGGATTCCTTTGCCTGGCGCCCGCCGCGCGACCAGCCCGAATCGGCGGTCCAAGACCGCCGTCCGTCGCAATTTTGCGAACGCAACAAAACGTAACCGCCGGATTGCGACACGGTGCGCGATTCTCCCCCTCGTCAGCGCCGCGCGGGTAACGGATAGTTAACCGGCCGGGCGTATCGTCGTCCTGGCAGGGGCCCGCTCAAGGAGAGGTGGAGCCATGAACGATCTGGCATTGGATGCCGCGTCGTCTCACGCGACCCTGTCGCATGAGGACCGCGAATTGGCCGTTACCTACGGCATCGAAGCGCGTCGGCACCACGCCGAACGCGCCTGGACCGACATACAACACGAACTCGCCGCCGGTTGGGCGCGCATGCGCGGTTATCGGCGTGCGCAATGGCTGGACGTGGTCGACCACGTCGAGGCCGCCTGGCACGGGGCGATCCGGTTGTAGCGCGGCGCGCGCGGCGAACGGCCGCGCTCAGGCCTCGACCGGCTGCGACCGCCGCGGCCATTGCCACTTCAGGTTGACGCCCAGCGTGCCCAACACGATCAGAGCCACGCCCAGCAATTGCACGCCGCTCAGGACGCTGCCGTAGAGCAGGTAATCCAGCAGCAGGGCGATCACCGGATAGACGAAGGCCAGCACCGCGATCGTCACCACCGGCAGGCGCGGATAGGCCGAGTAGAACAACACGTAGCACACGCCGCTGTGGATCAGACCCAGGCCGGCCAGCCAATACCAGTGCGGGCCGATATCGGCCACGGCGGCATAGTCGGCGAACGGCGCCAACATGCACACGCCGACCAGGCATTGGATCAGCACCACTGCGAACGGGCGCTCGCGGCTGATCCGGCGCGACAGGATCAGCGAGGCGCCGCACAACAGCGCGGCCACGAAAGTCAGCCCGATACCGATCAGATAGCCCGCATCGGCGCTGCGCCACAGCTTGATCGGATCGGCCGAACAGGCCACGCCGACGAAGGCCAGCGCGGTCCAGGCCCAGTCGGCCGGACGCGTGCGCTCGCCGAAGAACAGCGCCGCCATCGCCAGCATCGCGAACGGGAAGAAGTGGTAGACCATGGTGGCCACGCCGATCGACGAACGCGCCATGCCGGCGAACAGCGCGACCCAGTTCAACACCAGCAGCACGCCGCTGACGATCGCGGCGCGGATCAGCGCCGGCTCGCCGCTGAGGCCGCGCAGGTGGCCGCGCGCCAGGCCCCAGGCGATCAGGAAGACGCTGCCGAACACGCAGCGGAAGAACACCGTGGTGATCGCGTCCTGGCCGCCCTCGTGGGCGAACACGCCGACCGAACCGATCAGGATCTCGGCGACGAACAGCTGGATCAGCGCGGTGCGCGATTCGGCGGGGGTGACGGCGGGGGCGGCGGTCGGGTTCATGCGAGCAGGCTAGGGCCGCGCGCGCGACCGGTACAGATTCAGTTAGACTCGGTTTCGACCGGTACAGATGCGCAGGCCCCGGGCCTGCCGGGAGGCCCGCCATGGCCAACGAGCTGCTTTACGAACGCCTGGCCGAACGCCTGCGCGGCCAGATTCAGCGCGGCGCGCTGCGCGCGGGCGAACGCCTGCCCTCGCTGCGCCGGCTCGGGCGCGACCAGCGCATCAGCCTGGCCACCGCGGTCGAGGCCTATCTGCAACTGGAGCGCGAGGGCCTGATCGAGGCGCGTCCGCGTTCGGGCTATTACGTGCGCGCGCCGGCGGCGCCGGCGCCGCGCGCGAGCAGCCATCGCCGTCCGCGCGCGCCGCAGCCGATCCGCAACCCGGCCCTGCTCGGCGTGCTCGACGTGCTCGGCCGCTGCGACCTGATCTCGTTGCACGCGGCCACGCCCGCGCCCTCGCTGCTGCCCACCGCCGCGCTGGCCGCGGCGGCCTCGCGGGTGATGCGCCGCAACGCCCAGGCCGCGCTCAGCTATGCGGTGCCGCAGGGCCTGGCGCCGCTGCGTGCGCGCATCGCCCAGCGCTACGCGCAGTGCGGCGTCGACGTGGACCCCGACGAGATCGTGATCACCGCCGGCGCGATGGAGGCGATCAGCCTGTCCCTGCGCACGGTCGCGCGCGCGGGCGACGTGGTCCTGGTCGAAACCCCGACCTATTACGGCCTGCTGCAGGCGGTGGCCGAACTCGGCCTGCGCGTGATCGAGATCCCCAACCGTCCCGGTCAGGGCATCGATCCCAGCCGCTTGTCCGAACTGCTGGAGCGGCATGCGGTGCGCGCGGCGGTGCTGGTGCCCAACTTCAACAATCCGGTCGGCAGCCTCACCGGCGATGCGGACAAGCGCCGCATCGTCGCCGCCTGCGCCGCGCACGGCACGGTGCTGATCGAGGACGATCTGTACGGCGAGCTCGCCTATTCCGGCGAACGCCCCAGCCCGCTGCGCCGCTACGACGAGGGCGGCGGCGTGATTACCTGCGGCTCCTATTCCAAGATGCTGGCACCGGGCCTGCGCGTGGGCTGGGTGCTGGGCGGTCGCTGGGCGACCGCGTTGCTGCGCGCGAAGTGCTTCTCGACCGTGGCCACCTCGACGCTGTCGCAGCTCACCATCGTCGAGTACCTGGAACGCCACGACTTCGACCGCGGCCTGCGCCGCTTGCGTCGCGAGTTGGCAATCAACGCCCAGCGCTACCGCGAGGCGATCGCGCTGCATTGGCCGGCCGGCACCTGCGTGAGCGCGCCGGCCGGGGGCATGGCGCTGTGGCTGGAGCTGCCGCCGCAGGTCCAGGGCCAGGCGGTGTTCGAAGCTGCGCTCGCGCGCGGCATCGGCACCCTGCCCGGGCACCTGTTCTCCAACCGCGGCGATTACGACCGCCACCTGCGCCTGAGCTGCGGCCAGCCCTGGAGCGAGCAGGTCGAAACCGCGCTGCGCACGGTCGGCGGACTGGCCGCCGCGCTGGCCGACTGAGGGCGAAACCGCGACCGCTGTCCGCCCATCGCGACGGCCGGCGTTGGAGCATGAGGGAACCACCGCACAGGGAGTGCAGCATGAACATCGGCAACAACAATCTGGTCCTGAGCAAATATCCGGCGGCGATCGAGAAGCATCCCGACGCCAGGCGCGCTCTGTGTTTCGGCGACTCCTGGTTCCAGTACGTGCCGCATCCGACCGACCTCAACAAGCAGATCGCGCGGCTGTTCAAGCGGACCCTGTTCCTGCGCGAGGGCGTGGCCGGCCGCGACAGCGCGATGTGGAAGGCGGCGCTGCCGCGCATCCAGCGCGAGATCGGCACCTTCGGCTTCGACGCGATCCTGCTGTCCAACGGCGGCAACGACATCGTCGGCGAGGAATTGCGCGAGTTCGTCAAGACCGCCGCGCAGCCGCAATCCACCGGCGCGGGGCCCTGGGGCGAGATCCCGCCGGAGGTGTTCGACCACATCCGCCTGGAAACCTTCGAGCACGCGCTGCGCTACGCGATCAAGGACATGAAGGAAGTAGTGCAGATGCGCGACCTGCTCTCGCGCGACACCATCATCTACGTGCACACCTACGACTACATCTTCCCCAGCGGCAAGGCGTTCAAGCTCGGGCCGTTCACCATGGGGCCCTGGGTCAAGCCGTTCCTGGACAATGTAGGGCTCACCGATCCCAAGGGCCAGCGCGTGGTCACGAGCTGGCTGGTCGATCAGTTCGCGCGCGCGCTGCGCGCGTTCGTGTCGCAGAACGCCAACATGCGCCTGGTCGATTCGCGCGGCACGCTCAAGACCGCGTCGCAGTGGGAGAACGAGATCCACCCGGTCGCCAGCGGCTTCGAGGCGATCGCCAAGAAATGCTGGAAACCCGCCCTGACCGGCGTACTGGAGTAAGCCGGCCCTGGGCTAGACTGCGGGCGCGCCGTGCGGCGCGCCCCACCGCCCCGCCCGAGGTCGCGATGAAAACCCTGTTGCTGTGGTCGCTGCTGCTGAGCTCCGCTCCCGCCCTGGCCGCCGAGGCTCCGCCCCCGCCGGCGCCCGCGTCGGTCACGGTCACCTCGCCGCAGCCGCTGCCCGCCGACGACCGCATCAAGGTGTTTCTGGCCGGCACCATCGACATGGGCGGCAGCGAGAACTGGCAGGCCCGGGTCGAGCAGGCCCTGGCCGACGAAGGCGTGGTGCTGCTGAACCCGCGCCGCGCGGACTGGAACCCGGCCTGGAAGCCCTCCGCCGCGGAGCCGGAATTCCGCAAACAAGTCGAGTGGGAACTGAGCGCGCTCAACCGCGCCGATGTGATCCTGATGTATTTCGCGCCGGCCTCGCAAAGCCCGATCACCCTGCTCGAACTGGGCCTGCACGCGCCCTCCGGCAAAGTGTTGCTGGCCTGTCCGGAAGGCTATTGGCGCAAAGGCAATGTCGACATCACCGCCGACCGCTACGGCGTGCCGCGCTACGAATCGCTGGACGCGCTGATCGCCGGCGTGCGCGCGCGCCTGGCCGAACTGCGCCGGCAACGCTAGGCGCGTGGTCTCAGGCTGTGCGATGAGCCCGGTCCATACTGATCGACCCATGCGAGGCCGTGCATGAGCGCAGCACGCAATATCGTCGTCTGCCTGGACGGCACCAACAATTCCCCCGCCGACGCGCGCACCCATGTGCAGCGCCTGTACCGGCTGATCGAAAAGTCCCCGTCGCAGCTCACCTACTACCAGCCCGGCGTGGGCACGCTGGAGCCGATCGGCGTGCTCGGCCCGATGCGGCGCCGGGTGCTGATGGGGTTGGACTCGGCCAGCGGCTGGATGCTGCAGCGGCACGTCTGCGCGGCCTACGAATTCCTGTCCGACGCCTACCGCGAAGGCGACCGCCTGTACCTGTTCGGCTTCAGCCGCGGCGCCTATTCGGTGCGCGTGCTGGCCGGCATGCTCAACACGGTGGGTCTGCTGCAGCCGGGCATGCACGAGATGGTCGCGTTCGCCTGGCAGGCCTACGCGAGCATGCCCACGCCACCGCGCCGGACCGCGGCACCGCCGCCGCGCCAGCAGCAGGCGCTGCGCGATTACTTCCGCCGCATCCGCAGTTTCCGCAAAAGCTATTCGCGGCGTGTGCCGGTGCATTTCCTCGGCTTGTGGGACACGGTCAGCTCGGTCGGTCTGCCCTGGTTGCCGCGCGTGTACAGCCACACCGCGTCCAATCCCAGCGTCGCCACCGTGCGCCAGGCCATGGCGCTGGACGAGCGCCGCGGCAACTTCGTGCAGAACCTGTGGACGCGCACGCCGCCGCCGGGCCAGGACGTGCGCGAAATCTGGTTCGCCGGCGGCCACGGCGATGTCGGCGGCGGCTACCCCACGGGCGGGCGCGAGCTGGAACTGGCGCGTATCCCGCTGGCCTGGATGCTGCGCGAGGCGGAAGCCGCGGGCCTGCTCAGCGATCCCAGCGCGCGCGCCGACGCCGGCTTGCCCGATCTCGACGACGACGAGGCCCTGCGGCGATTCGCGCTGGCGCCGCGCCACGACGAAATCCGGCGCTGGCTGTGGCAGTTGTCCGAACGCCTGCCGATCCCGCGTTGGTCCCAAGCCGCCGATGGCCGCTGGCAGCGGCGCTGGCAACCGCATCGCGAGCGCGCCCGCACGCTGCGCGCGGGCGCGCTGGTGCACGAGAGCGTGTACCTGCGCCGCGAGCTGGACCCGACTTACCGGCCCGTCAACCTGCGCGAGGACGCGCAACGGGTGCGCTGAGCGCGCGCCTCAACGCGTGGGCGCGCCCTGCCCGAACAGGATCCGGCGCTGCTCGTCGCTGATGCTGGTGTTGGGCGCATAGGCATCGGGCGTGTCGGCGTAGGTGGCCTGCACCGCCGGGCGCTCGCGCATGCGCTCGAACCAGCGCCGCAGTTCCGGGAAATCCTGCAAGGACTGCCCGTGCGAGACATGCGGCACGATCCAGGGGTAGCAGGCCATGTCGGCGATCGAATACGCGTCGGCGATGTAGTCGCGTCCGGCCAGCCTGCGATCGAGCACGCCGTACAGGCGATGGGTCTCGCGGGTGTAGCGGTCGATCGCGTAGGGCACCTTCTCCGGCGCGTAGATGTTGAAGTGGCCGATCTGCCCGGCCATCGGGCCGAGTCCGCCGACCTGCCAGTACAGCCATTGCAGCGTCTGCGCGCGGGCGCGCGCGTCGCTGGGCAGGAAGCGGCCGGTCTTGTCGGCCAGGTACTGCAGCATCGCGCCGGATTCGAACAGCGCCAGCGGCGCGCCGCCGTCGGCGGGGGCGTGATCGACCAGGGCCGGAATCTTGTTGTTGGGCGATATCTTCAGGAACTCGGCATCGAACTGTTCGCCCTTGCCGATGTTGACCGGCAGCAGGCGATGCGCGAGCCCGGATTCGAGCATGAACAGCTTGAGCTTGAGGCCGTTGGGCGTGGGCCAGAAATACAGGTCGATCATGAGCGCGCTCCGACGTGGGGATGGGCGGGATCGTACGCCTCGACGCCGCGGACCTCGGCGACGAAGTCGCGCAGCGCGCGGCCGATCCCGTCCGGTGAATCTTCCTGCAAATAACGGATGCCGGGTAGCGCGACCTCGCGCTGGTTGAGTCCGCTACGGCAGAAACTCCGCGCCCCCCGACCACTGTGCGCTCGGGCCGGGGCACGAGGCCGAGCTGAGGGCGCTTGCGGCGCCCTCAGCGGTACCGCATCGGTCCAGGCCTCAGAACGTCACGCTCCAACTATCGATCTTGCCTACGTCGCCGCCGGCGTTGTCGTTCACGCGCAGCTTCCACGTCCCATTCAGCGTCTCGCTGGACAAGTTCAAGGTAACCGTCTTGTTGACGTTGTCGGCGCTGCCGCCGGTACGGTTGTGGAGGTTGTAAAGCGAACCGTCCGGCGCCACCAGGTCCACCTTCAAGTCGCCCTGATAGGTGTGCACGATCGCCACCGTCACCGAAGCGTTGCTGGGGGCATTGCCGCTGCGGCCGGAGACCGTGATCGGGCTGTCGACCGTGGCGTTGTCGCTGATGGTGTAGTCGGCGGTGTTGCTGTAGGTCTGCACCCCGCTGGCGGTCACCGTGACCGAGGCGGTCTTGGTGTTGCTGGCGCCGCCGTTGTCGGTCACGGTCAGGGCCACCGTGTAGGTGCCCGCCGCCGCATAGGTCTTGCTGGGGTTGGTCGCGGTCGACGTGGTGCCGTCGCCGAAGGTCCAGCTGCGCGAGACGATGCTGCCGTCGCTGTCGCTGGAGCTGTCGGTGAAGGCCACGCTGAGGCCGCTGGCCGACGAGGCGAAGTTCGCCACCGGCGGCGCGTTTCCGCCGCTGCCGGTGTAGCTCAGGGCCAGCTTGGGCGCCGAGGCGCCTTCGCGCGAACTCCAGTCCACGCCGTCGATCACGCCGGAGGCATTGACCAGCACCACGCCGTGATTGGCGACCGCGCCCGAGGCCCAGTTCTCGACCAGCTGCACGCCGGCGGCGTTGAGCGCGATGGTCTGGGTGCCGGTGGCGCTGGGCGTGACCGTGCCCAGCTTGGTGCCCAGGGTCGCGCCGGCATAAGTCGCATCGGCCTCGGTCCATGCGCCGGTGACCTGGTACAGATCGTAGGCCCCGTTGGACAGGTTGCTGACGTTGAGCGAGACCGTCGCCGAGGTGATGTCCAACCCGGCCGCGGCGCCCAGGTTCCAGCCCATCAGGCCGCGAAGCTGCACGCCGGCGTCGTCGCCGTCGGCGTACAGCACCGCGCCGTTGTCGCGGCTGCCGTTGGACTTCACGGTGACGTCGCGCACCGCGTCCAGGGTCATGCTGTTGGCCGGCGGCGCGCCCTTGTTGCAGGTGCCGCTGAAACTGTCGGTGTAGCTGCTGCCGGCCTTGGGCACGAACTCGCCGGTGTAGCCCGTGGCGGTGAGGCTGAGCTTGAGCACGCCGTGGGTGCTGGCGTTGCTGGCCTCGAGCAGGGGATGGCTGCCGTTGAGGCCGTAGAACGCGCGTCCGCCGGTGCCGACCAGGACCTGACGGATGCCGTCGCTGGCCGCGGCCTGACTGGGATTCATCTTGCCGTAGCGCTGGTAGTTATGGTCGTGGCCGACCAGCACCAGGTCGGCCTTGGCCGCGTACAGCGCATCCCAGAACGGCTTCACCTGGCTGTAGCCGGTGTAGTTGCCGCGACTCACCAGCGGATGGTGGAAGTAGGCCGCGGTGCAGGGCTTGGTGTTCGCGGCCAGATCGTTCTGCAGCCAGGTGATCTGGGCGCTGGCGACGGTGCCGCCGGACATGGTGTTGAGGGCGATGAAATGCCATTCGCCCACGTCCCAGCTGTAATAGCCCTTGCTGCGATCGCCGGCCGGACCGGTCTGCGCGCCGACGCCGTTGAAGTAGTCGAAGTAACCGCTGGCGCCGCTGGTGTTGTACTCGTGATTGCCGGGCGTGGGGCTGGTCAGGGCCTTGAAGCGGCCCCAGGTCGGCGCGTAGCGGTTGTTGTATTCGCTGAGCGTGCCGCTGCTGTAGGCGTTGTCGCCTGCGGTGAACACCGCGGTGGGATTGATCGCCACGATCAGGTCCGAGGTGCCCGCGCAGGCGTTGCCGCTGCTGTCGCAGATGTCGCCGGCGCCGGCCACGATCACCGGGCTGGCGGCCAGCGCGCGCGTGCCGTAGTCGTAGCTGTCCAGTTCGTAACGGCTGTCGGGATTGCCGAAGTAGGACTGGATCTCGACGCAATCGCCGCGCAAGGCGCGCGCGTGGAAGGAGCGGCCGTTCCAGTGCGCGCCTTCGAAGTGGTAGACATCGCCGCCGGAGCTGCGGATGACCAGGGAGTCGTACGGCTTGAGCTCCAGCGCCTTGAAGCCCAGGCGTATCCATTTGGCGCCGGCCTGGCAGACGCGGTTGCCGGGCGTGGCCAGCATCGAGGCGCCGCGCGCGGGCGCGATCCTTTGCGTGACCGCGTCGTCTTCCGACAATTGCAGGGTGCGTTGCGCGGCGCCCGCGTTCGGCGCGAGTACGAGCGCGCCTGCCAGCGCTAGCGTCGCGGTCGCGCCGAGGCGCAGCCGTTCCTTGTGGGTCTTGTTCACTGGAATCTTCCTGGTTGGTTCCATCGTGGCTGTGCGGCTTGCGCCGGTTCGCTGCGCTCAGGGCGTTGCGCGCGGCGGGCAATGGCCCCACCGGGTACGCGACTCCGATCGCCGCCGGACGCTGCGCGCCGGCGTAACGGACTGCAGTCCACCGACGGCACGGCCCTCACGGACCGTCGGTGCAATCGCCGCGCACGCGCCCCCTGCGCTTGCGCTGCGTGTTCGCGCCCCTAGCGGACTGCGCCGCTTGTGGGGTCCGACGACAACGCAGCGGATCATCGTTGCGTTGCGGCCGCGCGACTGTGGCGGGCATCACAACGCGATGCGCCGATCCTGCGTCGGTGTACGATCGCGCCGGCTATGCTGTCGCAGCTTTGTTGCAATCAGGCGTTAGGCTGAGGAGTCTTCTTCATCCTGCGTCTGCGGCCGCGACGCCGCCCAGCTCCGTCGAGTGCGCCGCCGCTGGATTACACCGGTGCCGATGCCTCTTATGGGAGCGGCTTCCATCTGGGGGATCGGCGGGTCGGCGATGCGTTCGCGCAAACGAAAGCGACGGTCGGTGCCGGCGATCCAAGTTCGCCGCCCCTGGCCCACGCGCACGGCCGCTCATCGGCCCACAACCGCTGCACGGCCGAGCCACGCAGGCGGCGATTGACCTGCGCCGCGACCGGAGCGAGCATCGGACGCTATGCGCGGCCCACGCGCCCCAGGCAAGGACGACCCCATGAGCACGCGCATTCGCGGCGTCTTCGACGTCGAAATGATTCCGCAACCCGCCGACGACGCCGCGGCCGGCCGCTACATCGGCCGTATGCGGCTGGACAAGCGCTACCACGGCGAACTCGACGCCGGCGGCCAGGGCCAGATGCTGGCCTTCCGCAGCGGCGTCGCCGGCTCGGCGGGCTATGTCGCGATGGAGCGCGTCGAAGGCCGCCTGGCAGGCCGTAGCGGCAGCTTCGTGCTGCAGCACAGCGCGATCATGGACCGCGGCACTCCCGCGCTGGTGCTGCGGGTGGTGCCCGATTCCGGCGACGACGAGCTGAGCGGTCTCAGCGGCACCATGACCATCGAGATCGCCGACGGCAAGCATTACTACGACTTCGACTACACCCTGCCGACCGAGCCATGACCGCGGCCTGCGTGGCCAACGCGCGCGCCAACCGCGCTATGGAGGCTTGAGTGGGGCTGCAGCACCTGCCGCGCTGGGTCTGGCTGGGCGCCGGGTCCCTGGCCTGCGTCGCCGGCATGGTCAATGTGATCGGCTATCTGGGTTTCGAGCACCAGGCGATCACCCACCTCACCGGTACCACCTCGCTGCTCGCCGCGGCACTGGTCGGCGCCGACCTGCGTGCCGCGACGCATCTGCTGGGCATGATCCTGGCCTTCTTCGCCGGCGCCGCGCTCAGCGGCATGATCGTGCAGGACAGCACTCTGCGTTTGGGCCGCCGCTACGGCGTCGCGTTGGCGATCGAATCGGCCCTGCTGTTCGCGGCGGTGCCGTTGTTCCACCGCCAACAGATTCTCGGCGCTCTGCTCGCCGCGGTCGCCTGCGGCCTGCAGAACGCGATGGCCAGCACCTACAGCGGCTCGGTGGTGCGCACCACCCATCTCAGCGGCATGATCACCGACCTGGGCATCGGCCTGGGCCATGCGCTACGCCGACGGCCGCTATCGCGGCAGCGGCTGTCGTTGAGCGCCCTGATCGTCGCGGGCTTCTTCGCCGGCGGCCTGATCGGCGCGCTCTCGTTCCGGCATTTCGGCTACGACGCGCTGTACCTGCCGGCGTCGTTGACCGGCGTCACCGGCGTGTTCTACGCCTTGTACCGCCATTTCCGCCCACCGCCGTCCCTGCCCGACTAAAACGGCGGACAGCGCTCAATCCACCGGATAGGGGCCTTCGGCGAAGGTTTCGGCGTGATAGCCCTTGCGACCGATCGCGCGCGCGAGGTCGCTGCGCAGGTCCTGGCCGGCACGCAGGCGCTGCAGGGCGTAGGCGAAGTCGTAGCGCGGGCGCCAACCGAGCTCGTCGCGGGCGCGCTGATTGACGTAGACGCGCTCGATGCCGGGGAACATGCGCCAGCCGCGGCGCGCGTACTCGTCGGCATAGTCCGGCACATAGCGCGCGACCACCGCCGGCGCGTCCTCGCGCAGCTGCCGCAGATCGTCGCGGGTGAACGGCGTGGTCGCGCTGATGATGTAGCGGCCGAAACCGATCGCCGGCGCGCGCGCGATCGCGAGCAGGTGGGCGTCGACCACATCCTCGATGTCCACGCGCCGGTACAGCAGCTCGTTGGCCTTGATGTTGGCGTCCTCGTAGGCGTCGCGCGAGGCCTTGAGGTCGTCCTCCTCGGGAAAGAAGCGCGAGGTGCGCAGCACCAGCACCGGCAGGCCCTGCTTGTGCTGGAACAGCTCGCACAGGCTTTCGGCCGCGACCTTGGTAACGCCGTAGATGTTGCGCGGCACCGGCGTCACGTCCTCGGTGACCCAGGCCGCGGGCGCGCCCGGCGGTGGGGTCAGGGCGCGGCCGAACGCGCTGGTGGTGCTGGTGAAGGCGAACGCGCCGACGCCGGCCGACACCGCCTCCTCGAGCAGGTTGAGGGTGCCGGAGATATTGGTGTCGACGAAGTCCTGGCGGCTGTGGGTGGCCACATGCGGCTTGTGCAGGGTCGCGGTGTGCAACACCGCGTCGACCCCGCGCATGCAGCGCGCGACCAGGGCACGGTCGACGATGGAGCCGACCGTGTCGGTGTAGGCGGAGGCGATCACGTCCAGTCCGTGCGCTTCGTGACCGTCGTGGCGCAGGCGGCGCATCAGCGCTTCGCCGAGGTGGCCGGCGCTGCCGGTGACCAGGATCTTCATGCGGGGCGTTCCGAGGGCGCGGGACGCGACGGCGTCCCGTGCCGCGCATTGTCCCCTATCGCGGCCGACGCCGCCATGCGCGCCGGCGACAGGATCGCCGCAGTCCATGGGGAGCCCGACCATGATCGTGAGGGCATGGCACGGCCGCACGCCGCGGACGCGCGGCGATGCCTCTGCGCGCTTCCTGATCGAACGCGCGCCACCGGCAATCCCGGTGCCTTACTGCGCGAGTTCGCGCGGAACCCGCGTCACTACGATCGGGTCGGCGCCGAGGTCGGCGAGGCGATCGCCGGCTTCGCGGGCGCCTAAACGCCTCGCGGTGGCGAGGCGGGTACGGTTGCGGGGCGAGCCGCAGTGGCGGGTGCTGTTGCGGGTGCCGTTGCGGGTGCTGTCGCGGGTGCTGTCGCGGGTGCTGTCGCGGGTGCCGTTGCGGGTGCCGTTGCGGGTGCCGTTGCGGGCGCCGTTGCGGGTGCGGTGGCAGGCGCAGTCGCGGGGGCCGTCGCTGGAGCGGTCGCAGGTCGTGCCGCGCTGGCTGGTGCGGTGGCAGGTGCCGTTGCGGGCGCAGTCGCAGGCGCGGTTGCGGGTGCCGTCGCCGGCCGCGGCGCCGGCGGGCGCGCGGCGTCGGCGATCGCGGTGTCCATCGCCGTGCGGCGTTCGCGGTCGCCTTGCTGCTGCGAGGCCAGACGCGCGTTGCGGGCGACGTTGGGATCGGGTTCGGCGGTGGGATTGATCGAGGCGTTGCGGATGCGGTCGGCCTGCGCTTGCGCGGCCATCTGGTTCAGCGGCAAATAGTCGCTGCGGAAGTTCAGCTCGACCGAGGAGTTGAGCTCCAGATCGGTGTTCATTTCTTCCGAACTCTGCGAACGCTGGGTGGAGACGTAGCCGATGTTGTTCTCGATCTCGGCGCTGGCGCCCCACGGCCCGACACCGAAACTGCCCGAGGCGCGCACGCGGTTGTTCATGTTGAACTGGCTGCCGCGGTCCTCGCTGGCGGCGCTGCGGGTGTCGACGTGGAAGCGCATCGAGGCGTTGATGCGGCCGCTGTCGATCACGATCCGCTGCATGCCCAGCATGACCATGGTCGCGAGCATCTGCTGGCGCTGGCGCGCGATGTAGCGCCGCGCCAGCGGAACCAACTGCTCGGGATTGCTGGCGTCCACCGACTCCTCCGGCTCCATGCCCAGCTGGGCGCGGATCTCCTCCGCGGTCGGCATCGAGGCGCCGCCGCGCAGGCGCAGGCGGATCTCCGCGGCCTCCTCCGGATCGACTTCCTCGCCCTCCTCGGGCTGTTCGTATTCGATCTGCTGCGGGAAGTGCTCGGCCACCCACTGGCGGACCTGGATGATGCTGAACTGGCTGCGTTCGAATCCCTCCGCCGAGGCCGAGACGCTGTTGAGCAGTTGCACGTACATCTGCATCTGCTGCGAGCTGGAATCGAGCATGGCCCGGAACACGCCGTTGATCAGGTCGGTCACGAAGCGCGGGAACGACACCGCGTTGAGGACGTTGCGGGTGGTGTCGGCGACGCGGTCGGCGGCCGCGGCGAAGCCCGGCTGGTCCTGCGCGCGCGCCAGCGGCGGCGCGCGTTGCGCGATCTCGTCCTCGGCCTGGCCTTCCTCGGCGATCAGATCCGCCGCCAACGCGGACACCCTTACCATCGAACGCGCGAGCGATTGGCGGTCGCCATCGGAGAGGTGTTGATAGTTGGGCGAGCGCTCCAGCACTTCGCGCACGGCGCTGCGGATCCACGGAGGCGGCGGCGCGGCGGCGGCCGGCGCGGGCACGGCGGCGCGGGCGACGGCGGCACTCATCTCAGGCCGCCGCGGACAGCGCGGGCGCCGCGGCGGGCGCCGACGCGGCGTCGCGGCCCGACAGCCAGCGCTGGGCGGCGCCGATCAGTTCGTAATCGTCGGCCGCGATCCGCGGCGCGGCATCGGCGTAGTGTTCGGCCAGCCACAGCAGCACGGTCTGTCCGGCGCGACCCTGGTCGACGCGGCGCTGCACGCCGCTCGCGCTCAGCCCCTGTTGGGTGCCCGCCACCGCGACCAGCTGCCACAGCGAGTTCACCGCGAATGCGGCCTGCAGCATGCGGTCGCGCAGAAAGCCCAGGGCCAGGTTGATGTTGGCGACGATGTCGCGCGCGGCCAGGGTCGCCATCGGGTCCATGCGCAGGGCCAGGAATTCGCCCAGCGCGCCGCAGGCGGTCTCCAGCGCCACCCGCTCGCGCAGGTCGCCGCCATCGGCCTGAGCGACGATGGCCTCGCACAGCCCCGCCATCAGGCGTTCGAAGTAGGGCGTCTCGATCACGCGCGCGAAGATCGCCTGGCGCTCGCTGGCGTCCAGGCGTTCGCGGCGCGCGCGCCAGAAGCTATTGATCAGCTGCGCGCCCGGGCCCAAGGGCTGGACGATCGCGCCGCTGGCGAACAGGCCGGCGATTTGCTCGGCGGTGGGCAGCAGGCCGGCGCCTTCGAGTTCGGCGGCGAAGTACAAGGGCGCGGCGGCCTGCAACTGGGCGCGGTCCATCGCATTGGGCGCGCCCGGCGGCAGGTCGATCGCGCCTTCCAGCGGATCGGCCGACAGGGCGATCACCAGCGCCGATTGCCGCTCCAGCGCGGACAGCGACAACGCCAACGCGCGCAGCAGCGGTTCGTGCTCGTGGCGCGGCGCGATCAGGAGGTCCGGCGGCGGCGGGGCCAGGCGCATGCGCGGGCCCTCAGCGATTGCCGCTGCCCTGCGCGCCGCCGGCGGCGCCGCCGCCCGCGCCGCGCGCACCGGGCACGTAGTTCGGATCCACCGGGGTCGAGTTGCCCTGGATCGCGGCGATCATCGCCGGCGAGGCCAGCTTCTCCATCGGGAAGTAGTCCGACTTGAAGTTCACCCGCACCTCGCCGGTGAGCTTGGCTTTCATATCCTGCTTGGATTCGGAGTCCTCGCTGACCGAGGACGAGACCGTGGTCATGTGGCGCTGCACGTTCTCGTTGACCGAGCCCGCCGCGCCCCAGCCGAAATGCACGCCGGCCGCGCTGCGGTTGCGGTTCATGCTGGACTGGCTGTCGTACAGCGAGGCGCCGGCCGAGCGCGAGGCTTCGTCGCTGGCGCGGAAGTCGAACACTACCTTGGCGTTGATCGCGCCGTCGGTGACCACGATGCGGTTGATGCCCAGGATCACCATCGACGACAGCAACTGCTGGCGGCTGCGCGCCATCTGCAGACGCGCGGCCTGGGTCAGACGCGCTTCCTGATCGGCGTCGGATATGTCGGTGATCGGCTGCGCGATCTGCAGCTCGGCGTTGATCCGGGCGAGCGCGGCCTGGTCGTCTTCCTGATTGATGTTGGTCAGCCGCGGACCGCCGCCCTCGCTGTCGCTGGCGTCGATGCCCAGATCGCCGGGGAAGCGGTCGACCAGCCAGTCGCGCGCATTGTTGAGGCTGATGTTGTCGGCGGCGAACTGGTCCACCGTCTGCGCGACCGACTTCAACAGCTCGCCATAGGCGTTCATCTGCTGGATCGAGGCGTTGACGATGGCCTGGAACACATTCTGGATCAGGCCGCCGACGAAGGCCGGAAAATCCACCGAGCCGATGTACTTCTTGAAGTTGTCCGCGCCCTGCTCCACCGAGCCGGCCTTGAAGTCGCTGCCGGCGAAGGTTCCGATCTTGTCGGAGGCCTTGCCCTTGGCCTGATCGACTTCGCCGGCGAGCGCGCGCGTCAGGCCATCCTCGCTGCCCTGGCTCTTGGCCAATATGCCCTGCCCTGGCGTGAGCTCCTGCTTGGCCAGACCATCGGGATTGGTCATGTACGAGGCCACGCGCACCATGTTGCGGGCCAGCTCCTGCTGTTCGGCCACCGGAAGTTCGCGGAAGCCGGGCGAGGATTCGAGCAGGCGCCGCACCTGCGGCCGCACCGCCGACAAGGTGTCGTCATCCAGCCACGACGGCGGGGCGGCTGCGCTGCGCACTGAGTCGCTCATGGCCATCGCTCCGTAGGTCGCCGCCTCAACGCGTTGCCGGCGGTGTGGTCGCCGGCGTCGCGGCCTGACCGCCCTGTGCCGGCGGACGCCCGGCCAAGGTCTTGACCATGCCCGGCTGGGCGTTCATCTGGATCGCCGCGATCGATTCGGGATTGGCCAGCTTCTCCAGCGGCAGGTAGTCGCTCTTGAAGTTGACCTCCATCGTGCCGGCCAGGCTGGCCTTGGTCTGCAGGCTGGCGTCGATCGTGGTCTGCGAGGCGGACGCCATCTTCAACACCGGCTGCGCGGTGGTCTTGTAGGTACCCTTGGAGTAATAGCTGGCGTCGCGGTTGCTGCTTTGGTAGCCGGCGTCCTTGCTGTAGGAACTGCTGCGCTCGCCGCCCTCGGAACTGCCCTCGTAGTCGCCGCTGGACGTGGTCGCGTACTGGTCGCCGTAGTCGAACTGTTGCGCGCTCTTGCGGAACGACATGTTGTCGCGGGCCTGGAAGTCGTACATGACTTTGGCCGAAATCTTGCCGTCGGTGACCACGATCCGATTGATGCCCAGCATCACCATCGTCGCCAGCAGCTGCTGCCGGCCCGTCGCGACCTGGGTGCGCGCGGCCGGCACCAGCACCGCCTCGATCAGTTCGTCATCGAGGCGTTCGATCGGCTTGTCCAGCGGCAGCGAGCTGTTGAGCCGCGCGACCGCGGCGCGCTCGTCGACGCCCTCGCGCAGGGTCACGCGCGGCCCGGGCGGCGCCGCGCTCTCGTCGCCGAAACCGCCCATGTCGCCGAAACTGCCGGTGTCCATGCTCAGCTGGAACATGTCCGGAAACTGCTCGACCAGATGATCGCGGCCCTGGTTCTGGGTGGTGTTGTCGTCGCGGAACTGATTGAGGCTTTTGGAGACGTCGGCGACCAGTTTGGCGTAGGCCTCCATCTGCTCGATCGAGCTTTGCACGATCGAGTGGAACACGCCGTTGATGAGGCCGGCGCAGAACTCCGGAAAATTGACCTCGCGCAACAGCGCGCCGGCCACCGCCGCGCCCTCGCGCGCGCTCTGCGCGGTGAACTTGCCGTCCTGGTCGGTGTTGCTGCCGCGCTGACTGACCCGCGACAGGCCCTCGTTGGCCAATGCGCGCACCTGCGGGCTTTGCTCGCCGGGCTTGAGCTTGATCCCGGGTTCGGCCAGATAGCTGCCGATCCGCACCAGGCCCTGGGCCAGCGCCTCGCGCTTGTCGGGGGCCAGTTCGTGGAAGGCCTGACTGCTCTGCAGCAGCTCGCGCACGGCCAGGCGCGCGGATTCGTGGGTTTCGCGGCTGGCCACCGGCGCGCTCGCCGAGCCGGCGGGACGCGCGCTGGGCGGAAAGATCGCGGATCTGACGCTCGCGGCTGACATGGCTATGGCTCCGTCTCAATACGTCTTTGCAAAGTCCGGCACCGAAGTCGGTCCGGCACGCCGAACTACACCGAGGGCGCGTGCGCCTGGCGGCGCGCCCTCATCGCCGCGCCGACCCGCGCTACTGCAGGTCGCGCGCATCCGCGATGCTGTCGCGCATCTCGAACTCGATCGGCCGCACATACAGGCTGATGCGCGCCGGCGAGTTCGGATTGACGCGAATGCTGAGCACCGAGAAGTGGCCTTGCTCGCGCGCTTCCTCCATGCCGAACGCCTCCAGCCAGCGCGACAGCGCCGCGAGTTGGCGCGGGCGTTCGGCCAGGCCGAGTTTGAGCAGATCCAGGAAGCGCGCGGGCAAATCGGGGATCGCCGCGAGCAGGATCTCGAGCTTGAGCTCGGCGCCATCCGGGGTTTCGCGCACACCCACCAGCACGCCGCCGTCGGGCAGCTCGAAGCGCCCGCCCAGGGCCACGCCGACGATGCGCATCAGACTGGGCAACTGATGGCCGATGCCGAGCCGATTCATCATCGGACCCAGCGCCGACACCTGCAGGCGACCGCGATGCAGGAAGGTCACGCGTTGGCTGCCGGCTTCGCGCTTGCAGCCGATCGAGGTGAAGATCGGCATCAGACTGGGCATCTCCGCCATCGCCTGCCGGGTCAGCATCGCCAGGCCCGGCGACAGCGCTTCGATCTGGGTCGGCAGCAGCTCATAGTAGATCTTGGCCGCGTACAGGCCGTCCTCGTCGAAGGCGCTGCCGAACCAGGCCCCGTAGTTCATCCAGCCCAGGCCGCCGAAGCCTCGCCATTCCTCGCTGCGCGAGTCGAACCAACGCAGCGCGTCGCGCCCGAACACCGGCTGCACCAGCCGGCGCATTTCGCGCGTGGCCTCGTCGCGCCGGGCCATCGGCGCGGCGCCGGGGCCCAGCGGTTCAATGGTGAAGCGCAGGATGTCCGGCTCGGTCTCCGAGAACGACGGCTCGTACGGCACCGCGCCGGGCGTGAGCGCGTTGCGGGCGTAGGAGACGTCGTCGTCGGGCAGACGGAACGTGCGGTCGATCAGCGAATCCAGATAAGGCAGCGGATCGCGCGTGCCCAGGGCGCGCGCGGCGGTGGCGAGCGAGCGCTTGACGTGCGTCGCCATGGGTTGCTTGCCGTGGTTGCCAGAGGGCTGGTTCATTGCGGTACTCCGGTTGGTACTTCAGGCGGCTGGGGTCGCGATCACATCAACGGCATCGAGCCGTTGAGGCCGCCGGTCAGCGATTCGATGGTCTCGCGCGCGAACGCGGGCATCTCGATCGGCTTACTGGTGATGACCGGCGATTCGGTCGACTGCGAGTAGTGCTCGACGCTGTCGTCCTGCACGCCGCCGACGGCCAGCCATTGCTCGCAAGCCTGCAGCAGATCCCAGTCGTTGGGATCCACGGTCGGCTGGTCGCTGCCGCGCAGTTGCGGATTGGTCAGCGCGGCCAGCGAGATCACCTCGCCGTAACGGCCGCTAAGACGCTGGTGGTTGTTGGCGATCCAGCGGATGATCACCGCGCCGGCGCGGGCCTGGGTGCGATAGCGATGGGTGTTGCGGGTGCCGCCCAGATAGTTGGCGTTGACCTGGTCGATCACCTGCCACATGTCGCGCGCGCCGAATGCGCCGCGGATTTCCGGATCGCTGAGCTGATCGCGGAACTCCAGGATCATCTGCTGCAGCTCGGTCGCGGCGAAGTAGGCGATGCCGTAGCCGTTGAGCGACAGATTGGCGCCCAGGTCGTAGCCGGCCTTGCGCACCTGTTCCTGCGAGACCGCCACCGGGATGTTGCTGCGCAGGAGCCGGTCGACGCTGACCTGACGGCCGAACGAGGACACCGCCGAGACGAAGCGCAGCCACAGCTCGTTGAAATCGCGGTTGGGCTGGTTGGCGTTGGGATCGCCGCCCGGGGCGCCGAACACGCGCATGTACAGGTCGCGGCGTTCGCCTTCGGTGATGCGCTCGCCGGATTTCTTGTAGTAGTTGAACAGATAGTCGCCAGCCTTGCCGCGGCCCAACGGCAGCAGCCCGGCGCGGAACAGCTCGACGATGCGTTCGACCACCTGCGGCAGGCGCATTTCTTCCAGCATGTAAGCGAAGTAGATCGCCTGCACCGCATGCAGGTTCTCGCGGATGATCTCGACATCGGTGGCCGCTTCCAGGTCCGGCAGCATGATTTCCATCGCCGACGGAGGCGCGCCGGAGACCACGCCGGTCTGCATGTCGTAGACGTTCTGAATGCGGCTGGCGAGCCAGGCATCGTTGGCGCTGACGCCGTCGGTGGCCAGGCGGCGCACGACCGCGGCGACGTTGCGGCCGCTGAGCGCGCAGACGGTGTCGCTGGCGGCGGGCACGAAGGCGTCGCCGGTGTCGCGCATGTCCTCGGCGACCGCGGCGTCGCTGGCCTCCTCCTGCGCCTCCTCGGCGGCGGCGCGCGCGGCGGTCGCGGCGTCGGCGGCGCGGCGCGCTTGCGCGGTCGCGGCTTCGGCGGCCTTGTTGGCGCTGGCGACGGCGCGGCGCGCGGCAGCCAGTTCGGCTTTGCTCGGCTTCTCGTCGGCCAGGGCCTCGAGTTCGGCCTGCTTGTCCTTGGCGGTCTTGGCGGCGGCACGCGCGCTCTCGCGCGCGCTCGCGGCGGCCTGGTCGGCCTCGCGCGAGCGCGCCAGCGCGGCCTGGGCCGCGGCGACCGCGTTGCGCTTGGCGGCGGAGCCGTCGAGGGCGTCGTAGCGGGTGCGCGGATCCTCGTTGGGATCGATGCAACCGACGATGGACGGATCGATCAGACCCGAATCGACCTGCGACTTCAGCACCACCGAATAGCGCTGACCGAGCTGAGCGTAGGCCGCGTCGAACAGTTCGCGGTTCTTGCGGTACTCGCCCTGCGCGGTGCTGATGCGCTGCACGAAGTCCGGGCGCCCGGCATCGGTATAGCCGTCGACTTGCAGCAGGCCGCAGATCGAGGCGATCTCGCGCTCGTACTTGTCCAAGGGCTCGATCAGGCTGCCGGTCATGCGCTGCGAGCCGAGCAGGCCGTACTTGTGCACGAACTGCTTCTTGCGCTCCAGCTCCTCCCAGGCTTCCTGCTGGTGAGTCGCGGCGACCAGGCGGTAGAACGGGTCGATGACCACGTCGCTGCCCAGCTGCTTCTTGATCCGCATCAGCTCGTCGAGCTGGC
The DNA here is from genome assembly GCF_001429345.1 of Lysobacter sp. Root983. NCBI lineage: Bacteria > Pseudomonadati > Pseudomonadota > Gammaproteobacteria > Lysobacterales > Lysobacteraceae > Lysobacter > Lysobacter sp. Root983. The sequence goes on from NZ_LMJO01000016.1 coordinate 589,875, forward strand.
GGCTGCTCAATCCGCCGCTGGTGTCGGCGGTTTTCTGGATGGTCTCCAGAACTTGCTGGCGGGCACGCAGCTCCTGGCGCTTCTTCAGCTCGCGCTCGCCCAGGTCAACCAGCAGGATACGTTTCATGACGGTTCTCTCGCGTTGGTAACGGATTGGGTGGAGCACGATTGGGTGGGGCGCACGGCGTTACGCTGGTCTGCCGCGGCGCCCGCGTGCTTGCGGGACTTGCTGTTGTGTCGTTTGCTCGCCATGGGGCTCTCCTCGGCAGCGTTGCGTGGTGCGGGTCGTGACGGTTCGTGGTGTTGCGGGGTAAAGGGTTCAGGCCGCGGCCAGCGCGGGTGGTATGTCGACCGGTTCGTCGCCTTCGTCGCGGATCGCGCGGTCGATGCGCGCGTCCAGCGCCTGCAGCGCGGCCATCGCATCGACCACGCCGTGGCCGCAGCCTTCGATGCCGGCGCTGGCGAACGGGCGCGCGCTCTCGATCAGGACCTCGCGCGCCTCGACGCTGTCCAGCGGCCAGGCGCGGCGCTGTGAACGCGAGGCCAGCAAGCCGCAGATCGCGGCCACGAACGGCGAGGCGAAGCTGGTGCCGCTGGCGGTCTGGTATCCCTCCAGGCCGCAGGTGAGGATGTCGCGCCCGGGCGCGCAGATCGCCACGTGCTCGCCGCGCGTGCTGAAGCTGGCCGGGCGGCGCTGGCTGTCGATCGCGCCGACCGCGATCACGCCCTCGTGCGCGGCCGGGTAATACTTCTCGGTGAGTCCGGAATTGCCGCTGGCCGCGACCAGGATCACGCCGCGCGCGAGGGCGTAACGCACGATCTCCTCGTGCGGCTTGGGCGCATCCGCGCCCAGCGCGGATTCGGGGGTGCCGAAGCTCATGTTGATCACCTTCACGCCCAGATCGATCAGCCGCTTCATGCCGGCGTCGATGTTGTCCAGCGCGCCGACGCCGAAACGGCGATCGTCCGCGCCCACCGCCGCGCCCAGCACCCGCACCGGGGTCAAGCCGCAGGCGCCGGCGCCACCGGGCGGAATGTCGCGGCCGCGCGCGACCAGGATTCCGGCGCAGCCGGTGCCATGGCCGACTTCGTCCTGCGGACGCTCGCCGCGATGGCGGTAGTCCCCCACCAGGGTCAGGCCGCCGACCGTGGCCGGGTCCAGGTCGACGCTGTCGAAGCCGGCGCGCAGCCGCGTCGACAGCTCTTCGTGCTCAACCGCGACGCCGGTGTCGGCCAGGCCGATCACGGTGGCCGGATCGCCGGGCTCGTAGGCCAGCGCCTGCGGCAGGCGGATCAGTTCGCGCGCCCAGGCGCGCTGGCTCTCGTGCGCGCCGCCGGACGCCGGCGTCGCGAACGGCGCGCTGCACAAGTGATCGGCGCCCACGCGCTCGACCATCGGCAGTTCCGCCAGCGCCTGCAGCAGCTTGTAGGCGCCGCTGGGATCGCGCAGTTCGATGCGCAGCACGCGGGCCACGCCGCTGAGCTGCTCGACGTCGTCGAAGCGGCGCGCGCCGGTCACCGCGCGCGCGCTGCGCGGGGTGCGCGCGCTGTGCAGGCGCGCGGCCCGGAACGCGCCGGCGTGATGGCGCAACAGGCGATCGATCACGCCGCCGTCGATGTGTTCGGCGATCGGCGTGCCGTACTGGGTACAGGCGCGCAAGCCGGGCAGGTGCTCGGGCACTTCGCCCAGGCGCAGGGTGACCAGCAGGCGACCGGGCACGCGCGGCGCGGCGACGGCGACGTTCATGGCCGGCCTCCGTGCGCGTCGTCGCTCCAGCGGCCGAGATGGCCCTCGCTGAGGCGCACGTGCGCGACTTCGCCGCCGCCGAAATCCAGCTCGGCGTCGCAGCCCAGCTGGCTGGCCAACGGCGCCAGCACCAGCCGGCCCTCTTCGCTTTCGATCACCGGCACCGCTTCGCCGGCGGCGCGCACCAGCGGCAGGCGCCCGGCGCGCAGGGCCGGCGCGCTCACGTGCACGCGCTGGGAGGCGCGCGCGTCGCGCTCGTCGCCGCGCTCGACCCGAGTCACGCGCGGCGCGGCCGCATTCATCAGGGCCTGCTGCAAGCGGTTGACCGGCATCCGCGACAGGCGCGCGATCACGTCGGTGCCGGCGCTTTGCTTGAGTTCGTTGAGCTGGGTGATGGTGCGCACGCCGATGCGCTCGAGCCGGCGCTGGTCGTCTTCGCTGATCGAATCGCCCAGCGCCTCGCGCAGGTTGAACTTCGGATCCTCGGCTTTGAAGTCGACCGCGTTCTCCTCGATCATCGGCTTGGTGATCGTGGTCAACGCCAGCTTGATCGTGCTGGCTTCGGACTCGCCGGGGCCGGCCGGGCGCAGATAGACGTCGTCGTCGATCATCTGCACGAACGCGCGCAGGTCCATCGACACTTCCTTGACCGCGAAGGTCAGCGGCAACTTGCCGACCCGGGCCTTGATCGCCATCGCCGCCTGAGCCTTGTCCAACTGCTCGGTCAGGGCCTGGATGAACAGGTCGAAGGGCACGCCGCTGTCGCGCAACAGGGCCGGCATCTGCGCGCTCATGGCTCGCCCCCGCCGCAGCTCCAGCTGACGGTCAGACGCGAAGGCATCGCGTTCCAGGTATTGACCTCGCGGCTGCGCGGCAGGTCGGCCAGCAGCACGCAGCCGCCGTCGCGCAGGATCGGGCGCAGTTCCAGCGGCAGCGTCATCTCGACGTTCGCCAGTTGCACCTGCGCCGGCAAGCCACGCGCCTCGGTAGCGATCAGGCCGTCATGCAGTTCGTCCAGCAGCTGCGAGAGTTCGCGCAACATCACGCGCCTCCTTCCTGCGTCGGCGCGGGCGCGGCGACGGCGGGCGCCGCGGCGGCGGGCGCGGCCGCGCGCATCGCCGGCGAGTGGCGCTGCACCAAGGCGATCTTGGCCGCATCGGCCAATCGCTCCAGCGGCAGGGTCTCGCTGACGAAGTTGAGCTTGACCTCGCCGAACAGGTCGGCGCGGACGTTGGACTCGTTCTGAGCGTTGACCGCGACCGTCGACACCATGGTCGAGCTCTGGCCGCTGTAGCTGAGCGCGCCGCGCTCGCCCCAGTTGTTGACCGACTGCGGATCGGCGCCGACCGCGTAACCGACCTTGGCCGAGTCCTGGGCGGCGGCGCGGAACATCACCTTGCTGGTGATGCTGCCGTCGCGTACCACCACCCGGTTCATGCCCAGCATGACCATGGTCGCGAGCAGTTGCTGGCGTTCGCCGCCGACCTTGAGCCGGACCTGCGGCAGCACGCGCTGTTCCAGTACCTCGGTGCTCAACTCTTCGCCGTCGATGCCGTACTCGCCCAGCCACGCCGGCATCAGGCCTTCGGCGCGCGGCACCAGTTGGGCCTCGGTGCGCTCGCCGCCGTCGGGCAGCAGCAGCTGCACTTCGCCGGGGTAACGGGTGGCCAGCCAGTCGCGCGCCTGGTTGGGGCTGACGTTCTCTTCGGTGAACTGGTCCAGGGTCTTGGCGACCGCCGCGACCAGGCCGGAGTAGCTCTCCATCTGCCGGATCGAGGCGTCGACGATGGCGTCGAAGGTGCCGTGCACGAGTTGGGCGACGAAACCGGGGAAGTCGATCTCGTTGACCATCGCACCGGCGCGGCGGGCGATGGTCTCGGTGGCCTGCGGCTTGGGCGCGGTTGCCGGCGCCGGCGCCGGAGCGCCCGTGGCGGGCGCGTCGGCAGCGGGCGCGTTGGCAAGCCCGCGCGCGGGCGCGGGCGCCCCGTTCCTCGGGGGGAAGATCCTGCCGCGGGTGCCGTTGTGCTCGGACACGATGCGATCCTCAGGCCGTCGTCACCCAACGGTTCTCGCGCTCGTAGCGGCCGTCGCCGAGCAGGCGCAGTTCGATGCGCGCCGCCGGACTGCCCTGTGCGAGTCCGCTGAACCGGTAGTCGATGCTCAACTTCAAAGCCGCGACGCCGCCGACATCGGGAGCGTCCTCGATGCGCGCGCTCGCCTCCACGCCGTAGGCCAGGTTGGCCGGCAGGCCCGCGATCACGCGCACCTCGCCCACCGAACCCTGCGAGGCACGGAAATCGACCGTGATCGGCAAGGGCGAGGACTGACCTTCGATGGCCGGCCATTCGCCCAGCTCGATGCGCACGTCGGCGGCGGCGGCCGAACTCACGCTGGGCGACAGCACCGCGGGCGACTTCAGGCCCTCGAGCTGATCCAGGGCCCAGCGGCAGGCGCCGGCGCTGCCGCGCAGCACGCTCATGCGCGTGCCGGCGACGCGGCTGGGTTCGATCGGTTCGCGGGTTTCGCCCGAGGCGCTGGCGTCGCTGCCGACGTCGAAGGCGCGCACCGCGGACGGCGGACGCGCGAGGCGCAGGCCGCCGCCGCTGCCCAGCGATTGCGCGCTGGGACGCGGCGCTTCCGGCGGCAGATACAGCACCCGCCAGTTGCCGTAATCGGGCTCGGCCATGTTGCCGAAGTCGGCGGCGAAGTCGGCGAACGGCAGCCAGTCTTCGTAGCCGTGGTTGGCCGGATGGAAATCGACGGCATCGGAATCGAAAGCGACGCGGGTGTCCCAGGGATTGAGCACCTTGACCTGCACCGAGGCCGGATCCTCCAGGTTGCCCTTGATGCCGGCGATCACCACCGCGTGCGGCGCGCCGACGATCACCACCCACAAGGCGCCGCGCTCGCGCAGCCACTGCGCCCATTGCGTGGGCGTGTGATACAGGCTGGTGTTGGACGGCTGCGGGATCACGCTGAAGCCGTAGCGGTCGCGCACGGCGTTGAGCAGGTCCCAGCCGTAGGAGCTGGCCAGGGAACCGCCGACCTGATTGGCCAGTGTCTCGGGCGAGTAGGACTGGTTGTGCCGCCACGACAGCAGCATCGCCATCGACGCGGCCCAACAGGCGTCCTTGTTCGGCTGCGGCACCAGCGTCACCGGATAGTCGCTGCCGCTTTCGGACAGCGCGCGCACCGGGCGTCCCGCGCCCAGCGCGAACGTGGTCGCGCGGCCTTCGATCCAGTCGATCTTGGTCGGGGTGATGAAGCAGCCGCGGTTGAGGCCCTGCGCGGCCGGCTGGCCGGTCACGTGGACCGCGCAGACCTGGGCCTTGAGCTGGCCGCTGCTGCGGTCGAGGTGATAGACCGGCGAACCGCTGGCGCCGTGCAGGGTCAGGATCGGGTACTCGATGACCTCGCCGTTGCTCTGCGAGGCCGCGTAGCCGCCGTGCAGGTGTTGCTTGTCGCCGTCGATCGCGGCGGTGAGTTCGGGCACCGCGTCGGAGGCGCCGGAGTAGCCGCAGACCACGATCGGCAGGCGGTCGGACGGGGTGGCGTTGAGGAACTCGAAGTACTGCCCGTTCGGCGCCGCGATCGGCACGTTGTCGATCACCGCCAGGTCGTTCTCCCAATTGCCGCTGCCGCTGTAGCGCGGCGCGATCCGCCACGACGAGCTGGGCAGCGTGCACTGGCCGAACGGCTTGACGCCGGCGCCGTTCTGGCCCGGCACCACGGTCACGTTGACCTTGTTATGCAGATTGTGGGCGCAGGTCAGGATGCGGTTGGGCCCGATGTAGAAGCCGGTGCCGCCCCAGCCGTTGCCGGCGCTGTCGGTCATCAGCAACTGGCAGATCGCCGAATGCGGAAACGCGCGGGTGTCCTCGACGCCGACGAACCATTCCTCGCGCGCCAGGCTGAAGGCGTCGTCCTGGCAGGTCAGCGCGCTCATCGGGTTGGAGGGGTCGTAGTACGGCGTGATGATTTCCTGCGCGGTCGCGTAGGGGCGCCCGGGCAGCGCGAGCGCGTTCGCACGCCCGCGTCCGCGCAGGCCCTGCGAGGTCGCCGGTGCGGTGGCCGGCGCGGCCGCAGCGCGCACGCAGTCCATGTAGTGATCCCAGTTCCACAGCCGGCTCGGGCAGTCGTGGTTGTCGCGCGGCGAGGCTTCCTGGTGACCGACGATGTGTTCGCGGTCGATCGGCAGGTTGTACTGCGCGCACAGCCAGGCGACCAGCGCCGCCGAAGCCTGGTATTGCGCCTCGGTCGGGTCCAGGCCGCGCTTGTTGGCGACGTGCTCGATGCCGATGCCGTGGGTGTTGGCGCTGCTGGCATGCCAGGCCACGTCGTTGTTGCGCACCATCTGCACGACCTCGCCGTCGCGGCCGATCACGTAGTGGGCGCTGACGGTGATGTGCTCGTTGCGCGAGTTGCGCTGGTCCGGATTCTGGAACCAGCCGATGGTGCCGGTGATGCGCGAGCCGCCGTCGGTGATGTGGATCACGATGCGGTCGACCGTGCGCTGGGTGCGCATGGCGCGGTAGTTGCCCGAGTAGGCTGGCGCGAAGCGGCTGGCGCCCGGGTACTCGGCGGTGGGCGCGTCGAACGCGCGTGCGTGCCGATACGACTGCTCGGCCGCGACGGTCTCGTCCGGGATCGCCTCGGAGATGCCCTTGTTGTCCTGTTCTTCGTCCTCGAGCGCGAAGGCGCGCGTGTTCGTGCGGCCGTTCGCACGCGGGCTGGCCGGCATGCCCAGCGCGAACGTCGTGGCGCGGCCCTCGATCCAGTCGATCTTGCTGGGGGTGATGAAGCAGCCGCGGTTGAGGCCCTGTGCGGCCGGCTCGCCGCTGACATGGACCGCGCAGATCAGGGCCTTGAGCCCGCCGCGGTCGACCAGGGTGTAGACCGGCGAACCGCTGGCGCCCATCAGCGACAGGATCGGGTAGTCGAGGGTTTCGGGATTGGGCTGTTCGCGCACGTAACCGCCGTGCAGGTGTTGCTTGTCGCCGTCGATGATCGCGTCCAGCTCCGGTACCGCGCGCGAGGCGGCCGAGTAGCCGCAGACCACGACCGGCAGGCGGTCGGAAGGCGTGGCCTGCAGGAACTCGAAGTACTGCCCGTTCGGCGCCGCGATCGGCACGTTGTCGATCACCGCCAGGTCGTTGTTCCAGTCGCCGTCGCCGCTGTAGCGCGGCGCGACCCGCCAGGACGAGGACTGCACCGTGCATTGCCCGTAGGGGCGGCCGCCGGCGCCGTTGCGGCCGGGGATGATCTGCACGCTGCTCATGCCGTGCAGGTTGTGCGCGCAGGTCAGGATGCGGTTGCGGCCGATGTAGAAGCCGGTGCCCTGGTAGCCGGAGCCGTCCGGCGCGGTCATCAGCAGTTGGCAGATCGCCGAATGCGGATACAGCGAGGTGTTGGGCACGCCCGCGAACCATTCCTCGCGCGCCAGGCTGAAGGCGTCGGCCTGGCAGCTCAGCGCGGTGGAGGGATCGGCGGGGTCGTAGAACGGGGTGATGATCTCCTGCGCGCGCGCATAGACCTTGCCGCCGCCCAAGGCCTGCGCCCGCGGCGCGGCGCGCTGGGCGAGCGAGAACGCGATGCCGAAGCCCGCGGCCTCCTGGGCGATCCACTGGCGCTTGGCCGCGGTGATCCGGCAACCCAGGTTGGTGGTGGCCGAATGCGCGGCCACGTGCACGCCGACCATGTGCGCGCGCGGGAAGCTGCCGCCCTCGATCCAGTACACCGGCGAGCCGCTCGCGCCGCCCAGGGTCTGCAGGTCGTAGTCGAAGGTTTCCTCGCTGGGCAGGCTGCGGATGTAGCCGCCGTGCATGTGCTGCTTGTTGGGATCGATGTTGTCGTTGACCCATTGCTCGATCGCGTCGTTGGCGTACCAACGCGCGGAGTAGCCGCACACCACCACGCCCTCGGGACGCGACTGGGTCAGCTCCTCGACCAGGTCGAAGGTGCGGTCGGTCGGCACCGCGTTGGCGGCCGGCACCCGGATCACCGCCATGTCGAAGTCGCTGTTGCCGGCGCTGTAGGAGGGATGCTTGCGGCAATCGGCCCCGGTTACGTGGAAGCGGCCGAAGGGTTCGGTGGCGCCGCTCACGCCGGCGCCGTTCTTGCCCGGCACGATGATGAGTTCGCTCTGGCCGTCGACCACGTGGGCCGCGGTCAGCAGCAGGCAGGGGCCGATGAAGAACGCGCTGCCGTGCAGGGCGCCCTCCTCGCTGCCGTCGGGCCGGCGCACCTGGCAGATCGCCGAATGCGGCGGCACGGTGGTGTCGGTCACGCCCAGGAACCAGATCGCGCTGCTCACGAAAAAGCCGATCTGGGTGGTCAGGGCGTCGAACCAGTTGCTCGGCCGGTAATAGGACGAGACCAGCAACGAGCGCGAGTTCGGCGCCGGGGTGCGCGGCGCGGGCGCGTCGTAGCGCTGCTGGTAGCGGCCGTAGGACTGCGCGGTCGCGGGCGCCGCGTCGGCTACGGGTGCCGGCGTGGCGGCTGGCGCGGGCGCGGCGGCGGCCGGCGCGGCGCTGTCGTGGCCGTTGCTGGCCGGCGCGGGCGGCGCGCTCGCGCCCTGTTGCCACAGATCGTCTGAGTAACCGTCGCTGTAAGGCGCCGGTGCGGCCGGCGCGACGGCCGCGCCGGTGCCGCGGCCATTGCCGTTCGCGCGCGCGGCGCCGCTGTCGAGCGCGTCGCCGCCCCAGGCCAGGCCGCCGTTGGCCGCGCCGCCGTAGCCGGACACCGTGTCCAGGCGCGCCGTGCGGCGCAGGCCGCGTTCGGTGAGGCCGCTGAGATTGACGTACATGTTGCCGGCATCGGGGATCTTCACCGACACCGGACGGCTGCGGTCGCCTTCGTTGTAGGTGGCCAGGCCGAAGTACAGCCGCGGCTGGCCGACGAAGCGCGCGACCACGCTGGGCGGCACCAGGTAGACCGCGTCGCCGCGGCGCGCGCCGCTGCCCAGCACGCGGCTGGAATAGAAGTTGCTGGCCGTGCGCCGCGCGCGGTTTTCGGCCTTGAGCAGCTCCGGGTCGGTGGCCAGGCCGATCTCGAACAGCGGGCTTTCGCTGCGGACCGTGAATCCCAGCACGCTGAAGCGATCGTCGATCGATTCGCGGTTGGCTCGGATGAGTGCCATGACTGACTCCTATCGGCGCTTGCTTGCAGTGATGGAAGAAGCCGCATCGGCGCGCGCGTCGATCGCCGGCGCGCGGGCATCCAGCGCCAGTTCGATCGGCGTGCCGCCGACGTCGTTGATGACCGAGGAAATGCGTTCCCAGAAGCGCTGCTGGGCATCGATGCCGATGCCTTCCAGGTGCGGCTTCATGAACTCGACCACCGATTCGAGGTGGCGGAAGAACGCGCGCTGGCCGGATTGGACGTGCTCGACCGAACCGCGCCATTCGGCGACGGCGGCCTCGGCATCGCCGCGCTCGCACCAGACGCGAACGATGAAGACGGCGGTACGGTCTTCGAGCAGTGCCATTGCGACGAGCCCCTATGCCAGCGCTAGTGGCCGAGGCTGCGCCGGCGCCGTCACCGCCGCATCACGGGCGGATCACCGGTGGATCACGCCTTCATGCGGGCGTGTGATGTCGCGGTGATGCGGCTGAGAGCCGCGCAGGACGGGGCTGGCGCCGGGTCGGCGCGATGAGGGCTCGTACCGGATGGGCAGGAGCGCGGGCAGGCGATCGCGGCTCACGCCGCTCCCACAGGGCAAGGTGGGCGCGGGCCGCGGCCTCGTCGCCTCCGATTCCTCTGCGCTGCTTTCTGTGGGAGCGGCGTGAGCCGCGATCGGGACAGGCGATGACCTGGGTGGGCGCAGACCTTGCAACGCACCACGCCCGCTTTCAGCGCTCCAAGAACTGCAGACTCAACTGCAGTTGCGAATCCGCGGTCGCCAGATGCCGGCGCGCCGCATCGATCAGCCCGTAGGCGCGCATGCCCTCGTCGGCCGTCATGCTCGGATACACCGGCTGGGTCGGCAGCGGCACCGCATACGCGCTCACGTTCGGCGCCGTCCACGGCGCGGCGGCCGGCTCGTTGCCGATCGCGCTCTGGGCGATGCTCTGGTACAGCGTCATGGTCTCGCGCATCGGCTGGATCGCCAGCTCGCGCCGCAGCAGTTCGCGGCAATGCTCGAACTGGCGCAGCGCCTGCGCGCGCTGACCGCTGAGCACGAACAGCTGCATCAGGTCGCGGTGCACGTCCTCGCGCAGCGCATCGCTGTCCAGGATGGCCTGGGCGTGACGGATGCCTTCGGCGTAGTCGCGCCGGATCGTGGCCAGTTGGACCAGCCGACCGAGCGCATTGAGATAGCTGCGGCGGTGCTTCTCGCGTTCGCGCAGGGCCCAGTCGTCGGTGACGTCGAGCAGGATGTCGGAGGTGTACATCGCCACGCCGCGCCGCAGCCCCTCGATGTCGGCGTCGCTGAGGCGTTCGGGGACGTGGCTCAGCCCGGGCGTGACCAGGCGTTCGAACTCGTCCACGTCCAGCCAGACCGCGGCCGGCCCGTTCAGGCCGATCGCGCCGCGACGGTCGCAGACGATCAGGTCGCCGTGTTTGAGCGGCGGCTGTTCGACCAATCTGCGCAGCCGCCACAGGGCGGTGTTGAACGAACCGGCGGTGGACGAGGACGAGCGTTCGGGCCACAGGCTGGCGAGCAGCTCGGAGCGGCTGAAATAGCGGCCGCGCCCCAGCGCGAGATAAGCCAACAGGCTGGCGCAGCGGCCGGCGATGGCGACGGCCTCCGACGGCGCGCCTTCGCTGGCGATCGACAGCGAACCGAACAGGCAGATCCTGAACATCCCGATGCTCCGTGCTGGGCCGGCGCGGCGCGCACGGCGAGGATGGATCCGGACCGCCCCCTGTACCCGACGCCGTGGCGGCGGCATCGACGGCAACGCCGCGGACCCAGGGCCGCGGCGCGTGACCTGTTTCGCATATCCGCGCCCCGCCTGAAAAGTGCGCGCACCGGCTGTCCTCGGACAGCCGCACTAGCCGTTTGCTGTAGCCGTAAGCCGTGATGGCCTACCCGCCGCAAGGAAAGCGATACCGCACAACATGCGGCAAGAATCCCTTGCCGGTAAGCCGCGGCGGGCCAAGGACCGGAATGCGCGACCAGGACGTCGACACTAGGAGCACTGCGTGAGTGGCTTGTCGTTGAGAATCCGCAAGGCCAGGGCCTTGACCACCTTGTCCCAGGCCGAGCTGGCGCGCCGCATCGGCGTCAAGCGCAGCGCGGTCACCCAGTGGGAGCATCCGGCCGGGACCACGCCCAGCGTCGAGCACCTGATCCAGATCGCGCAGGAGACCGGGCTGAGCTTCGAATGGCTGGCGACCGGACGCGGGCCCAGCCGTTGCGAGGGCGTCGACCTGGCGCCGGCCGTGCTGGTCGACGATTACGCGCGCGACGAACACGAGAGCGAGGCACTGGCGCATTTTCGTCGGCTGTCGGGCAGCCGGCGGCGCATGGCCTTGGAGATCCTGCAGATCCTGGGCCGCTGAGATCGGCAACGCCGGCGGCGGCGCGCCAGCGCGATCAAGGCGCCGGCAACGGCTCCAGGCCCGCGATCTGGCGCAGCGCGCTTTCGAACAGCTCCACCGGCTGACCGCCCTGGATCAGATGGCGGTCGTTGATGATCACCGAGGGCACCGCGCTGATGCCCTGGCTCTGGTAGTAGCGCTCCTGCGCGCGCACGTCCTCGGCGTATTCCTGCGAGGCCAGGATCTCGCGCGCACGCGTCGCGTCCAGCCCGACCGAGGCCGCGACCTCGGCCAGGACCTCGTGCGCGGACACGTCGCGGCCTTCGGTGAAATACGCGCGCAACAGGGCGTGCTTGAGCGCGCGCTCGTGCTCGCCGCCTTCCAGCGCCGCCCAATGCAGCAGGCGGTGGGCGTCGAAAGTGTTGTAGATGCGGTTGCGCAGGTTGAACTCGAAGCCCAGCGCGGCGCCGCGCTGGCGCAGCGCTTCGCGGTTCTGGGCGAGCTGGGCCGGGGTGGAGCCGTACTTCTCGTACAGATGCTCGTCGATGTCCTGGCCCTGCGGCCCCATCTGCGGATCGAGCTCGAAAGGCTGGAAGTGCAGTTCCACCGCGACCTCGTCGCCGACCCGCGCGATCGCCTGTTCCAGCGACTTCAAGCCGACCGCGCACCAGGGGCAGGACACGTCGGAGACGAAATCGATCTTGAGGGACTTGGACATGGCGACACCGTGCGTATGCGGCCGTAGCGGCCCTATCGCTACAAGATGCGGCGTCGCGCCCGCCGCTTCAACCGCGTCAGGCGTGCATGGATGGGTCGTAGCGTTCCAGGCTTGGCGCGCTTCAGTCCAGCGCCAGGCCCATTATGCAGTCGTCGTAGTCGCGGCCACCCACGTTGAAGCGGCGCATGCGCAGGGCGCGAAAGCCGCAACGTTCGTAGAAGCCGATCGCGGCGGCGTTGCCGGCGTACACGCCCAGCAGCAGGCGCGGCGCGCCGGCCGCGCGCGCATGCGCCACCGCGGCCTCGAGCAGGCGCTTGCCCCAGCCGCCGCCGTGGAAACGGCTGAGCAGATACAGGCGCTTGAGCTCGAGATCGCGCGCGTCCGGATCGTCCAGCGGCAGTTGCGCCGGCGCGACCACCGCGTAACCCACGGGCGCGTCGCCGGGCGCGACCTCGGCCAGCCACAACGCGCAGGCCGGATCCTCCAGCCAGGCGCGATAGGCCGACGCGGCATGCGCGCGTTGGCAATGCTGGACGATGTCGCCGCCGCCGAGGATGCCGGCGAAGGTTTCCAGAAAACTGCTTTGGCCCACCAGGGCCAGCGCGGCTTCGTCGCCGGCGACGCAGGGTCGGAGTCGGAGGATATGGCTCATGCGTACGATCGAATACGCGGCAGCGCCCGCTCCATCGACGGAGCGGGCGGCGCGTGAGGCTTACTTGCGCTGCGCCGAAGTGGCGTCGCGGGCGGCACGGAACTCCGAGTCCTGGCTCCAGTTCGGCCAGCGCTTGGAGTTGGCCAGGCCGTTGCCCAGGGTGTACAGCAGCTCCAGGTCGCGCGCCATGCCGGTGAAGCTCCAGCTGGCTTCCCACTGGTCGGCCGGCTGGTGATAGCGATCGGCGGTGTAGGCCTGCTGCGCGGCTTCGCCGGCGGCGCGGCCGCCCTCGACCTTGTCGTCGCCGGAACCGAACGAGATCGCCGGCACGCCGCGCTTGGCGAACGGGAAGTGATCGGAACGGAAGAAGTGGCCGGCCTCGGGCTTGGGATCGGTGACGTAGCTGAGGTTCCAGCCCTTGGCCAGGTCGATCAGCTCGTCCAGCAACTCCTGCTTGGCGCTGCCGGAGGTGGTGAAGTCGCGCGAGGGGCCGGTCGGATCCAGCGCGTCGGTGTTGATCACCGCCACCGTTTTGGCCAGCGGGTACAGCGGCTTGGACGAGTAGTACTCCGAACCCAGCAGGCCCTTTTCCTCGGCGGTTACCGCCAGGAACACCACCGAACGCTGCGGCTTGGGACCGTGGGCGAAGGCGCGGCCCATTTCGATCAGGGCGGCGGTGCCGGTGGCGTTGTCGACTGCGCCGTTATAGATCTTGTCGCCCTTGGCGTCGGGCGCGCCGACGCCGAGGTGATCCCAGTGCGCGCTGTAGATCACGGTCTCATCGGGGCGCTGGGCGCCGTCGACGCGGCCGACGATGTTCTGCGAGGTGATGACTTCGCTCTTGACCTGGTAGTTGGCCGACAGGGTCGCGCCCTTGAGTTCGACCGGCTTGAAGTCGCGCGTCTGCGCCTGGCGCTTGAGCGCTTCGAAATCCAGGCCGGCGCGCTTGAACAGATCGACCGCGAAATCGCGCTGGATCCAGCCTTCCATGCTCGGATGGGTCGCGCCCGGACGGTCGCGCACCACGTCGAACATGGTGTTGGTATTGGAGTTCTTGACCGTGGCCCAACCGTAGGACGCCGGATCGGTCTCATGCACGATCAGCAGGCCGAGCGCGCCCTGACGCGCGGCTTCTTCGTACTTGTAGGTCCAGCGGCCGTAGTAGGTCATGGCCTTGCCGCCAAAGTCGCCCTGGCCGCTCTCGAAGTCGGGGTCGTTGATCAGCACGACCGCGATCTTGCCCTTGAGGTCGACGCCCTTGAAGTCGTCCCAGTTGCGTTCCGGCGCCTTGACGCCGTAACCGGCGAACACCAGCGGCGCGTTCGCGATCTTGACCGCGGTGGAACCGTCGAGCGCGGCGCGCACGGCGATCTCGTTACCCTGGCTCAGCGCCTGCGACTTGCCGTCCACCGCCACCGACAGGGTCGGCGTGCCTTCGATCTGCGCGCGCTTGAGCGGCACCGCCTGGGTCCAGGCGCGTTGGCCGTCCTTGAGATCGCCGCCGGGCTGCAAGCCCGCGGCCTTCATCTGCGCGACCACGTAGTCGATGGTCTTGGTCTCGCCGGCGGTCGCCGGGCCGCGACCTTCGAACTCGTCCGAGGACAGCGTCTTGACCTCGTCGGACAGGCGCTTGGGATCGAACTTCGGGGCTTCGGCCGCCAGGGCCGCGGACACCGACAGGGACAGCAGGGACGCAACCAGCAATTTCATGGGCGTAACGCCTTAGGCCAAAGTGCGGCCGATACTAGTGGAGCGCGGATCGGCCGGTCCAGCGGCGGAAGTCAGGGGCGGAGGCGCGGAGTTTGCGGAATCTGCTCTTTCGGCACATTGGGGCTGGAACTGTGCGTTGCCCTGACGGGCCTGCCGCGCATTCATCTTGTGCGGCACACTGTCGCCTCCGGCGATGCGGTCGCCACCGCGACGCCGCACTGACCTTCCCCACCCGACGCGCCCGCCGACCGCCACGCGAGCCACCACGCTCGCTGCAGCCCGTGGCAGCCACCGCTGCCGGCCCGCGCATCCCCCCATGGCAGCACCGCAATGAGTCCCGCTTTCCGTAGCAGTTTTCCCTCCCCCGCGACCCGGTGCGCGCGATGAGCGCGTCCGCCGCGCCGACGCTGCGCCCGCGTTCGCTGTGGCAGGGCCGCGCCCTGGTCCTGGCCGGCATCGTGCTGTCGGCGTTCACCCTGCGCACCGCGGTGACCTCGCTGACACCGCTGCTCGACAGCCTGGGCAGCGAATTCGGTTTCGGCCCCACCATGACCGGCGTGTTCGGCATGGTGCCGACCGCGGCGTTCGCGGCGTTCGGCGTGCTCACGCCGGCGATCGCGCACCGCCTCGGTCTGGAACGCGCGGCGCTGACGGCGATGGTGCTGGCCGCGCTGGGCCTGCTCGCGCGTTCCTTCGCCGGCGACACCTGGCAGTTGCTGGTGGCCTCGGTGGTGGCCTTGTCGGGCATGGGTATCGGCAACGTGGTGCTGCCGCCGCTGGTGAAGCGCTACTTCGCCGATCGCGTCGGTGCGGTGAGTTCGCTCTACATCACCGTGCTGCAGTTGGGCACGATCCTGCCGGCCCTGGCCGCGGTGCCGCTGGCCCAAGCCGCGGGCTGGCGCGTGTCGCTGGGCTCGTGGTCGCTGGTGGCGGTGGCCGCGGCGCTGCCGTGGATCGCGGCGCTGTGGATGGAGCGCTACGGCCGTTCCGCGCAGGCGCGCGCGCTGGCCGCCGCGCACGATCGCGCGGTCACGCCCGCGGACGAGGCGCCCGAACTGGTCGCGCCCGCGCCGCGCGGCAAAGTCTGGCGCTCGTCGGTGGCCTGGGGCATGGCGCTGATGTTCGGCATGACCTCGCTGATCACCTATTCCATGTTCACCTGGCTGCCCAAGCTGCTGGTCGAAGCCGGCGGCAGTGCGGCCTTGGGCGGCAGCATGGTCGCGCTGTTCTCGACCCTGGGCCTGGTCGCGGCGCTGGCCCTGCCCGCGCTCGCGGTTCGCATCGCCAACCCGTTTCCGGTGGTGCTGGCCTGCGTGGTGATGTACCTGTGCGGTTTCGCCGGGCTGCTGTGGGCGCCGATGTCGGCGACCCTGCTGTGGGTGGCGCTGCTGGGCCTGGGCCCGAGCACCTTCCCGCTGTCGCTGACCCTGATCAATCTGCGCACGCGCACGCAAGCCGGTTCGGCCTCGCTGTCGGGCTTCATGCAGGGCGTGGGCTACACCATCAGCTGCGTCGGTCCGCTGCTGTTCGGCTGGCTGCACGAAACCACCCACGGCTGGGTGCTGCCGTTCGGCTTTCTCAGCCTGTGCCTGGTGGTGCTGACGATAAGCGGCTATCTGGCCTGCCGGCCGCGCATGCTGGAAGACACCTGGTAAGACCCGCGCGGATCGCGCCGAGTGAGCGACGCGATCCGCGACGAGGCGATCGCTCAGTCCTTGTCGGCGCCGATCACGCGCCCGTTCCTGGGATCGATCTTGAGCTCGACATCGCGGCCGGCCGGATCGTCGGCCTCGGCGTTCCAGATGCCGTCCTCGTAATCGACGTCGTGCACGTTGGTGTATCCGGCCACCGCCAGGCGCGCGCGCACGTCGGCTTCGCTGAGGTTGGCCACTTGTTCGTCCGGATAGACGCGGCCGGTCTTGGGATCCAGGCGCACGTCGACGCGATTGCCTTCGGCGCTGCGCGCGTCGGCTTTCCAGACGCCATCGCGGAACTTGATGTCGTTGATGTGGGTATAGCCCTGCTCGGTGAGCTGGGCGCGGACCTTGGCCTCGGTCAAGGCCTGCTCGGCCAGCGCGGTGCCCGATACGGCCAGCGCGATCGCGAGCACGGTACTGCGGAGTACGACGGTGCGGCTCATGGCAGCCTCCTTGGGGGAAGGTGCGTCGAGTCTCGCCACGCATGCGGCAACCTTCGGTGAACATCGCGCATTCATCCGCGCGCGTTCATGCGCCTTGCACGCGACGCTAACGAATGCGTTGCGCGCGTGGCGTCAGTGCTTACTTGTCGATCGGATACACGGTCGCGATGGGACACTGGATCCGCGACAGCGCGCCGCCGCTGCGCGCGATGCCCTCGCCCGCGCGCATCTCCGGCACCGCCACCACCACGTCGCCGGGATTGCCGCAGACCGCGCTGATGCCCAGGCCCGACCGCAGCTCGATGGTGGTGGCGTCGAACAGCTCCGGACAGCTGTGCGCCAGTTCGACGCGGTAGTAGCGATTGCCGCCGGAACGTTGCGGCGACACTTCCACCACCAGGCCCTTGCCGTCTTCGTTCCAGCCGCGCATGTAGCGCGGGTTGAGGCAGTACTGCACCGAGCCGCCGAAGCCGCGGCGCTTCTCGGCGCGCACCTCGACCGCGTCCAGGGTGGCGACCTCGCCGTGGCGGCGATGGCTGGCCAGCGCGAGTTCGGCATAGGCCTTGGCGTCGATCTCGGTCACCGCCGACACCGCGCACAGACGCTGCCCGCTGCGCAGGTATTCGTTGCCCCCGCCGCAGACCCAGCCCTCGCGCGCGAGCACGCTGGCCTGCTCGTCGGCGACGGCGGCCGGACAATCCTCGCCCAGGTCGAGACGGAAGCGGCGGCCGTCGGCCTGCATCACCGCCAGGCTGCGATCCGACGCCTGACGCGCCTCGCTCATGCTGCGCGCGTCCAGGCAGTTGGGCTTGGGCGCGGGACCGCGCGCGGGCTCGGCGGCCGAGGCCATGGCGCAGACAGCGGTGAGGACTACAGCGGCGTACAGGCGCATCGCGATTCCGTGCGGGACGCCGGCGCGCTTCGCCGGCCCTCGGATTAGACGCGAAGTCCGGCGACCGGCGCCAGCGCGCCTGACCGCGCGTTGTCCGCCTTTCAGGCGGCCGCGCCGGGCCGGCGCGACCGCCGGTCGGATCGACGTCCGCGTATAAATGATGATCGTCATCAATACTGCTAGGATCGCCGGACCGGGCCGAACCCGGGTCCCGGGGAGCGCATGCATGAAAGTCAGCCGCGAACAAACCGCCGAGAACCGCGAACGCATCGTCGGCGCGGCCGCGCGCCTGTTCCGCGAACGCGGCTACGACGGCGTCGGCATCGCCGACCTGATGCGCGACGCCGGCCTCACCCACGGCGGCTTCTACGGCCACTTCGCATCCAAGCAGGACCTGATGGCGGAGGCCTGCGAACACGCGGTCGCCGGCTCGCTGGCCTATTGGTCGCGGCTGATCGAACGCGATCCCGAACACGCGCTGCAGCACATCGCCGCGGCCTATCTGTCGAGCGCGCACCGCGACCAACCCGGCCGCGGCTGCACCTTCGCCGCACTCGGCGCCGACGCCGCGCGCTTGGATCCGCCGGTGCGGCGCAGCCTCGGCCAGGCGCTGCGTTCCTATATCGAACTGCTGACCCCGCTGCTGCCCGGCCGCAGCCGCGCCGCGCGCCGCGCGCGTGCGCTGGCGACGCTGTCCAGCATGGTCGGCGCGCTGGTGCTGGCGCGCGCCGTCGACGATCCGGCCTTGTCGGACGAAGTGCTGCACGCGGTCGCCGCCGCTGTTCTATCTCGCTGACCCCTCTCGCCGACCTGCCCTCGGAGCCCCCGCGATGACCGTGAATGTGTTCGAGCTCGAATCCCTGCGCGGCCTCAACGGCCTGGAAACCCTGCGCGCCCTGCTCGCCGCGGGCCGCCCGCCGCCGATCGGCGAGACCCTGGGCTTCATCCTGACCGAGGTCGACGAAGGCCGCGCGGTGTTCGCCGGCACGCCCGGCCCGCACGCCTACAACCCCTTGGGCGTGATCCACGGCGGCTATGCCGCGACCCTGCTGGACTCGGCCTGCGGCTGCGCCGCGCATAGCGCGCTCAGCGCCGAGCAGGCCTACACCACGCTGGAGCTCAAGGTCGCCTATCACCGCGCGATGAGCTCCGACACCGGGCCGGTGCGCGCCGAGGCCAAGCTGCTGTCGATCGGCAAGCGCGTGGCCTTCGCCGAGGGTCGCCTCACCGACGCCCAGGGCCGTTTGTACGCCTCGGCCACCTCGACCCTGCTGGTGTTCGAACGCAAGCAGTAGAGGAGGACAGCGCATGCGCACCGAACATTCCGAAGATGGCCTCTACCTCGACGATCTGGCGGTCGGCCAGCGCTTCGAGACCGCGACCTACACCGTCAGCGCCGAGCAGATCAAAGCCTACGCGCGCCAGTTCGATCCGCAGCCCTTCCATCTGGACGAGGAGGCCGCGCGCGCCAGCCTGTTCGAGGGCCTGGCCGCGAGCGGCTGGCATACCGCGGCGATCACCATGCGCCTGCTGGTCGAACGCGGCATTCCGGCCGGCGGCCTGATCGGCGCCGGCGCCGAAATCGCCTGGCCGCGCCCGACCCGGCCGGGCGACACCCTGCAGGTGCACGGCGAGATCGTCGAGATTTCGCCCTCGCGCTCGCGTCCGGACCGCGGCCTGGTGGTGGTCCGCAACGAGACGCGCAACCAGCGCGGCGAGGTGGTGCAGGCCTTCACCGGCAAGCTGATCGTGTTCCGACGCCCGGGCACCGCCGCCTAGGAGCCGCCTGCGCCGAACCGTGGCTTACGGCCATGGCGCGCGCGCCAAACGCGCGCTAACGTCCGCGCATCGCAGACGTCGGCACCGCCATGCAGGACCTGACCCAGGGCTCGATTCCCAAACACGTGCTGCGGATGGCCGCGCCGATCATGATCGGCATGCTGTTCCAGACCCTGTACTTCCTGATCGATCTGTACTTCGTCGCGCGCCTGGGCGATGCCGCGATCGCCGGCGTCGGCGCGGCCGGCAACGTGCAGTTCATCGTGATGGCCCTGACCCAGATCCTGGGCGTGGGCACGATGGCGCTGATCTCGCACGCGGTCGGACGCAAGGACCGCGACGATGCCAACCTGGTGTTCAACCAGAGCCTGCTGCTGGCCCTGACCTGCGCGGCGATCACCCTGGTGCTCGGCTACGCCCTGGGCGGCGCCTACATGCGCACGCTGGGCGCCGACGCCGTCACCACCCAGCACGGCATCGACTATCTGTACTGGTTCCTGCCCGGGCTGGCGCTGCAGTTCGCCCAGATCGCGATGGGCTCGGCCCTGCGCGGCACCGGCATCGCCAAGCCGACCATGGTGGTGCAGATGCTGACGGTGATCCTCAACGCGATCCTGGCGCCGGTGCTGATCGCCGGCTGGCTGACCGGCAAACCGATGGGCGTGGCCGGCGCCGGCCTGGCCACCTCGATCTCGGTGGCCGCGGGCGTGGTGATGATGGCGCTGTACTTCGCGCGCCTGGAAAAGTACGTGGGCTTCGATCCCAGCCAGTTCCACGCCCGGCTTGCGGTGTGGAAGCGGATCCTGCGCATCGGCCTGCCGCCGGGCGGCGAGTTCGCGCTGATGTTCGTCTACATGGCGGTGATCTATTGGGTGATCCGCGGCTTCGGCGCCGAGGCCCAGGCCGGTTTCGGCATCGGCCAGCGGGTGATGCAGGCGATCTTCCTGCCGGCGATGGCGGTGGCCTTCGCGACCGCGCCGGTGGCCGGCCAGAACGTCGGCGCAGGCCGGCCGGACCGGGTACGCGCGACCTTCCATGCCGCGGTCGCGATCGGGGTGGTGCTGATGCTGGCGCTGACCGCGCTATGCCAATGGCGGCCGGACTGGCTGGTCGGCGTGTTCACCCAGGAGACCGCGGTGATCGCGGTGGCGGCGCAGTTCCTGAGCATCATCTCGCTGAACTTCGTCGCCTCGGGGCTGATCTTCACCTGTTCCGGCATGTTCCAGGCCCTGGGCAACACCCTGCCCGCGTTCGCCAGCAGCGCCAGCCGCATGCTGACATTCGCCCTGCCGGCGGTATGGCTGTCGACCCGGCCGGACTTCGAGCTGCGTCAGCTGTGGCTGCTGTCGGTGGCCTCGGTGACCCTGCAGGCGATCCTGAGCGTGGTGCTGCTGTTGCGTGCGCTGCGCCAGGCCGATACCCGCATGGCCGCCGCCCCGGCTTGAGCGCGCGGGTCGGCTGCGGCGTAGCGGATCGCGCACAAACAAAAAGCCCGGCCGAAGCCGGGCTTTTCGTGTCGGATCGCGCCCGAGGGCGCGGTCCTTAAGCGGTTCAGACCGCCTGCACCGATTCAGCCTGCAGGCCCTTCTGGCCCTGGGTGACGGTGAAGGAGACCTTCTGGCCTTCCTGCAGGCTCTTGAAGCCCTGCGACTCGATCGCGCGGAAGTGCACGAACACGTCTTCGCCATTCTCACGGCTGATGAAGCCGAAGCCCTTGGCGTCGTTGAACCACTTGACCGTACCGAATTCACGGTTCGACATTTTGCTTGCTCCTTGAAACGTAATGGGAATGCCGCCTACGCGGCCTTGATGCTGGTTGCAAGGAGGAAGCCTGGTGCAACGATGGGCGGATCTGGGATCTACGGCATCGGGCCACGGTTCATGGTGACCCTTGACGAACACAGCACTCGATACGCTAGTCCGCTTCTGCGAGAAATGCAAACACTATGTGCGGGGCCCGGCCTCCCCGTTCAGCTGAACAGGGCTGGGAAGCACCGTTCTCCGGCCCTGCGCGCCAGTGGGGACGGGCTTGCGTACCATCTGGGGCACCCCGCCGACACCCGGAGCCCGCCATGACCGCCTTCGATCTCAGCCCGCCCAGCGACGCCCAACGGCGCGAACTCAGCGCGGGCCTGAGCCCCGAGGAGGCCAAGGTGCTGCTCCAGCACGGCACCGAGGCGCCGTTCTGCGGGGTGTTCCTGGACAACAAGCTGGACGGGGTCTACACCTGCCGCTACTGCGGCCTGCCGCTGTTCCGTTCCAGCACCAAGTTCGACTCCGGCACCGGCTGGCCCAGCTTCTTCGCGCCCTACGACCCGGCCCACGTGCGCGTCGTGCGCGACACCAGCTACGGCATGATCCGCGACGAAATCGTGTGCGCGCGCTGCGGCAGCCACCTCGGCCACGTGTTCCCGGACGGCCCGCCGCCGACCGGCGAGCGCCATTGCCTGAATTCGGTCTCGCTGGCCTTCAGCCGCCAGGGCGAGGCCCTGCCCGACCCGCTGGCGCGCGGCGGCGCCGAAGCCGACCCGGCCGGCTAGGCCGGCCCGGCCCGCCCTCAGAACGCGTCGCTGCCCGGCCGCGACTCGATCCCGAGCGCTGTCGAGAGCACCTGCATGGCCTCGTCGTCGCGACGCAGGGCGATCCAGCCGGCGTGGCTGTCGCCGCCGGTGTTCCAGGTCCACAGGGTGTAGCCGTGCTCGCGCAGGCGGTCGTGCGCGGTCGCCATCAGCGCGGGCACGTCGGTACCGTCGAGGAAATCCGGGTCGGCGGTGTCGTCGGTGCCCCAGTCGATGCGCAGGTTCCAGCGCGCGGCCAGCTCGTTGATGCTGTCGATGAAGGACTCGCTGTCCTTCCAGTCGACGTAGTAGCCGGCCTTCCAGTCGATCGCGTCCTTGATCAGCCAGACCGGCTCGTCGGTCTCCCCGCCGGCCTCGGCCAGCGCCTCGCGGTAGTCGGCGAACTGCTGCAGCGCCGATTCCTCGTCGCCGGGGTTGATCATCAGCAGCAACTGCCAGACCAGGGCCTCGGGCGTGGCCTCGTCGAGGTCGCCGTCGTAGCCGTCGTAATCGTCGCTTTCGTAGTCGTCGTCGGGTGCGTGCATGGCGGTTTCGCCGCAGGGGAGGCGGGCAGGATGCCGCCTGGGCGCGGCGATGGAAAGCCGGCGCGCGCGCCGGGGCCGCTTTTGCGCGGCTTTCGCGTCACAGCTGATGGGGCCCGGCGGGCGGCCCGGCGCGCGTCCAGGAGCGGACATGAGCGAGTGGATCGAATGGGCCAAGCTCGGCGCGGGAGTGCTCGGCGCCGGTTTCGTGGCCACCCTGGCCAAGCTTTATCACCAGCGCATCCTGGCCGGAAAGGACACCGAGCTGCGCATCAAGGAGGCCGAGCTCGCGCGCGTGCGCGCCGATCTGGCCAAGAGCGAGCAACGCCTGCGCCACGCCGACCAGGACGCGTCGCCGGAAGCGCGCGACCTCGCGCGCCTGCGCGAGCAGCTCACCGAACGGGTCGAACGCGTGGCGCGCGCGATGGACGCGCAGGCCGCGTCGCTGTACGTGCCGATCTACCCGGCGCGCGAGGACGAAGGCGAGTTTCCGCGCGGCTTCGCCTTCGTTGCGGTGTACAACGCCGACGCCGCGGCGGCCGCCGCGATCCTGCGCATGAAGCTGGTCGAGGCCTGGACCATCGTCGGCGAATGCTGGAGCAAGGGCGCGGCGATCGGCGACAACCGCCTGCAAGCCAACGCCCGCCATGTCGCCTCCTACGATCAGCAATCCGGCTTCACCCCGGTGCACACCCTGGTCGCGCCGCTGCATGCGCGCCACCGCCAAGTCGGCGTGATCCAACTGTTCAACAAGACCGTCGCCGGCAGCCAGGACGTGATCGACCCCGAGGGCTTCGACGCCGAGGACCGACGGCGCCTGAGCGAACTGCTGGAAGACGGCGACGGCGGCCTGGCCGCCAAGGCCGATGCTTTCCTCTCCCATCGCGACTGCGCGCGGGCGTTGGGCCTGCAGGGCGAGATCGACCTGGAGAACGCGGCGGTGCTGTACGTCGACCTCACCCGTTCCTCGTCGCTGTTCGACGAGCTGCCGCTGGTCGACGCCACCCGCCTGATCGGGCGCTTCACCGAGCACGTGTATCAGCGCATCGGTCCGTACTCGGCGGTGATCGAACGCTTCAGCGGCGACGGCACCCTGGCGCGCTTCCACTACGGCGGCAATCACGACTCGGCCGTGGCCAGCCCGGCGCTGCGCGCGGTCTGCGCGGCCGCCGAACTGCTGGCCGACTTCCGCGACTTCAAGCGCCTGCACTGGAAAAGCCTGGCCGCCGAAGCCGCCGACGCGGTGCGCCTGCGCGTCTCGATCACCCTGGGCCCGCTGATCTCGACCAACATCGGGCCACGCCAGTTCCAGGTGCCGACGGTGATGGGGCCCTGCGTGAACCGCGCTGCCAAGCTGATCGCGCACGCGCCGCGCGACCGCGACGTGCTGCTGGTCGACGACAACGTGCGCAAGGCCCTGCTGCAGGCCGACCGCGGCCATGCCGACGCCCTGCGCGATTTCGCCGATTGGTCGGATCCGCAGGCCGCGCAGTCGGCAAGCCTGCGCGGGCATCGCTACTACGAAGTCGGCATCGACCCCTTCCGCCTCGCCGCCGCGCAGCTGCGCCTGCAGCCGCGCGCCCACTGAACGCGGCTTCACCCGCGCTTGCGCGGCGCGGGGCTAGAGTCGGATCACCCCGATCGAGGCCGCCGCCATGTCACGCAACGCCGACCATGTCTATTCCGCGCCCGCCGACATCGCCCGCCTGGAGTCGCATATCGCCCATCTGCGCGACGACGCGCGCGTGCAGCTGAGCATGCACGACGGCCGCGTGCTGCGCGGCGTGGTCGCCGCCCTGCCCGGCCTGCAGACCTTCTACGGGCCCGGCGACGTGGAAGGGCTGAACGGCATGCTGCGGCTGGAGGAACCGCTCGACGACGGCGGCAGCCGCGTGCACAACCTGTGGCTGGACCAGATCGACGCGATCCGGCCGCTGACCGCGTTCGAGCTGCACCGGCCCCACTGAGGCGACCGCGGCCGGCGCGACGCGTATCCTGTGCAACCGGCGCCGCCCCGCGCGCGCCGCGACCGTAGCCCGCGCCCACCCTGGGCGCCACCAGCCACAGCGATACCGACGATGACCGATACCCCGCCCGACCGCCTGTCCAACGACCCGCGCAGCCCCTTCCACGACGACGCCCTGCTCGAACGCGGCATCGGCATCCGCTTCAACGGCCAGGAGCGCCACAACGTCGAGGAATACTGCATCAGCGAAGGCTGGGTGCGGGTGCCGGTGGGCAAGGCCCTGGATCGGCGCGGCAATCCGATGACGGTCAAGGTCAAGGGCGAAGTCGAGGCTTACTTCCTGACCCCGGCCAAGGAATAAGCGCCGCCGGCGCGGCGCGCGGGCGCAAGCCCCGGACCTCTTCCGCGACCCGGGCGAAGCCGCCACCGGCATCTTGCCGAGGCGGCGCGGAATGTCCGCGCGCCGCCTCGGACGTCTGGCCTTATCCGTTCGCGGGCGCGCGCTTGCCCAGCCCCAGCGCGTAGTACAGCACCACCAGCAGGATCAGGAAGGCCGGGCCGACGAACAGCGCGATGCGGGTGTCGGGGAAGTAGGCCATCAGGCCCACCACCAGCACCAGGAACGCCAGCGCGATCCACGAACCGATCGGATACAGCGGCATCTTGAACTCCAGGCCCGCGCGCTGCTCCGCGCTCAGCCCGGCGCGGAACTTGCGGTGCGACAGCAGGATCACCGCCCAGGTCCAGATCGCGCCGAAGGTCGAGATCGAGGTCACCCAGATGAACACCTTCTCCGGCACCAGGTAGTTCAGCAGCACGCCGAACAGCAGCACCACCACCGACACCAGCACCGCCTTGCGCGGCACACCGCTGGCGGAGGTGATCGCGAAGGTGCGCGGCGCCTGGCCCTGCTGGCCCAGGTTGTAGAGCATGCGCGCGGTGCTGAAGATGCCGCTGTTGCACGAGGACAGCGCGGCGGTCAGGACCACGAAGTTGATGATGCCGGCGGCCTCGCGGATGCCCAGGCGCTCGAAGGTCATCACGAACGGGCTGCCGGTGGTGCCCAGCTCGTTCCAGGGATAGATCGACAGGATCACGAACAGCGCGCCGACGTAGAAGATCAGGATGCGCCAGAACACCGAGTTGATCGCGTCGGGAATCGACTTCTTCGGATTCGCGGCCTCGCCGGCGGTCAGGCCGATCATCTCCACGCCCAGATAGGCGAACATCACCATCTGCAGCGACATCAGCACGCCCTTGGCGCCGTTGGGGAAGAAGCCGCCGTGCGACCACAGGTGCGAGATGCCGGTGGCCACGCCGTTGTTGCCGAAGCCGAACACGATCATGCCCAGGCCGCCGACGATCATCAGCACGATGGTCACGACCTTGATCATCGCGAACCAGAACTCGAACTCGCCGTAGGCGCGCACCGCGATCAGGTTGACCGAACCCATCGCCGCCAGCGCGGCCAGCGCCCAGGCCCATTGCGGCGTGCCCGGAAACCAGACCTGCATGTAGATGCCGACCGCGGTGATCTCGGCCACGCAGGTCACCAGCCACAGGAACCAGTAGTTCCAGCCGGTCAGGTAACCCGACAGCGGGCCCAGATAGTCCTGCGCGTAGCGACTGAACGAACCCGCGACCGGGTTGTGCACGGCCATCTCGCCCAGCGCGCGCATGATGATGAAGATCGCCGCGCCACCGAGCAGGTAGGCCAGCAGGATGCCGGGGCCGGCCAGCTTGATCGCGTTGGCCGAACCCAGGAACAGACCGACGCCGATCGCGGCGCCCAACGCCATCAGGCGGATATGGCGTTCGCCCAGGCCACGATGGAGCTCTTGCGGTTCGCTCTGCATTGCCACGGTCTCCTGGCCACGCGTCGGGCGCGGGCCTGCGGTTGCGCGGCGCGGCGCGCCGATTGCCCGCAACCCTACGCCATGCGGGCCCGCGCGTGTAGGGGCGCCGGTGGCGGCCTGCGCGCGGCGCCTGTCAACCGTCGCCGCGCGCAGGCGTTGCCAGACCGGTAGCCGATGGAGAGCGGGCATGACGACGGGCGAAAGCGTGAGCGCGGTCAATCGTTTCGGCCTGGGCGCGGCGCCAGGCCAGTTGACCCGCATCGACGATCCGCGCGGCTGGCTGCACGCGCAGCTGCGCGGCGACGGCGCCCAGGCGCGCTTCGCCGATCTGCCCGCCAGCCTGGACTACCTGCGCCGCGAGGCCGACTACTACCGCGAACGCGCGGCCGCGCGCCGGCAAGGCGAGCAGTCCGAGCAAGTCGCCAACTTCGGCCAGCGTTTCCGCGCGGATCAGTTACGCGAGTTCGGGCGGCGCTACCGGGTCGCGGTGGCCAGCGAGCAGGGCTTCGTCGAGCGTCTGGTACGGTTCTGGTCCAACCACTTCGCGATCTCGATCGACAAACGCGCCGCCGCGCTGTACGCCGCGCCGATGGAACGCGAAGCGATCCGACCGCACCTGCTGTCGCGCTACGCCGACCTGCTGATCGCGGTGGAATCGCATCCGGGCATGCTGCGCTACCTGGACAACGTGCGCTCGGTCGGCGCCGACTCCATGCTCGCCCAGCGCGCGCGTCGGCGCATGGCGCGCGCGAACGCGCAGGCGCCCAAGCGCGAGATCGGCCTGAACGAGAATCTCGCCCGCGAGATCCTGGAGCTGCACACCCTCGGCGTCGACGGCGGTTACACGCAGGCCGACGTGACCGAACTGGCGCGCGCGATCACCGGCTGGGGCGCGCCGCTGCCGCGCGAGCTCACGGCTGGCGACGCATCCTCGGCCTTCGTGTTCCGCGCCGCCGCGCACGAAGCCGGCGCGCGCAACGTGGCCGGACGCCGCTATGCCGACGGCGGCCTCGAACAGGGACGCGCGATCCTGACCGACCTGGCCGTGCATCCGTCCACCGCGCGCCACCTCTCGTACAAGCTCGCGCGCCATTTCGTCGGCGATACGCCGCCGCCGGCCCTGGTCGCGCGCCTGAGCGCGGCCTGGCTGCGCAGCGGCGGCGACCTGCCCACGGTCTACGCGGCCCTGATCGATGCGCCCGAAGCCTGGGGCGAGGACGCGCGCAAGTTCAAGACCCCGGACGACTTCGTGATCTCGGCGCTGCGCGCCAGCGGCGCGACGCCGGGCGAACAGCCGCGCGGCCTGATCGCCCTGCTCGCGCGCATGGGCCAACCGCCGTTCACGCCGCGCTCGCCCGCGGGTTACGCCGACGAGGCCGCCGAATGGAGCGGGCCGGATGCCTTGTGGAAACGCGTGCAGGCCGCGCAAAGCCTGTCGGAGTCGGCGCCCGACGCGCGCGTGGACCCGCTGGCGATCGCGCGGGCGGTGTTCGCCGATCGCCTGGACGCCGACACCCTCGGCGCCCTGCGCCGCGCCGAATCCCCGCGCGGCGGCCTGGCCCTGTTGTTCGCCAGCCCGGCCTTTCAATGGAGAAGCTGAGATGCGACTGAGCCGACGACATTTCATCGCGGCGGCGGGCGCCGCCGCCACTTTGACTCTATGGCCGAACCTGAGCGCGCTGGCATCGACCAACGACCAGCGTCTGCTGGTGGTGCTGCTGCGCGGCGGCGTCGATGGCCTGCACCTGCTGCCGCCACGCGACGATGCCGCCTACGCGCGCCTGCGCGGCGCGCTGGCGCCGCAGAACGCGCGCGCCTTGAACGCCGACTTCGCCCTGCATCCCGCGTTGGAGTTCGCCCACTCGCTGTACGCGCGCGGGCAGTTGCTGCCGGTGCTCGCGATCGCGCCGCCGTATCGCCAGCGCTCGCACTTCGAGGCGCAGGACTGCCTGGAGAACGGCACCGCCAGCGCCAACGGCGCCGCCAGCGGCTGGCTCAACCGCTGCGTCGCCGCGATGCGCGGCGGCGAAGCGCTGGCGGTGAGCGCGGTGATGCCGCTGATCATGCGCGGCCCCGGCGCGGCCACCACCTGGTCGCCGCCGCTGCCCGAGGACGTCGATCCGATCCTGCTGCAGCGCCTGCAGTCCTTGTACGCCGCCGATCCGCAGCTGTCGGGCGCGTTCGCGCGCGCGCTCGACAACCAGGGCGCCGGCATGCAGGTCGGCACGGCGCGCGGCGCACGCCTGCCGCAGGCGATGAGCGCGGCCGCGCGCTTCATGGCCGCCGCCGATGGCCCGCGCCTGGGCTTCGTCGAAGACTCCGGCTGGGACACCCACAGCAATCAGGCCGCCGTGCTCGCGCGCAAGCTGGGCGAACTGGATGCGGGCCTGCGCGCATTCCAGGACGGGGCGGCGCCGATCTGGGAACGCACCGCGATCGCGATCGTCAGCGAGTTCGGCCGCACCGCCGCGGTCAACGGCACCGCCGGCACCGACCACGGCACCGGCGGCCTGGCCCTGCTGGCCGGCGGCGCGGTGCGCGGCGGCCGCATCGCCGGCGATTGGCCCGGCCTGGCGCCGGCCGCGCTCAACGAGGGCCGCGACCTGCGCGCGACCAGCGACCTGCGCGGCCTGTTCAAGGGCCTGCTGGTCGAGCACCTGCGGCTGCCGGAAAGCGCGCTGGAGGATCAGGTGTTTCCGGACAGCCGCGCGGTGCGCGCGATGCCGGGCTTGATCGTCTGACCCCGCCGCCGGGATCAGACGAAGTACAGCAGCAACAAGACCAAGGCCGGATACACCAGCTTGACGGCGTCGGCGGCGCCGAACCAGCCCATCAAGACGCAACCCATGTACAGCAACAGGCCGATCTGAAACAGCAGGGTGATCAGGGCCAGCCAGACCAGAATGCTGAGATTCGACGAGAATCCGATCCGCGCGTTCTGCGTCTGCGCACCCTCGAAGGCCCGTAAGCCGCTGTCGTCGGCGGCGACGACATAGGCCGCGATCGCATTCAACTTGGCCGGTTCCGCGACCGCCACGCCGGTGCCGTGCGCGCCGACCGCGAACTTCAGGTCGTCCACCGCCGCGGCGACGCCGGAATCGCGGAAGCCATTGAAGCCCGCGCCGCCCAGATCCAGCCAGCCGCCGCGCGTGCCGACCCGGAACAGGCCGGCGATCTGCTCGAACAGCTTGGGAAAGTAGGCCACCACCCAGTCGGCCGTGGCGACCACGTTGATCACCCGTTCGACACGGCCTTCTTCGACCAGCTGCGCCCACGGGTAGTCGCTGCGCACCACGCTGCCGGCGAAGAAAACCCGGCGCACGCGCATGGTCGAATAGCGCTGCAGCGCGCTGGCCAGAATGTAGGTGCCGTTGCTATGGCCGACGAAATCCACCGCGCGCACGTTGGGATAGTGAGCCAGATGCTCGGTGTAGCGATCCATGAAGTCGCGCACATTGCGTTGGCGATCGGCGTACAGCAGGAAGCGCGCCATCGGGAAATAGCCGTACTTGGCGTTGAACACCGCGACCTTCTCGCCGCCCGCGTCGCAGCGATGCTCGATCTCGCCGCGGATCTTGTCGGTCCAATCGCCGTGGTCGCGGATGCCGTGCATCACGTAGACCAGGCGCGTGACCTCGCGATCCTCCTTGAGCTCGACCACGTCCGGCTCGAGTTCGTCGATGCGACCCAGCACGGCCAGCTCGATCAGGCGCCGGCGCTCCAAAGCCGCCGCCGTGCTGGCATCGTCCAGGGCGCTGCCGATCTCCTTGTGTCCGGTCTGGGCGATGGTGCGGAACACCGTGCCGGCGGCGGTATCCAGGTCCTGGCCGTCCTCCTTGGTGACCAGGTCGTCGCGATTGCCGATCAGCTGGATCACCTGCGGGAACGGTTGCCGGCCCTGCACCACCGCGTCCGAACGCGCGATGCGGATCCATTGCACGCGGGTATCGGCGACGAAGGGCGAGCCGCTGTGCATGGCCAGGATCAGGCGGCCGATACCGAGCACGCGCGCCAGCACCTGGCAGGCGCGGATGAATACGCAGGTCGGCCACCCCATCGCGCTGGGCTTGGGGCTTACGGTCCAACCGCGGTTCATGCCGGCCAACAGCACCAGGCGCTCGGTGCGATCGACCCAGGCGCGCTTGCCACGGCGGCCGAACGCGGCGCGATCCTCTTCCTGGCCGTAGGCCCAAACCAGGGCCTTGCGCAGCAGCGCCGCGCCGGCGCTATAGCCCAGCAGAATCACCCGATCGTACTGCCCGCGCTTGAACTCGCTGTGGATGCCCCGCTCGATCGCGTCGGCGATCTCCAGGGCGTTGGCGTTGCTGGTGTAGCCGCGCATCCAACCGCCTTGGTAATCGACGATCAGGCGGTCGGCGTCCGGCAACGCGCGCGCGACCAGGTCCAAGGCGCCGCGGAAGCGGCGCAGGCCCGGCATGCCATGGACCAGCACCACCAGCGTGCGGGCCTGTCCCGAGGGCGCCGGCTCCAGGCTCAGGCGCGTGTCCCCTGGACGCACCAGCCAGCGCATCAGCGCGCGCAAGAGCCACCACGACAGCAGCAAGGCCGCGCCCGAGGCGACCCACCCCAGCAGGTCGCCGCCGATCTCGAACAACAGGTTCATGCTCGTTTCCTCCTCCCTAAGGAATCGCCGCGGTCTGAGCTTAGCCCTTGCCTCCCACGACCAGGCTCTTGTCCTGATTGCCGTCGCGGTAGGCGATGGTCAGCGTGGTCGCATAGGCCTTGCCGTCGCGCAGCGAGGCCGGCAGGGCTTCGGCGAGCAGGCTGGCGGCCGCGCGGATCAGGAAGGTCTGCTCGAACACGCCGCGCAGCATCGCGAAGTGGTCGTCGAAGTCGTTCCAGTCGCCGCGCACCTCCAGCAGATCGATCATGCGCGCCGCGCCGCTGCGCAGGCGTTCCCAGCGGTTCCAGAAACGCCGCTGGTCGATATCCGAACGCAGCAGCACCTGATAGACGGTCCACGGCGTCTCGCCTATCGACTCCTGTCCGGCCAGACCGCCGCCGTAGTCGCGCAGGCTCTTGGCGATCAGTTGCTTGAGCGCGCTGCCGCTGGCGTCGGGACGACGCCGATAGGCCTCGAACAGCGGCGCGTAGACCGCCTCGCGGCTGGCGCAGCTCGCGCGCGCGGACTGCTTGGCGTACCAGGGCAAGGCGCGCGCCGCATGCCGGGCCCAGGTCGCATCGTCGGCGCCCGCGTAGGCGCGCATGGCCTGGCGCAGGCCGTGGTCGCTGAGCATCACGCTCAGGCGCGGCTTGCACTCGCTCGCCGAGCCCAGCGCGCCCTGCAGCTGCGCCTGCAATGCGGGCGCCGCATCGGCGTCGATCACGCCCCACAGCACCGCATCGTCGACCACGCGCGACAGTTCGCTCGCGGTCTTGATCCGGCTTTCCTCCCACCACAGTTGCAGGCCGCACTTGAAATCGCGCGCGGCGGTCTGCTGCGGCGCGCGCGCTTCTTCCAGATCGGCCTTGAGCAGGGCACCGTACTCGGTGGTCCAGGTGTTGGCGTTGGCGGTGTACTGGGTGCTGCCCAGATAGGCGCGGGTCAGCGCTTCGCCGGCCGGCGAGACGTAGCGGCGGCTGACGAAACGGTCCTTGCGCTCCTGCTTGCTCTTGAGGTTGAACCAGGTGCCCACGCCCAAGGTGAACCCCCAGGCGCGCACGCGCTCCACGGTCTTCTGATGGAGGAAGAACTCCAGCGCATAGCCCGAACCGGTGTAGGCCAGCACGCGCTGGAAGTCGAAGCTCAGCAGGGCGCCGTGCAGGCGCGACAGGGCGTCTTCCGACAGCGTGGCCTCGAGCAGCGAGGCTTCGCTGGCCAGGCGCATGTACTCGTAGCTGAAGCCCAGGGTGACCTTGGTCTCGGCGATCTGGGTCACGTGCTCGTTCAGCAGTTCGGTGAGCTCCTGCAACTTCTTCTTCAGCTTGGGCAGCGGGTTGACCTCGTCCAGGCCGAAGCGCTCGGCCAGGGCTTCGGCGATCGGACGATAGCGCTCCGGCACCCGATCCAACGAGGTCGCCTCTTCGATCGCTTTCAACGCCGCGGTGGGCGCGTCGAGCACGCCAGCCACGACCCCGCCCAGCACCTTCTCCACCGCGGCCGGATCGGCGAATTTGATCTGCACGCCGGCCTTGGCATCGAAGCGGGCGTCGTGGACCGTGCTCTTGCGCAGGGCGACGCGGATCGCGCGATCGCCGGAGGCGCGCTCGCGCACGAAGCTGAGGCTGAAATCGTCGTCGACGGTGGCGGTGAAGCTGGCACTGGCGCTGGCGCCGATGTTGATCAGGAACGCGCCGGCGCGTTCGGCGCCGAGCACCTCGGTCAGGCCGTGCAACGAGCTGGAGAAAATGTCCGACCAACTGACGCTGAGGCTGGCGGTGAGCTTGCCGCGCGACTTCAGCGCGACCGCCTCGCCGACGCCGAGCCCGGCGATGTCGGATGCGGACAGCACGCTGGCGATTTCGTCGACATCGGCCAGCACCGCCTCGCCGATCCGCGTCGCGGCGTCGTGGCGTTTGTAGCAAAGCAGGCGCAGCGAGCGATCGCCGCTGATGCTGCCGCCGGCGGTACCGATCTTGGCGGTGGCCTTGGCGGTGGCCGCTGCGCTCAGCGAGTACTTGAGCCAGGCGTTGCCGGGTGCGAACGCAAGCTGCGGTCGCCAGTCGGTGCTGGCCTTGGCCGGATCGACGGCCTCGGCGCGGCTGCCGATCACGCCGTCTTCGTCGACATCGTCGGCGCTGTTGTACAGATGGATCGCGGCCGCCGCGGTGGCGCCGAACACGGCCTTGATGCTGCCGCTCTCGGCGCTGGTTTCCGCGCCCTTCTCGTAGCTCAGCAGCTCGGTCTTGAGCGAGGAATCCTTGAGCGGTTTGGCGGCGGTGCCGGCCAGCTTTTCGACCAGATCGGGTATCGCGATCTTGCTCATGACGACCTTTCCTTGGAGTCAGATAGGAGTGCGCCCGGGCCTGCGGGTCCGGGCGGTCTGGCGCGGAATCGGGCCGCCTTCCCCGCGACCCGAGCGTGACGGAGTATCCACTTATCGCGTGGTGGCTGTCACCGATACCCGCGCGTCCTACCGCCGGCCGCGGAGCGCTCCCTACCGGCTCAGATCCGGCGCTGGCGCACGCCGGCTTCCTGCAGACGCAGCAGCAGGTAGGCCGGATCGATCAGGCCGTCCGGGAAGTACAGGCCGGGCGCCACCGCCGACCCGCCGGCCAGGCCGAGCAGGCGCTCGACGCCCAGGGCGATGCACAGTGCGGTCAGCGGTGCCTGCCCGGCCGGATGCACCAGTTCGTGGCGCACGCGCAGCGGCCGGCCGTCGTGGCCCTGGCCTTCGATCTCGATCGCGATCTCGGTCGAATAGGCCTCGCCGCGACGGCGGCTGGCGCTCACGCCCAGGGCCATGTCGAGCCGGATCCAACGCGCGTCGGTCGCGGCCGCCAGAGTGACCACGTCCAGCGGCGAATAAGCCGCGGCCGCCACTTCCATGCCGTCCACGCTGCGAATGCTGCGCCCGGCCTCGTCGCCACGCAGCCAACGCCATTGCCCGTCTTCCAGCACCTGCGCGCCGGCGGCGCCGATCAGGCGCTCGTAGTCGGCGGCGGCGGCGGGGCCGCCCATGTCCTCCTCGTCGAGCAGCGCCGACAGATCGATGCGCTCGATCTGCGCGAACTCGCGTGCGTAGTGCAGCGCCGGCAGGGTCGCGGCGCCGGCCAGCCAATGGCTGGCGAGCAGGATCGGCGCAGCACCCGGCTTGCGCAGGTGCAGCGCGACCTCGGGCGCGATCTCGAACGAGCCGCTGGAGGTGCTCAGGTACGGCAGGCCATGCGCCTGCGCGTACTTCAAGGTGTTCAAGCCCGCGTCCTTCACGAACACGATCACCGCGCTGTAACGCGCGTCCGCGTCCAGGCCGAGATCGCCGCGCTGCAGATCGACGCGCACCGCGCTGGCGCCGCCGACCGCGACGGCCACGGTTTCGGCCTTGGCCAGGTCGCGGCCGCCGATCGCGATCGGCAGCCGCGGATGCAGCCGGCGCAGCGCGTGCGCGGCCTGGGCACCGACGACGCCGGAACCGCCGACGATGAGGACGGGGGCGAGGGTGTGTGAGGTCATGGGCTAGCTCCTGGGTTCGGGTGCCGTCGCCCTGGGCGACAAGCTACGATTGGTAAGTTACGAATGGTAATGTACGCTGCGCACGAGACGGCGACACCACGAAACCCGGCGGTACAGCGTTCCATGAGCGAGACGGCAGCCCGACGACTGCGCAAACCCGAACGGCGCGAGCAGCTGCTCGAGACCGCCTTCGCGATCGTGCGCGAACAAGGCAGCGACGCCCTCACCCTGGGCTACCTGGCCGAACGCGCGGGGGTGAGCAAGCCGATCGCCTACGAGCACTTCCAGACCCGCGCCGGTCTGCTGATCGCGATGTACCGGCACCTGGACCAGCGCCAGGCCGCCGCCTTGGAGCGCAGCTTCGAGCGCCTGCCGCGCCGCCTCGGCGACGCCGCGCGCATGCTGGCCGAGGCGTATCTGCGCTGCTACACCACCGCCGGTCCCGAGTACCCCGCGATCGTCGCGGCGCTCAAGGGCGACGAATCCATGGAACGCGAGCAGCAGCGCCTGATCGACGATTACGTCGCCCGCTATCGCGACGCGCTGGCGCCCTACTCCTCGCTGCCCGCGTCGGAACTGCAGCTGCGCTGCGTCGGCATCATCGGCGCCGGCGACGCGATCGCCCAGCAGTGGCAGCGCGGCCGCATCGACGAGGCGACCGCGGCGGCGACATTGGCCTCGCTGATCCAGCGCTGGTTGTCGGCCAAGGCCTGAAGGCGCTTCAGTCGGCCCCGGCGATCACGCACAGCCCAGGCACCGGGCGTAGCGGCGCGACCTCCACGGCGGCGACCGTGTAGCCGTGGCGCTGCAGGTTTTCGCGTAAACCGGCTTCGATCCGCGCCAGCTCGGTCGCGTTCGGCGGCTGATAGGCCAGATACAGACGACCGCGCGGCGCCAGCCAGTCGCGCACGCGCGCCAGTTCCGACGCGGCGCCGGTCCAGAACCCATTGAGATTAACCGCGACGATGCGCTCGTAGCGCCGCTCGGGTTCGGCCTTGGCGACCTCGACCACGCGGAAACTCGCCGCGCCCGAGGCGACCGCATCGGAATTGCGCCACACCGCCGCGGCGATCGCCGCGGTGGAGCGATCCAACCCCAGGTAGTGGCCGCGCGTCAGCCGCGGCAGCAGCAGCGCGGCCAGCACGCCGTTGCCGCAGCCCAGTTCCAACACCGCATCGGTCGGGCGCGGATCCAGCAGGCCCGACATCCAGCTCAAACGTTCCGGGATGCGTTCGGCGGCGCTCATGCGGGTTTCGTCATGGCGCGCGGGCGCCATCGTCGTACGCGGCGCTCATGCGCCCGCCGTGGGCGTGTCCTCGTCGCTGCGCACGCGCGCGCGCCCGCCGCGCTTGGCCCGATACAGGCCGCTGTCGGCGCGATTGAGCAAGCTCTCGGCGTTCTCTTCCTCCGCCGGTTGCGCGGTCGCGATACCGATGCTGACGGTAACGGTTCCGTGCTCGCTGGCCGCATGCGAAATGCCCAGCGCGCGCACCGCGCGCTCCACGTTCTCCACCACCACGCGCGCGCCGGCCAGATCGATTTCGGGCAGCAGGCAGGTGAACTCCTCGCCGCCGGTGCGCGCGACCAGGTCGCCCGGGCGCGCCAGGCTGCTTTCGATCGCGGCCGCGACCTGGCGCAGGCAGTCGTCGCCGGCGAGGTGGCCGTAAGTGTCGTTGTAGGCCTTGAAGTGGTCGATATCGATGATGCCCGCCGACAGCGGTTGGCCGCCGCGGCGGCAGCGCTGCCACTCGCGCGCCAGGCGCTCGTCGAACTGGCGCCGGTTGGCCACGCCGGTCAGGCCGTCGACCCAGGCCATGCGCCGCAGCAGATCCGATTGCTGCTTCAAGGTCAGGTGCGCGCGCACGCGGTTGCGCACGGTCAAGGCGTTGATCGGCTTGGTGATGAAGTCGACGCCGCCGGCGTCCCAGCACGCGGCCTCCTCGGCCGGATCGTCCAGGCTGGTGACGAAGATCACCGGGATGCTCTGGGTTTCCGGATCGGCCTTGAGCGCGCGGCACACCTCCAGCCCGCTCAGGTCGGGCATGACCACGTCCAGCAGCACCAGGTCGGGCGGGGTCTGGCGGCAGAACGCCAGCGCCTGCGCGCCGTTGGTGGCCATGAACACGTCGTGATCGGCGGAAAACACTTCGTGCAGTGCGCGTATGTTGATCGGCTGATCGTCCACGACCAGCAAGCGCGCGCGTCGCGAAGCGGCCGCCGTCCCGGGCAACGCCTCCACGTCGAACAAGATCACGTTCATCTCCTTGTCATTCCGATCGGGCCAGCAG
The DNA here is from genome assembly GCF_001429345.1 of Lysobacter sp. Root983. Lineage (NCBI taxonomy): Bacteria > Pseudomonadati > Pseudomonadota > Gammaproteobacteria > Lysobacterales > Lysobacteraceae > Lysobacter > Lysobacter sp. Root983. The sequence goes on from NZ_LMJO01000016.1 coordinate 626,343, forward strand.
GCGGCCGCACACATCGGCCGCCGCGGCGAAGTCGAACCGGGTCAGCGCATCGGCCAGCTGCCGATGCTCGCCCGGGTGGTGGCGGGCCAGGCCCGCCTCCAGCGAGTGGAATACGTCCAGCGCGCCCAGGTTGGAGGCGCTCAACAGTTCGCGCAGGCGCTGCAGCGAGCGCTGCGGCACCGGCGCGTCGTCGCCCGGCGGCGGCGGTTCGTCGGCGCTCAATATCTGCAGGCGCTCGCGCGTGGCGGCCGCCGCTTCGCCCAGGCCGTTGCGCAACGCACCCAATTGCAGCGCGCGCAACCAGTCCTCGCCGGCCGCGGCGATCGCCTTCTCCTGCAGCTCGGCCAACTGCGCCAGGCGCATCGCGCCGACCGTGGCGGCGACGCCTTTGAGCGTGTGCAACTGACGCGCCGCGCCTTCGCGCTGTTTGGAGCGCAAAGCGGTCGCAAGCTCGCCCATGATCTGGGTGCCGCCGTCGGGGAAGCCGCGTAGCACGTCGCTGTAGACGCGGCGTTTGCCGCCGAAACGGGCCAGCGCGGCCTCCCAATCCAGCAAGGCCGGCTCGCCGTTCGCGGCCGGCGCGGCTTCGCCCGGCGCCACCGCGGTGTGCGCCGCGGCCGGCAGGGTGGTGGCGATCTGGGCGGCGGCGGCCTGGGTCGTCACCGCCTGCGCCGTAGCGGCTTGGGTGGCGACGGCGCGCGCGGCCAGCGCTTGCGCCGCCTCGGCCTGCAATGCGGCTTCGGCCTCCAGCGCGGGCAGCGGCGGCGCGGGCTCGGCGGCGGGTTCCACGGGTGGCGCAGGTGCGGGCGTGGGTGCGGGCGTGGTCGCAGGCGCGACTACGCCCGCGCCGTTCGCGGCCGCCGCAGCGCCCGCGGTGGTGGCGCCGCGTGCGGTCCAATGCAGCAGGCGCTCGACCAGGGTATCCAGATCGAAGGGCTTGCCGAGGTGATCGTTCATGCCTGCGGCCAGGCAGGCCTCGCGGTCGGAAGGCAACACGTTCGCGGTCATCGCGATGATCGGCAGCCTGGTCAAACCCAGATTGCCGCGGATGCGCCGGGTCGCGGTGTAGCCGTCCATGTCGGGCATCTGGATGTCCATCAGCACCACGTGGTACTGGCCGGCCTGGCCGACCAGCATCTGCAAGGCCTTGGCGCCGCCGCCGGCCACGGCCACGCGCGCGCCCTCGCTTTCGAGCAGGTCGGTCACCACCTGCTGGTTGGTCGGATTGTCCTCGACCACCAGCAGCGACATTCCGGCCAGGCGATTGCGCGAGGCTTGCAGCGGCGCCGGATCGGGCAAGGGCAGCGGCAGGCCCTGTCCGGAGCGCGCATCGGCGACCGCGTCGATCAGCATCGCCACCGTCACCGGCTTCATCAGGAAACCGTCCAGCACCGCCTGTTCGCGGCCCAGCCGCTCGACCAGCATCTCGCGGCCGTGCGCGGTGACCATCACGATCAACGGCGCCTGGCTGCCGCCGATCAGCTCGCGGATGCGCCGGCCGGTCTCCCAGCCGTCCAGGCCCGGCATGCGCCAGTCCAGAAAGATCACTTCGTAGGGCGGGCCCTCGCCGGCGGCGCGCTCGACGAATTCCAGCGCTTCCTCGCCGCTGCGCGCGGCATCGGCCTTCCAGCCGATCGACTGCACCATCGCCAGGATCGCGTTGCGCGCGCTGTCGTTGTCGTCCACCACCAACGCGCGCAGTTCGCGCAGGCGCTCCGGCGGACCGGCCGGGGCCTCGGAGGGCTGGCTGGGCACGCCCAGCCCGATGCTGAAGAAGAAGCGGCTGCCGCGGCCGCGTTCGCTTTCCACGCCCAGCTCGCCGCCCATCAGGCGCACCAGTCGCTGGCTGATCGCCAGGCCCAGGCCGGTGCCGCCGAAGCGGCGGGTGGTCGAGGCCTCGGCCTGCGAGAAACCCTCGAAGATCGCCACCAACTTGTCTTCGTCGATGCCGATGCCGCTGTCGCGCACGTCGAACGCCAGCGACACCCGGCCCTGATCGGCGTTGGCGACGCGCACCACCAGCACCACCTCGCCGTAGTGGGTGAACTTGATCGCGTTGCCGACCAGATTGATCAGCACCTGCTGCAGGCGCAGGGAATCGCCGATCACGCGCTTGGGCACGTGCTCGTCGATATCGAACACGATCTCGATGTCCTTGTCGCCGACGTTGGCGCTGAGGATCACCGAGATGTCGCGCAGCACCTGCTCGAGTTCGAACTCGTGCGATTCCAGGGTCTGGCGGCCGGCCTCGATCTTGGAGAAGTCGAGGATGTCGTTGAGGATGCCCAGCAGGGTCTTGGCCGCGGTCTCGGTCTTGTTGGCGTAGTCGAGCTGGCGCAGGTCCAGGCTGGTCTTCTGCAGCAGCTGCAGCATGCCCAGGATCGCGTTCATGGGCGTGCGGATCTCGTGGCTCATGTTGGCCAGGAAATCGCTCTTGGCCTTGCTGGCCGCCTCCGCCGCGGCGACCGCGTCCACCATCGCCGCCTCGGCGGTGCGCTGGACGGTGATGTCCTCGGCGATCGACCAGGTATGGAGCTTGCCGTCGATGCGCAGGGCCACGCCGTTCAAGCGCACCGGCACGCGCGCGCCGTCCTTGCGCACGAACTGTTTCTCGTAGGGGCCGTAACGGCCGCTGCTGTGCAGGGTGCGCTGGACCGCCTTCTCCTGCAGCTCGTACTCCTTGGGCGTGAGCTTGCTCTGATCCAGCGCGCGCAGTTCCTGCTCGCTGTAGCCGGTCAGGGCGCGGAACTCCTCGTTGAACTCGACGAAGCGCCCGCTCTCGTCGGTCAGCGCGATGCCCAACGGCGACAGCTCGAACAGCCCGCGCAGCTTGCGTTCGTTGGTCTCCAGCGCGGCCTCGCGGCGCTTGCGCTCGCGCAGGTCGACGGCGATGCCCAGGTAACCCACGATCTCGCCGTCGCTCTTGCGCAGCGCGCTGACGTTGAGCAGCACCGGGATGCGGTCGCCGCTCTTGGTGATGTAGGTCCACTCGTTGGAATCGGGCTCGATGCGGGCCTTGGTCACGAACACTTCGAAGCCAGGATCGATGCGTCGGCCCAGCTCCATCTGCAGCGCATGGGCGCGCTCGGCCATCTCGATGGGCTCGTGGAACAGCGCCGGGGTCTCGCGGCCGACCAGTTCCTCGGCCGAGTAGCCCAGGATCGCCTCGGCGGCCGGATTGAACAGGGTGATCTTGCCTTCCGGGTCGGAGGCGATGATGGCGTAGCCGGCGTTGGCCAGGATCGCGCGCTGCAGCGCCGAGAACGCCTGCAGTTCGGCGGTGCGCTCCTCGACCTGATGCTCCAGGGTGGCGTTGAGCTGCAGGATCTCCGCCTGGGCTTCCTTGCGTTCGGCGATGTCGCGCAGGGTCGAGGCCACGCCGACCACGCGCCCGCTGCCGCTGCGGATCGGCGCGGCCGAAATCTCCACGTACAACGGCGAGCCGTTGCGATGGCGGCGGATGGTCTCGACCGCCACCGCCTCTTCGCCGGCCAGCGCGCGCTGCAGGATCTGGCCGTCCTCGCGAATGCGCTCGAACGGCACCACCAACTCGACCAGCGAGCGGCCGATGGCCTCCTCGGGCGGATAGCCGAACATCTGCTGGGCGGCGCGGTTCCACTCGGTCACGCGGCCGTCGGACGAGGTGCCGACGATGGCGTCGTGCGAACTCTCGACGATCGCGGCCAGGCGCGCGCTCTGCGCGATCGAACGCTGCTTGCGTTCGTTGGAGCTCATGAACAGATACAGCAGCACCGCCAGCAGCGAACCCAACGCGGCGATCGAACCCGCCGCGCGCCAGGGCTGCGGCAGGTCCAGGGCGGCGATGGTGGCCGGCTGGGCCTCGATATCCATGCGCCACTGGCGGCCGTACAGGGCGAAAACGCGCTGGCGCGAACGCTCCTGGTCGACGCCTTCGCCGATGCTGGCGGAGGCGTAGATGCGCTCGCCGTGCGCCGGGTCGGTGACGTCGCTCAGGATGAAGCCGTAGTCGGCGTGGGTTTGTCCGAAGTCGGCCAGGATGTCGTCGGTGACCAGCGGCGCGTACACCCAGCCCACCGCCGCCGCTGCGGCCTGCGCCGGGTCCGAGGGTTGTCCGTTCGGGTACACCGGCAGCAGGAACAGCATGCTGCGATTGGGCTTGCCCTCGACCTGGACCAGGGTGATCGGCCCGGTCAGGGTCGGCTGCCCGCTCTTTAGCGCGGCCAGCGCGGCCTCGCGGCGCTTGCGCTCGGAGGCGATGTCCAGACCCAGCGCGGCGCGATTGGGCGCCTCGGGCTCGACGTACTTGATCAGGTATTTCTCGCCCTTGTGCGGGGCGAGCTGGCGGACCTTGACCTCGCGCAGGCCTTCCGCGCGCAGGCCGCTCAGGAAGGCGCCCTCGCGGCCGGCGGGCACGCGCGCGATGTAACCGAAGCCGTGCGCGCCGGGGAACTCGCGCGCGAGCTCGCGCGACTGCATGTAGCGACGGAAGCGTTCGCGGTTGATCGCGCCGCCGGCGCCCAGCACCGCCCCGCGCGCCCCGCGCAGCCCGTATTCGTAGGTCTGGAAACGCGACTTCAAATCGGCCGTGGCGCGCGCGGCCATGCTGTCCAGCAGCTGCTGGGTGCGCGCCTCGTTGCCGGACTGCTGGCGCAACCCCACCATCACCGCGCCGGCCAGTCCCAGCAGCAGTACCAGCAGGGCAAGTCGGGCAGGGCTACGCAGACGACGGATGGGCATCCCCTCCCAGGTTCGGAACGAAGGACGTTAGCAGAGGCCCCGTAGAGATTCCGAGTGGGGCTGCGCGGAATCGACACCGCCCGGGCCGGCTACGCCACTGTCCGCGATCGGCACAGCCGCGCGCAGGGGCATCGGCGGCACCGGCAGTGCGCACCCATACTTAAGCGATTACTTGACAGTTGGATGGCCCCGCCCACACTCAAGCGCATGCCTAACCATCCCCCGAATCTGGACCGCGTCTTCCACGCCCTCGCCGACCCCAGCCGGCGTTCGATGATCGAGCGTCTGGACGGCGGTACGGCCACGGTCAGCGAACTCGCCCGGCCCTTGGCGATGTCGTTGGCGGCGGTGGTGCAGCACCTGCAGGTGCTGGAGGCCAGCGGCCTGGTGCGCTCGCGCAAGACCGGCCGGGTCCGCAGCTGCGAACTCGATCGCGACGGCCTGGCCGCGGCCGAACGCTGGATCGGCCAGCGCCGCGACGCCGGCGCACGCCAGCTCGACCGCCTGGGCGCTCATCTCGCCGCCCACCCCGAGCCGCAGCCCGCCAAACCCGCCTCACGCAGACGCCGCCCCGCATGAACGCCGACGGCCGCCGCATCGTCGCGGTCGAACGCATCCAAAGCGCGGGCGCCCTACTCGCGCGGGCCCCGATCGCCTGGGACCTGCAAGCCGATGGCGACGGTACGCGCCTGCGCCCGACCGCCCGGATCGCGTCGCCGGCGGGCCGTCGGTGATCCAGAGCCGCCCTGCCGCGATCGACCCGCTGCGCGACCGGCCGGGCCGGCACTGAGATTTCGCCGCGTGCGCGGCTGGTTGTGAAGACCTTCGGCCCCTGCCTTGTGCACGAACGCGCGAAAGAACGGCGGGTCTCTTGCGGCCCGCGACCGCTGGCCGCACATTGCCGGGCCCACCCCTCGATCCGAGACCGCGAATGAAATTTCTGGTGATGATCTACAACGACGACAGCCTGCTCGGCGGCGTACCCGCCGACGAGGCCAAGAGCATGATGCGCGACTGCCTGATCCACGCCGACGAGCTGCGCGACCAGGGTTACCTGCTGGACTCGCAACAGCTCGAGGCCCCGACCACCGCCAAGTCGCTGCGCGTGCGCAACGGCCGTGCCACGATCACCGACGGCCCCTTCGCCGAGACCAAGGAATACCTGGGCGGCTTCAACCTGATCGAAGCCGAGAACATGGACGAGGCCCTGCGCATCGCCGCGCAGTTCCCCTGGGCCAATTCCGGCTGCATCGAAGTGCGCCCGGTGCGCGATCTCAACGACGTGCGGCGCGACGTCGGCGCCTGAGCTTGCATCGCGGCGGCCGCAGCGGGCGCACGGCTACGCCGCCGGCGTCGCCTCAGGCGCCGCCGGGCGGCTCAACGACAACCCAGGCCTCCACCGCGAGGGCGCCTGGGTGTGGCGGGATCAGGCAGCTTGCGGCAGCGGCGCGCGCTGACGACGGATCCGCAAGGCCTGCAGCAGCGCCACCGCCAGGAACACCAGGAAGGCCGCGCCCACCGCGGCCTGCAGTTCCGGCGCGTCCGGCCCCGACACCAGCGGCCGGCCCTCCGGGATACGGGTGGCGGTTTCGGTGAAGCCCGGGATCAGGTGGAAGAACACCGTCAGCGTGTAGCCGATCGCCGCGACGTAGCGCGACAGCCCGCCGAAGATCGCCTTGCGGTCGGCGGCCAGCGCCGAGAACAACACGATCAGCGTGATCACGCCCAACGCGTGCGGCTTGCCGAAGCCGCCGTGGCGGAAGATGAAGAAGCCGGTCACGCAGCTGCCGATGGTGAACCACACATAGACCTTGCCGATCAGGCGCTCGTAGCCGATCTCGCGGTAACGGATCAGGGCGATGAGGCCGGCGAACAGGGCGATGAGGCTGACGACGGTATGGAACATGCCGAAGGGCGTGATGCCGAACATGGTTCACCTCGCGAGGGCTGGGCGGTTGCGGACGATGGCGCGACGCCGGCGCGCGGCCGGCGTCGCGCGCGGATCAGGACTTGAGGAACGCCAACATGTCGGCGCCGAGCTTTTCCTTGTGGGTGTCGGTGATGCCGTGCGGCGCACCGGGGTAGATCACCAGCTTGGCGTGCGGAATCAGCTTGGCCGAGGCGCGCGCGGCGGCGTCCACCGGCACGACCTGATCGTCGTCGCCGTGCACTATCAGGGTCGGCTTGTCGAACTTCTTCAGGTCCTGGGTGAAGTCGGTGGCCGAGAACGCGGCGATGCAGTCGTAGGCGTTCTTGTGCCCGGCCATCATGCCCTGCATCCAGAACGCGTCGATCGCGCCCTGCGACTTCTTGGCGCCGGGCCGGTTGTAGCCGAAGAACGGGCCGCTGGCGAGGTCCTGATACAGCTGCGAACGATCGGCCAGCGAGGCCTTGCGGATGCCGTCGAAGACTTCGACCGGCAGGCCACCGGGGTTGGCTTCGGTCTTGAGCATCAGCGGCGGCACCGCCGAGATCAGGCCGAGCCTGGCCACGCGCGCGGTGCCGTGACGGCCCACATAACGCGCGACTTCGCCGCCGCCGGTGGAGAAGCCGAACAGCGAGGCGTCCTTGACGTCCAGATGCTCGAGCAGCTCGGCCAGGTCGTCGGCGTAGTGGTCCATGTCGTTGCCCTGCCAGGGCTGACTGGAGCGGCCGTGACCGCGGCGGTCGTGCGCGATCACGCGATAGCCGTTGTCGGCCAAAAACAGCATCTGCGCTTCCCAGCTGTCGGCGTTGAGCGGCCAGCCATGGCTGAGGACGACGACGGGGCCGCTGCCCCAGTCCTTGTAATAGATCTGGGTGCCGTCTTTGGTGGCGATCGTGCTCATGGTCTTACTCCCGGAGTCGGTGGAGGGTGGGGTCGGGACAACGGCGGTAATGCGGGGCATCGGTATCCGCGCAGCCGCGATGCCGGCTGCGCGCGCACCGGCATCGTGCGGAGACGACATTGCGCTGCAGTCTCGGCTGCTGCGACGGCCCGCAGGCAAGCTGCAGCTCTCCTCGTCAGGGAGATCCCCGGAGCGGCGCGCGGACTGGGACCGCGCGTCGCTCCGGTCTTCTTTGAGATGTTCCTAAAGCGCGGAAGCACCTCCGCTCAGGGCGCGCCCTTGACCACCACGCCCGCGCGCATCACCAGCACCGGCTTCTCGGTCGCGCGCACGTTCTGGATCACGTCGCCGGGCACCGCCACGATGTCGGCGGCCTTGCCGACTTCCAGAGTGCCGGTGTCCTTGTCGATGCCGAGCAATTTCGCCGAGCCCTGGCTGCTGGTCATCAACGCCTGCGCCGGGCTCATGCCCATGTCGACGTAATCGCCGAACTCGCGTGCGTTGAGGCCGTGCGGGAACACCGCCGAGTCGGTGCCGTAGGCGATCGGCACGCCGATCTTCAAGGCCTGCTTGAACATCTGGGTATGCGCGGCGGCGGCGGCGCGCGCCTTCTCGCCGATCTTGGGCGGATAGGTGTTCGCCTTCTCATCCACCCACAGCTGGGTCATGCGCGTGGGCACTAGGTAGACGCCCTTGTTCTTCATCAGCTGCAGCGTGGCCGGGGTGAGGAAGCTGCCGTGCTCGATCGAATCGATGCCGGCCTCCACCGCCAGCCGCGCGGCGACATCGCCGTGGCTGTGCGCGGCCACCTTGCGGCCCCAGTTGTGGGCCTCGCCGATGATCGCGCCGAGCTCGGCCGGCGTGAGCTGCGGCACGTCAACCGGGTCGGACTCGGACAGCACGCCTCCGGAGGCGCAGATCTTGATCACGTCGGCGCCGAACTTCATCTGCTGACGCACCGCCAGGCGGCATTCCTCGGCGCCGTTGCACACCCCTTCCAGCGGACCGGCGGGCCGGATCCGATCCGGCGGCGCGTTGACGCTGTCGCAGTGGCCGCCGGTGGAGCCGATGGCGTGGCCGGCCACGATCAGGCGCGGGCCCTGGACCAGGCCGGCGTTGATCGCGTTGCGCAGGCCGATGTCGACGAAATCCGGTGCGCCCAGCTCGCGCGCGGTGGTCACGCCGGCCTTCAACGCCGACTGCGCGTTGCGCTGCGCGTGGAAGGCCTGCTCGGTCGGGAAGCGCAGCATGTTTTCGTAGAAGCCCTGGGCCCAATCCTCGCTGTGATCGGAAGCCAGGTGGGTATGCGCGTCGATGAAGCCGGGCAGCAGGGTCGCCTCGCCCAGGTCGATCACTTGCGCGTCGGCCGGAATAGCGGCATCGCGACCGACCGCGACGATGCGATCGCCGCGCACCACCACCACGCCGGGCGACACCAGCTGCCCGCTGCGTCCGTCGAACAGGTGCGCGGCCTTGAGCGCGATCGTCGGCGCGGCGTTCTGCGCCTGCGCGTTCAAGGCCAGACTCAAACCCAAGGACAAGGCAGCGGACAGGACGGCGTTGCGCAACTTCATACGGACTCTCCCCGGAGCGATATGGTGAGAGCGAGTGTAGGGCTTGCTGCGACGCGGGATATGGGACCTTCGGATGACCGGCGCCTCAGTTTCCGCGCGCGCCCCGCACCCGATCGTGCGCGAAATTCTCCGGCCGTCCTCGCCATGACCCGAAGAGGACGCCGCCAGGCATCGCGATGCGTAGGATGCGGTGAGCCAAAGGCGAACCGCATCGTCTTCGCGGCGCCGAGTACTAGTTGGCGGCCGTCGACTTGCGCAGCAAATCCCGCACCGCCTCGGCGGTGGCGGTGGCCGACTGCGGGTTCTGGCCCGTGACCAGGCGCCCGTCGACGCTGACCTGCGCGGTCCAGTTCGGCCCGGCCTGGTGCTGCGCGCCGCGCTGGCTCAGCGTGCTGGCGAGCAGGAACGGCACCACGCTCTCCAGCTTCACCGCGCGCTCTTCGTCGTCGGTGAACGCGCTGACGCGCTTGCCGGCCACCAGGTAGCTGCCGTCGCTGAGCTTCACGTTCACCAGCGCGGCCGGGCCGTGGCAGACCGCGGCGACCACGTTGCCGGATTCGTACACCTCGCGCGTCACCCGCTGCACCGCCGGGCTGTCGGGAAAATCCCAGACCGCGCCGTGGCCGCCGGCGTAGAACACCGCCGCGTACTTGCCGCTGTCGACGGTATCCAGGCGCGCGGTGTTGCGGATCGCGGCGCGGAAGCCGGCGTCGTTCCAGTAGCGCGCGTTGGTGGCGTCGTCCAGTTCGACGCCGTCCACCGGCGGCTCGCCGCCCTGGATCGAAGCGAACTCGACCGCGATGCCGGCGGCGTCGAACACCGCCAGGGGGTGGGTGACTTCGCCCAGGTAGAAGCCGGTGGGCTGACCGGTGCTGCCCTTGGTGCCGTGGCTGGTCAACACCATCAGCACCGGCTTGGGCGCGGGCGGGGTGGCGCCGGTGGCGGCGGCGGACAGGCCGAACAGGGCGGCGGCGAATAAAGCGCTCATGGCGGGAATCCTGGGAAAGGGTCGGGAGCCGACCGGGTGCTGGCACTCTATTCTTGCGCTTCATGGCGATAAACTGGCTTCCAGGCAAATTACTCGTGCGCGGAACGCAAGAATGAGCCGTCATTACGATCACCTGGCCGACGTCGAGGCCTTCGCCGCCGCGGTCGAGCGCGGCTCGCTGACCGCCGCCGCGACCGCGCTGGCGACCACGCCCTCGGCGATCAGCCGCGCGATCGCGCGGCTGGAAGCCCGCCTGGGCGTGCAACTGTTGCGGCGCACGACCCGGCGCCTGGGCCTGACCGAAGCCGGGCGCAGCTACCTCGAGCAGACCCGCACCGCCTTCGCCCTGATCGACGAGGCCGAACGCAGCCTCCAGGGCCAGGGCGGCACGCTCTCCGGCAGCGTGCGCCTGAGCGTGCCGACCACCTACGGCCACTACCGACTGCCGGCGCGGCTGCAGGCATTCGCGCAGCAGCACCCGCAGGTGCGGATCGAGTTGAGCATCGCCAATCGCAATGTCGACCTGATCGCCGAAGGCTACGACCTGGCGATCCGGCTGGGCGAGTTGCCCGACAGCGGCCTGGTCGCGCGCAAGCTCGAGGACGCCCCGGTCTGCCTGGTCGCCTCGCCCGAGTATCTGCGGCGCGCGGGCCTGCCGCGGACCATCGACGACCTGGCCCAGCACAGTTGCCTGTCGTTCGTGATGCCCAGCAGCGGGCGCGTTTTCCCGTGGATCCTGCGCGAGGACGGGCGCGACCGCGACTGGACGCCGGGCGGAGCGCTGCGGGTATCGGACGACCCCTTGGGCATGGTGTCCCTGGCCGAACAGGGCGCGGGTATCTGCCAGAGTTATGACTTCATCGTCGGCGAACGCGTGCGCGCCGGGCGCCTGGTCGAGGTGTTGACGCACACCCGCGGCCGCAGCCGCGCGTTCTCGCTGATCTACGCGCCGCACCGGCAGCTGTCCGCCGCCGCGCGCGCCCTGATCGCGGCGCTGAGCGCGGGCTAAAGCGCCGCGGCGTCGGCATTTGCGGTGCCCAGCACGCGGGCGGACAATCGGGGTGTCGCCTCAGCGCGCTATCCACGGAGTCACCCATGATTCTCCGTCCCGCCTTGATCGCCGCCGTGCTCGCCCTGACCCTGGCCGGCGGCGCCGTCGCCAAGAGCCGCAACGTCACCGACCCCGATGCGCCGCGCGCGCTACCCGAACAGGGACCGGTCGAAGTGCGTTGGCAAAACCCGGCCCAGTTCACCGAGATCCGCTACAGCGGCAATTCCAGCGAAGCCAAGCGCGGCAACTGGGTCCAAGACCTGGCCCAGCACCTGCGCCAGCGCGCGCAGAAGCGCCTGCCCGCGGGCGAGCGCCTGGAAGTCGACATCCTCGACATCCGCCGCGCCGGCAACTACGAACCCTGGCGCGGCGTCGCCTTCAACGACACCCGCTTCATCCGCGACATCTACCCGCCGCGCATCACCCTCAACTTCCGCCGCATCGGCGCCGACGGCCAGGTCATCGCCGAGGGCGAGCGCAAGCTCAGCGACATGGGCTTCCTCAGCAACGCCAACGCCCTGAGCAACAGCGACCCGCTGCGCTACGAAAAGACGCTGATCAACCGCTGGCTGGACCGCGAACTCAAGCGCCCCGGCGTCTGAGCCGCACCGCCGCCCGCCGCTCCACACCCTCCTCGGGCGCACCATCAGCCGCATCCGCCCCTGTGGGAGCGGCGCAAGCCGCGACCGCGAAGCCGCACCCACGACGAAACCAACGACGCACACCGAATACCGAGTCGCGGCTCACGCCGCTCCTACCCGGCCATCCCGACTCTGCTTTCTGCTCTCTGTGGGAGCGGCGTAAGCCGCGATCGCGCCACCACGCCCACGATGCCACTCACCTCAAAACAGCGATCCCCCCTAGCGCCGTAGCGTCTCCAAGAACTCCCGCAGCGCCGTATTGAACGGCTCGGGCTGATCCACGAATACCCCGTGCCCCGCATCGGCAACGACCTCCAGCCGTGCCCCCGGCACCTGCTGCGCCGCCGCCTTCTGCGCCGCAAGCTCGTCCGAACTCGCCGCCGCCACGATCAACGTCGGCCGGTCGAACTTTTTCAGCGCACCGCTGCGGTCGACGCCATACATATCGGCCACCAGCATCGCCACGCCCGTGCTCACCGGCGTACGCAAGGCGATCTCGACGCGCCGATCCACCTGCGCCGGCGCCAACGGCCGGGCGAAGATCGCGCCCATCATGCCGCGCAGGTACTCGCGCGGATGCGCGGCGTAGACCGCCATCATCTCGAGGAAGCGCTGCGCCGCCTGCGGATCCGCGGCCACCCCGCCAGCGCCGCGCGACACCGCCGCATCCACCAACACCAGGCCGGCGATACGCCCGGTCCCGTAACGCTGCACATAGGCGGCGACATCCTGCACGCCCTGCGACCAACCGATCAGCACCACCCGATCGAGTTTGCGCGCCGTCAGCAGGGCCTCGATATCGCTGGCGCGCACCTCCGGCGTATTGCCGCCGCCGCTAAGCTGCGAAGCGCCCTGCGAACGCGGGTCCATCGCCAACACCCGATGCCCCTCGCCGAACGCCGCCAGCTGCGCGTCCCAGATCGTGTGATCCATGCCCCAGCCAGGCACGAACACCAGCACCGGCGCCGCGCCGGTCCGGCCGTTGTCGACGTAGTGAATGCGTGTGCCGTCGGCGGCCGGCACCGAGCCGGCGACGTAGCCTGCGGCGGCGACCGGACCGTTCGCCAGTGCACCGAACAGCAGGAGCGAGCCAGTCAATATCAGCGTACGCACGCAGCGTCGGGGACTGGAATTCGTCTTCATGGCGCCGGACTCGCAAGAGAGAGGAAAGAGCTAGCGGCGATCATCGCAGCGCGGGCCGGGGTAGGACTGTGCCGGCAGTGAGGGTTCGACCCCGTTTCGGATCCCATGCGTTGGAAGTCTCGGGGTCGCCGCGGCGGCCCTGGTCGGCCGCTCGCCGGGAGCGGCCGCCTCCGCCCTGGGGAACCGCATGAACAGGAAGATCGTCGTGTCCATCGCGCTGAGCGCCGTGCTGCTGGCGGCCTGCGCCAAGCCCGCCACGCCGCCGGTGTCCAAGCCGTCGAGCACACTGCAATCGTTCGAGGACGAAGCCGCATTCCAGCGTGCGCTGACGAATTTGCAGCAGGCCATGAAGCGGCGGCGACAGGAGGCCGCCAAGGAGTACGCGATGGCCCCTCCCCCTCCGCCCTCACCGCCCCCCGCCCCCATGAGCTTCGCCGAGTCCTCGGCGGTAGATGCGCCGGCCCAGGCCAGCGCCGACGCCGCTGCCGCCGCACCCGAATCGATCACCAACATCCAGACCCTGGGCGTGGACGAAGGCGACATCGTCAAGAACGCCGGCGACTACCTGATCGTGCTGCGCCGCGGCCGCCTGTTCTCCATCCGCGTCGGCGGCGACGGTCTGCAACCGGTCGCCACCATCGACGCCTACGCGCCGGGCTCCAGCCCCAACGGCACCTGGTACGACGAGATGCTGGTGTCGGGCCGGGACGTGATCGTGATCGGCTACAGCTACGAACGCGGCGGCACCGAGATCGGCCTGTTCGCGCTGGGCGACGACGGCGGCCTGCGTCATCGCGATACCTACCAACTGCGCAGCGGCGACTACTATTCGCAACGCAACTACGCCAGCCGCCTGATCGGACGTCAGCTGATCTTCTATGCGCCCGTGCCGGTGTACTTGAACGAGCCCGAGTCGCATCTGCCGGCATTGCGCCACTGGCGACCCGGCGCCCAGGTCGCCGACTTCAAACGCATCCTGCCCGCCAGCCGCATCTACGACGCGCTGGACCCGACCAGCGACGACTACTCCGTCGTGCTGCACACGGTGAGCGTGTGCGACCTGGGCAGGGCCGAACTGGAGTGCCGCGCCACCGCCGTGCTCGGCGACCGCTCGCGCGAGTTCTATGTCGCGCAGGACGCGGTCTATGTCTGGATCAGCTCGGGAACGGGCAAAGCCGGGGTGCCGTCTTCGTCGGTGTTCCGCATGCCGCTGGATGGCGGCGCGCCCTCGGCACTGCGCACCAGCGGCAGCCCTATCGACCAGATGTCGTTCCTGCAACGCGACGGCTATCTCAACGTGCTGGTCGGCAGCGACTACGATGGCCATGCGATGTGGCGCGACGACGCCAAAACCGGCGAACTGGCCCTGCTGCGCGTCAAGCTGGACGAATTCGGCGACGCCAGCGCCAGCACCCGAGCCGAGCACTACCGTCCGCTCCCCGCCCTGATCGCCGGCTACGGCGCCATGCAGAATCGCTATGTCGGCGATTGGTTGCTGGTGGGCGCAGCGCCGTACCAGCACGACGACCGCGGTGCGGCGAGCACCGTTCTCGCCCTGCGCTACGCCAGCCAGAGGCCGGTGCAGGCCTTGTCCCTGCCGCACGCGGTGAGCCGCATCGAAGCACTGGGACGCGACGCCTTGCTGGTCGGATCCAGCGGCAACGATCTGCATTTCAGCGGGATTCGCCTGGGCGACAACGCCGCGCACGCGGGACGTTTCGTCTACCCCGGCGTGGCGGAGGGCGATCAACGCACCCACGGCTTCTTCTATCGTCCGACCGCCGACGACGCAGGCATCGCCGGTCTGCCGATCCTGCGGGCGGATGAACGCGACTACGGCGCCCCGGGCCAGGCCAGCGTCGTCTACCTGCGCAACCGCGCCCTGCACCTGAGCCGCATGGGCCAGCTCGACGCGCGCACCTCGCCGGCAGTCGACGACGGTTGCCAGGTCAGCTGCGTGGATTGGTACGGCAACGCGCGCCCCATCTTCGTCGGCGAGCGCGTGTTCGCCCTGCTCGGCTACGAACTGGTCGAAGGCCGCGTCGATGCGGACCGCATCCAAGAACGCCGCCGCGTGGACTTCGGCCCCGCGCGCGCCGCGGCCATTTCCAAATAAGTACGCGAGCACGAACCTCCCCCGCTCGCACGGGGGAGGATCGCGAACGAGGCAGGGACCGAATCAGCCCGCCTGCGCAGCGCTCGGATCGGCGTCCGGATCCATGTAGAACACTTCCCACTGGTGGCCGTCCGGATCTTCGTAACCGCGCTGGTACATGAAGCCGTAATCCTTGGCCTCGGGCGACTTGGCGCCGGCCGCGATCGCCTTTTCGACCAGCGCGTCGACGCCGGCGCGGTCTTCGGCATTGATGCTGAGGATGGCCAGCACATTCTGGCTGGCGTCGCCGACCGGCTTGCTCACGAAACTCTGGAAGAACGGCTTGACCAGCAGCATCACGTAGATGTCGTCGGAGACGATCATGCAGGTGGCGTTCTCGTCGGTGAACTTGGCGTTGAACGAATAGCCCAGCTGGGTGTAGAAGGCGACCGAACGGTCCAGGTCCTGGACGGGGAGGTTGACGAAGATCTTGGTAGCCATGACGAATCCTTGAGGGTGGAGGGTAGTTGGCGGGCCCAGTACGGGATCGATCCGGCCTGCTCTACTTGACGACGAACCAAGGGGCGCGTGATCGACACGGCCCGCGAAATATTTTTCGCCTGGCCCGGCGTCAGCCCGGCGGGTCCAGATAGGGCTGCAGCAGCTCGGCCATCCATTGCATGAAGACCTGCGCGCGCTGGGGCAGATTGCGCCGGTGGGCGTACAGCAGCGACACCGGCATGGGCTCGGCGCTCAGTTCCGGCAGCACTTCGACCAGTTCGCCGCGCGCCAGGTAGGGCTCCAGCCCGATCAACGGGGCCTGGATCAGGCCTAGGCCGACCAGGCAGGCGGTGCGGTAGGCCTCGACGTTGTTGACGGTGAGCACGCCGGCCATGGGCAGGCTGCGGTAGGCCGCGCCGTCCCAGTACTCCCAGCCGTCGGGCCGTCCGCCCAGGCTGGCCGCGTAGTGGACCAGGCGATGGCCGGCCAGATCCTGCAGGCGTCGCGGCGTGCCGTAGCGCTGCAGGTAGGCGGGGCTGGCGCAGTTGGCCACGCGGAACTGGCCCAGGGGGCGCGCGATCAGGCTGCTGTCGGCCAGGGTACCGATCCGGACCACGCAGTCGAAGCCTTCGCGCACCAGGTCGACGCGGCGGTCGGCGCTGCTCAGTTCCAGCTCCAACTGCGGGTGCAGGGCCAGGAACTCCGGCAACCGCGGGATCACCAGCGCGTGCGCCATGCCGCTGGGCATGTCCACGCGCAGGCGGCCGCGCAGCGCCTGCGGCGCCTGCTGAAACATGCCCCGCAGTTCGTCCACATCGGCCAACAGGTCCTTGCAGCGTTCGTAGAAAGCCTGCCCGTCCTGGGTGGTCTGGACCTTGCGCGTGGTCCGGTGCAGCAGGCGCGTGCCCAGCAGGTTTTCCAGCTGCTGCACCGCGGTGGAGGCGCTGGCCTTGGGCAGGCCCAGGCTGTCGGCGGCGCGGGTGAAGCTGGCCAGCTCGGCGACCCGGACGAAGACCTGCATGGCGTCGAGCTGGTTCATCGGGGCTCCGGCAGCGCAATTGTTCGTATTTGACGAACAGATAAATCGAATTATGCAGATTTATCGCCATAAGTCGCGCCAATAGAGTGGCGTCCACATCCCACCCTCAGGAGTCCCCCCATGACCCCCTCCACCATCGCCCTGATCACCGGCGGCAGCCGCGGCCTCGGCCGCAACGCCGCCCTCAAGCTCGCCGCCCAGGGCAGCGACGTGATCCTGACCTACCGCAGCAACCGCGGCGAAGCCGACGCCGTCGTCGCCGCGATCCGCGCCGAAGGCCGCCGCGCCATCGCCCTGCAGCTCGACGTCGGCGACAGCCGCGGCTTCGAAGCCTTCGCCGCCCAGGTCCGCGATGCCCTGGCCACGCATTGGCAGCGCGACCGCTTCGACTACCTCATCAACAACGCCGGAATCGGCACGTATGCCGCGCTGGCCGAAACCACCGAGGCGCAGTTCGACGAACTGATGAACATCCATTTCAAGGGCGTGTTCTTCCTCACCCAGACGCTGCTGCCGCTGATCGCCGACGGCGGCCGCATCGTCAACGTCTCCACCGGCCTGACCCGCTTCGCCCTGCCCGGCTACGGCGCCTACGCATCGATGAAGGGAGCGATCGAAGTGCTGACCAAGTACCTGGCCAAGGAACTCGGCCCGCGCGGCATCGCCGTCAACGTGATCGCGCCGGGCGCGATCGAAACCGACTTCGGCGGCGGCACCGTGCGCGACAACGCCGATATCAACGCCTACATCGCCGCGCAGACCGCGCTGGGCCGGGTCGGTCAGCCGGACGACATCGGCGGCGTGTTCGCTTCCTTGCTGTCGCCGGACAACCGCTGGATCAATGCGCAGCGCATCGAAGCCTCCGGCGGCATGTTTCTTTAAGTAGGGAGCGGTTAAGCCATCCCGCCCCTGTAACCGGTTACGTCGACGCAGGAGGCGCCGACGTACCGGACAGGGTTAAAGGAACCTTAAACACGAATGCGCGCAACTCTCGACGCCGGTCGCGTTTGACACATGATGCAGCTGCATCGACGCCCCAATGCGATTACAACGCATGGCAACGAACGCCATCCGAACACCGGGAGAATCCGCATGAAACGCATATTGCTGGCCACCGCGATCACTCTGGCCGTCCTCGCATCGCCGGCGATGGCCGACGGCCGCGGCAAGGGCAACGGCCATGGCCGCGGTCACGACAAGCACCAGGATCGCGACGACCGTCACGATAGGCACGACCGCGACGACGACGATCGCTACGACCGTCGCGACCGCGGTGGCCGCGGCTACGACCGTTACGACAGCCGCTATTACTACAGCTACGACGGCCGCAACCATCCGCCGGGCCGCCACAACGGTTGGCACAAGGATTACCGCCGCGGTCAGCGCATCGACGTGGTCTACATGCAGCCGCGCTACTACATCGACGACTACCCGCGTTACCACCTGGCACCGCCGCCGCGCGGCCACCGCTGGGTGCGCATGGACGACGGCCGCATGATCCTGATCGCGGTCGCCACCGGCATCATCGCCGACGTGCTGCTGCATCATTGAGGCCCGACCGGCGCCCCGCGCCGCTCGCCAGCCCCACGAGGAATCCCGCTGCGGCGGGATTCTTCGTTTTTGGCCCCCATCCGTCGACCCGAGTCTCCGCCGCCGGCCTCGACCGGATATGGACGCGCATCCGCTCGGATGCTACTAAGCTCGCAAAGGCGCGCCGACGCGCGCATCGCTCATCACGCCTTAGGGGGAGGCACGATGACCGTCAACGCCTGTGAGAACTGCAAGACCGAAACCGCCGTCGGCGCGCGCAACTGCCCGGCCTGCGGCGCGCCGATGCTCGCCAACTTCATGCCGGACCCACGCCGGGCGGCCGCGCGCGCGCGCAATTCCGGCGACCACACCTGGCGCAATGTGGCGATCAGCGCGGTGATCGTATTGGGCTGTCTGACTCTGTTGGGGCGCTGCAGCTCGCTGCTGAGCGAAATCGACCGGCGCGCGGACGTACGCCAGGAGGCCGACGCCTTGGCCAAGACCGGCCGCGAGCTGCTGCTGGCGGAAAAAGCGCGCCTCGACGACATCGAGGCCGGCCGCACACGCGTCGGTTCCCAACCCCAGCCGGCCGCCAACAGCGACACCGCTCTTCCGGCGCCCGCCACCAACACCGCCGAGCTGCTGCGCGGCATGAACCGGATCGTTAGCGATATGGGGCAGCGCAACGCGCATACGCGGGCGCAATTGCAGGCCGAAGTCGCCACCCTGAAATTGGACGCCGTGCTGGCGCCGCAAAACCTGGTCGACGCTCAAGGCATCGCGAGCGGCCAATCCACCATGCGTCGCTACCTGACTCTGGTAGAGGCCTCCAACGCCATCGCCCGGGCCGACACCGCCGAACTCGACCGCCGCGTCTACGCCCTGGCGGGCGGCGTCGCAAGGAACGCCCAGTTCATCGCCGGCTACGAGCAGTCCAAGCGCCAACGCGTGACCCTGGATGACGAACAGATCGCCAACCAGCGCCGCGCGGTCGCCGCGACCCAGGCCCTGCTCGCTTTCGCACATGCGCGCCTCGGCCGCATCTCGCTGGACGGCAAGGAACTGCTGTTCCGCAGCCAGAGCGACCTGGATACCTACCGCCGCCTGCTGGCCGACTTCGACCGCGAAGCCGCGCAGGAAGAGGAGATCAGCCGCCGCCAACGCAAGATGATCGACGACGCATTGGCGAGTACGGACAAGCTCAAGGCGATGTAAGCGATGCATTCGAGTTCCCGCGCAGGCTATGGCGGCCCTGGCTCGCCGATACCCCTCGCGAATCGGCACATGGCGATGCAGGCGTGCGTCTGGGCCAGCGACGAAAACAGCCGTGGCAACTACGATCTCTTGGCCGCCTTATGCTCCCGATACGCGACCCTGCGCGTCGTCCCTGGGGAATCTCGCCGATGAAAGTCCTGCTCGCAGCCGCCTTGTTGCTGCTCGCTTCGAGCGCGCACGCCTGCATCAACGAAGTCGGCACCGACCGCGACGGCCGGCGCTTCGCGGCCCTGTGGTACCTGGGCGACGACATGACCCAGTCGATGCGCGAGCGTTCCGTTCGCGAGCACGCGCTGGAGCGTGCGAAGCGGACCATCGCCGAAGCGCGCAAGCAGCCCAGCTTCCAGTCGCTGACCAACCTGGGCGTGCTGTTGATCTACCAGGGGCAGTATCCCTTGGCGGTTCGCCACTTCATCGCCGTCGAGCGCCTATACCCGGGCCACCATGAAACCGCCGCCAACCTGGGCACCGCGCTCGAACTGGCGGGACAGGACCGCGTCGCGTTGCGCTGGATTCGCCTGGGCATCCAGCGCAACGCCGACGAGCACCTGCGCACCGAATGGCTGCACGCGCGCATCCTCGAGGCCAAGATCGCCGCGGCGCGCGAGCCGGGCTACCTCAACCGTCGCTCCATCGCCGGTGTCCGATTCGAAGCCAAGACCGTGCCTGCGCTTCCGACCGCCCTGCCCGCCGGCAACGACGGCAAGCCGGTCAAACCCTGGGAGCTCGAAACCGCGCTGAACTACCAGCTACACGAACGCACCCAGTTCGTGCCCGCACCGGATGCCGTGGTCGCCAACCTGCTGTCCGACTGGGCAACCCTGAACCTCGCCGGCGGCCCCTTGGAGAACGCGAGCGCCCTGTACGAACTGGCCGTGGACTACGGCGCGCCGCGCGATGCCTTGATGCGCGAACGCCAGGCTTACATCCGCAGAACCATCGCCCGGGCGCCGGATCGCGACGGAGCGGACAGCGACTACAACTGCGCCATCTGTCCGCCCGTGGGGGAATGACGACGCCGCCATCGGATGGCCGACGCTACGACGTCACCGCATAACTCAGGCGCAGCAGGTCGTCGCCGATCGGCTGGGCTTCCAGTAGCCGCAAACGATGGCGGCCGCTCACCCCACCGAACAGCGGCTTGCCCGGGCCCAGCACGATCGGGCTTACGACCAGGCACAGCTCATCGACCAGGTCGGCGTTCATCAGGCTGGAAACGAAGCTGGCGCCACCGACCGCATAAAGATCGCGGCCGGGCCGGGATTTGAGCGCGCGGATATCGGCGATATCGCGAACGATGCGGGTATGCGGCCACGTCGCCTGCCCCAGCGTGCGCGACAGCACGATGTGTTCGGTGGACGCGGCGAAGCGAGCGTACTCCACCTCGTTCGGTGTCGGCGCGCGCCCGCTGAAGGCGAGCACGCCGGCGGGGTCGTTCTGGACCGCGCTCCAGTAGCCTTCGTAGCCCGGATACATGCCGCCGCCAAGCAGACAGGCGTCGATGCGGTCGGTGAGGCCGTAGCGGTCGTCCCAGGCGTCCACCCAATCCAGCTCGCCCTGTGGGCCTTCGATGCGTCCATCCAGCGACATCTGCAGGGCCGCGATGATCTTGCGCATGATGCGAACTCCGTTGGGGTGTTACCCGAGCGTCGAACTCGCGCGCCGGCGATCGACACCGCACGCGCGAACGCCGACGAACGGTAGCCCCATGTCAGGCGCGTCGCGCTCGATGTACATGGATTGCGATCTCGCGGCGGGATCCGCTCCCCACCGTGCAGCCAAGCGCTTCCTGTAGGAGCGCCGCAAGTCGCGACCGCGACGCCTCAGCTACGACGCGCTACTCCAGGTCAGGATGTTTCCCGCTCCGCCAGGCGCTTCACGATCGCCGCGCGCAAGGTCGCTGCGTCGGCGATACGGATTCCCAACTCATCCCGCAGCACCGCCATCACCTCATCGGCGTCCGCCAGTTCGCGGCGCTGGCTGGGTTGGCCCAGGCGATGGACCGCGTAGCTGCCGTCGCTCAAGGTCTTGCGGATGCCGTCGCCGGTGCGCGCGGCGAACATGCGCCCTTGGAACGGCGACTCCGGATGCGTGGACACGTACCAATTGCCCACCACGTAGTCGACCTCCTGCGCGGGTGTCAGGTCGAAGACGTACATCGGGCGCCACTCCTCGCCCACCTTCGCTCGCAGCGCGTAGCCGCCGTCGATCCGCGCCAGGCGGTAGTCCTCGTGCGGGGTCGACTGCGGCGCCTGCGTATCCAGGCGCAGCGGCGCCGTCGGCACCATGCCGCCGAAGCCTACGTCGGCCAGGTACTCCAAGCCGTCCAGCGTCGCCAGCACGAACATATGGGTGCGCGCCGTCGGCGCCTCCTCCGGCCCGCCCATCACCACCCGTGCGGTCAGGCCGCGTGCCACGAAACCCAGGTCTTGCAACAGGGCCAGGAACAGGCGATTGAGTTCGTAGCAGTAACCGCCACGGCCCTCGTGCAGGACCTTGCGCTGCAGGGACGCCAGATCGATCGGCACCGGCTCGCCCAGGAACGTCGCCAGCGTCTCGAACGCGAACGTGGCGGTGTGGCGACGCTGCAATTCGCGCAGCGTATCCAGCGTGGGTGCGGGCGGGGCGTCGTAGCCGAGGCGTTGCAGGTAAAGGTCTAGATATTGCAATGCTTGCGACATGGGCAGGGCCTGATTCTCGTCAGGCGATCACCCTACGACCTCAACCCTGCTTGAGGTCAAGTGCACGAATTCGCAATCGGCACGCCGCATTCGAGCGTCAGTCCGCGCCTGCCATGTCGATCAACTTGGCGACGGTGTTCATGTTGCGCGCCGTGCCAATGCGCGCGGCCGGGATCACCAGCTTGGAATCGGCCATGCCGTCGCCGTAATGCACATAGATCTCGCGCTCGCCCAAGGCGATT
The DNA here is from genome assembly GCF_001429345.1 of Lysobacter sp. Root983. Lineage (NCBI taxonomy): Bacteria > Pseudomonadati > Pseudomonadota > Gammaproteobacteria > Lysobacterales > Lysobacteraceae > Lysobacter > Lysobacter sp. Root983. Next base: position 648,650 of record NZ_LMJO01000016.1, read on the forward strand.
TGCTCGTCGCGACGGTGCCGCACCGCGTCCAGCGCGTCGGCCGGTGGCGGATCGTCGAGGAAGATCGCCACCACCCGGTTGGATGCCGCGTGCGCGTACGGATTGCCGGCCAGCACCCGCGCCAGGTCCGCCCCGGTACGCACCACCACCCCGACCGGCTTGCCCGCGTACTCGGCCAGTCGCGCCTCCAAGGCCTGCTTGACCTGGGCCGCTTGCTTGGCGGCGCGGAACACCACATTGCCGCTGGCGATGTAGGTGCGCACGTCCTGAAATCCGGCCGCGGCGCACATCTCGCGCAGCTCGGCCATGGGCAGTTTTCCGGTGCCGCCGACGTTCACGGCGCGAAGCAGGGCGATGTAGGTAGGCATGCGCGAAGCTTACGGGAACGATCGCCCGCGGGAAGGCCAGCGCGGCGTCCGACCGAACCTCAATCGCCGCCTCCACCGCCTCCTCCGTCGCCACCGCCGCAGGCATCGCCGCCGCCAAAGCAATCGCCCGAGTAGCTCCCCGTTATCGTCGCCCCGCCATCCGCGGCATGCAGGTCCGCCTGGTGCGACGACATCGAATCGCGTACTGCGCGCGTTTCGGTCGATACGAAAGCCAGGCAGATCACCGCGCCGATCAAGGGCAGCAGCCATATCAAAGCCACTTGGATCAACCGCTGCCCGCCCGACAGCGTCCCGCTGCGCATCGCAGCCAAGGTGGCGATCAGATTGATCAGCACCAGAACACCGATTACCACCGTCTGCCAATCCATCGCACACGCTCCGGATAGTCGCTAGTGTGTGCGCAGTCTTCCGGGCTTTCGAACGAGCGTCAACGTATTGCGCATAAATTTAGCGATCACCGCTGAAATTCACGAGCGCCAAATGTGGAACGATCTCTGCCGGACGGTAGTGCGGATGGGTGGAGCTATGTCTATCGGCGTAGAAAATGTGTACACGCCGCCCTCCCAGCGATTAGGCACCACGCCGCCTCACCGTCCGCTTGGCGGAGGTTTTGGACGCAGCCACGTCGAGCGCACCGCGCAGCGCCGACGCCTGCGCCTGCAAGTACGCCCACAGCCGCTGCGCAACCGGGCCCTGCGGACGATCGCGTCGCCGCGCCGCCACCAACTCCTCGACCCGACCCGGGAAATGCCGGCCGGCGATCGACAGCAGACGGCCGTCGCGCAGCTCTTCCTCGATCAGGAAGCGCGGCATATGCCCCCAGCCCAGGTTCTGCAAGATGATCTCCTTCTTCATCAACTGATCGCCGACCGTGCACTGCGGCGCGCCCTCGATCACGAAGTAATCGCGCGGGGGCGAATGACGCGCGGTATCGCGCATCACGCACTGGGTGTACTCGCGCATGCGCTCGGGCGTGAGCGCACGCGTGGGCGGCGCGGGCAGCATCCCGGCGCCGACCACCGGCACCATCGGCACCTTGCCCAGATCCAGCCACTCCAGGCGCGGGTCGCTCTTGTCGACGCGGTGCAGGATCAGATCGGCCGCGCCATCGAACAGGCGCTCCCAAGGGCCGGTGACCGCCTCGAAATGCAGATGCAGGCGCGTGGCCGGGCACTGCGCGAAGAAGCGCCCCAGCAGCCCCAGGGCCTGCGGACGCGGGCACAGGTCGCCGATCACCACGTGCAGCTCGCTCTCCTCGCCCATGGCCAACTGCGCCGCGTGCGTGCGCAGGACGTCTAGCTCGCCCAGCAGCGCCTGCGCGCGCCGATGGAAAGACAGCCCGGCCTCGGTCGGGCGCACGCGATAACCGCTGCGGTCCAGCAGGCTCAGGCCCAACTGGCGCTCCAGCTTGGCGACCGCCGCGAACACGGCCGGATGCGAGCGATGCAGCGCTGCCGCCGCGGCCTGGAAACCGCCCGCGCGAACCACCGCGTCGAAGCATTGCAGGTCGCGCAGGGTGAATTCGGCCATGTCTGATTTTCTTACAAAGACTGTGCTTACTTTGTAATATCAAGACGAAACCCACGCAACTAGCCTGCTCTCCAAGGCCAGCGCCGCCGCCTCGTGAACCGTCCGGTTCGCGGCTACGCCGTCGCCACCACCCGGAGAGCAAGACCATGAGCCACACCGAATACCTCGACGCCGGCGACGGCGCACGCATCGCCTATCGCTACGACGGCGATCCCGCCCTGCCCGTGCTGGTGCTGTCCAATTCCATCGGCACCACCTTGCACATGTGGGACGCCGAAGTGCCTGCCTTATCCCAGCGCTTCCGCGTGCTGCGCTACGACCTGCGCGGCCACGGCGGTTCCGGCATCCCGGTCGGCGCCTACTCGCTGGACCGCCTGGGCCGCGACGTGCTGGAACTGATGGATGCGCTGGCAATCGAACGCGCGCATTTCCTCGGCTTGTCGCTGGGCGGCTACGTCGGCCAATGGCTGGGCGTGCACGCACCGGAGCGCATCGACCGGCTGATCCTGGCCAACACCTCGTCTTACCTGGGACCGGCCCCGCAATGGGACCAGCGTATCGCCGCCGTGCTGGAGGCACCGGACATGCGCGACACCGCCGAGACCTTCCTGGCCAACTGGTTCCCGCGCCACCTGCTCGACGCGAACGATCCCGTCGTCGACCGGTTCCGCACGATGCTGTTGAACACCGACCGCCAAGGCCTGGCCGGCGCCTACGCCGCCGTGCGCGACGCCGACCTGCGCCGCCCGATCGCCGTGATCCCCAACCCCACCCTGGTGATCGCCGGCCAATACGACCCGGTCACCGCGGCCAGCCATGGCGAACTGATCGCTGCGACGGTGCCGGGTGCGAAGCTGCTGACGCTCCCGGCCGTGCATCTGTCGAACGTGGAGTTTCACGACGAGTTCGTGGCGGCGGTGCTGGGGTTTCTGGCGCGCTAAGCGTATCGCGCTTTTTCGTACGCGGTGCATGGCGCCATCGCGGCGAGCGGACGCTCAACACACCTTCGAATCGTCCCCGGTGCGGATGGTGTCGCCCTGGCGCCGGCCGCGCCGACGCTTATACTCGCCTCACTTGCGGCCCACGTCTCAGAACTTCGTGGCCTGGCCTCCCCCGCCGCAACACGGATGTTTCTTGCGGATATCACTGGAGGCTGCATGTCTACGCTATTGACCGACCCCGCCGTGGGTGCGGACGAACCCGACTGGGACGCGATCATCGACAACCCCTACCACGCCGGTCCGCTGGTGCGGGTCAGCCGCGCCGGCAACTGGTGGCTGGTGGTGGGCATGCGGCTGGGCCTGGACGACGCGCTGCGTCGCGTGGCCGCGGTCAAGAGCGAGCGCGACAACGAAGACCGTCTTCTGATCTTCGCCGACACCATCACCGCGCAGCACGCGGCCGACGCGCCGATCCTGTGTCGCGAGTTCGAGCACATCGTGGTGATGGCACGGCGCCTGGAAGCCGGCGCGCAGCTGCTGCTGGAGAAACGCGGCTGGGAGATCACCTTCCGTCTGGGCTTCTACGTGGGCAGCCTGAGCCCGGCGACTCAGAAGATCAGCGTGGAGCGCTGGATGAAGTGGAACGACTCCAGCTGGGGCCAGCACGAGGTCCGCGGCAAGCGCGACCTGCCCAGTCCGTTGACGCCCCGGCAGGTGGTGGTCAGCACCTATCCCCTGGACGAAACCAAACCGCTGCCGTTCACCGAAGAAGCGATCAACCTGACCGCGCTGCCGCTGCCGGCCTGCAGCGCGATGCTGGACCGCATGCTGTTCGCCGCGCAGGCGCTGGGCATGGAAGGCAAGGGTGAGCTCGCACTGGAGCTGCTGTCGCGGATGGAGGGGCTGATGGCGCTGGTGCCGAACCAGAGCGGCTGGGACACCGTGTCGCTGGGCTGTCGCTCCACCCAGGAGCTGCTGCGCCCGGTGCGTTTCGATCCCGAACAGGTGCCGTATCTGAGCGCCTCGTTCTACGGCGAGATCGCCAAGGACCACGTGCCCGCCTTGCAGGCCTACGCCGGCACCTTCGCCCGCCTCAGCGATCGCAGCTACGACCTGGACGCGCGCAAGAAGGCCGCCAAACTGGTGTTGGGCGAAAAGGACGATGCCGGTTCGTTCCAGAAGCTGGTGAGCCAGCAGCTGGCCGAGAACCTGCGCCTGGCCACCGCCAACGTCAAACGCGCGCAGGACTCAATCGAACCGCAAAGCGGCAACGTGCGTCGCGCCGAAGCCGAGTTCAAGCGCGGCATGGACGACTGGAAGGCCGCCAAGGAACGCGAGGCCGCGTTCGCGATCGTCGGCGCGGTGTTCTCGTTCGTGTCCGGCGTGGCCTCGATGTTCGGCGGCAACGCCGCCGGCGCGGCCGGCGCCGCCAAGGCGGCCGCCGACGTGGCCAGTACCGCCGCCAAGCTGGCCGAGATCATGAAGACCCTGGTCAAGGTCGGGAAGGCGATCGAGAAGGTCGTCACCATGTGCCTGGCCATCGTCGCCGCGGTCGACAAGATCGACAACGCCAAGAAATTCGCCGACGACCTGTCGGCGCTGACCCGCGAATCCCTGTCCGACGACGCCAAGGGCGCGCCGTCCGCGGGCGCCTATTGGGACCAGCTGTGGGTGGAAGTCGAGACCCAACTGGCCCCGGCGATCAAGGAAGGCATCGGCGGCGCCGAGGAATACCTGAAGGAACTCAAGATCCTGGTGATCTACGGCCGCGCCCTGACCACCGCGCAGGCCGCGCTGCCGCCGCTGGTGCAGGAAATCGCGCGCGCCAAGCTGCAGTCGGAGATCGCGCGTCGCCAGTACGACGCCGTCGCCCGCGAGATAGAGGGCCTGAAGAAGGAAGAGGTGTTGTCCGGCCAGGCCATGATCGTGCTGTGGGGCAACTACCGCGCCGTGCAGCGCTCGATGCTGGTCGCCTTGGGCCAGTTCGACGCGGCTTACCGCTACTGGGCGCTGAGCGATCCCCTGCCGCCGCGCGACAACCACCGCGGCATCGCCGACCTGGCCGGCGATCTGGTCGCCATCGCCGATCTGAAAAAGATGCAGGCGCGCGCCTTGGACAGCTTCCGCCCAATACCGCAGCCCTACACCCGCAACAAGTACGCCTTGCCCGCCAGCGCACGCGAGGCCTTGCTCGGCGGCCAGCGCGTGGAACTGCGCTTCACCCCCAGCCGCGGTCCGCTGTCGACCTGGGGCCGCGTCAGCCGCGTGCGCGTCGGTGAAATCTTCGTCTGGGTGGAATGGGTCGAAGGGCAACGCCCCAGCAAGGGCGAGATCGAATTCACCGTGCGTACCAGCGGCGCCTACGACGACCGCAAGCTGGTCGCCGGCCAGGTCCAGGACTTCCACTTCCACGGCGCGCCGGTCAACCTGACCTTCCGTTACGACCTGGCCAACGTCCCCACCGATCCCGCCCTCGACTGCATCCGCGTACGCGCCGCCATCGCCGAGGAATTCCGCACCTCGTATCCCGAGCCGACGCTGTACACCGATTGGATCCTGTCCTCGCCGAAGGTGGAAGCGGGCGACACCGAGACGCTGGACCTGGGCAAGCTGAAGACGGCGATCGCGAATATCCGGTTGGAGTTTTCGGGGACGTATATCAAGGATCCGGACAAGGTGTTTTGAGCGCCGTTGCGTCGCTCCCTTGCTGGAGTGGCGCCACTTTAGATGTCGTGGGAGCGACGTAAGTCGCGATGGCGCAGCCGCATCGCTTTCGCGGTCGCGGCTTGCGCCGCTCCTACAGAAAGCAGGGTGGTCGCCCTTAAGCCGATGGGGCGACCACTGAAACAACCTGAGCCGCGCCGACATCGCCACGGCGCCCAGCAGTCGCCCTCTTTTTTGTCGGCGATCCCGCTCTTGTCTGGGACTGCGCGACGGTGAAAGATGTCGCATGGCACGACAGGAGGTCGCATGCTCGAGGAAGTCATCAAGGCGGGAGGTGGATCTTTCCTGATCTTCGGCGTGGTGGTCGCTCTGGGCTTCTACGCGGTGCGCGGCGTGTTCGGGCTGCATGGGCGTCGCGGTCAACATCGAAAGGAGTTTCTCGAGCTTTGGTCCGATGGCCGGGAACGCGATGCGCTGTGGCTGCAGATGGCGGTCCGGCACGTGTTCGGCACCTATCTACCCACACCGGTGATCCGTTTGGCGCTGAGCCGTCCCGACAGCGCCCAATCGCTGGCAGACCTGTCGTCGCTGTGGGCTCTGCTCATCTACGACAGCGCAACCCAGAAGGTCGCTTGGCGACAGGGATGGCATGCCACCCTGCCTAGGCGCCGGTTCGCCAGTATCGTGCTGATAGTGGGTTATTTTTCGGCCATGTTCGCCGCCGCGGGCGGCGCGTACACCTCGGCGCAGCTTGGCCCCGGTTCCGCCACGGGCTGGATCTACGGGTTCTTTGCCGCGATCATGGCCGGGCTCGCCTTCCTATGCGTGGAGCATGAGGACAAGTTCGCCATCTCGGTGCGAGTAGGCGACGCCTGGGTGAAACGCATCAACCGCACCGCCCAGCGGGCGCGCAAGCGCCGCCCGACACCTTCAAACTGACGACACGGCCGTAATGGCAGCCTACCCCACCCGCTCGAAATGGAATGCCATGCCACGCACGTCCCTGCTATTGCTTTCGCTCGCGCTAAGCGCGCCCGTCTGGGCGGCGAGCCCGCCACCCGTCTCCGCGACCGCCAAGGCCATGGCCACGGCCTATGTGGACGACTTCAAGGACATGGTGCGCAGCACGCCTGATGCCAATCCCAACGAAGTCGCGTGCATCGAGCGCATTCCCGCCACCGCGGTGGCCGACGCGATGCAGGAAGTCATCGCGCAGTCCTTAAGCGCAGACGAGCAGGCCGAGATGGAGCGCTTCTACGCTAGCCCCGAAGGCTTGCGCCTGCTCGCGATCTACCGTCGCTGGGGCGACAAGAGAAATCCAGCCAGCGATGCCGAGCTGGAGGAAGTTCTGCCTATCATCAGGTCTCCGGTACAGACCAAGTTGTTCGATGCGACCTCCTTCCAGAGCCTGGGCTCCATACAGGCCATGAACGCGATCGCCCCGCTGCTGGAGCGCTGCTCGGCGTCGCGCTAGCCGCGTCATCCCGTTGGCGACGCTTCCTGTGGGAGCGGCGTAAGCCGCGATAGCGCAACTTCGGACACTGGACGGTCGCGACTTACGTCGCTCCTACCCCAAAACGATGAGTCGTGCTTGCGGGCTGTGGGGTAGGAGCGGCGTGAGCCGCGACCGTAGTCCAGTGCTCTGGCCGGGCTGCGCAGTTCTGCGTAGTTGCGCCATCGCGGCTTACGCCGCTCCCACAGAGAGCTATCGGCTAGCGATCAAGGTTTGCGGGCGGATACGGTCCACGCAAGCCGTCACACGCCCCACAACCTCCGCGCCTCCTCCGCGATCACCTCCGGAAACTCCTCCTGAAAGAACAGCTTCGCGCGCGGAACGCGGCGGATGCCTTGGGAGTTCGGGAAGGTGCGGTCCAGATACTCCGCGTCGCCCTGATCGAAGATGTCGTCCGCCGCGCCCCACACGATGCGCACGGGAACCTGGCTGCGCTTGAGCTGCGCTTCGATGCCCGCCAACGGATTCGGCGTCAGGGCCAGATGGAAAGCGTGGTACTGCGCGCGCCGCAGCGGCGTGCTGACCAGCGGGGTAACGTAGTACTCGATCGTCTCGTCGGCGAAACCGCTGGGGTCGGCGAACACGGCGGCACCGAACGTAGCCCGGGCCTTGGGCTTGTCGGTCAGCCATTCGGCGGTCGCGTCGGCCAGGGTGCCGTTGCGGGCCATGTCGAGCACGGGCTGGATCTTCGGCGGCGGGCTGTCGGGCTCCACGTCGCAGTTGGTCAGCAGCAGGCTGCGCACGCGCTTGGGATGACGCAGCAGAAACAGCTGGGCCACCGCACCGCCGCTGTCGCTGGCGACGATGTCGACCTGATCCACGCGCAACGAGTCCAACAGCGCGGCCAGCATGGCGGCCTGATCGCCGGCGGCCAGCGATTGAGCGGCCGGCACCTCCGAGTAACCCAGCCCCATGAAGTCGGGCGCGATGCAGCGCCGGTACGGGGACAGGCGATCGATGGCGCCTCGCCATTGGAACCCGTTGAGCGGAGCGCCATGCAGGAACAAGGCGGCGCGACCGTGCCCGCGTTCGATGTAGGCGATCCTGCCGAACGGCAACGCGGCGTAGCGACGGGTGGCCCGATAAGCGGCGGCGTCCAGGGGCGCCTCGGCGCCGGCGTGGGCAGCGCGGCGGCGGGCCGAGGCCAGCGGCAGGTAACTGCCGGCGACGCCGGCGGCCAGGCTGGCGGCGGCGAAGGTAATGAATTGGCGGCGATGCATGAAGGCAGTCCTGTGCGGGGAGACCGGCCCATGCTGGCGAACGCGCGGCGCGCGGGCGCGCACAAACGGACGACGACGAGCACGCAGGGATGATTTTCGGCACTGTCGGCCGCCGCCGCGCGGGCCGAGGATCGGGCCATGAGCGACCGCCCCGCCTGCTATCCCCCGCCGCCGTCGAGGTCGACACTGGGCACCGCTGCTGATCGCGCGCCGCTGCTGGACGTGCTGACTTCGCCGGTGCCGCAGGGCGTATTCGACTCGCCGGTGGATGGGCGCCACGTGCTGTGCCTGCACCTGGGCGAGCCGGTGCCGGTGTCCTACCGCATGGACGGCCACCAACGCCAAGGCGTGCGCCTGCATGGGCAGTACTGCGTGGTGCCGGCGGGCGCGAGCACGCGCTGGGTGGTGTCGCGGCCCGCACGCTCGCTGCTGCTGCGCCTCACGCCCTCGCTGCTGGGCGACACCTCGCAAGCGATGGGTCTGGGCAGCGACGGCGCGCTGCTGGCGCCGGCGATCCACGTGCGCGATCCGCAGGTCGAGCGCATCGGCTGGATGATGCAGGCCGAAGATCACGACGCGTACCCGGGCGGGCGCTTGTTCGCCGACAGTCTGGCCTCGGCACTGGCGACGCGGTTGCTGACGTTGCAATCGCGCCGCTCGCCGGTCGCCGACACCAAAGGCCGCGCGCTACCGGGCTGGCGCCTGCGTCGCGTACAGGAGTACGTGGAAGCCCACCTGGACGAACCTTTGTCGCTGCTGGAACTGGCCGCGGTGGCGGGCTACAGCGCCTCGCATTTCAAGGCGCTGTTCAAACAGGCCACGGGCGTGCCGGTGCACCGCTACGTGCTGCAGCGCCGGGTCGAACGCGCGCGCCTGTTGTTGCTGCAAGGTGAGCAACGCATCGGCGATATCGCGTTGGCGACGGGCTTCTCGCACGCCAGCCATATGGCCCGCTGCCTGCAACGCCTACTGGGAACCAGCCCCTCGCAATTGATGCGCGATGCGGCCGTTGCTGGTCGCGTCGCGCACTAGCCCCTACGCGCTGCGCCCACGCGACTGCGCCTGCGCCTCCTGCGATGGCGCGGACGGGTTGGCCTCGTTGAGACGGTTGAGCTGGGCGATCGAATCGGCCACCGGCGTGCGCACCGCATCGTCGGTGCGCATGCTGGCCAATTGACGGCCGGGGTTCTGCAAGTCGCCCTGCACCACGATCATGTTCTGACCGGCGGCCACGCCGTTTGCGTTGGCGGAGCTGAGCACGATGTGATTGATCTCGGTCAGGCCCTGCTTGCGCGCCAGGCACGCCGCGCTGGCGGCCATGCAGGCGCTGTTGCCGTCGTACTCGCGCCCCAGGCTGGCGTCGAGGCGGCGGGTGGCGGCCTCGGCCTGCGGCAGTAGCGGATCGTTGCTGCCCAATGGACCGGACGCAGGACCGCGGTTGCCGGGCGGCGGCGCGGGCTGCGCGCCCTGCGGCGCGGCGGGTTGCGTGCCGGGCGCGGGCGCGTTCGGCGCGGGCGCATCCTGATTCTGAGTGGGCGGCACCAGCCGCTGCAGCGTGGCCGGGTCGAGATTGCCGGTGGCCGGCAGGCCCTGCGCGTTCTGGTAGTTGATCACCGCCGCCTGCATGGACAGCCGGTACACGCCGTCCTCGGCCAACGGCTGCCCATCGGCGCCGCGGATGCCCGCCGCGTTGAGGTTGCGCGCAGCGGCGCGCACGCGATCGTCGGACTCGCCGATGCGGATGATGCCGTCGTCCACCACCGGACGCGCCTCGATGCCCTGTCCGCGCCGCGGCGGGTCCAGCGCCAAACGACCGCTGCCGAGGTCGTCGACGTAGTTGTCGAATTGTTGGTGGTAGCGCGTGTCCACTTCCATATGCACGTGGATCGGCACCGTGGCGACATTGCTCTGCGTGCCCAGCGCCTGGCCGTACTGGATGGTGTCGCCCTCGGCCACCGCGATGTTGCTCATGTGGCGCACGCGTGCGATCACCTCGCCGCCTTCGCGGTCGTAGATGTCGACCAGGCCTTCGCTCGGACTGACCCGGCCCACGTAGCCGGCCAGCGGCGAAGGTACATCGACGCTGCGCGAGCCCGGTCCCGTGGCCAGGCGCGGGTCTTCGAGAATGAAATCGCGCTTCTCCAGCACCTGGTTCTCGGTCAGGCCGTAATCGCGGCGCGCGGTGCGCACTTCGATCTCCTGGATCTCGCCATCGATCACGCCGTGCCGGCGCCCGGCCTGTCCGCCGGTGACCACGCCATTGACCACGCGCGCATCCGCGTTACCGCCCGGGTGATGGGTGACCAGGCTTTCGTAATCGGTGACCGGAATATTGGCGCTGCGGCCCTTCTGGATCACGCGATAAGGCCTGGGGTCGGCCGGGGCGGCGGCTTGCGGGTCTTGCTCGTTCTCGTTGGCCATGGCGGCGATTCCTTTCGTGGTCGCGACGAACGCGATGGGCCGTGCCGCGCTCAGCGGCAGCGGTAATAGGTGTTGGATTGCTTATGGTTGACCACGGTCAGCTCGCCGTTGTCCTCGCCGCTGAGCAGCAGGACCTCTTCCAGCCGGATCGAGTCTTCGTTGATATGCAACTGCGAAACGATCTTCCAGGCCTGTGGCGTCTTGGAGATCTGCACCACGCTGACCGGCTCGCGCCAATCCTCGTAGGCGCTGAGCTTGCGCGGGGCGATCTGGAAGCGCGAATCGCTGTCGGCGGCATCGGGACCCTTGCAGGCCTCTGGGCTGTCGCCCATCCAAGTGCCTTGCAGCACCGCCGGGTAGATGGCGGCGGGCGGTTTGCCCTTGGCGGGCGAGGCAGTGCAGGCGATGCACAACAGGCCCGCCGCTGCGGCCGCGATCACGTAGCTCACTCTGGATTCCATGCAGCGTCCCTTGCATTCCGGTGGTGTCAGGATACGCCGGGTCGTTGGACCGTTCCACGGGCCTCTCGTGAAAGCCACCTTCCAGTCCTCATGACAACCGCATCGACGGCCGAACCTCAGTCTGGACGGCGTCAGGGCTGGGCTGCGCGGGCTGACTCGCTTCATAGAGCCGGTTGAGCTGGGCAATCGAATTTGCTGCGGGCGTGCTCACCGCATCCGAGGTCTTCATGCTGGCCAGGCGGTGCGCGGGGTCGCGTAGCTCGCCCTGCACCACGATGATGTTCTCGCCACGCGCGACGTTGCCGTGGGCTTCGCTCAGGACAATGTGGTCGATACCGGTAAGGCCCTGCCTGCGCGCCAGGCAAGCCGCGCTGGCGGCCATGCAGGCGCTGCTGCCGTCGTACTCGCGGCCCAGGCTGGCATCGAGACGGCGGGTCGCGGCTTCGGCGTGTGGCAGCAAGGGGTCGGCGCTGACGGGCCGGCCGGAAGCGCCGCCGTAGCGATCGGCCCGCGGATCAAGCGGCCGCGTATCGCGTTCGGGGTCGGTGGGATTCACTTGTGGAGGCAAGATCAATGGTGCCAGCCGTTGCATGGTGACCTGATCGAGATTGCCGGTAACGGGCAAGCCTTGTGCATTCTGATAGTTGATCACCGCCGCCTGCATGGGAAAGCGGTAAACCCCATCCTCCACCAGCGCCTGCCCGTTCGCATCGCGGTAGCCCTCGGCATTCAGCCGTTGCTGGGCGATGCGCGCCAGCTCGGACGATTCGCCGATGCGGATCACGCCGTCGTCGATGACTTCACGCGCTTCGATGCCTTGGCCGCGCCGCGTCGGATCGATCGATAGGCGGCCGTCCGACAGGTCTTGGACGTAGTTCTCGTACTGCTGGTGGTAGCGGGTATCGACTTCCATGTGGACGTGAACCCTTTCAGTCGCCTGGTTGCTCTGCGTACCCAGCGCCTGCCCGTACTGAATGGTGTCACCCTCGTTGACGGCGATGTCGCGCATGTGGCGGATCCTTGCTATGACCTCACCGCCTTCGCGGTCATAGATATCGACAAGGCCCTCGGCGTCGCTGCGCCGGCCGACATAGCCCTCCAGGGGCGATGGCACGTCTACATCTCGGACGCCTCTCGCACCACTGGCCAGCCGTGAATCTTCGAGTATGAAATCCTTCTTCAACAGCACCTGATCGCGCGCCAAACCGCGAGGGTTCTGCAGTGTCCAAACTTCAATCTGTTCTATTTCGGAATCGATCAGGGCGTGCGGCCGAGGCCGCTCCCCGTTTACGACCACACCATTTACGACTTCGGCCCGACGGCTAGCCGCGGGATGATGCGTGACGAGGCTATCGAAGTCCGTGACCGGGATGTTCGCCGTCATTCCCTTTTGTATGACGCGATAGTGCGGTTGGGGCTGGGGGGCACCCTCAACATCGGATCGTTGTTCATCGGTCACAGCATCGACTCCTTTCGACACGCCCCTGGCTATCAAGCAGCCATTACTGGCAACGGCCGTACGTGTTGGATTGATCGATGTTCACTACGGTCAGGTAGCGGTTCTGATGACCACTAAGCACGTAGATCTCTTCCAGCTCGACCGATGCGCCGTCGAAGTACGTCCGTGACACGACTTTCCATGCCATCGGAACTTTCGAGATTTGAACAATACGAAGCGGCTTGTTCCAATGCTCGTAGCCGATCAGCTTGGCTGGAGTGATCTCGAAGCGCGCATCGCTGTCGAGACTGTCGGGATTCTTGCAGTCCTCGTTCTCACCCAGCCAAATCCCTTTCAGCGCCGCCGGGTAGTGAACCGCGCTAGATTTCCCTTTGGCCACGGCTCCACAACAGGCCATACCGACTATTCCCGCCAGCGCCATCGCAAACACCTTGCCTGCCTTGAACTCCATGCGGCACTCCTTGCGCTTCTCCACCTCTAGGATACGCCCGAGCAATTGCCGGTCGTCAACGGCGTATATGTTGTGCCGATGATCAAATGAATCGCACACCATCGCCCGCAACCGATGGTTGCGACCGTCCAATCATTTCAGCGCGGCATGAAGGCACGAAAAAATAAAGGCGACCCTGGGGCCGCCTTCCTGGTTCAGCTTGCGGGTATCAAGACGCCTGCGGATTCCGAACTATCGCCGCGCCTACTTCGCCGGCGTCTTGCGCGCAGCCGCCAGCGCCGGCGCACTCAACACGCCTTGCTGCTCGGCCAGCTTCAACAGCTGGGCCTCGATCTGCGACGCGGAGGTCGAGGAACGGGCCATGACGGTGGGAGTGCCTGCTTTAGCGGCGCCCAGCCGATGCTCGGAGCGCAGGAAGCGACCCTTCACGGTGTACTCGGGCTCGGCTTCCGCGCCTACCACTTCGACACGGATGCCGTTGTAACCCAGCACGGGCTGCAGCTCCGTCGAACCCACGCCCGCGCCAGTGGCCAAGGCGCCGGACAGCTGCGTCTGCAGCGAGCGAATGGTCTTGGCGTCGGTGATCGTCAGCGTGGGATTGGGCCGCCCCGAATAGACCAGGTAAGTCACGCGCAGCGCGGAGGGGGCGGCGGGGGCGTTCTGCGCCCAGGCCGCGGGGCCACCGAACAGCGACAGCAGCACTACACAGATGGCCCAGGCTTTCATCGGACGCCTCGATACTAGGGAGTGAACGCGGTTCATCGGATTTCCTCGTGGCCGCCGGCCTGCACACTGTCCGACCACAGGCGGAAGTAGCCGCAGAAGTCGGTGTAGGGGCCGCGGTCGGCGTACTGCGGGTCGTTGATCGGCGAGCCCGAGTTGTCCAGGTTGGTCGCGGCCGTCTGCCCGGGCTTGTGGCTCCAGGTACCGTACGCATCACGGCGATACCAGTGGTAATCCTCGCCGGGTGCGACCACCAAGGCCACGGCGGTTTTGTAGCTGGGGTCGTAGGGGTCGGCGATGGGCTCCAAGCCGTCGCGCACGGCGGCGGCGTGGACCACGGCGCAGCTCATGCCGATGGCGGTCTGCCCCGACGCGCGGCCCGGCTGCGCGAAAGTGTTGGTGCGCTTGTTGTTGGCGTAGTTGTAGCAATTGTTCATGGTCATGGAACCGCCGTTCCACGAACTGGGCTCGTACAGCGGGTAGCCCGGCGCCATCACCGTGGCGATCTCGTCGATGGACAGCGCGCGGCTGTACAGATGCACCTCGTCCAGGCGATCGTTGAAATACGCGGTGCCGTCGACCGCGGCGCCGATCAACAGCGGCGCGTCGTTATTGCTGAGGATCTCGGTCTGCAGCGGCCAGGCGCCGGCCTCGTTGCCGTCGATATAGAACTGCACCGTGCCGGTGCTGCGCGCCACCGCCACGGCGACGTGGTGCCAGCGGTTGGGCGTCAGCGCCATCTCGGTCAAGGACGCGTAAGCCGCCTTGCGCGACGAGCCGCTCAGCCGCAGCGTCACCCGCCGACTGCTTGAAATGCCGAACACGTAGCCGCCGTTGATGCCGCGGTTGTCCAGAATGGTGCGGGTGGTGATGGTGTCGCCCACGCGCACGTAGGCGCCGAAGCTGAAATCACCGCTGGCGAAACTCAGCGCCGGCGAGTACGGCACGGTGTAGTACTTGGCCCCGGCCAAGCTGGCGCCCCGATTGGCCCAGCCCCAGGAGGTGGTGTTGGCGCCGACCGCGGTGGCGTTGTGGCCATTGTTGGTCACGTCCGTGGCCACGGTGGAGATGGTCTGGAAGTTCCACCCCGCCACCGACCAGCCGGACACGATGGGCGTGGGTTGCGAGTGGCTGGAGGCGATGGGGAGCAAGGCGCCGAGTAGCAACGCGCACAGCACGAGCCTGGGTTTCATGCGATGTCCTTATGCATTGCAGGCGACGAAACGGGGCCGTGCCTGCGGAACCGGCTGCCCCGAGCCGATGTGTTTAGTCCTGCCGCATCTTGTGCCGGGGCTCAGCGGGAACACAAGGCCCGCCGCTCTGTGCGCGCGGCAGCACACCGGCCCTAGTCCGCCGCCCGCAAGCCCTCTCCACCGCATTCATTGCAGCGCTCTAAGGCGGCCCAGCGACCGGACTCGTCCGAGTACTCGTTGCAGACCTCGCCCCGGCCCCGACAGCGCGGGCACCAGCGATAGCCGTAGCGAACCGAGGCATCCCCTGGCAGCGCCGACGCTCGGAACAGCCGCTTGCGTATGTCCGATTTGAGGTTATCCGGATCGCTCATGCCCGTATTGAGCCATATCCGCGGCGGCAATTTCGGCCTGTCGCGCCCCTGCCGGCACCCGCCGGGCGCCGGCGCCGGTTTCACTGAACCGTGGCTACTCAGCCCTTGGCGGGCTTCTTCGGCTCGGTGAACACCCGCTTCTTGAGGTCCGCCAGCACCTTGCGCTGGTCGGTCTGGTTGAGCAGCCAGAACGCCACGATGGCTTCGGCCATGACCTGCGTCACGGCGTAGAAGTAGGCCAGCGGCATGCCCATCGCGTCGGCGATGCGCTGAGCCGTAGCCAAATCAGCGTCGTGGACAGCCTTTTCGTAGCGGTTGATGCGGACGGCGGCCGTTTCGGCCGGCAAACCAATAGCCATGCCCAGCTCCTTCTGAGTGAGCCCGGCATCTTCCCTGGCTGCTTTCAGCCGCTGCGCAAAGATGGAGCGGGCATCTACGTCGGTCTGGGCCATGCGCAAAGGATGGCGTCAAACCACAGGAGCGTAAATTACGTTAAACGTAATCAAAAGTCTAGCTTCTAAGCTCAGCGCAGTTCACGCGTCCGCTAGAAGTTCCCGCACTCTCTGCCCCCACTCTCCGACATTTACGCCATCAAGACCTTGAGCTTTGTCAAGGCAACCCACCTCTAGTTCTTCAAGTCTGAAGAACTCGTAGGTCTTTCTCCCTTTCGGTGTCGCTCTGCTAGTCAAATATTTGACCAACAGATGGTTGTCCATGCCGGCGACGACCCTACTCAAATGATCTGCATAGACGTCCAGATTTGGGTGAATTATTTCGTAAGCATCAGAACTATCAACAAGAGCCTCCATCTCATGAGCAGAAACCCCGTGAACAAAATCCCATCTCGCCCTCTTTATGTTCATGTTGCATCTTTTACAAGACGCGCTAAGGTTTACACTCAAGAAAGTAAACCCCTTAAAAGTACACTTAGGCAGAATGTGCTCAACGTCAATAACCATAGCGAACTCACCGTGTAGCGATCGCCTGCAATAGCAACACATCGATGACTGCAACTCTAAATGCAGCCCTTTAATTCGCCCTCTAATATTAGCTAACGCTTTGTTATTCCAATCCACCGAGCCGGTGTCGTCTGTAACACCATGTATGATCGCAATTTCTTTATCATTTAGTGTGAAATCAGAGTAATGCGGCATTACTGATATTCTCCACTAGCTATATCATTTGCCATTTTTTCCACCGCCGCTATAACCCCCTCTTGCTTGGAATCAGGCATCCCGTCTCGAAGTTGCCTCAACTTGTCTCTAACGGACGCGAGGCACTCCGGATTGCCATCCACATCATTTAGCAGGCCTGTAAGCAATTCACTTAAATAATGATTTGCAGGCGTCACAGTTCTAAACGCCTCGACTAGAATTCCTTCGACACTACTAGGAGCAGGAATAATCTTTCCATTTGAATCACCAGAAAGAATTATCGTGCGGGCGTCAACATTATCAATGCCATCATTATCAAGCTCAGAAATTATCAGCGGCGAATGCGTAGCTATGAATACACGCGCCCCTCTGTATTTTAGAACATCGAGCAAAACCCCCAAGTACCCACGCTGCCATCTCGGATGTAGGCTATTCTCAGGCTCATCTATGACTACACATGCCCCACCTTCAAACGTGGTTGCAAGAAAGGCCATAGTAGCTATAAGGCTAAGCTCACCAGAGCTGGCGCCCGCAAGGGAAATAGTATCCCCCTCTTTGATTAGGTATAGCCTGACCGCGGAGATAATTTTCATCCGCTTAAGAAGTGCCTCCCAACGAAGCACCCTGGGCAAAATATCCCTATATGAGTACTTTGGATGAGCGCTATCAAAATCGAACCAGAATATTTCTTCCCAAACATCCCTGCGAAGTAGAACCTCGCACAGCGACAGGACTTCTCTTCTATCAGCCTCGCCCAGATCGTCCAGCAGGCTTGTCTCAGCTCTAGTCCTACGCTTTCCTTTTGCGACTTTTATCTGCACACCAACATCTGGTTGATAGCCGCAATGCTGGAGCACACGGGATACTCTTCTCAGCGCGACATCGTCCTCACTAATTGCATTGGAAATGGCATTCTTCAAGGCCCTTTCTGGGACTGTAGAACCATCTCTAACAAGCAGCCTATGCATCGACCCACTACGCCTCCTGAATCTATCGTAGGGAGTATTCGCAACAACTATAGTTTTTAAGCCCCTCCGCACAGAATCAATCGCGATCTCGGATAGCAAACGACTTTTCCCGGCACCATTCTCGCCGAGAAACACTATTAAGCCCTCTGGCTGG
This sequence comes from Lysobacter sp. Root983, assembly GCF_001429345.1. NCBI lineage: Bacteria > Pseudomonadati > Pseudomonadota > Gammaproteobacteria > Lysobacterales > Lysobacteraceae > Lysobacter > Lysobacter sp. Root983. The sequence goes on from NZ_LMJO01000016.1 coordinate 666,262, forward strand.
CGTAACCACCTAATATTTGACGCCGCCTGATAGCTCATCGCTTGCATTGGCTTGTTACTCATAATTCCCCTCAAACCAGAGGTGTTAAGTCTCGAGCACTCTGCATTAGATCAGGCACTCGCGTCGCAGGAGGTTATGACAGCGCTCGGACCAAATTTTTAAGCTCTGCCAGTCCAGGCTCTTCGAGCACATCAATCCGCCCCATCGTCGCCTCCCGAACACTTCTGGCTGCCCTCTCAACTCTAGAAATCATAGGAGGCAATATTGTGTTAGCGAACAATGCGTAGTCCCGAATATCCGCGTAGCACGATGGAATCTTGTAGCCCCTGGAACAACTTGCGATAACAACATCCGCATCTCTCAACTTGGCAACTACGGATGAGCGAAACTTATGCTCGCTCATTGTTACCCCCAAGCACCTACCTATCTCTCTTCTCAACACCTTAGTTGGGACATATCCACCGTCAGCGCCCCAGGCATGGTTCGATAGCAAAGTTTCCAAGAACACCTGGCGAGCTAAGTGCTCCAGATCAGAGTCGTGCAAGGACTGTTTTACCAAATATCTTTCAACCGCTGCCACACAAAATCGCCTAATAATCTGATCTGAGTCGTCATCTGAATCCAGCTGCTCGCCCTGTAGTAGCTCCTGTCCCTCTGGCCATACAGTCAGGGAGACACGCGTCTGCATGGAAGTTCTTATTTCATCGGCTCGATCGGAAATCTTCTTTTCGTCATAGACCCTTGCCAAACTTCCTGCAAAGACATCAGCAACTTGCAATAGGACTTCATCTCTGCTGTCCAAGAAATCGAAACTGGCCCGGCCAAATAGATCGGTTGGAAATCTCTCACTCAAGTAAGAGCGGAACTCATTCTGAAAGTCCGGGCTACCGTGCTTATCGGCGAGAATAATTAGGTCCGAACTGTATCGATGCAGGCGCTCGTACATTTTACGCGCAAAGAACTTGATAAAAGTCTTTTTGAACTGCAGACCCGATTCCTTCTTGGCGCGACCCTTCTGAGCGCAGTATCCAATTACGAACGCATCGAGCTTTGAAAGCTTGTTCAGCAGAGATATTCGTCGACTGTCGTTCGTCCCGAGCGAGCTAGATTTCATCTCACCCGACTGGAAGAAATTCTGCCTAGCCTTCTCGGCAAGCTGCCTTGCAGCGTCAAGATTCTCTGCAGAAATACATACCGCGCATAATATGTAGACCCCAGACACACCTTCTTTGTCAACGTCCAGGCTAGGATCGCCGTACTCATCTACGAACACATTGAGCGAGCGCATCAGCTACTCCATCAGGAACCCAAGGAGTGTTCCGCAGATATATGAGGTTGCCGCCGACGCTATGGATCTGACCAAAGTTATTTAGACCGATCAGCTCTCAATCGGCATGACAATTCGAGCCCTTATACCCACCTCTTGTAGCAAGTAAAGCAGATTACCGCCGTCGATCAGCTCCATTGGCTTACCATCCGAAAACTTGTAGGCATCTGCACCATAACTGCTGGTTGCCACCAATATCCCCTTGCTGGCCCCCTAGTTGAGCATAGTGCCGTACAAGTCACGCACTGCCGAAACCCCAACTGTGTGGCGATAACGTTTAGCCTGAATGATAACCTTGCCACCCAGCACAGGACGCGTAGCGGCCCTGTTGGGTGTCCACGCGCGCGAGTTGGATGAGGGCCGCGGTGGAATCCGGGGCGGCCAGCAGGGCCATTTTCAGATCCAGCCGGGCCGCGGTGAGCGCGCCCTCGCTGGCGCGGCTGGTGCAGGCGCTGCCGGCGATAGAAGCGTAGCGCGCGCGTTCGATGTAGGCGCGCACGTTGACCTTGGGGCTGGCCTGGGCGATGGCGTGGTCCAGCACGCCCTTGATGCGGGCCAGGCCAGCGTCGTCGGTACATTTGACGTCGTCGATCTGCCGCGCGGCTTCGATGACGTCGGCGCCGTCCTCGGCGGTGACGGGCGGGCGGTTATCGGCCGGTGGCGCGGCTTGCGCGCTGGCGGCCAGGAGCATCAGGGAGAGAACGATCGAGCAACGTGCGACGGCCATGTCTGCATCCTTTGCCGGTTCAGCACCGCGGAGCGCGGCACCTTAGTTGGTTATTCCTTGACGATAGGCGTTGTCGTCCACTCAACAGTTTTCAGCACCTGCTCAATCTGTTCTAGCGCAGCACGCTCGCCTTGCGGGTAAGCGGCGCCGATCATCAGAAAGAAGTCCCCTTCGAGGACGACCCACAGCACAGAGGATACTGAGAGCTCGCCCCCGTCGGTGGTACGCGCGCTGTAGTCGTACGACATACGACGGCCACTTCGACCGGCTATCAGCGCTTCGGTGATGGCCGATACTTTTGCATCGGCGAACTCTTCCCTGATACCTGCCTCTGCGACCTTCAACAGGACTTCCGCGGTCGGATCGGGTATGCCTTCAAGCGACTTGATGGTGAGCTTGACGGCGGGATTGACGCCTATGTGATCTTCTGGATATTGCATCAACGCCACCACGGGCGTCGCATAGGCGAGGACCTTCTGTTTGAACTCCTCGCTGGAAAACTCCATGCGCTTGAGACTCTGGACGTTCTCTTCGGTCGTTATGAAGCGCCAACTGTCCGGCTTGGTTACACGCAGCCCTAATGCAAGATTCTCGTAGTGGTTGCCAGGAGCAGGCGGCTCGTTCGCGGCACTGGCGCCCATGGAGCAGAGCAGAAGTAACGTTGCGGCGATGAATTTCTCAAACATCCGGATCCCCTGAATTCGCATTGGCCCCATCAAGCAAAAGGCGACCTTGCGGCCGCCTTTTGCTTTTACCTCAAACCCCCAAGGGGTTGGGCTTGTCTACATCGATCTTGTACTGCTTGATCGCCCGAGCCACATCCTTGCCCGTCATCTTGCCCTCCGCCGCCAGCGCCGCGACCGCGGCGTGGGCGATGTAGTAGCGGTCGACCTCGAAGTGGCGGCGCAGGTTGGCGCGGGTGTCGCTGCGGCCGAAGCCGTCGGTGCCCAGCACGGTGTAGCGCATCGGCACAAAGGCGCGGACCTGTTCCGGGTACATGCGGATGTAGTCGGTGGCGGCGATGGCCGGGCCCTGGCGGCCTTCCAGCAACTGCGTGATGTACGGCTTGCGCGGGGTCTTGGCTTCGGGGTTGAGGCGGTTCCAGCGCTCCACATCCGTAGCGTCGCGGGCGAGTTCGTTGAAGCTGGGGCAGGACCAGATGTCGGCGGTGACGCCGAAGTCCTTGTCCAGCAGCTCGGCCGCGGCGATGGCTTCGCGCAGGATGGTGCCGCTGCCCAGCAGCTGCACGCGCAGTTCGCCCTTCTTGGGCTTGCCGGCGTCGGTCAGCAGGTACATGCCCTTGATGATCCCGTCCGCGCTGCCTTCCGGCATGTCGGGATGGGTGTAGTTCTCGTTCATCAGGGTGAGGTACCAGTACTCGTCGTGCTGCTCGGTCAGCATGCGCTGCATGCCGTGTTGCAGCAGGGTCACGACTTCGTAGCTGAAGGTGGGGTCGTAGCTGCGGCAGTTCGGGATCAGGCCGGCCTGGACCATGCTGTGGCCGTCTTCGTGCTGCAGGCCTTCGCCGTTCAAGGTGGTGCGGCCGGCGGTGGCGCCCAGCAGGAAGCCGCGCGCGCGCATGTCGGCGGCCTGCCAGGCGCTGTCGCCGATGCGCTGGAAGCCGAACATCGAGTAGTAGATGTACAGCGGCAGCATCTGCAGGTCGTTGGTGCTGTAGCTGGTGGCCGCCGCCAGCCAGGACGAGAACGCGCCGGCTTCGGTGATGCCTTCTTCCAGCACCTGGCCGGTGGTGTCTTCGCGGTAGTACATCAGCTGGTCGCGATCGACCGGCTTGTACTTCTGGCCGTGCGGGGCGTAGATGCCGAGCTGGCGGAACAGGCCTTCCATGCCGAAGGTGCGCGCCTCGTCGGCGACGATGGGCACCAGGCGCGGGCCGACCTGCTTGTCGCGCAGGGCGATGTTGAGCGCCTGCACGAAGGACATGGTGGTGCTGATTTCGCGCTCGCCGGTGGTCTTGAGCAGGCGGTCGAAGGCTTCCAGCTTGGGCACTTCCAGCGAGGTGCTGGCCTTGCGGCGGCGCTGCGGCAGGAAACCGCCGAGCGACTTGCGGCGCTCGAGCATGTATTCGATTTCCGGCGACTTCTCGCCGGGGTGGTAGAACGGCACGGCGCCGTCTTTGAGCTGTTCGTCGGTGACCGGGATGTTGAAGCGGTCGCGGAACAGGCGGACGGCTTCGTCGTCCATCTTCTTGGTGCCGTGGGTCGGGTTGAGCGATTCGCCCGACGCGCCCATGCCGTAGCCCTTGACCGTCTTGGCCAGGATCACGGTGGGCATGCCCTTGGTGTTCACGGCCTCGTGGTAGGCGGCGTAGACCTTGTGCGGGTCGTGGCCGCCGCGGTTGAGGCGCCAGATATCGTCGTCGGACAGGTTGGCGACCAGCGCCGCCGTCTCCGGGTACTTGCCGAAGAAATTGTCGCGGGTGTACTTGCCGCCGAAGGCCTTGCAGTTCTGGTATTCGCCGTCGACGGTTTCCATCATTAGCTGACGCAGCTTGCCGGTGGTGTCGCGCGCGAGCAGCGGATCCCAGTAGCTGCCCCAGACGGTCTTGATGACGTTCCAGCCGGCGCCGCGGAACTGGCCTTCGAGTTCCTGGATGATCTTGCCGTTACCGCGCACCGGGCCGTCCAGGCGCTGCAGGTTGCAGTTGATGACGAACACCAGGTTGTCGAGGCCTTCGCGGCCGGCGACGGAGATGGCGCCCAGGGATTCGGGTTCGTCGGTTTCGCCGTCGCCCAGGAAGGCCCAGACCTTGCGGTCGGACTTGGGCATCAGGCCGCGGCCTTCCAGGTACTTCCAGTTGCGCGCCTGGTAGATGGCGCTGATCGGGCCCAGGCCCATCGACACGGTCGGGACCTGCCAGTAATCCGGCATCAGCCACGGGTGCGGGTAGGAGCTGATGCCGCGGCCGTCGACTTCCATGCGGAAGTTGTCCAGGTGCGATTCGCTCAGGCGGCCTTCCAGGAAGGAGCGCGCGTAGATACCGGGCGAGCTGTGGCCCTGGATGCCGATGACGTCGCCGGGGTGGTCGGCCGAGGGCGCGCGCCAGAAGTGGTTGAAGCCGACGTCGTACAGGGTGGCCGCCGAGGCGAAGCTGGCGATGTGGCCGCCCAGGTCGCCGGGCTTGCGGTTGGCGCGCACGACCATGGCCATGGCGTTCCAGCGGATCAGCGAGCGGATTCGCCATTCCATCGCGGCGTCGCCGGGGCTTTTGGCCTCCAGGTGCGGCGGGATGGTGTTGATGTATTCGGTGGTGGGCTGGAACGGCAGGTGCGCGCCGGCGCGGCGCGTGACTTCGACCATGCCTTCGAGCAGCTGGTGGGCGCGCTCGGCGCCGTCGCGGGCGATGACGGCCTGGACGGACTCGACCCATTCCTGGGTTTCGGTGGGATCGGGGTCGTTCTGCAGCAGGTCGTGCAGGGAGCTGGCAAGCGGCTGGTTCATCGATCTCGCGGCCCCGTGGCCGCGCCTCGGAAGTGGGGGCGGATTAGAGTCCCGAGTCTAACAAATGGGGGGCTGGGATCGGCTTGCTTTGGGTGGTGAAAGGGGTGGGATAGTACGTTTTGATTAGGGTGGGGGTGTATTCGGGTGGCGGGGAAAGCAAATCCCCCCTAGCCCCCCTTTTTCAAAGGGGGGAACTCAGTCGCGGTGGGTTTGGCCTCCCCCTTTGGAAAAGGGGGATTGAGGGGGATTTGCTCCTCACCAGGCGCGCTCACACCGGTGCGCGATGCAGCAACACGATGCCGGCGACGATCAGGGCCACGCCGCCGAGGCGCAGGGGGTTTAGGCTTTCGCCGAACACCGCGGCGCCCAGCAACACGGTGCCGGCGGCGCCGATACCGGTCCAGACGGCGTAAGCGCTGCCCACCGGCAGCGCGGTCAGGGCGCGGCCCAGCAGGTAGACGAAGGCGGCCAGGGCGATCAGCGACACCATCGTCCAGCCGGGACGCGTGTAGCCCTGCGATAGCTTCATCGACGCCGCCCAGGCGACGTCGATAAGGCCGGCAGCGACCAGCAGCAGCCAAGCGGTGGCGGGTTTCATGCGATTCGCTCCGGTGCGGCAGCCCGGATGACCGCGCTGTGGAATCGGCCCGGCGCGAAACGCGCGCGCTCGCCGCTCGCAACGCTGGTCCGACGCGCGCACGCGCGACGAGCGCGACCCTGCGCTCGCGCCGCTGGAACGACTAGGGCGCTCACGCGGCGGCCTGCGCCTGCGGCGCGCGTTCGGCCTGCAGCGCTTCGGCCACGCTGGGGCGGGCGCGGATGCGTTCCAGATAGGCGGCCAGGTGCGGCGTGGCGTCCAACGACAGCTTCAGTGCGCGCGACCAGTCGGCGATGGTGAACAGGTAAGCGTCGGCGATGCTGAAGTCCTCGCCCAGCAGGAACGGGCGCTCGGCCAAGTGGCGATCGACCAGGGCCAGGCGCGGCAGCAGGCGTTCGCGCGCGACCTGGCCGGGCTGATCGCCGTACTCGGGGTGGAACAGCCAGGGGCTGTAGGTCTTGTGCAGCTCGGTGGCGATGTAGGTCAGCCAGCTCAGCAGCTCGATGCGGCGCGCCTCGGGCGCGATCCGGCCGCTCGGGTCTAGGCTGCCGAGGTGGCTGAGGATGGCGACGCCCTCGCGCAGCAGCCGACCGTCGTCGAGCTCCAGCAGCGGCACATAGCCCAGCGGGCTGAGCTGACGATAGTCGCGGCCATCGCCGACCACGACCGGATTGGGGCCGATGCGCACGCGCTGCAGTTCGACCGGCAGGCCGAGCTCGCGGATGACCAAGTGGGCGGCGAAGGAGCAGGTGCCGGGGGTGTAATAGAGCTTCATGGCGGGGGTCCGATGCGAAGTGGGAACGGGAGCCGTTACCCTGCGTGCAGACCCGCGCCGCGAGTACCGGCGCCACGACAAGGATTGCTTGCAGATGCGACACGATCGGCTGTCCCTGGAGGACCTGGAACTGGTGCGCGCGATCGGCGCCAGCGGCAGCCTCAGCGGCGCGGTGCGGCTGCTGGAGGTGGACCACTCCAGCGCGTTCCGGCGCCTGGCCGCGATCGAGGCGCGCGCGGGCGCGGCGCTGTTCCGGCGCAGCCGGCGCGGCTACACGCCGACCGAGGCCGGCGAGCTGGTGATCGTGGCCGCGCAGCGCATGCTGTCGGACGCCGAGCATCTGGCGCGCCAGCTCGCGGGCCAGGACGAACGCGCCGAGGGGCGCATCCGCATCACCATCCCCGACACCCTGGCCACGGTCGCGGCACGCCTGTGCGCGGATTTCCGGCGCGCGCATCCGGCCTTGAGTTGCGATCTGATCGTGGCCAATGCGTTTTCCACCCTGCAGCAGCGCGATGCCGATGTGGCCCTGCGCGCGAGCGCGGCGCCGCCGGAAGGTTTGTCGGCCAAGCGCCTGACGACGATCGCGACCGCGGCCTACGCGGCGCGCGGCGCGGGCGATCGCAGCCCGATCCCGGGCGGCGATTGGGTCGGTTTCGACGAGGCGCTGGCGCATCTGTCGTCGGCGCGCTGGCTGCAGCAGCAGGTGCCCGCCGCACGCATCGCGATGCGGGTGAATTCGCTGCCGGCGGCGCTGGCGGCATGTCAGGCCGGACTCGGCCGGGCCCTGCTGCCGTGTTACTACGCCGACGAGGCCAAGGGGCTGAAGCGCTTGTCGGACGCCCTGCCGGATGTGCGCACGGAACTGTGGTTCGCCACGCATCCGGATTTGCGGCGCTCGGCGAAGGTGCGGCTGCTAAGGGAGTTCGCGGTGGATTGGATGGCGCGGGAATTTGCGTAGGCAGCGCGCCATGGCGACGGTAGTGGCGTCGCTTCCTGTGGGAGCGGCGTAAGCCGCGATCGCGCTCCTTCGGCTACGACGAGATCGCGGCTTACGCCGCTCCCACAGAAAGCGGTGGACGGGTTTGGGATAGGTAAGGCGCGAATCGGCCCACGCGGGCAGCTGCGGTGGCGCGGTCGCGGCTTACGCCGCTCCTACCCCAAAGCAGTGCGCTTCAGGCGTGATGCAAACCGAACCAGCGCCGCGGCATCAGCAGCTTCAGCGCGCGCTCGGCGCTTTTGCGGCGCAGGCCGGGCTGCAGCAGGCCGCGCAGGACGGGGCCCAGCCAGTGGCGGCGCTTTTCTCGCAGGATTGCTTCGCGCGCGTCGGCTTCGATGCGGTACATGGCCAGCACGTTGCGGGCGTCGCGCAGGGCGCGGCCGCGCAGCTCCGGCATCTGGCCCATGCAGTGCTCCAGATCGTCGGCGGTGCCGCGGTAGAAGCGCACGGTGCGCTCGTAGCGGCGGCGCACCGCGACCTCGGGCGCTTCGTCGCGCGCGAACACGCAGCCGCTGACGCTGCCGGGGTGACGGCGGTACTGCAGCAGCGGTTGGCGCAGGCACAGCGACTGCCCGAGCAGCGCGCCGCGCAGGCTCAGGGCGTTGTCTTCGATCGGGCCCAGCAAGGGGCCGAAGCGGTCGTAGACCTCGCGGCGGAACGCGAGCGTGGCGCCGAGCAGGCCGATCAGGCGGCCGATGCGCACGTAGTAATCGATCTGGTAACGCTCGGGACGGCGACGGAAGCGGATGTCGATGCGCGCGCCGTCGGCGTCGATGCAGTCGAAGTCGCTGCCCAGCACCATAGCCTCGGGCGCTTCCTCGAACGCGCGCAGGATGGTCGCCACCCGCTCGGGATAGGCGATGTCGTCGCCGGCCATCATCACCACGATGTCGCCGCGCGCCAGCGCCATGGCGTCGTTGAAATGCGCGGCCACGCCCAGGTTGCGCGGGGTGCGGCGCACGCTGACGTCGTGGATGCCGCGATAGGAGGCGACGACCTCACGGGCTATCTCGTAAGTGCCGTCGTCCGAACTATCGTTGGAGACGATGATCTCGCAAGGCACGGTCTGAGCGAAGGCGCCTGCCAGCGCGGCGCGGATGTAGGCGGCGTCGCGGTAGCACAACAACAGCACGCTGACCGCGGGTCTCGACGCGGTCAGCGTTGGGATGCAGGCGCCCCCCTCGCCCATGCGGCGGCGACGCTATGGACCGGTGGTCCGCGCGGCGCGGATCTGCGCGTCGACGGCGGCGATCGCGGTCATGTTGACCACGCGGCGCGGGGTCGAGGCCGGGGTCAGGATGTGCGCCGGCTTGTCCAGGCCCATCAGGATCGGGCCGATGGCCACGCCGTCGGTCATCACACGCACCATGTTGTAGGTGATGTTGGCGGCATCCAGGTTGGGCAGCACGAACAGGTTGGCGCGACCGTGCAAGGTGGCGTTGGGGAAGATGCGCTTGCGCAGCAGATCGTCCCAGGCGGTGTCGGCCTGCATCTCGCCGTCCATCTCCAGCTTGGGCATGCGCTGGCGGATGATCTGGCGGACCTTGCGCATCTTGGCCGCCGACGGGTTGTCGTGGCTGCCGTAGTTGGAGTGCGACAGCAGCGCGACCTTGGGCTCGATGCCGAACAGCTTGAGGCGGTAGGTCGCCTGCAGCGTGGCTTCGGCGATCTGCTCGGCGGTGGGATCGACCTGGACATGGGTGTCGAGGAAGAACCACGCGCCCTGGTCGTTGATCACGCCGGTCATGGCCGAAGTGCCCTGCACGCCCGGGTCGAAGTCGAAGATGCTGCGCATATAGCCCAGCTTCTTGTGGAAGCGGCCGACCAGGCCCGAGATCATGGCGTCGGCTTCGCCGCGCTCGACCATCAGCGCCGCGATCAGGGTCGGGCGCGAACGCAGCAGGTTCTTGGCCGCGGCCGGGCTGACGCCGCGACGCTCGGTCAGGGCGTGGTACTGCTGCCAATAGTCGTTGAAGCGCGGGTCGTCGTTGATGTTGGTCAACTCGAAATCCACGCCTTCGCGCATGCGCAGACCCAGGCGTTCGATGCGGGTCTGGATCACGTCCGGGCGGCCGATCAGGATCGGCGTGGCCAGTTCTTCGTCGATCACCGTCTGCACCGCGCGCAGCACGGTCTCTTCCTCGCCCTCGGCGTAGACCACGCGCTTGCGGTCGGCGCGCGCGCGGTCGTAGACCGGCTTCATCAGCAGGCCGGTGCGGTAGATGTACTGGCTGAGCTTTTCCTCGTAGGCGCCCATGTCCGTGATCGGACGCGCTGCCACGCCGGAGTCCATCGCGGCCTTGGCCACCGCCGGCGCCAGCATCACCAGCAGGCGCGGGTCGAACGGACGCGGGATCAGGTACTCGGAACCGAAGGTCGGCACTTCGCCGCCGTAGGCGCCGCCCAGGTCGGACGATTCCATGCGCGCCAGCGCGGCGATCGCGCGCACGCAGGCCAGCTTCATTTCTTCGTTGATGACCGTGGCGCCGACATCCAACGCGCCGCGGAAGATGTAGGGGAAGCACAGCGCGTTGTTTACCTGGTTCGGGTAGTCCGAACGGCCGGTGGCGATGATGCAGTCCGGGCGCACGGCCTTGGCGTCTTCCGGCAGGATTTCCGGATACGGGTTGGCCAGCGCCAGGATGATGGGCTTGGGCGCCATGGTGGCGACCATCTCGGCCTTCAGCACGCCGCCGGCGGACAGGCCCAGGAACACGTCGGCGCCGGCGACGATGTCGGCCAGGGTGCGCTTGTCGGTGTCGCGCGCGTAGCGCTCCTTGTCCGGGTCCATCTTGCCGCGGCCGGTGTAGAGCACGCCGTCGCGGTCCACCGCCAGGATGTTCTCCGGCTTCATGCCCAGCGCGACCAGCATGTCCAGGCAGGCGATGCCGGCCGCGCCGGCACCGCTGGTGGCCAGCTTCACTTCGGCGATGTCCTTGCCGACGATCTCCAGCGCATTGAGCACGGCGCTGCCGACGATGATCGCGGTGCCGTGCTGGTCGTCGTGGAACACCGGGATCTTCATGCGCTCGCGCAGCTTGCGCTCGACGATGAAGCACTCCGGGGCCTTGATGTCTTCGAGGTTGATGCCGCCGAAGGTCGGCTCCAAGGACGCGATGATGTCGACCAGCTTGTCGGGATCACGTTCGTCGATCTCGATGTCGAACACGTCGATGCCGGCGAACTTCTGGAACAGCACGCCCTTGCCTTCCATCACCGGCTTGCCGGCGAGCGGGCCGATGTCGCCCAGGCCGAGCACGGCGGTGCCGTTGCTGATCACGGCGACCAGGTTGCCGCGCGCGGTGAGCTCGCTGGCGGCGTTGGGGTCTTCGACGATGGCCTCGCAGGCGTAGGCCACACCCGGCGAGTAGGCCAGGGCGAGGTCGCGCTGAGTGACCATGGGCTTGGTCGCGGTGACCTTGATCTTGCCGGGCGGGCTGAGGCGGTGATAGTCGAGCGCGGCGTTTTTCAGATCGTTGTCGGACATCGCGGGTGGGCTGCCGTGGCGGGGCCGGAAGGTGAATGGACTAGCAGTCTAATGGATAGCCACGCGGTATTCGCACGCGCCTTCGGTGCCGTTCATTAGTACTTTGGCGTTAGCCCCTACCCGAGCTGCGGGCGTGCGGCAGCCGACGGTGGCGTATGGCCTTGCCTGCGGGCAGGCCACACAATGCGCGTCTCCCAGGCCGGAATCGTCATGAACTCGCCCCCCTCGCGGTCCTGGCCGCATTGGACCTTGCCGATCCTGGTGCTGGCCGGCGTGCTGCTGGCGCAGTCGTTGCTGGTGTTCAATCCGGGCTACTACAGCCACGACGAGCTGCAATGGGCCGCGTTCGCCGGCCAGCACCCGGGTTGGCACTTCCGCGGCTATCTGTGGGCGGACGTGCAGTCGTTTCAGTACCGCCCGCTGACCTTCTCCTTGTGGCTGTGGCTGTCCGAGCACCTGTTCGCGCGGCCGATGCTGTTCCACGGCCTGATGGTGAGCCTGGGCGGGCTCAATGCAGCGATGCTGGCAGTGCTGCTGCGCCGCTTCGGCGTGGCCCCCGGTCCGGCCGGCGCCGGCGCGCTGGTGTTCGCGCTGGGCCCGTTCGCGGCCCTGACCCACGGCTGGGTCGGCACCCTGGCCGATCTGATCTGGGTCGGCTGCGCCCTGCTGGTGGCCCTGCTGGCGCAACGCGAACGGCCCGGTTTCGTAAGCTGGGTCGCGGTGTTCGTGCTCACCTCGCTGGCGCTGCTGGCCAAGGAAGCCGGCATCGTGATCCCGGCCCTGCTGGGACTGGCCTGGCTGTTTCAGGGCCGGCGCCGCGAATGGCTGATCGCGGCCGTGGTCGCGGGCCTGCCGGTGGCGATCTATCTGGCCCTGCGCATCGGCGTGCTGCTGTTCTCGCCGCGCGAGGCCGCCAACTACGGTTGGAGCCTGGCCTTCATTCCCGAACGCTGGGTGGAGTATCAGCTGTATCCGCCGATCGCGACCAAAATGGCGATCGCCGGCACACTTTCGCGCGGCTTGGGCGATGGACGGGTCTGGTTGGCGATCCTGGTGTGGCTGGCGACCGCGGCCGCGCTGTGGCGGGTCGGTGCGCGCTGGTGCCTGGGTTGGCTGCTGGCCGGCACCGCGGCGCTGGGGCCGGTGATGATCCTGGCCGAGTCGGCCAATCAGTACGGTTACGGCTACGCGGCCGCGACCGCGGCGGTGTGCGCGGCGGCTTGGCCGCACATGCGGCGCTGGGGTCGGGTGGTGCTGATCGTCGCGGCGCTGTTGAGCGTGTGGCACGGCGTCAACGTGATGCGGCGCATGCACGAGGTCGGGCGCATCCAGTCGGTGTATTCGCCGGCCCTGGCGCGCGCCGTGGCGCAGGTGCCGGACGCGGGCGTGCGGCTGAAGCTGGCCGATATCGGGCAAGCGTGGATTTACGAGCGGCTCTCGCACGACATTCCCAGCTACGCCGGCGTCGAGATAGGCGACCGGGTCAAGCTGGTCGCGGCGGACGAAGCCGCGGATTACGAGATCCAGCGCGACGGGTCGCTTAAACGGCTGCGCTGAGCGTTCGCAGCGATCGATCGCTGCGTCAGGCGACGCTTCTGTGGGAGCGGCGTAAGCCGTGATCGCGCCGCTCCGGCTACGACGAAATCGCGGCTTACGCCGCTCCCACAGGAAGCAAGCGCTTTCTTCTCGTCTGGACCTGTTACTCGGATGATCCGCCTACTACCTGTAGGAGCGGCGCGAGCCGCGACCCGCGCAGGCAGCGGAAGCTACGTGGTCGCGGCTTACGCCGCTCCTACCCCAAGGCCAGGCGCGACGTAAGCACGACGTCTTCTGTGGGAGCGGCGTGAGCCGCGATCGCGTCGCTCCGGCCACCTCGAAATCGCGGCGTGTGAGCGGAGGAAATCCCTGCGGACCGCCGCTGCTACAGAAAGCGAGCGTCGGCTTGACGAATCTCCGTGCGGCGGCGCTTTCACAAAGCGCGGAGCTGCCGCTACACGTCCAGCGCCCCACCCGTATCGGCGATGCTGTCCAGACGGATGCGGTTGGCGAAAAGCGAGAACGCGAGCATGCCGGCCAGGCCGTTGGCGCGCTGGATCCACGGCGGCATCCAGCGCGGCGGTTTGATCACGCCGGCCTGGAACAGCGGCTCGAAGCGTTGCACGTCGGCCAGGGTCATCTTGCCGGCGAACAGCCAGCGGCACAGATGCAGCTTGCGGCTGCGCAGCGCCCAGCGGAAGAAGGTGTGCACGCCGACCAGGCCGCGCAGGTAGACGGTGTCCTTGGTGAAGGCCGCGCCGCCGTTCGTGGGCACGCCACGGAACACGCGCTGCGCCGAGGCGAAGCTGTCTTCCTGCGACTGCCCTGCATCCAGGAAATAGCGGAATACCTGGATGAAGTCGGCGCCGTCCAGCGCCATCGCCACCGCTTCGATGCGCAGGCTCAGCCGCTTCATGCGGCCGATGTCGATGCTGCCGGTGATCTGCTCGGCGAAGGTCGCCAGGCCTTCCTGGGTCGCGGTGCCGCGTGGCGAAGACAACGCCAGGCTGGGCAGCACGTGCTGCTCGCGGCCGTTGAGCGCGGTCAGCGAGTGCACGAAGGCTTCGTGCTGCAGCAACTGGTCGCGGTCGTAATCGCTGAAGGCCGCGCCGCTGCGCAGGCGGATGCGGGTGGCGCCGGCGGCGGCCTTGGCGATCAGGTCCGGGTCCAGCATCACTTCGATCACACGACCGTCGAAGTAGTCGTCCAGATCGCGCTGCAATTGCAGATGCAGGGCGGTGGCCGAGATCTTCACGGTCTCGGCCGGCGACATCAGCTCGTGGTCGAGTTCGTCGGCGATGGAGATGAAATGGCGCGCGGCCTCGCGCGTGCTGGGACCGTGGCCGGGCAGGGCTTCGTCGGGCTTGCCGAACAGTTGGATCGACAGCGCGGTCACGCGCGGGCTGCCCAAGGCTTCCAGCAGCTCGGCGGCGATGCCCCAGCTGTGCGCGGACTCGCTGAGGTACTGGCCCAGCGGATGGTCGGGGTCGGCTTCGGCGGCGACCGCGGCGAGCTCGCGGCGGACTTCGCTGAAGTCGAGTTTGGGATAGGCGATCTGCGGCAGGGTCGCGGTGCCGCGCGCGTAATCGGCCAGGAACTGCGTCTCCAGCCCGGCCGGCCAGCTCGCCAGGGTCAGCAGTTTGACCTCGCGCGCGGCCCGCACCATGCGCGCGTCCAGCAGCGCGTGGTGCTGGATGTCGGGCGGCAGTTCGAAGGGGTGCGCGCTCATGCGGTCGGCCGGAGCCAGGGCAACAGCAAATCCCCCCCAGCCCCCCTTTTCCAAAGGGGGGAGACAAGCGGGTCGACGACGTCACGAGCAACCCGCGTCGGATACCCCCCTTTGGAAAAGGGGGGCTGGGGGGATTTGCTCCACAGCCGAGCGGCGCACGCCATCTAATGCTTCCCGTACTTATCGTCCAAACGCTTGTTCAAAGCCTTGCCCAGGACTTTCTCCTGCGACTTCTGCACGCGCCGAGTGGCCAGCTTGTTGGCGGCACCGGCGACCTCGTCGCGCAGCTTCAGATAATTGGCGAAACGCTGCGGGTCGAGCTTGCCGGCCTCGATCGCCGCGCGCACCGCGCAACCAGGCTCGCGCGCGTGCGAGCAGTCGCGGAACTTGCACTGCTCGGTCAGGGCTTCGATGTCGGCGAAGTTCTCGGCGACGTTTTCCTCGCCGGTGGGCTTGAGCTCGCGCATGCCGGGGGTGTCGATCAGGCATGCGCCCGAGGGCAAGGGGATCAGCGCGCGGTGGGTGGTGGTGTGCCTGCCGCGGTCGTCGCTGGCACGCACCTCGCCGGTCTTCATGCGCTCCACGCCTAGCAGGGTGTTGGTCAGCGTGGACTTGCCGGCGCCGGAGGAGCCCACCAGCACCGCGGTGCGGCCCGGCAGCAGCCAGGGATTGAGCGCGGCCACCGAGTCCGGATCCTTGGCGTTGACCGGGCGCACGGCGATGTTCTGCGCGGCCAGCTCGACCAGGGTGGCCATCGCCTCGGGCAGGGTATCCGGGTCGGCGGCATCGGCCAGGTCGGACTTGGTCAGCACGATCACCGGCTCGGCGCCACCGCCGACCAGCAGCAGGTAGCGTTCGATCCGGCGCGGATTGAAGTCGGCGTCCAGGCCGCAGACGATGAAGACGGTGTCGACGTTGGCCGCGATCAGCTGCTGCTTGTAGTGCTCGCCGGCCGCGCCGCGCTTGATCGCGGTGCGCCGCGGCAGCAGGGCGACGATCTTCTGGTTACCGCCGGAGGGGCCCTCGATCAGGACCCAGTCGCCGACGCCGGGGCGCTGCTCTGGCGGGAAGCGCGGACGCTGCCATTCGGGCAGGGATTCGACCGGGAAACCGGTTTCCGGCCCATCGGCGACCACATAACCGCTGCGGTGCTGTTCGACCACCCGCACCGGACGGGCCTCGGGGTGGGCCGCCAGCGCCTCGCGCCAGCTGGGTTCGGTCGGCAAGGTCTCGCCGGTTGGCAGGGGCCAACCGATCGCCAGCAGCGCGGCGAGCTCGGGAGTCAAAACGGGGTGGGCGGGCTGTGCATGGCCGGATTCTACATAGGCCGGCGCGGCCCGCCGCACCGCGGGTCGCCCGATCGCGTGTCCGGACCGCAACGCCGCGCACAAACGCGGCCCCGGGCGGCGCGCGGTGACGGCTGTTTCGGCGCGCCGATTCGGCTAGTCTGGCGGGTATTCCGCTCAAAACACCGCCCCGCAATGTCCCTGCCCCCTTTGAAGACCCGCGAACGCCTGTCCGAAGTCCGTTACGAAATCCGCGGCGAGCTCGCCCGGCGCGCACGCGAACTCGAGGCCCAGGGCCGCAAGCAGATCAAGCTCAACATCGGCAACCCCGGCGCCTTCGGTTTCCGCGCCCCGGAGCACCTGCAACGCGCGATCGCCGAACGCATCGCCGACACCGACCCTTACACCCATCAGCAAGGCCTGCCGGTCGCGCGCGAAGCCATCGCCGCTTTCCATAAGCAGCGCGGCACGCCCAATGCCTCGCCCGAGCGCGTGTTCGTCGGCAACGGCGTGAGCGAGCTGATCGACCTCAGCCTGCGCGCGCTGCTCAATCCCGGCGACGAAGTGCTGCTGCCCTCGCCCGACTACCCGCTGTGGTCGGCCGCGACCATCCTCAACGACGGCCGCCCGGTCTATTACCGCTGCCAGCCCGAGAACGGCTTCCTGCCCGACCCGGACGAGATCGAGCAACTGATCTCCAGCCGCACCCGCGCGATCGTGCTGATCAACCCCAACAACCCGACCGGCGCCGCCTATCCGCGCGCGCTGATCGAGAAGATCGTCGCCATCGCCGCGCGCCACAAGCTGCTGCTGATGTGCGACGAGATCTACGACTCCATCCTGTACGACGGCGCCCAGTTCACCCCGGTCGCGCCGATCGCCGGCGACCTGCCCTGCCTGAGCTTCGGCGGCCTGTCCAAGGTCCACCGCGCCTGCGGCTGGCGCGTGGGCTGGGCGGTGCTGTCCGGCGACCCGGTCGCCAGCGGCGATTTCCACCACGCCATGGACCTGCTGGGCGCGCTGCGCCTGTGCGCCAACGTGCCGGGCCAGTTCGCGATCGAAGCCGCATTGCACGGCGAGGACACCATCGCGCCGTTGTGCGCGCCGGGCGGCCGCCTGTACGAAGCGCGCCGCGCGGTGATCGAAGCCGTGGACGCCAGCAAGCACCTGGAGCTGGTCGCGCCGGCCGGCGCGCTGTACGCGTTCCCGTCCGTGGTCGGTCCGGCCGCGCAGGGCTTCGACGACCACAAGTTCGCCTTGGAACTGCTGGAAACCGAAGACGTGCTGGTGGTGCCGGGCTCCAGCTTCAACGTGCCCTACCGCAATCACTTCCGCGTGACCCTGCTGCCGCAGCCGGAGGATTTGCGCGAAGTCTTCCACCGCATCGAGCGCGTGCTCGACCGCCACGCCGAGCGCGCGGCCGAGGCCAGCCGCGCCGCCGTGGCCTGAGTCGCGCCGTGGCCGTGCCGCTGCCCTTGCAGCCCTACCTCGCGCTGGGCGACAGCTACACCATCGGCGAAGCGGTCGAGGAAGCGGGGCGTTGGCCGGTGCAACTGGCGCGCGCCTTGCGCGACGAAGGCGCGACCCTGGCCTGGCCGCGCATCATCGCCACCACCGGCTGGACCACCGACGAGCTGAGCACGGCCCTGGACGCGGCCGAGCCGCTGGGGCGCTGGGAGCTGGTCAGCCTGCTGATCGGCGTCAACAACCAGTACCGCGCGCGCAGCGTGGCCGACTACGTCGGCGAGTACCGCGCCCTGCTGCAACGCGCGATCCGTTACGCCGGCGATCGCCCGCAGCGCGTGCTGGCGATGTCGATCCCGGACTGGGGCGTGACCGCGTTCGGCCAGCGCGACGCGCGCGGCAGCGCCACCATCGGCGCCGAGATCGACGCCTACAACGAGGCCGCGCGCGCGATCTGCGAGCGTCACGGCGTGGCCTGGGTCGACATCACCCCGGTCTCGCGCGAGCTCGGCGCGCAGGCGGCGATGCTGGCCGAGGACGGCCTGCACCCGTCGGCGGCGATGTACACGCATTGGACGCAACGCGCGCTGCCGGTGGCGCGACGCCTGCTGGCGAACGGCGGTCGCTGAGCCTGCGCGACACGCAATTACCATCGCGGCCGACGGCAATGCCACACTGCGTCCGCGGACCCACCGCCAGCGGAGCCAGCAGGAAGCAATGAACGAAGCGGCACAAGCGATGGCCAATGGACAGGCGCTGCGGATCGCGCGCGCCTTCCTGCCCGAGCATCCGCTCGGCAACCGTTGGGACTACTACTACAGCCGCGCCAAGCTCGGCAGCGACCCGCTCTACCCCGGTGTGAGCGCGGCCCTGCGCGGCAGCCACGCGCCCTTGCTGGACCTGGGCTGCGGGCTCGGCTTGCTCGCCCACACCTTGTACGCCGACGGCATCCAGCTGCCCTACCGCGGCGTCGACAGCGACGCCGGCAAGATCCGCCGCGCCACCCGCGCCGCCGCGCGCGCGGGCCTGCACGAGGCGCACTTCGACACCGTCGACCTGGCGCGCGAAGTGCCTGAGCATCGCGGCAGCGTGGTGATGCTGGACGTGCTGCAGTTCATCCCGCCCGCCGCGCAAGCGCGCGCGATCGACGCCATGATCGCGATGCTGACCCCGGGTGCACGGCTGGTGATCCGCACCGGCCTGGACGACGGCACCGGCCGCGCCCGCGTCACCCGCATCACCGACGTGTTCTCGCGCGTGGTCGGCTGGATGAACGCGATGCCGCGCTATTACCCCAACGGCGACGAGCTGCGCGCGCGCTTGCGCGAGGCCGGCCTGGCGGTGGAGTTCACGCCGCTTTTCGGCAAGACACCGTTCAACAACTGGCGGATCGTGGCGGCGAAGCCGGAGTAGCTTGGCGGCGGCTATGTTCCACCCCGTGCTTCCTGTGCTTCCTGTGCTTTCCGTGCTTCCTGTGGGAGCGGCGTAAACCGCGACCGCGCAACTTCGGCCACATCGAAATCGCGGCTCACGCCGCTCCCACAGAAATCAAGCGCATGGTCTTGGAGTGGGGGCAAACGCACCGCCTTGGGCAGGAGCGACGCAAATCGCAACCGCGTCTCTCCGGCCACCTGCGCGGTCGCGGCTCACGCCGCTCCTACAAAGGCTAGCGCGAGGCCTTAGACCGGCTCGGGCAGCGTGCAGCGATAGTCCAATTCGCGCAGCCGCTCCAGCAACAAACGCATGGTCTCGACATTGCGCCCGTGCCCCGCGCCCTCGTGCATCAGCACGATCGCGCCCGGCGCCAGATCGCGTTCGATCCGCGCCAGCACGCTGTGCGGGTCCGCGGCCACCGCATCGAAACCGCGCGCCGACCAGGCCACGCGTGCCAGATCGTGACGGCGCAAGGCCGCGGCAACGAAGGGATTGGCCATGCCGACCACCGCGCGGAACCAGCGCGGCGGTTGCCCCGACAGCGCGCTCAGACTGGCCTGCGCCTCGGCGATCTCGGCCGCCATCCGCCGCGGCGGCAGCGCCCAGAACCAGGCAGACGGATGCGAATGGCTGTGATTGCCGATCCCGTGCCCGCGCCGCGCGATCTCGGCCACCAGCTCCGGCCGCGCCTGCGCGCGCTGTCCGACCAGGAAGAACGTCGCCTTGGCCCCGTGCGCGTCCAGCAGATCCAGCATCGCCGGCGTCTCGGCCGAAGGGCCGTCGTCGATGGTCAGCCAGACTTCGCGGCGATCCGTCTCCAGCCGCGACAGCACCGGGCTGAACAGGCGCGACTGCGGGCGCAGCGTGGCCCAGAACATCAGGCCGTGGCTGAGTAGCATCGCCGCCAACCCCGCCTGCCAACCCCAGACCCACCACACCCCAATCACCGCCAGCTGCGACGCGGCGAACGCCCAGACCGCGGCCCAGGGCCGGCGCGGGATTCGGTGGGGGGCGGTCATGCTCATGAGCGGCATCTTAGCGGAGCGCCACCCGGGCCTTGCGGCGCGGACCGCCCGCCCCCATGTCGCCGGAACCTCACGTCCGGCGTCCCATCATGTCCCTCGACCCCGCGCTGCGTACGCGCATCGAAACCCTGCTCCAGTCCAATCGTGTCGTGCTGTTCATGAAGGGCGCCCCGAACGCGCCGCAATGCGGCTTCTCCGCCAAGGCCTCCGGCGCGCTCAATGCGCTGCTGCCGCAGGGCTATACCCACGTCGACGTGCTGTCCGATCCGGAAATCCGCGAAGGCATCAAGCAGTACGGCGAGTGGCCGACGATCCCGCAGCTGTACATCGACGGCCAGTTGGTCGGCGGCAGCGACATCATCGAGCAGATGGCCGGCAGCGGCGAGCTGCACGGCGTGCTCGGCCTGCCCGCGCCGGACCGCAGCCCGCCGAAGCTGAGCATCAGCCCGGCCGCCGCGCAGATGCTGCGCGACGCGGTCGCCAACGCCGGCGACGGCTACGCGGTGCAGCTGGAAGTGGACGCGCGCCACAACGTGCGCCTGCAGCTGGCGCCGATCGACAGCAACGCGGTCGCGGTGGAAACCGACGGCGTGCGCGTGCAGACCGATTGGGTAAACGCCCGTCGCGCCGACGGCGTCAGCATCGACTGGGCCGACGACGAACGCGGCCGCGGCCTGGTGATCACCAACCCGAACGCGCCGCCGACCGTGCGCGCAATCTCGCCCGCCGACGCCCAGGCGCGCGTGCGCGACGGCGCGCTGCGCCTGATCGACGTACGCCCCGCCGACGAGCGCGCGCTGGCTTCGGTCAACGTGGCCTACGACAGTTTCGATGCCGGCGTGGAAGCGCTGGAAGGCCTGCCCAAGGATGCGCCGCTGGCGTTCCTGTGCCACCACGGCGGCCGCAGCGCGCAGGCGGCGGAGCATTTCCGTCAGCGCGGTTTCCGCGAGATCTACAACGTCGAAGGCGGCATCGAGGCCTGGGCCGACGTGGACGCGACGATTCCGCGTTACTGATCGGTATGGCATGAATACGAAAACGGCCGCGGATTCCGCGGCCGTTTCCGTTTGGGCGGCTCGACCCGATCAGGCTAAACGCGCACGACGCCTTGCAGGAGCAGCGCAAGCCGCGACCAACGTAGGCGGCCGAAGCGACGCAATCGCGGCTTACGCCGCTCCCACAGAAGGCTTGAGGCCCTGCCTTGGGGTAGGAGCGGCGTAAGCCGCGACCTGCGCAGACGGTCGAAGAGTCGCGGTCGCGACTCGCGTCGCTCCTACATCAGCCCTTCGATAGATACGCCCTGCTACCTGTAGGAGCGGCGCAAGCCGCGACCCGCGCAGGCAGCCGAAGTGACGCAATCGCGGCTTACGCCGCTCCTACCCCAAAGCTATGCGCGGCTAGACGCGATCTGCTCTCTGTGGGAGCGGCGTGAGCCGCGATCGCGTCGCTCCGACTAGGACGAAATCGCGGCTTGCGCCGCTGCCACAGACAGCGCTGGCGATTGGCATCGCTGCTACAGCGACGCTCAGCCCTTGAACCCGCCGTTATCGAGATAGGCCCGCTCTTCCGCCGTGCTCTCCCGCCCCAAGGCCTGATTGCGATGCGGGAAGCGACCGAAGCGTTCGATGATCTGAAGATGCTGCACCGCCCATTGACTGGGATCCAGCATGTCCTCGCTCACCGGCAGTCCGCGGTGCAGCTCGACCGAGCGCCGCTGATCGTCCATAGCCTCGGAATGCTCGAACGGCAGATAGAAGAAAGCGCGCAGCCTGGCCTCGATGCGCCGGTCGTCGCCGCGCGCCACCGCCTGGGTCGCGTACATGCGCGCCAACGGATCGGTTGCGTAGGCATGCGCGCTGCCGCGGAACACGTTGCGCGGAATCTGGTCGAGCAGGATCAGCAGCGCCAGCGCGCCGACTTCGCCCTGCTGCATCCAATCGTCGTGCTGGCGGCTGGCGGCGCGGAAATGCGCTTCGAGGAAGCCCGCGCGGCACTGCGCGTCGAAATGATCGCTGCGATCGAACCAGCGCTGGTAGCCGGCTTGACGCCAGAAATCGACGACGTCCTGAGCGGTGGGTTCGGTCACGGAAGATCTCACATTAGGGTCAGGCTGCGCACGTTAGCAGCCCCCGCGTACGCCGCGCACGAAACCCCACAACGCAGCGTTCCGCGCCTACAGGCTGTCGTCGCCCAGCTGGGTTTCCAGCTCCGTGATCCAGGCCGTGGTGATGCTCTCCAGCGTGACCGCGTGGATCAGCGGCCGGATCGGCCCGGTCGAGTAGGACTGCGAAATGAAGCGCGCGTAGCGCTCGCGAAACGACAGCCAGGCGCGATGCGCCTCCTCGAAGGTGGCGCGGCCGTCGCCATCGAGCTGGCGACGCAGGTGCTCGACCAGCCCGCGCAGGCGCGCATCGACCTGCTCGAACTCGACGATCGCCTGGCGGTTCATGTCGTCCTGGCTGACGCCGTCGTCGTCGCTTTGGCGCGCGACTTCCTCGGCCTTGCTGAAATAGTTGTCGGCCAGGCGCGCGGCGGTCTCGGCCTTGCCGATCAGGCGCGTTTCGAAACGACGCAGATCGTCGAGGCTGGTGTTGCTGCCGTCGAGCCCCTGCTTGAGCGCCAGCAGCTTCTGCCCGCGCTCGATGGCGTCGACGGTGTTGCGGCGCTCGACCCGACGCTGGACGAAATAAAACGACCAGGTGAGTACGGCGCCGATAAGTAGGTAAATGACCTGTTCCATGGTGGTGTCCCGATGCTGGACGCCAGTGTGCGCGACAGGGGTCTCAGGGGGTGCGATGTCGCGTGCTTGCGGTCGCAGATCAGGTTGCTGAACGCTAATTTTTCAGGGGTGGCGGTGGCGCCGCTGAAACGCCTGGGGCCGGGCGGGCGGATCGTGGAGGCATGGCCGGAGCGTGCGAGCCAAAGCAAATCCTCCCCAACCCTCCTTTGTCAAAGGAGGGAGCACAGCCGCAAGCCTCTGCCCCAAACGCACTTACTTCCCCCTTTGAAAAAGGGGGACCGAGGGGGATTTGCTTTTCCCGCAAGCGCCCGTTACGTCGCAACGGCGCGGCTCGCCTACAGCTCACCGCCCCCTACAGCCGCCACCGCATTCGTACATCTCCGCCCTCCCCCTTTGAAAAAGGGGGATTGAGGGGGATTTGCTTTCCCCGCAAGCGCCCGCTACCTCGCAACGGTGCGGTTCGCCTACAGCTCACCGCACCCTACGGCGTCGCGAAGATGTCGGCTTAACGACTACTCGTCGAATCGCAGATGCCGCACCGACTTGCCGTGGCGACGGATCAGCTTCAACGCCTCGATACCAACGTTGATGTGATTGTCCACATACTCGGCGCTGACCTTGGCGTCGGAGGCCTCGGTCTTCACGCCTTCCGGAATCATCGGCTGGTCCGACACCAGCAGCAGCGCGCCGCAGGGAATGCGGTTGGCGAAGCCGGCGGCGAAGATGGTCGCGGTTTCCATATCGATCGCCATGCAGCGCATCGCGCGCAGGCGCTCCTTGAAGGCTTGGTCGTGTTCCCAGACCCGGCGGTTGGTCGTGTAGACCGTGCCGGTCCAGTAGTCGTGGCCGAGGTCGCGAATCATGGTCGAGACCGCGCGCTGCAGCGCGAACGCGGGCAGCGCCGGCACCTCCGGCAGCAGGTAGTCGTTGGACGTGCCTTCGCCGCGGATCGCCGCGATCGGCAGCACCAGGTCGCCGAGTTCGTTCTTGCGCTTGAGGCCGCCGCACTTGCCCAGAAACAACACCGCCTGCGGCATGATCGCCGACAGCAAATCCATCATGGTCGCCGCGTTCGGGCTGCCCATGCCGAAGTTGATCATGGTGATGCCGTCCGCCGTGGCGCTGGGCATCGGCCGGTCCAGGCCGACCACTTCGGCGCCGGTCAGGCGGGCGAAGGTGTGCAGGTAGCCGCCGAAGTTGGTCAGCAGCACGTGCTGGCCGAACTGGTCCAGGGGCACGCCGGTGTAGCGCGGCAGCCAGTTTTCGACGATTTGTTCTTTGTCTTTCACGGTCGCCCGCCTCTTTTTCTAGTTGTTGTACCCCCATTGTCGCACCGCCCATGACTATCGTCAGGGTTGGCGGCGCCCGAGGCGGCCGCTACGGTTCGGGGCTGACCTTGCCGTCACTTTGGGGAAACCACCATGCTTCGACCTTTGCTGGCAGGCTGCGGCCTGGCCCTGCTGGTCGGCGCCGCGCACGCGGCCCCGCCCGCGCCCGCCGCCGGCTCGCGCTTCACCCAGGACCCGTATCCCAGCACCTACCGCCCGGTCGCCTCCGGCCCGGTCCTGCTGCAGCATGCGACCGTATTGACCGGCACCGGCCAGCGCCTGGACGACGCCGACGTGCTGATGCGGGACGGCAAAGTGGTCGCCGTCGGCACCGGCCTGGATGCGCCGACCGACGCCACCCGCGTCGACGCCACCGGCAAGTGGATCACCCCCGGCCTGATCGACGTGCACTCGCACCTGGGCGTGTACTCCAGCCCCGGCGTCAGCGCCCACAGCGACGGCAACGAGATGACCAGCCCGGTCACCCCCAACGTCTGGGCCGAGCACTCGGTCTGGCCGCAGGACCCGGGCTTCGCCGCCGCCATGGCCGGCGGCATCACCACCCTGCAGGTGCTGCCCGGCTCGGCCAACCTGATCGGCGGCCGCGGCGTGACCCTCAAGAACGTGCCCGCCACGACCTACCAGGCAATGAAATTCCCGGGCGCGCCCTGGGGCCTGAAGATGGCCTGCGGCGAGAACCCCAAGCGCGTCTACGGCGGCCGCAACACCTCGCCGGGCACGCGCATGGGCAACGTCGCCGGCTACCGCGCCGCCTTCATCGACGCCAGCGAGTACGTGCGCAAGAACACGCCCAAGGCCGAGCAGCCCAAGAAGAAGCGCAGCTGGTGGCAGAGCTCGTCCAACGGCAGCGCCGCCGCCGACAGCGACAAGGACGCTGGCGGCAAGCGCGACCTCAAGCTCGACACCCTGGCCGGCGCGATCAAGGGCGACATCCTGGTCCACATCCACTGCTACCGCGCCGACGAGATGGCGACCATGCTGGACCTGGCCAAGGAGTTCGGCTTCAAGGTCAGCGCCTTCCACCATGGCGTGGAGGCTTACAAGATCGCCGACCGCCTGGCCGCCGAAGGCGTGTGCGGCGCGCTCTGGGCCGACTGGTGGGGCTTCAAGATGGAAGCCTTCGACGGCATCCAGGAGAACATCGCCCTGGTCGACCGCCCGCAGAACAGTTGCGCGATCGTGCACTCCGATTCGCAGGAAGGCATCCAGCGCTTGAACCAGGAAGCGGCCAAGGTGATGGCGCACGCCAAGCTGGCCGGCATCGACATCCCGCCCGAGCGCGCGATCCGCTGGCTGACCCAGAACGCCGCCAAGTCGCTGGGCGTGCTCGACAAGACCGGCACCCTGGAGACCGGCAAGATGGCCGACGTGGTGGTGTGGAACGGCAACCCCTTCAGCGTCTACGCCAAGGCCGAACAGGTCTACGTGGACGGCGCGCGCATCTACGACCGCAACGACCGCAACCGCCAGCCGACCTCGGACTTCCTGCTCGGCCAGGGCGCACGCGCCGCCGGAGGTGCGCCGTGAGCCGCGCTACCGCCCCGCGTCGCGGCCTGCTGCGCCGCTGCGCCACGCTGTTCCTCGCCTGCGGCTTCGCCCTGCACGGAGCCGCGTTCGCGCAAGACGTACTGATCCGTAACGCCACCGTCCACACCGCCACCGCGCAGGGCAGCCTGCAGGGCGCCGACGTGCTGATCGGCAACGGCCAGGTGCGCGCGATCGGCAAGGGCCTGAAGGCGCCGGCCGGCGCGCAGGTGATCGAGGCCGAGGGCCGCCCGCTCACGCCCACGCTGTTCGGCGGCATCACCGAGATCGGCCTGGAGGAAGTCTCCGGCGAGAAATCCACCGTCGACGAAACCCTGGCCCTGGGCGCCGACACCAAGCAGATGACGGTGCGTCCGGAGTTCGACGTGACCCTGGCCTACAACCCGGAGTCGGTGCTGATCCCGGTCACCCGCATCGAAGGCATCGGCTGGACCCTACTGGGCGCGGGCACCGCCACCGGCGGCTCGATCGTGGCCGGCCAAGGCGGCGTGATGCGCCTGGACGGCGGCCCCGACCCGACCGGCGCACGCGTGCTGTTCGTGAAGCTGGGCGGCGACGCCTCCGGCCTCAGCGGCAACTCGCGCGCGGCGCAGTGGATGATCCTGGATCAGTTGATCGCCGAAGCGCGCGGCCGCATCGGCCCCGACGCCAACGCCGCCCTGCTCACGCCGGCCGGGCGCGCCACGCTGGCGCGCTACCTCGACGGCGGCGGCCGGGTGATGGTGGGCGTGGACCGCGCCGCCGACATCCGCCAGCTGCTGCGCTGGTCGTCGCGCCACGGCGTGCGCATCGCCATCGCCGGCGGCGCCGAGGCGTGGAAGCTCGCACCGCAATTGGCCGCGGCCAAGGTGCCGGTGTTCGTCGACCCGCTGGCCAATCTGCCAGGCGACTTCGACCAGATCGGCGCGAGCATGGAAAACGCCGCGCGCCTGCGCGCCGCGGGTGTCGCCGTCGGCTTCAGCCAAAGCGGCGACGCCTCGCACAACGCGCGCAAGGTCCGCCAACTCGCCGGCAACGCCGTCGCCGCCGGTCTGCCCTGGGAAGACGGCCTGGCCGGCCTCACCCGCGTGCCGGCCGAAGCCTTGGGCGTGTCCGCCGAACTCGGCAGCATCGCCCCCGGCCATCGCGCCGACCTGGTGCTGTGGAGCGGCGACCCGCTGGAAGTCAGCAGCGTCGCCCTGCAGGTATGGATGAACGGCCGCGCCATCGAAATGCGCAGCCGCCAGACCGAACTGCGCGACCGCTACCTGCGTCCGGAGAATGGTTTGCCGCGCGCGTATCCGGCGCCGTCGGGGCGATAAGCGATAGGGCGCAGCGGGCCGCGATGCGGCTCGCTGCGCATGCGCCAAGGTGCTTCCACCTTAGTTGTCGTAGTTCGTGATCTCGGCGTGGATGACACATCCGCCACGTGCCACCAGATAACCGTCGAAGCCCCAATAGGGCGTCCCGGCCTGCTCGGATCGAAAACTGAAGGAATGAATCCGATCCATAGGCGCGAGTTCGCGTTTGAAAGGGATCGTCGTGGCGTAAGCCTTTTCGAACGCCTCCGCCAGGTACGGCTCAGAGACTTCCATACGCTTTCCGAGTTGCTCGACCGTACCGCCCCTGCAGTCCGGCGTGGGCTGGACAAAGCGGTAGAGATCTCCTTCCCAACTGGCAGGGTCGAGGGCAGGGAAGGCCTTCCCGCGAGCGATCGCCGATGGAGCGCTCATCCCCACTAGCACCACGAGCAAGCAGCATCTGACAAGCATTGCGATCCCCTGTAGTACTGAAGAAGTCTCGACCAGAACCTAGCTAGGACATCTTCGCTAAACGCCGCCCTGGCGGCCTCGAAAGCTATTGAACAAGTGCCGCACCGCCGATCCGGCAAAGATGAGCACCAGCGCTGCCGAAATCAGCCATGTCCACAGGATATGGACCATCGTGTACCCCGGCGCGTGTAGGGCGAAGAACGACGAGAACGCAGCCCAAGGCAAGAACAGCACCGCCGCGAGCAAGATGCGAGGCCACAGGCGGGCCCCAAGCTTTATGACCTTCGCCAAAAAAAGGGCTTCAAGCAAATAGAAGCCGCAAAAGATCAGGAAATGGCCCGTCGGATGCTCCCATTGCGCCCTGTCTTCATCGCCGTAGAAGAAGTACTGTTTTGGGTCCAAGCTGATCCAGGTGCTAAACCCAATAACCAGCACAGTGGCAGCGGCAATGACCAAGTTCTTGCGCTGGTTCGTCGTGAGATTGACCATGTCACCGACCACAGGTGCTGAGGCACGCCACTAGACGGCGCGCGCGCTAGTTTCAGCCATCATGCCAGTCTTCCGCGGCGATGCGCATGTGGCTTTCCGGGGCTCACGCGATAGCGTATCGGTGCCGATTACGCGTGGTTGATGACCGCCTCGATAGCGTGCCCATCCGGATCGATCAGAAACGCCGCGTAGTAGTGAGGCCCATAGTCCGGACGCAGACCGGGCTTGCCGTTATCGGTCCCCGCGACCGCCAAGGCCTGCGCATGAAACCGATCCACCGCCGAACGCGACGGCGCCGCGAACGCCACATGAAACCCGGGACCCGGCGCCGCCGAACCGGGCCGCAGCTTCAGACACAGCTGATCCTCGCCATCCACCAGCCCGTAGCCGATGGCGGTGTCGTCCTCGAACACGCGTCGATAGCCTAAGGCGCCGAGTGCGGCGTCGTAGAAGGTGCCAGCCTTGCGCAGATCGGAAACGGCGATGGAGAGGTGATGCAGCATTGGGACCGGCCTTAGGTCGGGCGCGACCGAGCCGCGCATGGGATGGTGCTTAAGCGAAACGCTAGGACACGCTCTGCCGCAGCTGGAACACATTGCCCTCGGGGTCCCGCCCGTCGCACACCCGCACGCCGCGCGCCTGCCATTCACGTTCTGGCGGCCATAGCTCGCCCCCCAGCCCGACGGCCATCGAACGTGCGGTATCGATGTCGGAAACCGGCAAGCACAGCTTGATGCAGCCGTCTTCGCGGAGCGGATAAGTGGTCGTCTCGCCTGCATCGGAATACCGAATGGCGTGGACGATCAGCTGGAAGCCCGCCGCCTCCAAGACCACGTGTTCATCGTCCGCATGCACGACCGTCATGGCCGCAACGCCTCTGTAGAACGCGGAGATCCTGTCGACGTTGTCCACGAACATCACCGCGGCTGCCGATAGCTGAGTCATCGATCGCCTCGCGGAGACCTGGACGTGTTTCCTTGGCGTTGAGAACGAACCAGACCCAAGCAACGGTTCCAAGAAGGCGGTACGCCGAGGATGGCGTACCGGAACCGGATGTTGCCCATCAGCAGCGCCCCGGTCCAGCCGCACCCACCGGACCCATCGGATCGACGGGCCACGACTGCACGTATACCAGCGCAGCGGCCAGCACCACCAGGGCAATCGAGAACCAGATCGTAAGGCGACTCATGGACGCCTCCGCGCCCGCGACCGACTTATGGCCCTCGCCCCCCACACGCGGCGCAGGCAGTTCGGCCAGAGCAATGGGCGATCCGCCCTCTACCCACTCTATCCCGGCTGCTTGCGCAAAACGCAAATCCAATTCAAGCAAGTCCGGGCAGGCCGCCAGGCGCGTCGCCAACGCCGGAGACAGCGGCGCGGTCGGCTCCGCTACTCGGACATAGCGCCCTTCCGCATCCGACCAGTCGTAGGCGTACAAGCCGACCCGGGCATAGCTCTGCCAGACCGCCGAGCTTCCCCAGCCCGTCACCTCCACGGCCTCGCTGATCGCATCGTGCGATCCCACCGAGGCGCGCACCGAATCCGGCACCACGCCGCAGCCCGCGGTGGCGAACAGCGCGAAACTTCCGTCGCGATCGAACGCGAACCAGTCGAACTCTCTGCACTCGATCTCACGAGATGTCGTCATGAGCGCCGAACACCCAAGCCCGACCGCGTTTGCATCTGCACCCGTCTGGACGGATGAACTTTCTTCTCCGGCGTCATTTCGGCCGCGCCTCCGCCGTCAGGATCGTCACCAACGCCAGCCCACCCGCCGCATCGAAACTGAAGTGTACGGAATGCGTCGGGTGGTCGTAGCGCAACCAACCGCCGTGCGCGCCCAGCAAAGTCCGCCCCGGCGAAGCCCCGCGATCCGGCGCACCCAGCACCGCTTCCACTTCAGCACGCGACGACGCGAACGTAAGGCCGTGCCCGAGCGCGCCGCCGTACTGACTGAAATCGTCCTTGCCGGCACCGTGCAGAAAGATGGTTTGAATCGTGCCGCGCGCATCCAGCTGCAGCTGAATGCCGTGAGCTATCGCGCTCAGATAGCGAACCGCCGCCATGCCTGCTTCCAACGGCGCCTGCGTATGCGCCGCCAATGAATAGGGCGCCAAGGTAAACGCCGTCTCGGGTGCCTCCGGCTTCGACCCTAGCGTGGCGATCAGCTCATTCATTCCTTGAACTCCAGCAGCCGAATATCCGGTCAAGCGCCCATTGCAGTGCGCGGACACAGCCGTAGTAGTGACAGCAACCGAGGTCATCGGCCAGCAACTGCAACTCTAACGTTTCGCACACGGTATCGCCGCTATTTATCTTCGGTCGCAAGGCAACACTCGTCTGAGGCATTGCGGCAAATTGAATAGCGGATCGGAAGCGGCCGATACTGGCCAAGCGCGGATCGCGCCGGAACCCGGCAGGCACGCACGGCCGAAGTACGGCCGGCTCCCCAAGCCGTACATCTCAAGGAGAAGAGAGCGCATGAAGACGCAGAAGCGAACCGGCCACCGCCGGCTATGGATGCTCGGCGCCGCAGCGACGTTGGGCATGTTGGTCTCGCTGGCCGCGTGGGCCCTGCCCTACCCGGCCTATGGCTACACCACGTTGGCCACCTACTACTCGACCGCGGCCAAGACCGAAGTGGTGGGCCTCAGGGCTTACGAAAACTGCCCGCCCGGATCGCCGCCGTTTCTGGACCGGGGCGTGACCTCGGCCCATGTGACGGTCGAGATCATCCGCTGTCCGTTCTGGGGCGGCGACCCGGAACCGGAGCTCTGACCCCAAGCCCTCGTTAGCGACACTCCGCCGCTGCGATGTAGCGGCGGCGGATTCGCCTCGGTGCGCCGCACCCTATGCCGCGCCCCGCTGGCGTTTGCCCGTGCGACCCGAGCGCACCTCATCCGCCGCCGCGCCCAGCTGCCGCATCAGTTCCGGCTGCTCCCGGCAGAAGCGCGCATTGGCCGCCAAGGCGCCCCAACACAGCGCCGCGGCCAGCTCGTCGTCGGCCCGCTCCAGCAGCCGGCGCTGATGGTCGGCCGATAGCTGCAACTCCAACGTTTCAAGAGCGACCTCCAACAAGCCGCGCGCGTCCTCCATCGCCCGTTGTGTCCGGTCGGTGGCGTGCAGGCACAAGCGGTCCAGCCGTTCGGGGCCTAGCGCGGCCAGGGCGATGGCATCGGTGGTGGGGTCGCTCGGGGCGGGCCAGAGCTGTAGGAGCAGGTCGGGCGAGAGGGTGAACTGGTCGGGGACGGTCATGACTGCGGTCCTTGCTGGCGGTGAAGTCTCGGGCAGCGCCCGGCCGGATGTACCAGCCAAAGCCCCGGGCACCCTGCCACACAAGTCGACTATATCTACTTTTCCGATATCAGGAAAGTCGATATAGCTTCCGTGTGGCCTACTGCTTTCCGGCCATGCCCATGCCCAAGTCAATTCATCAGCACGAGAACGAAGTTCTTACCAAGTTGCTTAAAGAGATGCGGCTAGCGTCTGGGATGTTGCAAGCGGATGTGGCGCAAGCGTTGGGGCGGTCGCAATCGCATATCAGCGACATCGAGAACGGCACTCGCCGTCTCGATCTGATTCAGCTCCGCGAGTACTGCGCCATCTTCGACACAACCCTCACTGCTTTCGTCCGGCGATTCGAGAAATCGGTGTAACAACAGCTCAATAACTCCACAGCTCTTTCAGTTACCCAACTAGTTACCTGCCTGGCATTAGCGCTTGCAGGACAAGTCTCTCTCTCGAACGGAATGGAGGCCGCATGCCAATAACTGGCATCAAAATCAAAGACAACCGCTGTTTCAGTGGAGACTGGTGCGGCTTCGACAAATTCACGAAGATTAATGTCGTTATCGGTCGAAACAACACCGGCAAATCGCTACTACTCAACCTTGTTCGTGCACTGTGCCACGGCTCAGATTTTTCTCAGGTTACGAAAGCTGGGTTGAGATGCACAGGCTCTATTGACGAGAACAAGTTGCGTAGCTACTTCGCGGACGGCATGGGAGCCAGCCTCCCAGGAAACCATTGGCGGGACCATGGAGCACACTACGCAAACGCGACCCTGGAATGGACTTTAGAGCCTGACGTAGCGGTCCGGAATCTCTCAATAGTCGATACAGCAGTTCCGCTCCGCTATGGAGTTGAAGAAGAAGCTTTGCTGAGGCTTCAACTGGCAGCTATTGATATTGAGCTACCGCTGAAAGGGAGAGATTTTAGACATCTACTTGCCGATCGCGACATTCGCCGAGAAGCGCCGAGTGACGCATTGAGGCTCTCCTCCGATGGCACAGGTGCGACAGACATCGTCCGCAGATATATTACGAGCGCGAAAGATGTAGGCTCCCGTAGAAAGAAGATACAGCATGAGCTTCTCTCAGCTCTGAATGCAATTTTTGGGCCTGACGGAACCTTCACCGAGATACAAATTCAGCATCACGATGATCCTGGATTCGAAGATACGAAATGGGAAATCTTTCTTGGCGAAGAACGTAAGGGATTGATACCACTGAGTAGCTCAGGGAGTGGACTGAAGACGATCATATTGGTCCTTCTCAATCTCCTGATCGTTCCCGACATGGAAAATAGGCCGATCAGAAGTTACGTCTATGCGTTCGAAGAACTAGAGAACAACTTGCACCCAGCCTTGCTGCGTCGACTTTTGAGGTACATCGACAACTTCGCACAAGATAACGACTGCATGATCTTCCTTACGACTCATTCCAGCGCGACTCTCGACCTATTCAGCCGCGTCGATCACGCGCAAATTGTCCGCGTCACTCACAATGGCAGTCACGCGACTACTCAAACCATCAACGGACATTTTGAGAAAACCGGTCTAATCGGAGATCTTGGCGCCAAGGCCTCCGACATTCTGCAAGCCAATGGAATTGTATGGGTAGAAGGTCCGTCGGATGCCATCTACCTCAATCATTGGATACACCTTTTCTCGCATGGCGAACTGATTGAAGGGCGCGACTACGCTTGCGCCTTCTACGGTGGATCCTTGTTAGCTCGCGTAGGATTCAGCGCCCCAAACGATTGTGAAGATGAGCTAGTGAACCTAATCCCTCTCAACCACAACGTGGCTCTCATCTGTGACAGCGATCGATCCGCAAAGGGATCAACCCTCAAGCCTCGTGTACTCAAAGCCAAAGAGGCTCTCAAAGCAGTGCCGGATAGCACCTTGTGGATCACTGCAGGTAAGGAGATCGAAACATACTTGCCCGGCTCCGTTATCGGAGCGGCGCTAGGGATGACTGAAATTCTCGACCCAGACAAGTATGAAGCGATCTTCCCATCCACTTCAAAAACCCAGAAGGGCCAGTCTTACATCGAGAAGAAGCTCGGGCTTGGCTCCATCGACAAGGTAGAACTGGCCCTGAAGTGCTCCCCACACATGACCATCGAGAACATGAGCGAGCGATTCGATTGGCTAGATAGGATGAATGATCTTGTCAGCACCATTCGCAAGTGGAATGACTAGCTTGTTGAAAATAGGGATCAGAGTGCACCTATCCAGAATGCTTCGCGAAAGTTCACTCTGACTCTCCCTTGGCAAGAACTTTCGTCGCCGTGCCGCAAGTGGCTTCGACATCGTTGTTACGAAATTGACCGACGTTGAGATCTAGCGCCAAGATAGGCAGATCGAGAAATTCGATCGTTTCAACTGCCTGATGGCTAAGGCTCTCGTCGCTGGAATCAATCGCCCGGACTGCTCGAAACTATCAGTACATCGGACGTCGCGTACGGCCCTTGCTGACTCCTCTCTACAGCAGCAACCAACATCGCTGCAGTGGCTTGGATCCATGTAATTTCAGGCTCCACGTTCCGGGCGCCGATTGTCACGCGAATGGAGATGTCAGTCTCCGGGTTATCCGGAACAGTAATCACGCAATCGAGCACCTCGCCCACCGAATCTGGCGCTAAGTACACTCCTTCAGAAGCAACCGCTTGGGCTCCCGGAAAGGAGGTAGTCCGGATCGGGAACGCTTCGTTTTTTTGTGAGACTCTAACTCCGGCAGCACCACTGTCGCCCCACCACACCGATACATACACCTTCTCTGCGAGAATCGCACCGATGTTTGCGACCGCAAGCGTAAACGCAAGCACCATCCTTTGATCTTGTTGATCTCGAGGGCGGCGCGCCGGAAGCGAAACAAACTGGAGCGTCAACTTCCCTCTCGGGGGGCGGCCGAACAAGCCTGCCAGAGCATCATGAGGGACCACTTCAAAGGACGAGCCCGCCCGCATGTAGTAGGTCCTCAATCCTGGGGCCTCAGCGCGGAGTGGCGCCCGTGAAGACTGCGGTATCAATGTAATCACATAGCCCCGCGCTTCGTCGCCGTCTGGAACGGTCAGATTCTCAACTCCGTCATGAGGAGGGACCGTTAGCCTTGAGATCGCAGACTCTAAGCGCGAACGAAAAGCTTGAGCATCGCGCAATGGGTGCATGGTTGCCGCAACGTCGGCTCCGTCAGGCTGTGGAGCGCATTCAATCCCCCAAACAATGACCCCGCCCGAGCTGTTTCCAAATCCTGAAATTGCCTTCGACAGGTTCTTGTTATCGCTCGTATGCAAGACCTTTCCGCCACCGTCGTCTCCGGACTTCTTGAAGTCTAGAAATAGCTCCTCTGCGACACGATCAGCGAGCATGGCGTTGATTGCTGCAATTCCCTCAAGCCGCACTCTTTCGAACAGATCGCGAGCACGTGACATGTCGACCCCTCCAGAATTAGTGACAGGAAGCAGAGTTCAACCGCTTACCGCCGGCTCTCACGGAAAATTCGCGCTTCACACCGGCGCAACCTTCGAAACAGGGGTCAGAGCTCACTTTTCCAAGACTCTTCGCGAAAGTGCACTCTGACCCTCCTTTGAAGTCACCTTCTTGAGTTACCTTCAATCGCTTCTATCGATACTGAACGATAGCCTTGTTGATGCTATGCACGACTTGCTCGATGTACGCTCTGTCAAACGAGCTCAATGCATTGACCTCACCAGACGAACTCGCAATAGACACGTGATAGATCGCTTTCTTGCCTTTTAGTACAAGAACACCGATACCAATAGCCACTAGGGCAAAGAACAGCGTGGTGAAGCCAGCGCTCGTTGAGCTCGTGAAAGCAAACAATGCTGGGAGTAGAAGAAATACGCCTAGCAAAATCAGGATGGTCGGAAACGATGTGTTGGGAGACGTTACGGTCATCCGAACAGAGGTGATGTTGCGAAGGGCATATGTCGTCCCTCGAATGATCACCCTCGAAGTCGTGACA
This sequence comes from Lysobacter sp. Root983, assembly GCF_001429345.1. Classification (NCBI taxonomy): domain Bacteria; kingdom Pseudomonadati; phylum Pseudomonadota; class Gammaproteobacteria; order Lysobacterales; family Lysobacteraceae; genus Lysobacter; species Lysobacter sp. Root983. The sequence continues at coordinate 701,257 of NZ_LMJO01000016.1, forward strand.
GTCGCCAAGTTGTCCGAATGCAGAATCTCTTCCTCACCACCTCGCTTGACTTCAACTGGCACCGGTGGGGGCGTAGAGGTGGGCGCAGTCAAGATAGGCTGAGGCGGTGCGCCGCATTGAGGGCACGCCACAGCTTCGCTGCTTATGGTCTTGCCACATTCACGACATGGGATAAGTGCCATAGAATTCGTCTAGATAGAGTGGCCAACGCGCGGATTAGGCGCCCCCGGGGCCGTCCGCCTTGTTCGAACTTTCCCCGGCGCGGCTTCAGGCGAGCATATACCCTCAGTCCATACTATTGCCCCGAGAACAAGGACCAGAGTGCACTTTCCTAGAATGGTCTGCGAAATCTCACTAGGCGCACAGAGATAAGGCATCAATGAAAGTCGCCATCAACGGCGCCGGCATTGCCGGTATAGCGCTCGCCTACTGGCTGAGCAAGCTGGGCCACGAGGTGTTGCTGGTCGAGCGGGCGCCCGCACTCCGCACCGGCGGGTTCGTGGTGAACCTGTGGGGCATCGGCTATGACGCGCTGGAACGGATGGGGCTGCTGCCGGGGCTGCTCGAACTGCAGCACCACTCCGACGAGCTGCGCATGGTGGACCGGTCGGGGCGCACGCGGGGCGGTTACCCTTCCAGCGTGTTGTTGAAGCTGGCCAAGGGGCGCATGGCCACGCTGGCGCGATACGACATTGCCGCGACCATCTACGGCGCCTTAGAGGACCGGGTGGAGACGCTGTTCGGCGACAGCATCACCGCGATCGACGATGACGGGGCGCGGGTGCGTGTCGGGTTCGAGCATGCGGCGCCGCGGGAGGTCGACCTGGTGATAGGCGCGGACGGTCTGCACTCGCGCGTACGCCAGGTGGTGTTCGGGCCTGACGACCGGTTCGAGTATCCGATGGGCTGCCATGTCGCGTCGTTCGAGGTCGCCGGCTACCGACCCCGCAGCGGGAACACCTACGTGGCGTACACCGCGCCCGGCCGGTACGTGGCCCGCTTCCCGCTGCGCGACGATCGCATGCTGTTCTTCGTATTGCTGCGGGACGAGCACTTGCCGGGGCGTGCTCCGACCAACGCTGTCGAGCGCAAGGCGGCGTTGACCGGTGCGCTCACCGGCATCGGCTGGGAATCGGATGCCATCGTCACGGCGCTGGAGCGGGCGGACGACGTCTACTTCGACAGCATCAGCCAGATCCGCATGGACGCCTGGGCCGAAGGCCGGGTGGCCTTGATCGGCGACGCCGCGGCCTGCCCGTCCCTGATCGCGGGCGAGGGGGCAGGCTTCGCGCTGGCGCAGGCCTACGTGTTGGCGGGCGAGCTGCATCGGCACAGCGGCGACACCGCTGCGGCCATCGCGCAGTACCAGGCGCGCCTGATGGCGGTCGTCGCGCGCAAGCAGAAGCTCGCGGAAAGCCTGGCAGCCTCATTCGTCCCCAGAACGGCACTGGGCGTGCGCGCTCGCGACTACGCCACGCTGCTGATGCGCCTCCCGGTCTTCCCGAAGATTCTGATGGGGCGCTACTTCCACGACGAGTTGGCATTGCCGGAGTACGGGATCTGACGCCCAGCGCCGACTGCCCATCGCGGCCGCGTGCCGCTAGGCATCGCCCTTAGGCAGCGGCGCCAGGAAATCCGCTACTGGCTCCAGGATCACCTCAGGCAGACTCTCGGCGATGCACGCGCGCATCCGCGCCCAGGCCTCCACATCCACCGATTCACGCGCCAGCCCTTCGGCCCTCGCCGCTGCCGACGGCCACTGCGTGTAGCTGTACCAAAGATCGTCCGGCCCGCGATGCAGGCGCGAGCCGAGCGAGCCGCGTTCGGCCCGCAGCAGTTGCGTCACCCGCGACCAGGCCTCGACAAAGGTCTGCTCGGTCCCTGGGTGCAGGCGCCAACGGTAGATGGCGCAGAAGGCGGGGTTGTCGTTGCTCATGCGTTGATTCCACGAGGGTTGGTCGGCGGCAGGGGATGCCTGCCCAAAGCCCATGAGCGAAAGGTAGCCGGAACAGGGAGCGGCGTCATTGTCCTCCGCGCCCCGAGCGGGAGCCATCGACTGTCTTGCCCCTGTCATGGGATTGGCATCGAATCGCCGGAACCGCTCAAGCGCCGCGAGACCGCCATGGATTCATTCCGCATTCGAATCGCGCGACGGGCACCGAAAGCGCCTCGTGGGATGACCCGGAGCCTTGCGTGCCTGCTCTTACTGCCCGGCGTGAGCTGGTTGGCCGGCGAGGCGCGGGCACAGCAATGGCAGCTGACCAAGGAGAAGGACGGCATCCGCATAGAGAGCCGGCGTATTCCGGGGGCACGCTTCGAAGAGCTGCGTATCAGCACCTTGTTGAAGGCGTCGCCGGAGGCCATCGCGGACTACCTGTTCGGGAAATACCTGGATGAGAAGAACAAGAACATCCGCCGCAGCTTCGTCCAGCGCGGGCGGGACGTGACCGTGTGGTCGGACGTGCTGAGCACGCCGGTCACCAGCGAGCGCTGCTACTCCATGCGCTTCGAACGGCACGCGCCGGGCAATGGCGAGATCCGGGTGAAGTTCGTATCCCTGGACTACGTAGGCAAGAAGCCATCGGCCGACTGCATCGCGCTGCGCTCGCGTGGCGAGTGGGTCATGACGCCCACGGGCGCGGGGACGCGCCTGACTTACGTGTCGCTGACTGACTTCGGCGGCAAGGTCCCGGCGATGCTGGCGGAACGCTCCTTGTCGTCGGCGGCCGTGTCCAGCCTGCGCAAGGTGGTGGCCGGATCCTCGGGGTTGGCGCTGCCCAAGGGGTTCGACGACTGATTGACCCTACTCGATCCGAGTAATGGACAGCCGGGAGCTATCCTTGATATCCGTTGCCGAGAGCGTGAACCCGCCGGCATCGACCTCGAACTTCACGGCGATTGCAGGCTCTCCAGGTCGCGCTGGTGCAAAGCCCGTAATCTGAAATTCCCCCAAAGATCGAGCTGTTTTGACCATACGGGTATTGCCACGATAGAGGCGCACGAGGATCTGGCTCTGGCCATCCTCCGCCGTGCTGAAGGTTTCGGATCGCGAGCAGGGAATCTCGCAGCCCTTGGTCAGCAACGGCGTAAATACTCCGCCGAGCGTCTCGACGCCCACGGACTCTCGGAGGATCTTGCCCTCCACCAACATAGCCGAGGCCGGCTCCACGAGAATCGACGCACTCTCGGTGTGGAGACAGCCGGAAAGGCACAAAGCCAGCAGACCGATCGCGTACTTCACTATCGCCTCCTGGAACATGAATTGACCGAGGCGCGAAGCTGCATCGACTCGAATGACCGGTTAGACGGATCGGATTTACTGATTGCACTAGGCATCGGATCAATCCGCAAGCTCGAACCACCCTTCCGCCCGCTGCCGACCCCGCCTCCACCCCTCCCTGCACGGCTTACGCTGCATCGACGTAGGGTCGGCAATGTAGCGACGGACCGTGTGTTTGACCGGAAAGCCGCCGCCCCAGAAGAAGTCCACCACTAAGCCGCAGGTCTCGTTCTGAGTAATGTGCACCCCGTAGGTCAGGTCCGCATACGCTGCTGGGGGAGGCAGCACGGTCACCGTCTCGCCAGGCACCGCCAAACTCGAGGCCCAGGCGGCCGCAGCCTGGTAGCGCGGCAGGTCGCGCTGGAATTGCCAGTCGCGGATCGCATGCCCGAGTTCGATGCCGATCGGTACAACCGCCAGCACCGCCGCCGGAACGATGGCTGCCCTCAGGCGCCGACCCTTCTCGCGCGTCAGCGCCCATCCCAGACAGATCAAGAACAGAAGACCGGCCACAAGGAAGGCGCCCATGGCCAGCAGCTGTTTCAGCATCGTCGGCCGCGCCGCAAACGCCGCGATGCTGCACATGCTCGCCAGCGACAGCACCCACACAGCTTTCGAGTACGTCATCGGCTCTCCAAGGTTGGGCCAGCTACTTGACCCCAAGGGTGATCTGGAGGAAGTCCACCCGGTCATCCTTGGAATTGTCCATGAAGTACTCCATATCGACGGAGAGGTTGTCGGCTGCCAACTGGGGACTGTAGAACGAAGTCTTGCCCGACCAGGACTCAACACCCGTGTTTCCGACGGGACCCGCGATTCGTTGGCCCTGCAGGCAACTTAGGGCCCTATTGATGTTTACCTCCATAAACTCGGTGGACGCATACTCCATCGCCCAACTGCAGAATCTTCGCGCGGCATCGTCGTCGCTGTGTTCGCAAGTCTTGTAATGGTCGACCATCCAGGTGCCGCCGCGGCTTAGCCTGACGGTACTGACGCTGTTCGCGGCGACGGCGCTTGCCCAGGCGTCCAGTTGCTCGCACATCGCGGGGTCGTTGAGCCGCGGCGTGGAAGCGCACGATGCCAGCCCCATCGCCAGTATCGCTATCGCCACCCTGCATGACTGGGGTCGACCGGGATCTGGCAACGGACGTCGGCATGCGGTCAGATTTGCGGTCATCGGCCATCTCCTAAGCTGTCGCGAAACAACAGGCATGCCAGGGCCTGGCGGTCTGGACGGCGCATGTTCGCGCGGTCGGCCCAGCCGAAATAGATCTCGACGCTGTGGATACGCATCCGTCCCCCTTGGATAGCCGTCGGACGATTGTCGGACCTACCTCCGCGACCGGGCAAGCGATTCCGCCGCTCCGCCTTGGGGACAATGCGCTGAACCGGTGGGCTTCAAGCAAGGAAACTCTTCGTCTATCGGGCAAGCTAATGGTCGCGATGGTGTCCAGGTGGCGCGCGCAGCGATGCCGCCACGATCGCCGGGACGCTTCACCACTATGGGAGATAGGATGACCTTCAGGCGCACCCTGACGATGCTGCTCGCGCTGGCCTTGCTGTTACCGGGCGCGGCCTTCGCGGACGAGGCGCTGTCCGCCGCGCTGACCCGGCAGATGGAGGTCAATCGACAGCGCTACGGCATCGCCGGGCAGGCCCTGCTGGTCGCGCACAATGGGGAGGTGTTGTTCTGCGGCGCGGATGGCGAGGCCGACGTCGAGCGCCATGAGCGGGTCACGGCCGATCACGTGTTCGCCGCCTACTCGCTAAGCAAGTTGTTCGCCAGCATTTTGATCATGCAGTTGGTCGAGCAGGGTCAGGTGGACTTGGACAGGCCCGCCAGCGCCTACGTACCCGGCCTGCCGAAAACTTGGCAGGCCATTCGCATGCGCGAGTTCCTGGACCACACCTCTGGCGTACCGGAGTACTTCGCTCAACGGCAGGACGGGGCGGCCTCAACCGCCATGGCGTTTCCCGGAGATTTGCCGGCGGTGTTCGCGTCGCTGGCCGATACGCCCCTGCAGTTCGCCACCGGCACCGACACGCGCTACACGCAGAGCAACTTTCTGGTGCTGACCGCGCTGCTGGAGGCCCATTACGGTAAGCCGTACGCGCAGATCGCCGATGAGCGCATCGTGCGCAAGCTGCAACTGGGGCACACCTGGCTGAGCCCGGCTGCGCTACCCACGCAAGGCGTAGTGCGCAGCTACGTCGGCAAGGACGGGCGCCTGGTACCGGAGCAGGATATCGACTGGCCGGACTATGCCCACGGCCACGCCGGGCTGTACCTCACGTTGGACGATCTTGGCCGGTTCTTGAAAGCGGTGACCTCGGGCGAGCTGGTGGGCAAAGCCACGCTGCGCCGGCTCTGGCAGCCGCGCACGCTGGCCAACGGGCGACGCGGCGGGTTCGCGGCCGGGTGGGAGTACGGCGAGAGCGGCACCTATCGACAGGTCGGACACGACGGCGGCACGCGCGTGCGGGTGCGCGTGCTGTTTCAGGGCTCGCTGGACGGCGATGTTTACGTATTCGCCTACCTGACCAACGGCAGCGTGCGCAACGTCTGGTCGCGCGTGCTGGTGGGCAGCGCGATGGCGGTGGTGGCGCCGAAGCAGTTCCCGACGGAGACCTTGTCGGAGGCGCTGGTACGCTACTCCTTGCAAGCGCCGGTCAAAGACGATGCGCAGGCACAGGCTGGATCGATCCGCGCCCAGCATCTACTGAACGATGCCGAGCTGGAGCGCGCCATCAACACAGCGGGCTATTCCGTTCGGGAGAACTTGGGTATCGATTCCGCGCTGCGCGTGTTCGAACTGAACACCGTGCTCTTTCCGAACTCGCCCAACACCTGGGACAGCTTGGCCGAAGCGCATGCCGCCAAGGGCGACCAGCACAAGGCGAAGGCGCTGTACGAGAAGGCGCATCGACTCGCCGGGCGGGCAAAGGCAGGCGAAGCGCGATAGCGCTACGCCCGGGGCGCGGAAAGACGTAGCGGTGTCGCCCCCTATCGGCGCAACATCCGATACTAGAAACTAGTCCGTGCGTATGCTCTTCAGCACTGCATTCGCCGCCTCGATCTCGGCCTCCGTGGCATCCACCGGCGTGATGACGATCAGGTTGGCGAACCAGGTCATGGTCGAGCGCGCACAGCTGGTGTAAGCGCGCGTTTCAGAGCCGGGACGCTTGGTGACGACGTGATGGTCGCAGGTCCAGTCGGCAGGGAGCGCCAGCGCCTGCGCCGGCAAATCAGGATCGGCCGGCACGACGCTATTGAACTCGATGCGCAACCCATCGCTCAGTTGCCGCGCAAGCACCGATTGCATCCGAGTGGGTTTGAAGCTTTCGAACTCGGTAACGCCCACGACCACACCGCGCGCTCGGTCCAGGATCATCAACCGAGTGGAGTCTTCCGCACCGGCGCCTTCGATGGCCGTCGTCCATTGGCTCTTGTCGAACGTCAGCGCAAGGTGACGTAGCGGCGCCCTGGGGACAAAGCCGTCTTGCGCCGACGAGCAGCCCACCGACAGGAGCGTGCATAGCAGCATCAGCATTGACCAGTATCGCTTCATCCCATCCCCATCGATATACGACTCATCTTTCCTCTTCGCGTACCGGCGCGCTGGGCTGCTTAGGCTCTGTGCATTCGGAAGCCAGCAGTTTCAGCGATTGGTTCTTTGCCTCCGCCAGTTCGACGCGAAGCTCGAACCCCGGCCAGGTGCCGTCGAACTGCCGAAGCTTGGTCAAGCTAGCCTCAAGCCCACTGAACTCCGCGACAACTTTTTCGGCGGATTCGGCGCATGCCGCACCTTGGACGCGCTCGGCAACCCGTGCGCTGTCCTGCTCGAGTACGGCGATCTGCCGTTCGTAGCAGGCGCCCAGGATGTTGCCGCAACCGCCGAAGGAGCATTCCTTTCGAGCCTGCTCGGACTCTTCGAGACATGCCTGATACTCGGCCGTCGCGGCAGGTCGTGCGTCTTGCGCCTGAGCGACGGTCGCGGATGCGGCGAACGTCATGAGCAGCAAGAGCTTCTTCATGCAGCCCACCCCCAAACCTGTCCAAGGCATCCACAGTGTCGGTCCTCACACACGACAAACACAAGCGAAGCGGGCGACTGCGGGCGGGCTTAATCCACTCCGAACAGGAGGGCCCCGAGGTACATGAGGCCGATCAGTAGCACGCAGTTTGCGACGAACGCGACCGCCAGATAGGCAGCGGACACGCCGATGAATCGCCCGGAGGTGATCCCTGCAAATCCGTCCGGCTGTCGGATCTGCGGGAGCAGAATCCAGAACACCGGAATCAGCCAGCACCCCAGGAGCAGAAGGGCGGCTCCCCAGACAGAAGGCGACGATGTCAGAAAAACGTACCAGACAACAGGCATCGCCACGCTGGAAAGCAAGCTCGTCAACCAGAAGCGATATCGGAACGGCTTTCCCGGGTCCTCGAGGGGACGCGCGGAGGGCGCCGCGTAGATGTTGGAGCTTTCATCGGGCGCTGTCATGGCGGCCGGGCTCAGGCCTCGACTCTCGTGCAAATGCCGTAGATCGCGCTGGGCCCGATCCAGCCATTAATGAAGCCACGGTTGTTGCCGATCTGAAACCTCTGTCCCTGGATGGCTTTGACGAGGTGGAGGTATTCGTTTCCGTTCACCTTGCACAGCACGATGTCTCCCACGTTCAAGGCCGAGAGGTCCGCGATCGGCTCGACTGTGCACAGCTGCCCCGATTCGATCTTTCCCGTCATCGAGCCGCCGCGCGGGCGGAGCGCCACCGTCTTTCCGTTCTTGAGTTTGGCGATACATGCACTCCACCTGAAATACCCAGTTGCAGCAGTGCAGGCGCCAGATCGCCGAAGTGGCGGCACTGGCTGCGGGGAATGCGTGCCCCACCGGATGCGTGCCCCAGAGTTGATAGGACGAGCACACCCAGAAACTGACCAGCCCGTAGACGGAGGCGGCCATAAGATTCATTTTGTGCAGTGCGGCCAATGTCGACATTTGGCTTCTATTGGCCCCGCCGTTGATCAATGCTGCCATTTCTCCAACCCGCAATGTCTGCACGCCTTTACCAGAGTCGGAATGTCATTGAGATACTTGAATGCGAATGGGCGACCGCAATTCGGACAAGGAAAGAACTGCAAGCGCACCGCAGCGACAATGAGCCCAACCAGCCACAACAGCGCAGCGCCCAGCATGATCAACTTTAAAGTTGGACGCGTCAGCGATAGCGCTACTAGTGCGGCCATGGGAAATCCTGAGACTATAAGCCATGCGAACCATCGCGCTCGGCTTCGATAGTCCCGCCATTGGTCCGACAAATCGAACTGGTTATTCATGCTGCCGGACACCTGGCGCTGATCGAGGTACGACATAGTCTCAGCCCAAGTGCACTGTTACCAAGTGGACACACGCCGACGCGCTGGACTGCCATCGATCGTTTGGGATTCGCCATTGTCACCCTGTTCAACCATTCGCCGACAGCCGATCCAGGCGAGCAAGGTCGTTGGCAGGATTAGCGGAGCGAGCAAAAGACAGAGAGTGTCGGATTCCGGCATCGCGGCACCCTACACCGCGTTGGTCTGCGTATCCAACAACACCACCCGGTTACGCCCCTCGTGCTTGGCGCGGTACATGGCCGCGTCGGCGCGCTGGATCAAGGTGGCGGCGCTGTCTTCCGGGCCGCACTCGACCACGCCGATGCTGAGGGTGAGCGCGACCGGGACGCCCTTGACCTCGCGGCAGCGGCGCTCGACCTTGCGGCGGATCTGTTCGGCGGTGTCGCGCGCGACCGCGTCGCCTACGCCGGGCAGCAGCAGCAGGAATTCTTCGCCGCCGATGCGGCCGAGCTGGTAGAGCGGCATGGTTTCAGAATGGATGCTCTCGGTGACCGCGCACAGGCAGGCGTCGCCGATGGGGTGGCCGTAGGTGTCGTTGATGGCCTTGAAGTGGTCCAGGTCCAGGAACAGCACCGACAGCGGCTGGCGCTTGCGCCGCGCCTCGACCACCGCGCGGTTGAGGCGGGTGATGATGCCGGCGCGGTTGAGCACGCCGGTCAGGGCGTCGTGTTCGGCGTGCAGCTGGGCGACGTCGCGTTCGCGGCGGAAGGTGAGCATGCGATCGGCCAGGCCCAATACCAGGACCACGGCGGCGAAGGCCTGCATCACCGGCAGGCCGTATTCCAGCAGCGAGGTCAGCGGCACGCCGGCGCTGAGCTGCATCGCGCGCGCGGTCGATACTGTGACCAGGGGGACCCATGCGATCAGTACGAAGCCGGCGTGGCGGCCGCCGCGCAGCCAGACCGTGGCCAGGGCGACCACCGCCAGCACGTTGGCCAGCATCAGCAGGCCGTTGCCCAGCGGCGGGAACCAGGCCTTGCTGACCGGCCACGGCGAGACCAGGCCGATCAGCAGCGCCAGCGGCAGCCACGCGCCCACGACCAGCAGCGCGCGCGTCAGCCACGGCGCGCGCGGGCGCAGGTCGGCGAACTCGATCAGGAACAGCACGGTGACGATGGTGGAGGAGGTGGCGACGAACCAGATGCCGGCCACGCCGAAACGGCCCAGCCAGGCCAGCACCGGCAGCGTGTAGGCGTCGCCGTAGGCGCACAGCACGTACAGCAGCTGCAGCATCATGCTGGCCGAGAACAGCAGGTACACGCGCTCGCGCAGTTGGGTCCAGAACAGCAGCACCACCAGCGACACGCCGACCAGGATGCCCATGCTGAGCCAGAGCACGCGCACGTGGCGGTGGTCCTCGACCGCGTAGTCCTCGCTGGAACGCACCGCGATCTGCAGGGGATAGCGCGCGCCCTCGACGCGCACGTAGACCGGGCCGGCCGCGCTCAGCGGAAACGCCAGCGCGCGCCGCGAATGGCTGACCTGGGTGCCGGGATCGAAGATGGTGGCGCTGCGCGCGCGGTAGTCGGGCGGCGCCAGCACGGTGACGCGGGCGCTGAAGGGGTGATAGACCAGCAGTACGCGCGGCTCTTCCGAGGACTCCGGACGCAGGCGCCACCAGCCGCGGCCGTCCTGAGCGCCGGTGAGCTGGGGCGGGCCGGACTGCGCGGTATAGGCCGTGTCGGGCAGCGCGCGCAGGGTCTCGAACGAGGCAGGCGGGGGCTGGGTCAGGCGTTCGACGCGCACGATGCCGGCGGCCCACGCCTGCACGCAGACACTGCACAGCACCAGACAGGCCGCGATCCAGACTCGTTTCATCGGCTCCCCGCGTCCGCGCCAGTGTCGGCCCGGTCGCCGCGCGCCACAAGCCCCCGCGCGACGTATGCTGGCGGCGTTCGACCGGACCGCAGGACGCCCCAGATGCCATCGTTGTCATTGCCGCCGCTGCTGCTGGCCGCCGCGATCGCGCTGCAACCGCCCGGGCAGTTCCATGGCGACGAGCCGGTCGCGCACGACGGCGAAACCTGGCTGGCCCTGCGCGCCACCGCGGACGCGGCTTCGCTGACCGCGACCCGGCTGCGGGTGCGGGCGGTCGAAGACCCGATCCTGGACGAGCCCGGCCAGACCAGCGGCCGGCGCGTGTCGTCGGCGCTGGAACCGGACCCGGACGCCGAGGGCGCCCAGGTCCTGGCCTACCTGCGCGGCAGCGGCCTGGCCGCGGGCAAGGTGACCCCGGCGCGCATCCCCGAACGCAGCCAGGACGGCGCACTGCCGAGCTACCGGCTCGAGTTCGCCGGCCGGGACTATCGCATCCGCACGCAATGCCCGCCCATGCGCGGCGATCCGCCGGTCGCGCGCTGCGCGGTGGTGCTGGTCGGGGCCGGCGGCGTCGAACAGGCGCTGATGCGGGTGGACGCCCGGCGCGAGGTCGACATCGTCCTGCTCGGCGACGACGCCACGCCGCAACTGCTGTTCGCCGGCGACCTCGACCGCGACGGCAAGCTCGACCTGATCTTCGATACCACCGACCATTACAACGTTTCGCGACCGACGCTGTTCCTGTCGTCGCGCGCCAGGGACGGCGAGCTGCTGCACGCGGTATCCACCTACGAATCCGTCGGCTGCTGAAGCCGTCTCGTCCCTGCTCCGGAGTTCCCAGGCATGACCCTCCCGACCATCGACTTCAACTGGCTGGCGGTGATCGCCGCGGCCGCGTCCGCATTCCTGCTAGGCGGGATCTGGTATGGGCCCTTGTTCAAGAAGGCCTGGTGCCGTGAGGCCGGGATCGATCCCGATTCGGCGCCGCGGCACCCGGCGCGGATCTTCGCGATCGCCTTCGTGTGCAGCCTGCTGTCGGCGCTGATCTTCACCGTGCTGCTGCCCACCGGCGCCGGCGCGGCGGACGGCTTCGGGGTGGGCTTCGTGGTCGGCTTGTTCTTCGTGGCGATGAGCTTCGGCATCAACTACGCCTTCGCCCAGCGCAGCCTCAAGCTGTGGATGATCGACAGCGGCTACCACATCCTCCAGTTCATCCTGTACGGGGTGATCCTGGGCGCGTGGCGCTGAGGAGCAGGCCCATGACCGTCATCGACTGGTACTTCGATTTCATTTCCCCGTTCTCCTATCTGGCCTGGCAGAAGGTGAAAGCGCTGCCGCCGGCGACCGCGACATTGCGACCGGTGCCGGTGGTGTTCGGCGCGGTGCTGGCCGCGTGCGGCCAGAAGGGCCCGGCCGAGATTCCGGGCAAACGCGAGTTCACCTACCGCCACGTACTGTGGCAGTCGCGCCAGGAAGGCGTGCCGCTGCGTTTTCCGCCCGCGCATCCGTTCAACCCGCTGCCCGCGCTGCGCCTGTGCGTGGCCGCCGGCAGCACGCCGGAGGCGGTCGACGCGGTGTTCGACTGGCTGTGGCGCGAAGGCCATGCCGGCGACAGCGTCGAAGCGCTGGCGCCGCTGGCGGCCGCGCTGGGCGTGGCGCCGGACGATATCGGCAGCGAGGCCACCAAGGCCGCGCTGCGCGCCAACACCGAGGCCGCGATCGCGGCCGGGGTGTACGGCGTGCCCACCCTGGCGTTCGACGGCGGCATGTTCTGGGGCAACGACGCCCACGACTTCGCCCTGGCCGCGCTGCGCGACCCGGCGGTGCTCGCCGACCCCGAAATGCAGCGCGTGGGCACCTTGCCTGTGGCGGTGCGGCGCCAAGCCTGAACGACCCCGGGACCTCCGTTCAGGGCCGTAGACACGGCCTTGTCGCATGCCGGGTATGCTGCCGGTCACAATTCGAAATGTCTTGGCGCCCAACACCCGGGGGGGGACTATGCGCATCGGACTCGTCGTCGATTCGGCTTGCGATCTGCCGTTGGAGTACCTGCAGCAGCACGATATCCATCTGCTGCCGGTCACGGTGCGGATCGGCGAGGCGGTACTGACCGACCATCGCAACCCCGAAGCCACCCTGCACTTCCTGCAGACGCACCTGGCCGAACGCGGCTTCGAGGCCGAGACCACCCCGTTTACGGTGCAGCAGGTGCGCGACTTGTTCGTGAGCCAGTTGGCGATCGACTACGACTACGTGTTCTGCATGACGATCACGAAAACGCGCAGCCCGATCTACGACAACGCCAACCAGGCCAGCTTCGCCATCCTCAACGATTACAAGCCGGTGCGCATGGCCGCCGGCAACAACACGCCGTTCGCGCTGCGGGTGATCGATTCGCAAAACCTGTTCGCCGCCCAGGGCATCCTGCCGGTCGAGGCGGTGCGCCTGCGCGACGCCGGCGAGGGCGCGCCGAAGATCCGCGCGCGCCTGGAGAACCTGGCCCTGCACACCCAGGGCTATCTGATTCCGCGCGACCTGAACTACATCCGCGCGCGCACCCGCGTGCGCGGCGACCGCAGCGTGAGCCTGCTCAGCGCCACCCTGGGCACGATGCTCGACATCAAGCCGGTGCTGCACTGCAACCGCGGCGAGACCGGGCCGGTGGCCAAGATCAAGGGCTTCGAAGCCGCGACGCAGAAGTTGTTCGACTACTGCGGCAAGCGCGTGCGCGACGGGCTGATGACGCCGACCATGTGCCTGAGCTATGGCGGCGAGCTTGAGGAGATGCGCACCCTGCCCGGCTACGAGCGCCTGCGCGACACCTGCCGCGATCACAACGTCGAGCTGTTCGAGGCGGTGATGAGCCTGACCAGCATGGTCAACATCGGCAAGGGCGGTGTGGCGGCGGGTTTTGCGGCCGAGGGTGGGAGCAAGTTCGAGGATTGAGGCGCGGTGTTTCGGGCGTCGACGCCTGTCTGCGCTAAAAGCAAATCCCCCCTAGCCCCCCTTTTTCAAAGGGGGGAAAGGCAGGTCGTCAGATTCGAAACGACGCTGCCTTCGAACGTTTGCTGTGAGCCTCCCCCTTTGAAAAAGGGGGATTGAGGGGGATTTGCTTCTTGCGGCCCACAACGCCGCGCCCGCTATCGCCGCGCGACCGTCGTGGCTGGCCGATCAAGCCGCCCGAGCCGCCGCGAACGCCAAGCCCGATACCACGCCCAGGGAAGGATCGCCCGCGACCAGGCGCGCGCTGGGGAAACAGCGCTGCACCGCCTCGCGCACATACGGCGCGCGCGACATGCCGCCGGTCAGGAACACCGCCGCGGGCGGCTCGCCGATTTCTTCCCCGACCTCGCGCAGCAATTCGGACAAGAAGCCCAGAAACGGCTCCGCCGCTTGAGCGAGGTGTTGCGCGCCGGTCGCGAGCGCCAGCGCGGGCTCGATGTAGTCCAGTTCGGCGCGGTGATCGTCGTGCGCGCTCAAGACGATCTTGGCCGACTCCACCGCCCGGCTCAGGCGCGTGGTGTTGCCGCCTTGCTGCAGGGCGATCAGGCGCGGGCCGAACGGCGCCGCGACTTCGCGGTAGCTGTCGCGGCGCTGGAAATCGCGTTGGCGCACCACATCGTGCACGGTCGCGGCTTCGACGAAGTGATGCGCCGGCACTCGCGTGGCGCCTCTGCCGAACAGCGGCATGAAGCGCGACAGACTGAGCGACAGATCCACGTCGACGCCGCCGCGCGCGATGCCCCAGGACCCCAGCACCAGCGGCTCCTCGGCGCCGCCGACCTCGGCCAGGGTGATGTCGGTGGTACCGCCGCCGATATCGACCACCAGGGTGCGATGCCGGTGCGCGCTTTGCGCGTGGTAGCCCAGCGCCGCGGCGACCGGCTCTTCGAGAAAGCTGACCTCGTCGAATCCGGCGCCGGCCGCGGCTTCGGTCAGGATCGCCAGCGCCTGGTCGCCGCCGGCCGCCCCCATCGAACTGCGGAACTGCACCGGCCGGCCGAGCACGGCCGAGCGCACATTGGCGCCTAGCTGTTGACTGGCGCTGAGGCGGATGTGTTCGAGGATGTAGCCGGCGATGCCGACGATGGTCTGGCGCACATTCGGCGCCAGTTGATAGCCCAGCATCGATTTGGGCGACTGCACCAGATTGCCGAAGCCTTCGGCGAGATAGGCCTCGACCGCCTCTTCGCCGTACACCGCGTTCTGCAAGGATGCCGCCGAGGCGCGCGCTTCGCGTACCTGTTGTTCCAGCCAGTGCCGGCGCACCGCGCGGATCGCATCGCGGCGCAGGTCGGTGTCGCTGCGCTGCACGGGCGCGGAAATCAGCGCCAGCGCCGCCTCGCGCTGATCGACGGGCAAGCGCGCGGCCTGCTCGCGGCGCGCGGCCACGGCCTCGCTCGCGGCACGGGTCTGCTGCGCGCGGGCGCTGCGCACCAGGGCATCGACCTCGGCTTCGAGCGCGTCGGTCAGCTCGAACTGATTCGCGTCGGGCACGGCCTCGGGGAAATACACCGTGGTGCGGAACTGCTGCTCGTCACCGAAGTGGACGGTGCGCACCGCGCCGTCGATCACCACCGCGGCGGCGGAGTAGCTGGTGCCGAAATCGATGCCGATCTTCATAACGCCACGGGGACTGGTTTGCGGCGCGCAAGGATACTCGCTGCGCGCGGTCGTGGCCTGAATCGCGCGGGTCTCGATTCGCTAGGCGGAGCCGCGCCGTCCGCGGCGCCTGCGCGGCGCAAGCGGGCGTCGGATGGCGTAAATCGCGTGTCGGAGGACCTCTCGCTGCGCCCTGGGCCCGGCCTGGTGGGTCGTGAGGCGATGAAAGCGTCGCGTCATGCCGGCATCACGTGGCGATGCAGCCTGGCGTGTTCGAAAAGCAAATCCCCCCTAGCCCCCCTTTTTCAAAGGGGGGAACTGTGCGCTTTCTAAAGGGGGAACAGTGCGCCTTCTGAAGGGGGAGCGGCGCGTCTGAAGGGGGTACGGTGCGCCCTCTAAGGGGGGAGCAGTGCGCCTTCTGAAAGGGGAGCGGTGCGACTCTGAAAGGGGAGTGGTGCGCCTTCCGATTCGTAACGACGCGGGCTTCGAACCTTTGCTTTAAGCCTCCCCCTTTGCAAAAGGGGGATCGAGGGGGATTTGCTTTTGCGGCCCGCAACGCCCCGCACACGACTTTCGACCCAGGGCCGGCGCCGCCGCGCGGGTTAGGCTCGGACCTCGTCCAACCGAACCCGACCCGATGCCCAGCCACCGCCTGCTCGTCCTCGCGCTCGCCAGCGCCCTCGCCGCCACACCGGCGCTCGCCCAGAACCCGCCGTCGCCGCAGCCGGCGCCGCAACCCGCGCCGCAGGACAAGGACAAGGCCGACAAGCCGCGCGATCAATTGGAGCAGGATGCCCTGGACCCGGCCGGCAACGATCCGGCGCGCGCATCGGCCCAGACCGCCAAGGGCGCGAGCAAGCCCGGCGAAGCCAAGGACGAGAAGAAGTGGGACGTGTCGGCCGCGCACGGCCCAACCAAGAGCGTGCGCTTCGAGACCGACGAGGGCACGTGGATGGACGTGGACGTCTCGCCGGACGGGCGCGAGCTCGCGTTCTCGCTGCTGGGCGATCTGTATCGCCTGCCCATCGGCGGCGGCGCCGCCCAGCGCGTGACCAGCGGCCCGGCCTGGGACGTGCAGCCGCGCTATTCGCCCGATGGCCGCGAGCTGGCTTTCACCTCCGACCGCGGCGGCGGCAACAACCTGTGGCGCATCCGTACCGACGGCAGCAATCCGGTCCAGGTAAGCAAGGAAGACTTCCGCCTGCTCAACAACCCGGCCTGGACGCCCGACGGGCGCTATTTGATCGGGCGCAAGCACTTCACCGGCGAACGCTCGCTGGGCGCCGGCGAGCTGTGGCTGTACCACGCCTCCGGCGGCGGCGGCCTGCAGCTGACCAAGCAGAAGAACGACCAGCAGGACCTGGGCGAACCGGCGGTCTCGCCGGACGGCCGCTACGTCTATTACTCCGAGGACGTCACCGGCGGTCCTTCGTTCCAGTACAACAAGAACGTCCACGACACGATCTACGCGATCAAGCGTCTGGACCGCCAGACCGGCAAGAGCGAAACCCTGATCTCCACCGCCGGCGGCGCGGTGCGGCCGCAGCCCTCGCCCGACGGCAAGTCGCTGGCGTTCGTGAAGCGCGTGCGCGACAAATCCGTGCTGCACGTGATGGACCTGGCCAGCGGCGAAGTGCGTCCGGTCTGGGACGGTCTCTCGCACGATCAGCAGGAGGCCTGGGCGATCTTCGGCCCCTACGCGAACTTCGACTGGACGCCGGACTCGCGCGCGGTGGTGATCTGGGGCCAGGGCAAGCTGTGGCGCGTGGACATGGCCAGCGGCAAGGCCAGCAACGTCCCGTTCACCGCCCAGGTCGATCAGACCGTGACCGCGCCGTTGCGCTTCGAGCAGACCCTGGACGAAGGCCGCTTCTCGCCCAAGATGATCCGCGATGTCGCCACCAGCGCCGACGGCAAGACCCTGATCTTCCACGCCGTCGGTCATCTGTGGCGCAAGCGCCTGCCCGACGGCACGCCCGAGCGCCTGACCCGCGACGACAGCCATTACGAGTACCAGCCCAGCTTCAGCGCCGACGGCCGCAAGCTGCTGTACACCACCTGGTCCGATCAGGACCTGACCGCGATCTACGTGGCCGACGCCAGCGGCGGCGGCGCGCGCAAGCTCAGCCGCGAACCGGGCTTCTACTACAGCCCGCGCTTCTCGCCCGACGGCCGCCGCATCGTCTACAGCAAGAGCGGCGGCGGCGGGCTCACCGGCAGCCTGTGGTCGCGCGATCAGGGCGTCTACGTGATGGCGGCCGACGGCGGCGCGGCGGTGCGCGTGGCCGAGAGCGGCGAGTCCCCGCAGTTCAGCGCCGACGGCACGCGCGTGTACTACCTCACCGGCGGCGGCCTGAAGAAGAAGCTGATGTCGGTCGGCTTGCACGGCGAGGACGCGCGCGAGGTCTACAGCCTGAAGTACGTCGACTCGGTCAGCATCAGCCCGGACGGCAACTGGATCGCCTTCACCGAGCTGTTCAACGCCTACGTCGCACCGCTGGTCGCCACCGGCACCGCGGTGGAGCTGTCCAAGGACAGCAAGGCCATGCCGGTCACCCAGGTCAGCGCCGACGTCGGCAGCTATCTGCATTGGAGCGCGGACTCCGAATCGCTGCATTGGATGGTCGGCGACCGCTACTACTCGCGCGATCTGCGCCAGAGCTTCGCCTTCCTGCCCGGCGCGCCCAAGGAACTGCCCAAGCCCAGCAACGAGGGCGGCATCGCGGTCGGCCTGAGCGTGGCCGTGGACGCGCCCAAGGACACGGTCGCCTTCACCCATGCGCGCATCGTCACCATGCGCGATGCCGAGAAGACCCAGGAAGTGATCGAGGACGGCACCGTGGTGGTCCGTGGCGACACCATCGTCGCGGTCGGGCCCTCGGCCTCGGTGAGCATCCCCGCCGGTGCGCGCAGCATCGACGCCAGCGGCAAGACCATCGTGCCGGGCTACGTCGACGTGCACGCGCACGCCGCGCATTTCGGCCAGGGCGTGGTGCCGCAGCAGAACTGGGCCTACTACACCAACCTCGCCTTCGGCGTGACCACCATGCACGATCCCTCGGCCACCACCGAGTTCGTGTTCTCCGAAGCCGAGCTGGTCAAGACCGGGCGCATGGTCGGCCCGCGCGTGTTCTCCACCGGCACCATCCTGTACGGCGCCGACGGCGACTTCAAAGCCGTGGTCAACTCGCTGGAGGACGCGCGCAGCCACCTGCGCCGGATGAAGGCCAACGGCGCGTTCTCGGTCAAGAGCTACAACCAGCCGCGCCGCGAACAGCGCCAGCAGATCGACCAGGCCGCGCGCGAGCTGGGCATGCTGGTGGTCGAGGAGGGCGGTTCGACCTTCCACCACAACATGACCATGGTGCTGGACGGCGTGACCAGCGTCGAACACAACCTGCCGGTGGCGCCGCTGTACAAGGACGTGATCGAGCTGTGGCGCCAGACCGACGTGCGCAACACCCCGACCCTGGTGGTGAGCTACGGCGGCACCTCGGGCGAGTACTGGTGGTACGCGCGCGATAACGTCTGGGAAGACAAGAAGCTCAACCGCTTCTTCCCGCGCGAGACCCTGGACGCGCGCTCGATCCGGCGCGAGATCGCGCCGGACTGGGACTACTGGCATATCGAGGTCGCCAAGTCGGCCAAGAAGATGCGCGACGCCGGCATCAAGATCCAGATCGGCGGCCACGGCCAGTTGCAGGGCCTGTCGCCGAACTGGGAGATCTGGTCGTTGACCCAGGGCGGCTTCAGCAACTTCGAGGCGCTGCGCGCGGCGACCATCGACGGTGCCGATCTGCTCGGCCTGTCCAAGCAGCTGGGCTCGCTGGAAACCGGCAAGCAGGCCGATCTGGTGGTGTTGAACGACAACCCGCTGCAGAACATCCGCGCCACCGCCGACACCCGCTATGTGATGGTCGACGGCCGCCTGTTCGACGTAGACGCCGACATGGCCGAGATCGGCAACCGCGCAGAGAAGGCGCCGAACTTCTATTGGCAGCGCCATCGCGACGGCCAGACTTTCGGCGTCGAATTCGGCCCGACCGCGGTCTGCCATTGCCCGAAGGGGCATGGCGCGCACGTGCACGAGGACTGAGGCCGGACCCGTGCGGCGGCGCGGCGCCCGTGGCGTCGGGCCGTCGCGCCGGGAACAGGCTTGCGCCGGAGCCCGGGGCGGGATCGTCCGGGCCCGCCGCACGCGGGCGCCTGGGCGGGCCTAAACCCGCCCCAGGCGGACCGCCGTCGCAACGCCGCGGATTCGACGCATGCCGTTCACAAACCACGCATGTTCGCCGTCCTAGGCTAGGGTCAGTTCCCGCACGAGACGCCATGATGGCCACCCGTTATTACCTCAGCCTTCCCGACGCCGAGCGCGCGCGCGGTAGCGAGCCCTCGTTGTCGTTCTCCGCGGTCAGCGCCGAGGGCTTCGCCGAGCAATTGCAGGATGCCTTGCGGAACGATCGCCTGTTCGAACGCTGGCGCGCGCTGCAGCCCGATCCGGACGAGGTCGACGCCAGCCTCGGCGCCACCGATCCCAGCGCCACCGTCGACGGCCAGCAGGACGATCTGCATATCGATCTGGTGTTGACCTCGACCATTCCCGGCACTGTGCTCAAGCACCGCATGCGTTTGCTGGCGGGCACGGGGTGGGAGCTGCGGGATGTGACGGCGGCTTGAGGGGCTGGGGCTTGGCAGGCTCAAAAGCAAATCCCCCCTAGCCCCCCTTTTTCAAAGGGGGGAACTGTACATCGAAGGGGAAACAGCGCCTCGAAAGGGGAACTGCACATCGAAGGGGGAGCAGCGCCTCGAAAGGGGAACTGCACATCGAAGGGGGAACAGCGCCTCGAAAGGGGAACTGCACATCGAAGGGGGAACAGCGGCTCGAAAGGGGAACTGCACCTTGACGGGAGCGAACCGCGCCGCCGCTTGTCTTCCCCCTTTGAAAAAGGGGGATTGAGGGGGATTTGCTTCGCGGACGTCGCAGGTTCAAATCCCGCCCCCGCTACCAGCTTCGCTTACCCCCGCAATGCCGCCGCGTGATGCGCGATGTGCTCGCCGATGAAGCTGGCGATGAAGTAGTAGCTATGGTCGTAGCCCGGCCGCAGGCGCAGTTGCAACGGATGGCCCGCCTTCTCGCAGGCCGCGCGTAGCCGTTCGGGTTTCAGTTGCGTGGCCAGGAACTCGTCGGCCTCGCCCTGATCGACCAGCAGCGGCAGGCGCTCGCGTGCCTGCGCGATCAGCTCGGTCGCGTCCCATTCGCGCCAGGCTTCGCGGTCTTCGCCCAGGTAGGCGGCGAAGGCCTTCTCGCCCCAAGGCACCTGCGAGGGCGCAACGATCGGCGAGAACGCCGACACGCTGCGATAGCGGCCGGGGTTCTTGAGGGCGATGGTGAGCGCGCCGTGCCCGCCCATCGAATGCCCGCTGATGCCTCGCGCGCTGGTGGTCGGGAAGTGCGCATCGACCAGCGCCGGCAATTCCTCGACCACGTAGTCGTACATGCGGTAGTGCTTGGCCCAGGGCTCGCGGGTGGCGTTGAGGTAGAAGCCGGCGCCCTGGCCGAGGTCGTAGCCGTCGGCATCGGCCACGTCGGCGCCGCGCGGGCTGGTGTCGGGCACGACCAGGATCAGACCATGCTCGGCGGCGTAACGCTGCGCGCCGGCCTTGGTGATGAAGTTCTGCTCGCTGCAGGTCAGGCCCGACAGCCAGTACAGCACCGGGCAAGCCTGGTGCTGCGCCTGCGGCGGCAGGTAGACCGCATAGCGCATGCTGCAACCGAGCGCGCTGGAATCGTGCTGCCAGACTTCCTGGCGGCCGCCGTGGCTGGCGTGGGCTTCGCTGCGCTGCATGTCAGTAGTGGATCACGGTGCGGATCGACTTGCCCTCGTGCATCAGGTCGAAGGCTTCGTTGATGCGTTCCAGCGGCAGGGTGTGGGTGATGAAGGGATCCAGGTCGATCTCGCCCTTCATGGCCTGCTCGACCATGCCCGGCAACTGCGTGCGTCCCTTGACGCCGCCGAAGGCCGAGCCGCGCCAGACCCGGCCGGTCACCAGCTGGAACGGACGCGTGCTGATTTCCTGGCCCGCGCCGGCGACGCCGATGATCACCGACTCGCCCCAGCCCTTGTGGCAGCACTCCAGCGCCGAACGCATCACGTGGACGTTGCCGATGCATTCGAAACTGTAATCCACGCCGCCGTCGGTCATCTCCACCAGCACCTCCTGGATCGGGCGCGCATGTTCGGTCGGGTCCACGCAATCGGTCGCGCCCATCTGCTTGGCCAGCGCGAACTTGCCGGGATTGGTGTCGATGCCGATGATGCGGCCGGCCTTGGCTTGCACCGCACCCTGGATCACCGCCAGGCCGATGCCGCCCAGGCCGAACACCGCGACGGTGTCGCCGGGCTGGACCTTGGCGGTGTTGTGGACCGCGCCGATGCCGGTGGTCACGCCGCAGCCGAGCAGGCAGACCTTCTCCAGCGCGGCCTCGGGGTTCACCACCGCCAGCGAGATCTCCGCCACCACGGTGTATTCGCTGAAGGTGCTGCAGCCCATGTAGTGATGGATGGGCTGGCCGTTGTAGCTGAAACGCGAGGTGCCGTCGGGCATCACGCCGCGGCCCTGGGTGGCGCGCACGGCCTGGCAAAGATTGGTCTTGCCCGACAGGCAGAATTTGCACTGCCGGCATTCGGCCGTGTACAGCGGGATCACGTGGTCGCCGGGCTTGACGCTGGTGACGCCTTCGCCGACTTCGACCACCACGCCGCCGCCCTCGTGGCCGAGCACGGCCGGAAACAGGCCTTCGGGATCGTTGCCGCTGAGGGTAAAGGCATCGGTGTGGCAGACGCCGGTGGCGACGATGCGCACCAGCACCTCGCCCTTGCGCGGCGGCTCGACGTCGATCTCGACGACCTGCAAGGGCTGTCCGGCGGCGAAGGCAACGGCGGCGCGACTTTTGATGACCCGGCTCATGGGGATGACACTCCTGCGTTTGCGGGCGGCGACGCGATGCGGCGCCGCGGGTTGCGTGGGAACGGACTCATTTCAGATACGAGCGCACCAGCGCGGCGACTTCGTCGATGCTGGCGCTGCGGTTTTTTTGCGAGGACACGGCCTGGCCGAGCTCCTCGCGGATATGGCTTTCCAGCACTTCCGACATCAGGCCGTTGATCGCGCCGCGGATCGCGGCGATCTGCTGCAGCACGGCCGCGCATTCGCTGCCCTGCTCCAGCGCGCGCTCCAGGGCCTCGGTCTGGCCCTTGATGCGACGCACGCGGGTAAGGACGCGCTTTTTCTCTGCCGGAGAATGGGGCATGGCATGGCCTCGGACGACGAGCGCTGGATACTGGGGGATAGTATCAAAGGCCGCGCGCAGAAGGGCGCGTATCCCCGCGCTGAAGTTCTGCCGGGCGCTCGCCCCCTTCTCAAAGGGGGCGCCGATTAGCGCCGGACACACCACGATTCCCCCCTTTGAAAAAGGGGGGCTAGGGGGGATTTGCTTTTAGAGCGCGCGCAGCTACTCGGCGCGCTCAGCCGGTGTTCTGCACGCCGGCCGCGATGCCGTTGACGGTCGCCACCAGCGCCTGCTGCAGGGCGTCATCGGGGCGACCGGCAGCGCGCCAGCGCGCCAGCAGATCGACCTGGAGCAGGCTGATCGGATCGACGTAGGGATTGCGCAGGCGGATCGACTGGCGCAGGCGGTGATCGCCCACCAGCAGCTCGCGACTGCCCTTGATCGCCAGCACCGCCTCGCGCGTGCGCTGGAACTCGGCGGCGATACCCGGATGAAAGCGCGCATGCAGATCGCCTTCCGGCAGGGCCGCGGCCAGCAGCGAGTAGCGCTCGAAGATCGCCGGGTCGGACTTGGCCAGCACCATTTCCAAATCGTCGATCAGCGTGGTGAAGAACGGCCAATCGCGAGCCATTTCGGCCAGAGTCTCGCGGCCGTGGCGCGCGAGCGCCTGCTCCAGCGCGGTGCCGACGCCGTACCAGGCGGTCAGGCCGGCGCGGTTCTGCGACCAGGCGAACACCCAGGGGATCGCACGCAGCGAGCCGATATCGCCGGCGCCCGCGCGCTTGGCCGGGCGCGACCCGATGCGCAGGCGTTCGATCACATCGATCGGCGTAGCGGCACGGAAGTAGGCCGGGAACAACGCGTCCTCGTGCACCAACGCGCGGTAGTGCGCGCGCGCGGCCAGGGCCAGCTCGGAGGCGATCGCGCGCCAACCCGCTTCGCGCGGTTCGGGCGGGCGCGGGCGCAGGGTCGCGCGCAGCACAGCGCCGGTGGTCTGTTCCAGATTGCGCAGGGCGATCGCGCGGATGCCGTACTTGCGATGGATCACCTCGCCCTGCTCGGTCAAGCGCAGGAAGCCGTCGACCGAACCGCGCGGCGCGGCGATCACCGCGCGCTCGGTCTTGCCGCCGCCGCGGCTGATCGAACCGCCGCGGCCGTGGAAGAAGGCGATGCGCACGCCGCTGTCGTGAGCCAGCGCGGTCAGCGCGACCTGGGTCTGCTGCAGCGCCCAGCGCGAGGCCAGCATGCCGCCGTCCTTGGCGCTGTCGGAATAGCCCAGCATCACCACCTGGCGGCCGCCGCGCGCATCCAGATGGGCGCGGTAGACCGGGTCGGCGAACAGCGCGCGCAGGGTGTCGGCGGCGGCGTCCAGATCGTCGACGGTTTCGAACAGCGGCGCCACGTCCAGCGGCACGCGTCCGGCCGCGTCCACGCAACCGGCGGTGCGCGCCAGCGCGAGTACGGCCAGGGCGTCGGCGGCGCTGCGGCTCATGCTGACGATGTAGGGCCCGAACGCGCGCTCGCCGTAGCGTGGGCGCAGACGCGCGACCGCGCGGAACACGTCCAGGCTGGCGCGCGCGGCGCCGTTGCCGTCGCTGCGCGGCGGCGCGCTGCCGTCGAGCAGGGCATGCAGGCGCTGCGCGCGCTCGGCCGGCGCGCGCGTTTCCCAATCCGCATCGCCCAGCAGGGCGGCCAGCGCGGCGTCGTGGGTGGCCGAGTCCTGGCGCAGATCCAGGCTGGCCAGATGGAAGCCGAAGCATTCGGCGCGGCGGCGCAGACGGCGCACCGCGAAGCCGCCGGCGTGGCCGCCCTGATTGGCGTTGAGACTGTCCTCGATGGCGGCGATGTCGGCCAGGAAGGCGCCCACGTCGGGATAGCCGTGCACGCTCTCGTCGGCGGTGGCCTGCAGGCGCGCCGACATCAGACTGAGCAGGTTGCGGTACGGCATGTCGGCGTGGCGCGGCTTGAGCGCGGCGGCGGCCTTGGGCAGCAGGTAGCTGTAATCCTCGACCCGCGCGAGCACGGCTTCGTCGACCTTCACCCGCGTCACCGACTGGCTCAGCAGTTCGCCCAGCGCATCCAGATCGCGCCGATACGCGCGCAGCACCAGCGCGCGCTGCCCGGCCAGGGTCGCGGCGACGGTGTCGGCGCCGACGTTGGGGTTGCCGTCCATGTCGCCGCCGACCCAGGTGCCGAAGCCGAGCACGTCGGGCAGCACCGGCGTGTCGCCATAGGCTTCGCGCAGCGCTTCCTCGAACATTTCGTAGAAGACCGGCAGTACGCGATAGAGCACGTCGGACAGGTAGAAGCCGACGTGCTCGAACTCGTCGGCCACGCTGGGCTTGGCCGCGGGCGCTTCGGCGGTCTGCCAGCTGGCGGTCAGGGCCAGGCGGATGCGCTCGCGGTCGGCGCGGCGCTCCGGCGGGGTGCGGCCGCGGTCGATGTCGGCGACCAGGCAGCCGACGATCTGGCGCTCCTTTTCCAGCAGCGCGCGCCGCACCGCTTCGGTGGGGTGGGCGGTGAACACCGGCTCGATGCGCAGGCGCGGCAGCAGTTCGGCCAGCTCGGCGGCGCCGACGCCTTCGTGCGACAGCGCCAGCAGCACGTCGCGCAAGCCGCCGGGCTGCGCGGCCGCGCCGCTGCGCTCGTAGTCGCGGCGGCGGCGGATGCGGTGCACGCGCTCGGCCAGGTTGACCGCCTGGAAATAGGTGGCGAAGGCGCGCACCAGGTCGGAGGCCTGCTCCAGGTCGATGTCGGCCAGCGCATCGGCCAGCGCGGCGATCGGGCGGTCGGACTCGCGGCGCCGGATCGCGGCGCGGCGCAGGCGCTCGACCGCGTCGAGAAAGCCGGGGCCGCGCTGCTCGGCCAGGATCTCGCCGACCAGGGCGCCGAGAATTTTGACGTCTTCGCGCAGCAGGGCATCGGTGGGCGCGAAATCGACCGCGCGCAGGGGTTCGTCGCTGGTGTCGGTCATGACATTCATGCGGCTAGGCTATATCAGCAACTTGTGCGTTGCAGCAATTTCGATGCGATCGATTTGGTTGCATTCGTAACGATCTGCGGCACATATTCCGCACCCGCGGACGCGCTAGCCAGAAGCCCGGCGGCGCCCGACACTATTCTTCTATTACCGGTCGGGGGAGACCGTATGCCGTTCCTGGGTTTGGGCGTCCACGTGCTGGTGGCGCTGTTCTTCGCCGTACACGCGGTGCGCAGTGGGCAGGAGCGTTATTGGCTGGGCATCCTTTTCATGTTTCCGCTGCTGGGCAGCGTGATTTACGCGCTGACGATCTGGCTGCCGGAGATGCGCTACAGCCGCCATGGCCGCGCCCTGGTCGGCGGGGTCAAGCGCGCGCTGGATCCGACCCGCGAATTGCGCGAGGCGCAGGACGCGTTTGAGGATTCGCCCACCACCGACCGCCGCCTGCGCCTGGCCGATGCCCTGCTCGCCAGCGGCCGCGCCTCGGAAGCGGCCACGCATTACGAGTCCGCGCTCAAAGGCATCCATGCCGACGATCCGGACATCCAGGTACGGCTGGCGCGGGCGCTGCTGGAATGCGGCCACGCGCGGCGCGCGCGCGAGATGCTGGACGAGTTGATCAGGCGCCGGCCGGAGTTCCGCTCGCTGGACGGTCACCTCACCTATGCGCGCGCGGTCGCGGCCGAGGGCGATCGCGCCAAGGCGCGCGAGGAGTTCGAAGCGCTGGTCGGCTACAGCAGCGGTTTCGACGCGCATGCCTACTACGCGCAGGCCCTGGTCGGCTGGGGCGAGCAGGAATCCGCGCGTGCGCTGTGCGAGCGTGCGTTGGCCAAGGCGAAGCGTTTGCCGGTTTACGCGCGGCGTATCAACAAGCCGGCGCTGGATCAGCTCAAGCAGTTATCTAAGCAGCTGATGACCGGGCCGGCGGGCTGAGGCGCGCCGCCTGCTGTTGCTGTTGCTGTTGCTGCCTTTGCCGTCATTCCCGCGAAAGCGGGAATCCAGTGCCTTCAGCGCGGTGGTTCGCCGCTGTGCAAAGGTCCAATGCAGGAATCGGCTTCGATTCAACGACGCGATACGCCGGAACTCAATCAAGTCACTGGATTCCCGCCTTCGCGGGAATGACGAGCCAAAGCAGACGGCCAAGATATTGCAACGACGGCGCGGCAATGACTAGAAAGAGCGGCTCCCTCAGCCTGCGACGACGGCGCGGCAATGACTAGAAAGAGCGGCTCCCTCAGCCTAAGTAGGATGCGGTAAGCCGAAGGCGCACCGCAATCGAGTCCAAATTCAGTAAGCGAACTCGCTGAACACCGGATCCACGCTGCCGCCCCAGGCGCCGTGGAACAGTTCCAGCTTGCGCTCGGCCGGGGTCTGGCCGCGTTCGACGAACTCCAGCAGCGGGTCCAGGTAGATCGATTCGTCGGCGCCGTTGCCGTTGAGCTTGCCGCGCCGGCGCAGGCCGTGCGCGGAAATCTCCAGCGCGCGGCGGGCCAGATCCAGCACCTTGCCGTCGCGGAACGGCAACTGCAGCGCGTGCTTGGGCACGCCGTCGCGCAGGGCGTGGCGCTCCTCGGGCGTGAAGTCCAGCACCAGGTCCCAGGCGGCGTCGAGCGCGCTGGCGTCGTACAGCAGACCGACCCAGAACGCCGACAAGGCGCAGATGCGGTTCCAGGGGCCGGAGTCGGCGCCGCGCATCTCCAGGTACTTCTTCAGACGCACTTCCGGGAAAGCGGTGGTGGTGTGGTCGGCCCAGTCCTTCAGAGTCGGTCGCTGGTCGGGATAGGCCGGCAGCTTGGCGTCCATGTAGTCGCGGAACGACTGGCCGGCGGCATCGATGTAGCGGCCGTCGCGGTAGACGAAGTACATCGGCACGTCGAGCAGATAATCGACGTAGCGCTCGTAACCGAAACCGTCCTCGAACACGAAATCGAGCAGGCCGGTGCGGTCGCGGTCGGTGTCGGTCCAGATGTGCGAGCGGTAGGACAGATAGCCGTTGGGCTTGCCCTCGGTGAACGGCGAATCGGCGAACAGCGCGGTCGCGATCGGCTGCAAGGCCAGCGACACGCGGAACTTCTTCACCATGTCGGCTTCGTCGCGCACGTCCAGGTTGACCTGCACGGTGCTGGTGCGGGTCATCATGTCCAGGCCCAGGCTGCCGACCTTGGGCATGTACTCGCGCATGATCTTGTAGCGGCCCTTGGGCATCCACGGCATTTCGTCGCGGCGCCACTTGGGCTGGAAGCCCATGCCGAGGAAGCCCAGCCCCATCGGCTCGGCGACCGCGCGCACTTCGCGCAGGTGCTGGGCGGCCTCGCAACAGGTGTCGTGCAGGGTCGCCAGCGGCGCGCCCGACAGCTCCAGCTGTCCGGCCGGTTCCAGCGACACCGAGGCTTCGTCGCGGGTCAGCGCGATCACCCGACCGTGCTCCTCCACCGGCGCCCAACCGAACTGGGTCAGACCCTTGAGCAGGGCTTCGATGCCGCGCTCGCCGTCGAAAGTGGGCGGGCGCAGGTCGTCGGTGCGGTAACCGAACTTCTCGTGCTCGGTGCCGATCTTCCAGTCGTCGTCGTGGCGCACGCCGGACGCGAGATACTCGATCAGCGCGGTGCGACCGCCGCTGGCCATCGGCGGAATCGGGACATCCTTGACCTGGCTGGGACCGGACACGCGCACCTCGTTCGTCGACACCCCGCTGCAAGGCGGGATGCCTTGCTCGCGCGCCGCCGTTGCGACGCGCGGAAGGCCCTGGCGTCCTGCGACGCTCCGGCCCGTACCGTTTCCGGGGATATGCGGCCACTGACCTACAATCACCAGACCCTGGCAGTGTAGCCCTCGCCTTGCGCCGAACAACGTCCGTCCTGCAACGCTATGGTTCGGCCCTGCTACTGGCGCTGATGCCGCTGACCGTGCCTGCCCAGACCCTGGAGCGCGGCAACGGCCCCGAGCCGAGCACGCTGGATGCGCACCGCTGTCAGGAGGTGGCCTGCGGCAACGTGCTGCGCGACCTCTACGAGGGCCTGGTCACCGAAGATGCGCACGGCCGTCTGGTGCCGGGCATGGCGCAGCGCTGGACGGTGTCGGCCGACGGCCGCACCTGGACCTTCGCGCTGCGCCCCGACCTGCGCTGGAGCAACGGCGAGATCCTGGACGCGCCGCAGATCGTCGCCAGCTTCCGGCGCGCGTTCGAACCGGCGACCGCGGCGCCGTTCGGCGAATTGTTCGACGCCCTGGAGAACGCCCAGGCGGTGCAGGCCGGGCGGCTGCCGCCCAGCGCGCTGGGCGTGTCGGCGCCGGACGCGCGCACGGTGGTGTTCCGCCTGCAGCGCAGCGCGTCGTTGCCCGCGCTGCTGACCCTGCCGATCGCGTTCCCGGTCTACCTGCCCGCGGTCGAACGCCACGGTGCGCAGCACACCCGGCCCGGGCGGCTGGTGTCGAACGGCGCCTACACGCTCGCGGCGTGGACGCCGCAGGCGAACCTGCTGGTGCAGCGCAATCCGCGCTTCCACGACGCGGCCCGGGTCGCGATCGCGCAGGTGCGCTACCACGTGACCGAGGACGCGGCCGCGGAACTGCAGCGCTTCGCCGCCGGCGATCTGGACATTACCGAGGTGGTGCCGCCGCAGCCGCTGGCCGCGCTGCGCGCGCGCTTCGGCGAACGCCTGCGCCTGTCGCCCTACCTGGGCGCGTTCTGGTTGGGCATGAACCTGACCCGGCCGCCGCTGCGCGACGCCCCGCAATTACGTCAAGCGCTGGCGCTGGCGATCGATCGCGACAAGCTCACCCGCCACGTCACCGGCCTGGGCGAGACGCCGGCCTACGGCATCGTGCCGCCGGGCATCGCGGGCTACACGCCGGCGTCGGCGCCCTGGGCCGGCTTGAGCCAGGCCCAGCGCGAAGCCCAGGCGCGCGCGCTGTACCGCGCGGCCGGCTATTCGGACGCTCAACCGCTGGTGATCGAGCTGCGCTACAACACCTCCACCCCGCACCGTCGGCTGGCGTTGGCGGTGGCGGCGATGTGGCGCCAGACCCTGGGCGTGCAGGTGCGCCTGCGCAACGAGGAATGGAAGGTGTTCGTGCAGAACCGCCGCCAACGCGCGATCACCCAGGTGTTTCGCGGCGGCTGGATCGGCGACGTGCCCGATGCGCGCAACTTCCTGGCCGCGTTCGGCAGCGACGGGCCCCTGAACTGGAGCGGCTACGACGACGCCGGCTTCCGCGAACGCCTCGCGCGCGCCGACGCGGCCAAGAGCGAGGCCGCGCGCAACGCCTGGCTGCACGCGGCCGAGACCCGGCTGCTGAACGCCGATGCGGTGATCCCGCTGTACTACTACACGTCCAAGCATCTGGTCGGCGAGCGCGTGCGCGGCTACGAATCCAATGCGTTGGACCGGCACGCGAGTCGTTGGCTGAGCCTGGAGGCGACGCCATGAAGCGCTGGGCCTCGCGCTTGTTCGAAGCCGTGCTCACGCTGTGGCTGCTGGCGACGCTGTGCTTCGTGTTGCTGCGCGCCGCGCCCGGCGGACCCTTCGACACCGAGAAGGCGGCGCCGCCGGAGGTGCAGGCCGCGCTCGCGGCGCAGTACCGGCTCGATCGCCCCCTGCCCGCGCAGTACGCGGCCTGGCTGGGCGATGTGGTGCGCGGCGACCTCGGGCCTTCGTTCCAATACCCCGACTACCGCGTGACCCAACTGATCGCCAGCGCGCTGCCGGTGTCGATGCTCAACGGCGGTCTCGCGCTATTGCTCGCCTTGATCCTGGGCATCCCGCTGGGCACCTGGGCCGCCTTGCGTGCCGGGCGCTGGACCGACCGCGTGCTGATGTTCGCGGCCGGCCTTGGGCTGGCGATTCCCAAGTTCGTCGCCGCGCCGCTGCTGGTGCTGCTGTTCGCGGTAAGCCTGCACTGGCTGCCGGCCGGCGGCTGGGGCGGCTGGAGCCACGTGGTGTTGCCGGTGATCGCGCTGGCCTTGCCCAACATCGCCTACTGCGCGCGCCTCACCCGCGCCTCGCTGCTGGAGACCTTGTCGGCCGACTACCTAAAGGCCGCGCGTGCGCGCGGCTTGTCCGAAACCCGTCTGCTGTTGGCGCATGCGATGAAGCCCGCCCTGCTGCCGGTCGCGGCCTGGCTGTCGCCGGCGCTGATCAACGTAGTCACCGGCTCGGCCGTGGTCGAGCAGGTGTTCGGCATCCCCGGCATGGGCCGCTACTTCGTCCAGGGCGCGCTCAACCGCGACTACACCCTGGTGCTGGGCGTGGTGCTGGTGGTGGGCGCGCTGATCGTGGCGATCAACGCCCTGGTCGATGCCTTGCGCGCGGCCATGGACCCGCGTTTGGCGGAAACGAACTAGCCTCGCCGTAAGACTCGCTCCGCGACCTGCAGCCCTCGTATCGCCCAAAGGATCCTCATGAAAATCGTCTACCGCGCCGCGCATTCCACCGACGCGCACCTGGTGCGCCAGCTGCTGGAGCACGAAGGCATGACCGCCTTCGTCAACGGCGGCCTGCTGGAAGGCGGCGCCGGCGAGTTGCCGATGAGCGGACTGGTGACGGTGTCGGTGGCCGACGAGCACGAAGCGCGGGCGCGGGAAGTGGTGCGCGAATGGGAAAGCATGCCGGTGCCGCCGGACGACGAGGACGAGGGCGCCGCGCCCGCCGAGGTCGCCGCGGCGACGCCGCAAAGGCGTAGCTGGGCGCCGGTGCTGGTCGCGGCCCTGCTCGGCGCCGCGTTCGGCGCCGCCCTGACCTGGAACGCGATGCGTACCCGCGTCGACGTCCTGGCCGACGATGTCAATCGCGACGGAGCGACCGACCAGCGTTCGATCTACGAGGACGGCCAGCTCGTGCGCACCGAGAACGACCGCAATCACGACGGGCAAGACGACGAGATCGCCAGTTACGGAAAGAACGGCCGTCTCTCGGGGCTTGAGCTGGACGACAACTTCGATGGCTACATGGAAACCAACCAGCTCTACGATGCGCGGGGTTGGCTCGGCACGACCATCGACACGGACGGCGACGGCAAGCCGGACTACCGCGTGCAGGCCGAACACACCGTGCTCGCGCGCGAAGAATGGCTCAACGCCCGCGGCGATGTGATCAAGCGCGTGGTCTACGAACGCCTCGTGCCGAGCCGCGGCGAATTCGACAGCGACGGCGACGGCAAGCTCGATACCGCGCGCCGCTACGACGCGCGCGGGGAAATCGTGAGCGCGGCGCCGATCGCGCCCTGACGCCGACTCAGGCGGTGGCGGGCGCGGTCAGTCCCAGCCAGCCGCCGACCACCGCGCGCGCTTCGTCCACGCCCTGCTTGGACTCGCCGGAGAAGGTCTGCACGCTGACCGAATTGCCATAGGACGAGAACAGATCCTTGCGCACCGCCAGCAGGGCCTGGGTTTGCTGGCCGCGGCCGAACTTGTCGGCCTTGGTCAGCAGCGCGTGCGCGGGCAGGCCGCGCGACACCGCGTAGCCCAGCATCTGGCGGTCGTAGTCCTTGAGCGGATGGCGGATGTCCATCACCACCACCAGGCCGCGCAGGGCCTGGCGGGTCTGGAAGTACTGGTCGATGAAGGCCTGCCAGTGCGCCTGCAGGTCCTGCGGGACCTTGGCGTAGCCGTAGCCGGGCAGGTCGACCAGGTAGCGGTCGGTGCTGGGCGGAATATCGAAAAAGACCAGCTGCTGGGTACGTCCGGGCGTCTTGGACACCCGCGCCAGCGCGTTCTGCTGGCACATGGCGTTGAGGGCGCTGGACTTGCCGGCGTTGGAGCGGCCGGCGAAGGCGACTTCGAAGCCGCCGTCGGGCGGTAGCTGCTTGGGCGTGTGCGCCGCCAACAGGTAGCGGGCGCGGGCGAGGGGATTGACCATGCCGCTAGGATCGCACGGCAACGGTGCCCAACGCCCGTCGCGGGCCGTGTTTTCGGCCCGAAAGGCCGTGCCGAACGGCTCGCGGGCACCGATTCGCGTTGACCCGCCCTGCCCCCGCGACGATAATTCCGAGGTTCCGGCGACCGCATCGCGGCCCGCCATCCCAGTGTTTCGGAGCCCAGCTACATGAGCCAAGCCCGCGTCCTAGGCATCGTCGGTCTGACCGTTCTGGCGGCCGTCGCCGTCGCCTACGCCCAGCCCACGATCACGCCGATCCCCGACAAGGAGCCGGTCCAGGCCGCGCCGCTGGTCGAGAAGCCGGCCTCGTGGGGCGACGTCAAGGCGGGCGCCACCAAGGCGGGCACCTGCGCGGCCTGCCACGGCCTCGACGGCAATCCGACCGATCCGCAGTACCCGCGCCTGGCCGGCCAGAGCGAGCGCTACATCGCCCACCAGATCGCGCTGTTCAAGAGCGGCGAGCGCAACACCGGCATGGCCGCGGCGATGAAGCCGTACGCCGATGCGCTGACCGCGCAGGACGCACGCGACCTGGGCGCCTACTTCGCGACCCAGAAGTCCGGCGCCGGCGTGGCCGACGACACCGTGATCGCGACGGGTCCGAACAAGGACAAGAAGTTCTTCGAAGTCGGCCAGCAGCTGTTCCTGGCCGGCGACAAGGCGCGCGGCATCCCGGCGTGCATGGCCTGCCACGGTCCCGGCGGCGCCGGCAACCCGGGCCCGGCCTACCCGCACATCGCCGGTCAGCAGGCCGCGTACTCGCAGCGTCGTCTGGAGGAGTACCGCGCCGGCACCACCACCCAGCGCGATCCGCACCTGTTCAACGTGATGGCGGGCGTGGCCAAGAACCTCAGCGACGAGGAAATCGGCGCGCTGTCCAGCTACCTGCAGGGCCTGCACGACCGCGCCGAGGACTTCGCCGCGGCCGATGCGCCGGCCGCTCCGGCCGCCGCGGCGCCCGCCGCAGCACCGGCGCCGGCCGCGCCCGCTCCGGCGGCGCCGGCCAAGGACGACGCGGCCAAGCCGGCCGCCGGCGCCTGAGCCCAGGGCACGCGGCAGCCGCCGCGTCCCGAGCCTAAACGCCGGCCCCTGGCCGGCGTTTTCGTTTGCGCGCGACCGCATACGGCCGCCGCGATTTCTTTTATCGTGGGCGCCGATGCGGCCCACCCGGGCCGGCCACGATCCGGCCCGGAGCCGACCCATGCCCCAGACCCGCCTTGCCCTGCTCCTGATCGCGCTGCTGAGCCTGGGCGCCTGCAAGCCCGAGGCCGCGCCCGCGCAGTCCGCCGCGACGCCGGCCGCCGCAACCGCCGCCGAACCCGCGGTCGAAGGCGAACCGGCGGTGTCGGCCGAAGCCGCAGCCGCCGCGCCCACCGATGCCGCCGCGTCCCCGGCCCCGGCAAGCCCGCCGCCCCCTGCGCCCGCCGAGAGCGGTTTGGTCAAAGGCACCGATTACGAGCTGATCGAGGGCGGCCAGCCGTTCGCGCCGGTGCCCGGCAAGATCGAGGTGGTCGAGGTGTTCGGCTACGTCTGCCCCGCCTGCGCGCAGTTCCAGCCCCTGGTCAACGCCTGGAAGGCCAAACAGGGCGCGGACGTGCACCTGACCTATGTGCCGGCGCCGTTCGGCCCGGAGTGGGACCCTTACGCCCGCGCCTACTACGTCGCCGATTCGATGGGCCTGGTCGCACGCAGCCACGACGCCCTGATCCGCGCCATCCACCTCGAGCAGAGCATGCCCGGCGAAGGCGACAAGCCCGACGATGCCGCGATCGGCCGCTTTTACGGCCGCTACGGCGCCAATCCGCAGCAATTCGTGGCGGCCATGAACAGCTTCGCCACCATCGCCAAGGTCAACCGTGGCAAGCAATTCATGATGCGCAGCGGCGTCAGCCAGACCCCGACCTTGATCGTTAACGGAAAATACCGGGTGATCGGCACCAGTTTTGAGGACATGCTGCGTATTACCGACACTTTGGTTGCGCAGGAGCGCGCCGCGCGCCCGCGTTGACGCCCGCCACGGCGCCGGAACTTCCGCCCGCGACGTCGGTCACACCCGATACTCCTGGTTCGAGACGCCGGCCGTTATGCTTAACGCCGGCGTCTTTTTTTGTCCGGACGCCGCCGCTGACGCGGCCCACTCCCGCCCGATCGCCGCGAGACCCTGCGATGACCCCACGCACTACGCCGTCCCGACTGTTCACGACCCTCGCCACCCTGGCCCTGAGCGCGCTGCTGCCGCTGGCCGCGTCGGCCGCCGGCAAGAGCGCCGCGCCCGCGCTGGAAGCGGGCCGCGATTACGAGCTGATCGAAGGCGGGCGCCCCTACGCGCCGGTGCCCGGCAAGATCGAGGTGGTCGAGGTGTTCGGCTACACCTGCCCGCATTGCGCGCACGCGCAGCCGGCGATCGACGCCTGGAAGGCCAAGCTGCCCAAGGACGTGAGCTTCGTACCGGTGGCCGCGCCGTTCGGCGGCTATTGGCAGCCCTACGCCAAGGCCTATTACACCGCCCAGTCCATGGGCCTGGTCGCCAAGACCCACGAGGCCGTGTTCAAGGCCCTGCATGAAGAGCGCAGCCTGCCGATCAGCAATGCGTCCTCGCAGGAGATCGCGAGCTTCTATGCGCGCTACGGCGCCGACGCCGACAAGTTCGCCGCGGCCATGGACAGCAAGCCGATCGAGGCCAAGCTCGAGGCCACGCGCGACTTCCTGACCCGCAGCGGCGTCGAAGGCACGCCGACCTTCATCGTCGCCGGCAAGTACCGCGTGACCGGCGGCAACAGCCTTGAGGACGTGCTGCGCATCACCGACCAGTTGGTCGCGCAGGAACGCAGCCGCGGCAAGAGCAAGCGTTGATGCGCGACGGCCGTCCGCGCCGCCTCGCCTACACTCCGCGTTCAGCGCGCCGGCCGTTATCCTGACGGCCGACGCATCCCCCGGTGTCGCGACGGTTCTACCGCGCGCGCGCCGCCAATCCGATCCGACCGTTTTGTGGAGATTCGATCCATGACCCCGCGCCTGGCCCCGTCGCACCGCTACCCCATCCTGTTCGCCGCGCTGTTCGCGCTGGCCGCCTGCACCCAGCAGCAGGAGGCCGCCGCTCCCGCCGCCGACACCGCCGCCGCGCCCAGCGCCGCCGCCACCCCGGCCAACGCGGTGCCGACGCCGACCGCCGAAGCCGCGCCGGCCGCCGCCGAGATCGCACCGGCCGCGGTCGCCACGCCGCCCAGCGGCCCTGCGCCGGTCGCGGGCACCGACTACGTCGAGATCCCGGGCGGCACGCCGTACGCGCCCAGCGCCGGCAAGATCGAAGTGGTCGAAGTGTTCGGTTACACCTGCCCGCATTGCGCCGAGTTCGAACCGCTGGTCGTGTCCTGGCGCGGCAAGCAGACCGCCGACGTCAATTTCGTCCCGGTCGCCGCGCCGTTCGGCGGCTACTGGGTGCCCTACGCCAAGGCCTTCTACACCGCCGAGTCGATGGGTCTGGTCGGCCGCAGCCACGAGGCCATGTTCCGCGCCGTGCACCTGGATCGCAGCCTGCCGGTCAACGGCGTCAAGCCGGTCGACTTCGCCGAGTTCTACGCCAAGTTCGGCGCCAACAAGCAGCAGTTCGAAAGCACCTACGCCAGCTTCGCGATCGACGCCAAGCTCAAGCGCGCCGAAACCTTCCTGACCCGCAGCGGCGTCGAGTCCACGCCCAACATCGTGGTCGACGGCAAGTACCGCGTGATCGGCAAGAATTTCGAGGACATGCTGCGCATCACCGACCACCTGGTCGCGCAGGAACGCGCCAAGCGCGCCGGCGGCGGCGCCGCTCCGGCCGCCGAAGGCAACGCTCCGGCCACCACCGGCCCGGCCGCGGCTGCCGCGCAGTAATTCGCTCATGGACCCGGCCGGTATGGATACGCGCCGACGACTGCGCCTGCTTAGCGCCAATATCCAGGCCGGGTCCAGCACGCGCCGCTACAGCGATTACGCGACCCGCAGCTGGTCGCACGTGCTGCCCGCCGGCAACAAGCGCGGCAGCCTCGACACCATCGCCCAGTTGGCCGGCGAGCACGACATCGTCGGCCTCAACGAAAGCGACCCGGGCAGCCTGCGTTCGGGCTTCACCAACCAGACCCACTACCTGGCCCAGCGCGCCGGCTTCGACTATTGGAGCCA
Organism: Lysobacter sp. Root983; assembly: GCF_001429345.1. Taxonomy (NCBI): domain Bacteria; kingdom Pseudomonadati; phylum Pseudomonadota; class Gammaproteobacteria; order Lysobacterales; family Lysobacteraceae; genus Lysobacter; species Lysobacter sp. Root983. Next base: position 737,659 of record NZ_LMJO01000016.1, read on the forward strand.
CCAGCCCAATCGCCGGGTCGGCAGCGTCGCCTCGAGCGCCAACGGCCTGCTCAGCAAGCTGGAACCGCGCGAAGTCATCGACCATCCGCTGCCCGGCCGGGTCAAGGGCCGCGGCGTGCTGATGGCGCACTTCGGCGATCACGACGACGCGCTCACCGTCGCGGTCGCGCACCTGTCGCTGGGCGCGGGCTCGCGCGCCTCGCAGCTGGCCTTCATCGCCGAACTGCTGCACGACCACCCGCACGCGGTGCTGATGGGCGATTTCAATTGCTCGATCGACCAACCGGAAATGCGCACGCTGTTCCAGCGCACGCGCCTGCAGCCGCCGGAAGCGGCGCTGCCGACCTTCCCCAGCTGGCGCCCGCAACGCGCGATCGACCACATCCTGATCGGCGACGGCCTGAGCTGTTCGTCGGCGCGCGCCGTGCCGGCCGCGCAGTCCGATCATCTGGCGCTGTCGCTGGAACTGGAAGTACCGGATCACGCGCTGCGCTGAGCGTGGCGCCGGCCTCAACGCCGCACGTGGTAGCCGTCCTGGGCGACGAAGGCCCGCACGTCCTGGGCGTCGAACAGGGCGAAGTCGCCCGGCACCGAGTGTTTGAGGCAGGCCGCGCCCCAACCGAACAGCAAACTGTCCTGCGCATCCAGGCCGGCCAGCGCGCCATGCAGCACGCCGGCGGCGAAGGCGTCGCCGGTGCCGATGCGGTCGACGATCGCGCTGAGCTCGCACACCGGCGTGCGCGCGGCGGTGCCGTCGCGATCCAGCGACCGGGCCGACAGCGATTGGCGGTCGACGCTGTGCTGCACGCGCACGGTGCTGGCCACGCGCTGCAGTTGCGGGAAGGCGGCGAAGGCCGCGCGCGCGGCGGCGGCGAAGCGCGCCTCGGCATCGTCGCTCGCGGGCTCGACGCCCAAGGCGATGGCGATGTCGCGGTGGTCGGCGAAGATCCAGTCGGCCTGCGCCATCAATTCGCGCAGGAGGGCGGCGGCGTCGCCGTTCCAGGCCTGCCACAGCTTGCCGCGGAAGTTGCCGTCGAAGCTCACCCGCACGCCGGCGCGACGCGCCGCGCGCGCGGCCGCGATCGCGGTATCGGCGCAGGCCTGGCCCAGGGCCGGGGTCACGCCGGACAGGTGCAGCCAATGCGCGCCTTGCAACAGCGCCGGCCAGTCGTAGGCCTGCGCATCCGCGCGCGCGAACGCCGAATCGGCGCGGTCGTAGAGCACGCTACTGGGCCGGTGGCCGGCGCCGGTTTCCAGGAAGTACAGGCCCATGCGTCCGGGCCCGGCTTGCAGCGCGCGGGTGTCGACGCCGTGGCGGCGCAGCTCGGCGACGGCCGCGGCGCCCAGGGCGTTGTCGGCGATCCGGCCGACCACCGCCGCCTCGTGGCCGTAGCGGGCCAGGGCCACGGCCACGTTGGCTTCCGCGCCGCCGACGTGGACCTGCAGCGCCGGCGACTGCAACAGACGCTCGTGGCCGGGCGCCCCCAGGCGCAGCAGCACTTCGCCGAAACACACTATGCGTTGACTCATTCCGCCTCCCAGCCCCGGGCCGATCCGCCCCTTGTATGGCCTTTTGCGCACCGCAGCATGATGTTGGCCCGAGCTTTTGCTAGGGTTTTGACCAGCGGTGTCATTTTGCCGTCCGGGACACCATAGCAAGCGCTACAAGCTAGTCAATAAGCGCTTTACAGCCGTCGGACCACTTTGGGAGGGGATCCTGATGCAATCGCAACGCGCGGCAAAAAAGACACCGGTTACCGTTCTGGCAGGCGCCATCGCCCTGGCGCTGCAGATGGCGCCGGCGGTCGGGTTCGCGCAACAGGCCGCGGCGCCGCCCGCGGCCACGCCGCCGCAAGACAGCAGCACCGCCGCAGCCGCCAGCGACGAGGCCAAGGACCTGGAAGGGGTCACCGTCACCGGCTTCCGCGGCAGCCTGGAGCGGGCCTTGGACATCAAGCGCGGCGAAGTCGGCGTGGTCGACGCCATCGTCGCCGAGGACATCGCCGATTTTCCCGATCTGAACCTGGCCGAATCGCTGCAGCGCATTCCGGGCGTGTCGATCGCGCGCGATGCCGGCGAAGGCCGGCAGATCTCGGTGCGCGGCCTGGGCCCCGACTTCACCCGCGTGCGCATCAACGGCATGGAGGCGCTGACCACCACCGGCGGCACCGACAGTTCCGGCGGCGCCAATCGCGGCCGCGGCTTCGACTTCAACGTGTTCGCCTCGGAACTGTTCAACAGCCTCAAGGTGCGCAAGACCGCATCGGCCGAAGTGGAAGAAGGCTCGCTGGGCGCGACGGTGGATCTGCAGACCGCGCGCCCGTTCGACTACGACGGTTTCACCTTCGTCGCCGGCGGCCAGGTCGGCTACAACGATCTGTCCGGCGACACCGATCCGCGCGCTTCGGCGCTGATCAGCAACACCTGGGGCGACGGCCGCTTCGGCGCGCTGTTGTCGGTGGCCTACACCGACCGCCGCCTGGTCGAGGAAGGCCACAGCACGGTGCGCTGGGACAACGGCCCCAGCAGCGGCGGCTTCAGCGCGGCCTCGCCGTTCGCGGCCGCGCGCGGCGCCGGCGTGTTCCATCCGCGCATTCCGCGCTACGGCGTGCTCGAACACGACCAGCAGCGCCTGGGCGTGACCGGCGCGCTGCAATGGAAGGTCAGCGACCGCACCGATGTCGGCCTGGACCTGCTGTACGCCAAGTTCGACGCCACCCGCACCGAGAACTTCATCGAGGCGGTGTCGTTCAGCCGCACCGGCACCGGCAAGCCGCAGACCGTGGTGCTGGACGGTCAGGTCGACGCCAACGGCAACCTGGTCTACGGCCGCTTCAACAACGTCGACGTGCGTTCGGAAGCGCGTTACGACGAGCTCAGCACCAAGTTCACCCAGTTCAGTTTCTACGCCGACCACGAGCTCACCGACGACGTCAAACTGCACGCCCAAGTCGGCCGCGCCAAGTCCGAGTTCGACAACCCGATCCAGACCACGATCACCCTGGATCGCCAGAACGTGCAGGGTTACAGCTACGACTACCGCGGCAACGATCGCCTGCCGGTGATCGACAACGGTTTCGACGTCACCGATCCCAGCCAGTGGACCTTCGTCAACGGCATTTCCGAGGTCCGTCTGCGTCCGCAGTTCGCCAGCAACACCTACGACACCGCCCAGCTCGACTTCGCCTGGAACCTCGCGCCCTCGTTCAAGCTCAAGGGCGGCGCGCAGTTCAAGGAGTACACCTTCCAAAGCCGGGAGTTCCGCCGCGCCTCGGAGCTGGTCACGCCGGCGCTGCCGGCCGGCACCACCCTGGCCGATCTGACCTCGCTGATCGGCCTGGAGAACACCCGGGTCGGCTCGGGCAACGATTCGGTCTGGCTGATCCCGGACATCGACGCCTTCAACCGCGTGTTCGGCCTGTACAGCAACACCGGCATCTTCAGCGTCAGCGACAAGGTCGCCGCGGTACTGGGCAACAACCGCAGCGTCACCGAGCGCGACCAGGGTTTCTACCTGCAAGGCGACTTCAACACCCAGATCGGCTCGATCCCGATCAGCGGCAACATCGGCGTGCGCCAGGTCGACACCAAGCAGACCTCGACCGGCTACGCCATCGTCGGCGGCGTGCCGGTGCAGACCACGGTGCAGCGCAGCTACGACGACACCCTGCCGTCCTTGAATCTGGTCGCCGACCTCACCCCGGATTTCCTGGTCCGCTTCGGCGCGGCCAAGGTGATGTCGCGTCCAGGCCTGGGCAATCTCACCCCCGGCGTCACCGTCAACGTCAGCGGCGGCGCGCGCACGGTCAACGGCGGCAATCCGCTGCTGGAACCGTTCCGCGCCAAGACCTACGACCTGAGCTTCGAGTGGTACTTCGCCGACGAGGCGCTGCTGGGCCTGGGCTTGTTCTACAAGGACATCGACACCTTCGTGCAGACCTCGCGCGAAACCCGTCCGTACAACACCTCCGGCCTGCCCGACAGCCTGCTCGCGGGCACCGGCGCGCAGCCCACCGACGATTTCCAGTTCAACATCCCGGTCAACACGCCCGGCGGCAGCCTGCAGGGTTTCGAAGTCAGCTATCAACAGCCCTTCACCTTCCTGCCGGAAGGGTTCTGGCAGGACTTCGGCGTGCAGCTCAACTACACCTACGTCGATTCCAAGATCCAGTACGTGACCTCGACCGGCGCGTCGTCGCTGAAGACCGACCTGGTCGGCCTGTCCAAGAACGCCTACAACGCCACGCTCTACTACGAAGGCGAGCGTTTCGGCGCGCGCGTGTCGGCGTCCTATCGCGACGACTACCTGACCACGGTGCCGGGCCGCAACAACAACGACGTCGAAGGCACCAAGGCCACCACCACCCTCGACATGTCGGCGTCGTGGAAGCTCAACGACCGCATCGAGCTGACGCTTGAAGGCCTGAATCTCACCGACGAGTACAACGACCAGTGGGTGGATTCGGTCGGCGACCGCGCCTCGGTCTACCACCACACCGGCCGCCAGTACTTCCTGGGCATCCGCTACAAGCTGTGAGGTCCGCAGCGCCGCACTAGTTGCACCCGCGCCGCGCGGGTGCGGAGCCGCCGCCCTCGACGGTTCCGCACCTCGCGGCGCTTTTTTTTTTGGAGCGCATCGCATGCACCGTCGCGACTTCCTTGCCGGTTCGCTGCTCGCCGGCGGCGCCTTGCTCGCCGGACCCGCGCGCGCGGGCGAGCGCTGGGACGCGCGCGTGTCGCGCGCGCCGGGCGCGGACGCCGGCGTGCCGGTCTACCCCAGTGTCGGCGCCGCAGTGGCCGCCGCGCCCGCGCACGGGCGCCGGCCGTTCCGCATCCGCATCGATCGCGGTCTGTGGCGCGAGAAACTGGTGATCGACAAACCGAACATCCACCTGATCGGCGAGGATCGCGCCGGTTGCGTGCTGAGCTACGACGCCGCCGCCGGCATGGCGCGTCCAGACGGCGAGCCCTGGGGCACCTGGGGCTGCGCCAGCGTGATCGTGTGCGCGCCGGATTTCCGCGCCGAGCGCCTGAGCATTCGCAACGATTTCGACTACGTGGGCAATCTGAACGCGCCGAAGTTCGAACCGATCGGCCCCAACGGCGCGCAGGCGGTGGCCTTGATGCTGGACGCGGGTGCCGAACGCAGCGTGCTGCACGAGGTCGATCTGCATGGGCACCAGGACACCTTGTTCGTCGATGCCGGGCGCAGCCTGTTCCGCCGTTGCCGCATCGCCGGCAGCGTCGACTTCGTGTTCGGCGGCGGCAACGCCTGGTTCGAGGACTGCGTACTGCATTCGCGCTTCCGGCCCGGCAAGGAGCGCCAGGGCTATGTCGCGGTGCCCTGCACGCCCAGCGCGCAGGCTTATGGACTGAGCTTTCTGCGCTGCCGGCTGAGCCGCGATGCCGAAGTGGCCGACGCCAGCGTCGCGCTGGGGCGGGCGTGGCGTCCGGGTCGCAATTTTCCCGACGGCAAGTACGGCGACCCCGATGCGGTCGGCGCCGCCGTCTATCTGTCGTGCTGGATGGATGCGCACGTTGATCCGCGCGGATGGGATGCGATGGGCTACACCGCACGCGACGGCGCGCGCACGATGCTGGCGCCGGAAGCGGCGCGCTTGTACGAGTACGACAGCCGCGGCCCGGGCGCGGCGCGCTCGCCGGGCCGGCGCCAGCTCGATCGCACCGCGCTCGCGCGCCATCGTCGCGAGCTCGTGCTGGCCGGCTGGGAGCCGTCGCTGTGAGGGCGCCGATGCGCGTGCGCCTTGGCTTGCTGCTGGGCTTGTGCGCCTGGGCTCTGGCACTGTCCATGAGCGCGCTGGCCGCATCCTCGCCGGTGCCCACGATCCACCTCGCCGGCGACTCGACCCTGGCCGGGAAACTGCCGGAGAAGCGTCCGGAAACCGGTTGGGGCGAGCCACTGGCCGCGCGCTTCCGCGCGGGCAGCGTGCGCGTGGTCAATCATGCGAAGAACGGCCGCAGCACACGCACCTTCATCGAAGAGGGCCGTTGGCAGGCGCTGCTGGACGGCCTGCGTGCGGGCGATTGGGTGCTGATCCAGTTCGGCCACAACGACGAGTCGGTCGACAAGCCCGACCGCTACACGCCCTTGCCCGACTACGAGCGCAACCTCGCGCGCTTCGTCGCCGAGGTCCGCGCGCGCGGCGCCACCCCGATCCTGCTTACGCCGGTGGCGCGCCGTCGCTACGACAGCGAAGGCCGCGTGCAGGACAGCCACGGCGAGTACCCGGGCCGGGTGCGCGCGCTGGCCGCGCGCGAGCACGTGGCCCTGATCGATATGGAGCGGCGCAGTCAGGCCGTGCTGCAGGAGGCGGGCGTGGAGGGCTCGCGACGGCTGTTCCTGCAGCTGGCGCCCGGCGCCCATCGCAACTATCCGCAGGGCGTCGAGGACAACACCCACTTCTCGCCGCTGGGCGCGCGCCGCATCGCGATCGAGTTCGCCGCCGCGCTGCGCGCAACCGACCTGGCGCTGGCTTCGCGCTTACGCAAGGACGACGACGCGGCGCCGTAAGCGGCGCGCCTCACTTCAAGGGCGCGCGCCGCGGCAGCGGTTTGAGCGGCTCCATCGTCGCCAGGTCCCAGTCTTCGGGCACGAAGGCCTGATGCGTCGGCGCGTGCCGCGGATAGCCGCCGACCTGACTTTCGCTGTCGATGATCTTGCCGCGCCCTTCGATGGTGTCGGCCAGGATGCGCCGGTCGATGTCGTCGCGGTCCCAGGGCCGCGCGCCCGCCTGCGCGATCACCGCGTCCTGCACCTGCGCCGACGGCAGCAGGCGCACGCCGAACGGCAGCGGCGGCGCCTGGGCGGGCTGGATCACGCGCAGCGGCGTGGTGGTGTAGCGCCCCTGCTGGGGCAAGGGACGGCCGAGGCGGTCGACGGCGAGGTTGTCCTCAGCGTAGTACTCGACATCGCCGGAGCCGCCGACCATGAAGAACGCGAGCTCCTCGGTCGAAGGGCCGGCGCGCATCACGTTGCCGCGCGCGACCATCTGCCCGGTCGAATAGGGGTGGCCCAGCCATTCCTCGGCGATCAGGTTGTAGTGCAGCGCGCGCTGGCCGGGGTTGTAGATCAGGTTGTTGATGACCTGGCCGCGCGCGCCGCCCTTGAACAGCGGATTGCGCTCGTAGTTGTGCGCGTAGAGGTTGCCGACGATCAGCACCTCGTTGACGTGATCGTGGATCAGCGAGCCCTTGGAGTGCTCGCCCTTGACGTGAGTAGCGTTGGACAAGCCCTCGGCGAGCAGGTTGTTGCTGAAGGTGATGCGGCGCGAGGCGTTCTCCATCCAGTCTTTCTCGCTTTCGCCGTGAAAGCGGGTGCTGGAGGCGGACAGATTCTCGTCGGTGGCCCAGGTCAGCGAGCAATGGTCGACGATCACGTCGCGCGCACCGCGCACGGTGGTGATGGCGTCGAAATCCGGACCGGCCATCTTGGCCGCGCCGGCTTCGCCCGGGCGCACCCGGATATGCCGCACGACCACGTCGTGGGTAGCGATGATCAAACCGCCGCGGATGAAGGTGACGCCCGGTTGCGGCGCGGTCTGTCCGGCGACGGTGAGATAGGGTTCGGCGATGCGTAGTTCCTGGCGCTGCAGGTCGATCACACCGCCGACCTCGAACACCACGATGCGCGGCCCGCTCGCGGCCACCGCTTCGGCGAAGGAGCCCGGCCCGTTCGCGGCCAGGGTGGTGACCCGGATGATGCGGCCGCCACGGCCGCCGGGCGTGTGCGCGGCCCAGCCCTGCGCGCCCGGGAAGGCGAGTGCGCCGCCATCGGCGGCCGGCTTTTCGGCGGCCGGTACGCCGGCGCAGGCCAGGCCGAGCAGGCCGACGGCCAGCCAGCGCAGCCCGCGTCCCCCCACGTTCCGCGCCGTCTTCGCCGCGCCGTCCCACCCTGCCCGCTGGATCATCGATCAGTCCCCTTCCGCTGCATGGAGTCTAGCTTGGATTGTCAATGACACCGGTTTCCTATACAACAGTTCCGGACAGGAAACGCCGCAGGGGACCCGATCCGGCATGCAGACACCGACCATCGACGACGGCAGCGCAGGCGCCGCGATCGCCCACCGGCTGGTCGCGGCACGCCGCGGCGCGCGCGCGCTGCCCGACTACCCCGGTCCGCTGCCGGCCACGCTGGATCAGGGCTACGCGATCCAGGACCGAGCCATCGGCCAGTGGCCGCAGCCGATCGCGGGCTGGAAGGTCGGGCGCATCCCGCCGGCCTGGGAAACCCGGCTGGGCGAGGAGCGCCTGGTCGGCCCGATCTTCGCCAACGCGGTTCAGACCGCCACCGGTGGACAAACGGCGCGCTTCGAGGTGATCGAGGGCGGCTTCGCCGCGGTCGAGGCCGAGTTCGTGTTCCGGCTCGGCCGCGACGCGCCCGCAGGCCGCACCGAGTTCGACCACGAGCAGGCCGCGGATCTGGTCGAGGCCCTGCTGATCGGGATCGAGCTGGCCGGCAGTCCGCTGCCCGACATCAACACCCTGGGCCCGCCTATCGTGGTCTCGGACTTCGGCAACAACGCAGGCCTGGTCGTCGGCCCGGAGATTCCGGATTGGCGCGCACTGGCCGACGCCGACCTGCGCTGCGAAACCTTTATCGACGACACCTCGGTCGGACGCGGCGGCGCGGGTTCGATCGCCGGCGGCCTGCTCGCCGCGCTGGCGTTCGCCTTGTCGCGTTGCGCGCGCCGCGGCTATCCGCTCAAGGCCGGCATGCTGGTCACCACCGGCGCGGCCACCGGCATCCACGACATCCTGGCCGGACAACGCGCGATGATCTCGTTCGGGCGCTGGGGCCAGTTGCACTGCGAGGCGGTGCGCGCAAGCGGGGAGCCGGCATGACCACTCGTCGCCAAGTCTTGGGCGGCCTCGGCGCAGCCTGCGCGCTGGCCGCGACCTCGGCCGGATTGCGCGCGGGCGACGGCAGCCGCTTGCTCACCGCTACCGACGTGCACGTCAAGGACTACCCGACCGTGGCCGCGGTGCAGTGGATCGGGCGCGAGCTCGAGCGCGCCACCGACGGCCGCCTGCGCCTGCGTCTGTACCACTCCGGCCAGCTCGGTCGCGAGTCCGAGGCGATCGACATGGCGCGCTTCGGCGCGATCGACATCACCCGCGTCTACAGCGGCGCGCTCAACAACGCCTTCCCGCTGACCCAGGCGCTGTCGCTGCCCTATGTGTTCGACTCGGTCGCGCACCTGCGCCGCGCGCTGGACGGCGAAGTCGGCGCGGCCGTGCTGCGCGACTTCGACCGCCGCGAGCTGGTCGGCCTGGCGATCTACGACTGCGGCGCGCGCTGCTTCTACAACGTGCGCCGCCCGATCCGCACCCCGGCCGACATGCACGGCCTGAAGTTCCGCGTGCCGGCCTCGGACATCTTCATGCGCATGATCCGCCTGCTCGGCGGCAATCCGACCCCGCTGGCCTACGGCGAAGTGTTCTCGGCGCTGCAGACGCATCTGATCGACGGCGCCGAAAACAATCTGCGCAGCTACCACTCCAGCCGCCAGTTCGAGGCCGCGCGCTACTGGTCGCAGACCCAGCATTCCTACGCGCCGGACGTGCTGCTGATGTCGCGACGCAGTTTCGATTCGCTGCGCGCCGACGACCGCGCCCTGCTGCTGGACATCGCGCGCCGCTCGGTGGCGGTGATGCGCAGCTTGTGGGACGAATCCGAAGCGGTGGCGCGCGCGGCGGTGGTCGCCGGCGGCGTGCGCATCAACGACTGCGACCTGCCCGCGTTCCGCGCCGCGGTGCAGCCGCTGCTGGACGACTACCACCGCAACCCGGCGATCGAATCCCTGTACCGCCGCATCCGTTCCCTGGCCTGAGGCAGATCCCGTGGCAGACGCTCCCCTCGCCGCGAACGCGGACATCGAACACCAGCAGGACCGGACCGCGCCGCGCGGCGCGCTGGATCGGCTGGCCGGCATCGCGGTCGCCATCGCCGGCGCCGCTCTGGTCGGCATGGTCGCGGTGCAGGCCCTGCAGGTGTTCGCGCGCTACGTGCTCAACGATTCGCCGGGCTGGACCGAGCCGGTCGCGCTGCTGCTGCTGAACACCGCCATGAGTTTCGGCGCCGCCGCCGGCGTGCACCGCGGCTCGCACTTCGGCTTCTTCATCCTGGTCCACCGCTCGCGCCCGGCCGTGCGGCGCTGGCTGCTCGCGTTCTCCAACCTGGTGATCGCCAGCATCGGCGCGGTACTGGCGGTGTGGGGCGGGGAACTGCTGCTGGACGGACTGGACATCCCCATGGCCGGCGCACCGCTGCCGCAGAGCGCGGTGTACGCGCCGATGGCGCTGGGCGGCGCGCTGATGGCGGTGTTCGCGTTGCAACGCATGGTCGCGGCCCTGACCGCGCCGCTCACCGACCCCCACCGGAGCGCCTGATGGAAGTCGCGATACTTTTCGGCGTGTTCGCCGTGCTGCTGATCGTCGGCGTGCCGGTGGCCTACGCCCTGTCCTCGGCCGCATTGGCGACCCTGATCTGCATCGGCCTGCCGCCGATCGTGGTAGTGCAGCAGACCGCGGCCGGCGCCGGCTCGGCATCGCTGATCGCGATTCCGCTTTTCATCTTCGCCGGCGAAATCATGCTGCGCGGCGGCATCTCCGAACGCCTGATCGGCTTGGCGTCGGCCCTGGTCGGGCATCTGCGCGGCGGCCTGGGCCAGGTCAGCGTGCTGTCCTCGCTGTTCTTCGGCGGCGTGTCCGGCTCGGCCATCGCCGACGTCTCGGCGATCGGCGGCGCGATGATCCCGCAGATGGTCAAGCGCGGCTTCGACCGCGACTTCGCCGTCAACGTGACCATGACCGCATCCATGGTCGCGCTGCTGGTGCCGCCCTCGCATAACCTGATTCTGTACTCGGCCTCGGCCGGCGGCAGCATCTCCATCGCCGACCTGTTCGCCGCCGGCATCGTTCCGGCGCTGCTGATGACGGTCACCCTGATGGCGACCTGCTGGGTGATCGCGCGCCGGCGCGGCTACGCGGTCGAGCCCTTCCCCGGCTTCGGCATCGTGCTGCGCCGTTTCGTCGCCGCGCTGCCGGGCTTGTTGCTGGTGGCCCTGATCTTCGTCGGCATCCGCGCCGGCATCTTCACCGCGGTCGAAAGCGCGGCCATCGCCGTGGTCTACGCGCTGCTGGTGACCGCGCTGGTCTATCGCAATCTGCGCTGGCGCGATTTCCTGGAGACCGTCACCGGCGCCGCGCGCACCACCGGCATGATCCTGTTCGTGATCGCCTCGGCGGCCTCGTTCGGCTGGCTGCTGGCCTATCTGCAAGTGCCCACCGCCGCGGTCGAGGCCTTGACCTCGCTGACCACCGACAAGAACCTGCTGCTGTTGCTGATGATCCTGATCCTGCTGGTGCTGGGCACCTTCATGGACCTGGCGCCGATGATCATCATCTGCACGCCGATCTTCCTGCCGCTGGCCAAGGCGATCGGCGTCGACCCGGTGCACTTCGGCGTGATCCTGATTCTCAAGGGCGGCATCAGCCTGATCTCGCCGCCGCTGGGCTCGGTGCTGTTCGTGGGCACGGCGATCGGCAAGATCAGCATAGGCGAGACCCTGCGCACGATCTGGCCGTTCTGGCTGGCCGCGCTGGCGGTGCTGCTGGTGGTGACCTTCGTGCCGCAGCTGTCGCTGTGGCTGCCGGCGCTGTTGAAGTAGGCACGCGATGTCCACCGGGGACATCGCCGGCGCAGGCGGCTAGAATCGGCTCAGCCCCGGTGTCCGCACCGGCTCGTTTCCCCGTCGCCGAGCCGCCATGAATCCTGCCCCCCCGCGCGGCTCGCGCCGCGGACCGCGCAGCGCCCGTTCCGCCGATGCGGCCGCAGGCGAGGCCGCGTCGCCGCGGATGCCGGCACCGGGCAAGGCCACCATCAACGACATCGCGCGCCTGGCGGCGGTGTCGAAGAAGACGGTGTCGCGGGTGATCAACAACTCGCCGCTGGTGCGCCCGGACACGCGCGAGAAGATTCAGTCGCTGATGAAACAGCTGGGCTACGCGCCCGATCCGCAGGCGCGCGGGCTGGCGTTTCGGCGCTCGTTCCTGATCGGGCTGGTCTACGACAACCCGACCGCGCAGTACATCGTCAACATGCAGTACGGCGCGCTCGACGCCCTGCGCGATTCCGGCTACGAGCTGGTCGTGCACCCCTGCGACAGCCATCGCGAAGACTACATCGACGGCATCCGCCGCTTCGCGCTGCAGCAGAAGCTGCACGGCGTGATCCTGATTCCGCGCGTATCCGAGGACGACCAGCTGGCCGCGGCCCTGCGCGAAATCGACGTGCGCTACGTGCGCATCGCCTCGATCCCGCTGGACGAGCCGGCCAACATGCTGCACACCCAGGACCGCCTGGCCGGCGTCGAAGCCGCCAACTACCTGCAGTCGCTGGGCCATCGGCAGCTCGGCCTGATCACCGGCCCGCGCCGCTACCGCTCCTCGATCGAACGCGGCGGCGGCTTCCGCCACGGCCTGTCCCAGCGCGGCATCGAGCTGGCCGAGGACTACGTGTTCGAGGGCGGCTACACCTTCGAGTCCGGCGTCGCCGGCGCCGAGTACTTGCTGGCGAAGTCGCCGCGCCCGACCGCCATCTTCGCCTGCAACGACGAGATGGCCGCTGGCGTGTACAAGGCCGCGATGCGACGCGGCCTGTCGATTCCGGCCGATCTGTCGGTGGTGGGCTACGACGACAGCCCGCTGGCGACCCAACTGTGGCCGGCCCTGAGCACCATCCACTCGCCGATCCGCGACCTCGGCCGCCAGGCCGCGCAGATGCTGTTGGCGCCGGAACCCGAGGACGGCGACGCCCCCGCCGAGCCGGTCTCGGTCACCCCGCACCTGGTGGTGCGCGACTCCAGCCAGCGCCCGCCGGCCTGACCCGCCGCCGGCGGGCGGCCCGAATCCAGCTTCCGAATCGCGTTACGACGCGGCCGCCCGCGCATGCCCGGGGCTTCGTGTACGGCATTTTGACACCGGTTACCAAAACCCCGTTATGATCCCCGGATCAGCCGCCGCGGGCGGCAACGCAGGCATGCGCTTTCCGGAGGCCCGATGTTCCGCAAGACCTACCACGCCACCCATCCCGACATGATGGCCGGGGCCAGCAACGAGCAATTGCGCGACCGCTACCTGATCGGCGAGCTGTTCGCGCCCGGCGAAGTCCGTCTCAACTACTCGCACAACGAGCGCTTCGTGATCGGCGGCGCCGCGCCCGTGGGCGCGCCGGTGGCGCTGCCGGCGCAGGCCGAACCGGCCTCGGCCGCCGGCCAGCCCTTCCTGGCCCGGCGCGAGCTGGGCGTGGTCAACGTCGGCGCGGGCGCCGGTACGGTCACCGTCGACGGCCAGGCGTATGCGCTGCAGCCCAAGGACGGCCTGTACGTGCCGATGGGCAGCGCCCAGGTCGAGTTCGCCTCCGACGACGCCACGCACCCGGCCAAGTTCTACCTGGCCTCCACGCCCGCGCACGCGCGCTACGAGACCGTGCACATCTCGATCGACAAGGCGGTGCCGCTGGAACGCGGCGCGCTGGAGACCTCGAACGAACGCACCATCTACCAGTACATCGTGCCGGCCACCTGCCAGTCCTGCCAGCTGCTGCTGGGCCTGACCGTGCTCAAGACCGGCAGCGTCTGGAACACCATGCCGCCGCATCTGCACGACCGTCGCTCCGAGGTCTATTTCTATTTCGATCTCGGCGACCAGAGCGTGATGCACTTCATGGGCGAACCGGCCGACATGCGCCACCTGGTGATCCGCAACGACGAGGCCGTGGTGTCGCCGCCGTGGTCGATCCACATGGGCTCGGGCACGCGCAATTACTGCTTCATCTGGGCCATGGGCGGCGAGAACCTGGACTACACCGACATGCACCAGCTCGATCTGTGCCAACTCAAGTGAGGCCGCGCGCATGAACGTTTCGCCGTTCGATCTCAGCGGTCGCGTCGCCCTGGTCACCGGCGGCAATCGCGGCCTCGGCCAAGGGCTGGCCCTGGCGCTGGCCGCGGCCGGCGCCGACATCGTCGCGGTCAGCACCGGCGCGGCCACCGACACCGGCCGCCACGTGCGCGCGCTGGGCCGGCGCTTCCACGCGATCGAAGCCGATCTGTCGACGCTGGCGCCGATCGCGGGCATCGTCGAGGAATCGGTCGCGCAACTCGGTTCGGTCGACATCCTGGTCAACAACGCCGGTCTGATCCGGCGCGCCGACGCGGTCGATTTCAGCGAGGCCGATTGGGATGCGGTGATCGACGTCAATCTCAAGAGCGCGTTCTTCCTGGCCCAGGCGGTGGGCCGGCGCATGATCGCGGCCGGCGGCGGCAAGATCATCAACATCGCCTCGATGCTGTCGTTCCAGGGCGGCATCCGCGTGCCCTCGTATACCGCCAGCAAATCCGGCCTGGCCGGCATCACCCGTCTGCTCGCCAACGAATGGGCCGGCAAGGGCGTCAACGTCAATGCGATCGCGCCCGGCTACATGGCCACCGACAACACCGCCCAGCTGCGCGCCGACGAGGGCCGCAACCGCGAGATCCTGGCGCGGATTCCGGCCGGACGTTGGGGCGATCCCTCCGATCTTGGCGGCGCCGCGGTGTTTCTGGCCAGTCGCGCGGCCGACTACGTGCACGGCGCGATCCTGCCCGTCGATGGCGGCTGGCTCGCGCGCTGAGCGTTAGCGGAGGGTGTCGGCATGAGGAAGCAACGCTGGTCGCAACTCGTTTGCCTGCTCGCGTTCGCCTGGTGCGTCGGCGTTGCGCAGGCGGCATCGCCAGCTTGCGCGCCACGCAGCGGCTCCTATGTCGAACAGGCTCGCGATCTGGCCGTGGAGCAGCCCGGCCCGCATGAAGGCCAGGGCCGCACCACCGCCTATCCCTTCTTCGAGCAGGCCGCGGATTTCGACCTGGTGTTCCGCCAGCGCGCGCTGCATCGCGGCGCCAGCATCGGCGAGCACCGCAACGACAAGGACGAGATCTATTACGTGCTCAGTGGCCGCGGCGAACTGATGCTGGACGAGGCCCGCCGCGAAGTCGGCCCCGGCGACGCCATCCTGACCCGCAAGGGCAGCACGCACGGCTTGAAACAGCTAGGCGAGCAGGATCTGGTGATCGTGGTGGTCTACCGCCGCGTCCAGCCCGCCGGTTGCTGATCGCCCCATGCCGTGAAGTAGCTGGCCCCGCGGCCCTGTAGGAGCGGCACACGCCGCGACCGCGAAGCCGCGGCTACGACGAAACCAACGGCGCACGCCGAATTCCGGGTCGCGGCGTGTGCCGCTCCTACAGGGAGCAGGCGGCCTCCCGCTTTCTGTGGGAGCGGCGTAAGCCGCGATGCGGCCGCGCGCTCGCGGCGTAAGCATCGTCATGGCCGTGCGCTTATCGCGGCTTACGCCGCTCCCACAGCGATAGAGCGCCGGCATCCCAGCCCTGCAAGCCTTGGGACTACGTGTACGAGGTCGCTCCCCACAAACGAAACGGCCGGCGATTCGCATCGCCGGCCGTCGCGTTACTAAGTCGAACGTTGAATCAGAAACGGTAATCGGCGCTGACGTACCAGAAGGTGCCCGGCAGGTCGTAGGTGCCCGCGTCGTAACCGTTGAGCGAGCAGGTCACGCACACCGGCGGGTCCTTGCCGAACACGTTGTTGGCGCCGGCCGACAGCTTCAGGCCTTCCAGCGTGAACGCGTTCTTCCAGCCGAACTGGATGTCGTGATAGGTCACCGAACCCAGGGTGTTGACGTTCTGCGGGTTCAAGCAGCCCGGCTTGGGACCGGCGTAGACCGAGTTGCCGCAATCCTCGTCGACCGAGGCGATGTAGCGCACGTTCCAGCTGGCGTCGAAGTCGCCCTTGTTCCAACCCAACTGCAGGTTGGTCTGCCACTCCGGAATCGCGCTGTCGGCCACTTCCACGCCGACCTTGCGCTGGGAGACGTTGCCGTCGATGTCCACCGCCTTGTAGTCGTTGACGAAGGTCGACTGCAGACCCGCGGTCAGACGGCCCCAGCTCCAATCCGGGCTGGCCCAGTTGACCTTGATGTCGACGCCGTCGGTCTTGACGCTACCCAGGTTGCTGAGGAAGTTGTTGGGCGGGTTGAGGTTGCCGCTGGCCGCGCGCGAGAACGGCGAGCACACCGACGGGGTGGTACCGCCGCTGGCCAAGCACGCGTTGAGCAACGCCTGCAGATCGCGCGCCTGGATCGCGCCGTCGATCTTGTGGTGGTAGTAGTTCAGCTCGAGGTCGAGCTTGCTCGACCACGACAGGCCTTCGGCCCAGCTCGGGCTGTAGACCAGGCCGACGGTGTAGCTGTCGGACTCTTCCGGATCCAGGTTCGGATTACCGCCGGTGAAGGTGGTGATCTGGGTGTTGGCCTGCTCGAAGCCGGGCGGCACGCCCTGCGCGTTACAGCCGGCCACGTACTGCGGGGCCGGGCCGCCGCCGCCGGTCGGACCGCAGGGGTCGACCAGGCTGGCGCCGAACTGGGTCAGGCCGTACAGCTCGCCCAGGTTGGGGGCGCGGAAGCCCTGCGAGTAGGTACCGCGGATCACCAGGTCCTCGATCGGCTGCCAGCGGAAACCGGCCTTGCCGGTGGTGGCGCCACCGAAGGTCGAGTAGTCCGAGTAGCGGATCGCAGCGGTGATGTCCAAGGTCGACAACACCGGGAAGTTGAACTCGGTATAGATTTCGCTGACGTCGTAGTTGGCGTTCACCGGCGCGGCGAACGAGTCCTGCGATTCGCCGGTCTGACGCAGCGGATCGGGGTTGAACTCGCCGCGGTAACGGCGGTGCTCGACGCCGGCCGCAAAGCCGGCGGCGCGATCGCCGATGTCGAACAGATCGCCGGTGATGTTGGCCGAGAACAGGTCCAGCACCTGCTTGCTCGAGTCGATCTGCTTGGTGCGGATCCAGTCGATCATGGCCTGCGTCATCGGACGCGCCTGACCGCCGAACAGGTCCAGCGGCACGCAGCCCGGCACCGCCGCGCACACCGCCGGATCGCCCAGGGCGAGCTTGATCTTGGCGACGTTGTAGCCGTTGCGGAAGGTCTGCTCGGCCTTGTTCTCCGAGTGCACGTAGTTGGCGTCCCAGCCGAAGCCGCGCTCGCCGATATCGAACACGCCGTCCAGGCCGATGTTGAAGTAAGTGGTGTCGACGTCCTGCTCGAAGATGCGCGGGCCGACCTCGATCGGGCGCTTGGTCACCCAACCGAAGTTGGTGGCCGGGTCCAGGGTGATGCCGAACGGGTTGTACGGATTGTTGGCGTGCACGATCACCGTGTCGGCGATGCCGCCGGTGCCGGCGAAGGGACCGACGAAGATCGGTTCCGGCGCGGCCTGGTTGGTCGAGGTGCGGTTGTTGTACAGCGCCTTCACGTGCAACCGGGTGTTTTCGGTCAGGTCGTAGTTGAGGCTGGTGAACAGCGCCTTGCGCTTGCTCGGGGTCAGCAGCAGGTTGAACGGCGCGAAGTTGAAGCGGTCGGCGCCGCTGAAGCCGTGGTAGGTGCCGCCGTTGGGGTTGTTCGGATCGAACACCGGCACGGTGGTGCCGTTATTGAGGGTGATGTCGTACCAGTTGTCGCCCGCCGCGTCGCAACCGCCGACGCCGGTGACCGGACGGCTGGGATCGCAGAAGGTGAAGCGGCCCTGCGGAATGCCCGAGCTGCCCGCGGCCAGACCGCCGCCGGGTACCGGCTCGGACGACTGCTTCCAGCTGCCGGAGCTGATCGCCTTCTGTTCGAAGTAGCTGGCGCCGAACACGGCCGACCAGCGCTCGCCGGCGCCGCCCAGAGTCATGCTGGCTTCGGTGGTGTCGCCGCCGTCGCCCCACTGGCCGAAATAGGCGTGGACTTCGGCGCCGTCCAGCTTGCGACGGGTGATGATGTTGACCACGCCCGCGATGGCGTCGGAGCCGTAGATCGCCGAGGCGCCGTCTTCCAGCACTTCGATGCGCTCGACGATCGCCAGCGGGATGGTGTTGACGTCGGCGCTGCCGCTGACGCCCGATGCGGAGGATTCGTTGACCCAGCGGATGCCGTCGACCAGCACCAGCACGCGCTGCGAACCGAGGTTGCGCAGGTCGACCTGGGCCGAGCCGGCGCCGATGCCGCCGCCGTCCGGCGGATAGCCGAAGTTGCCCGAGGAGTTGAACTTGGCGTTGAGCGCCTTGCCGCCGGCGGTGAGCTGCTGCAGCACTTCGCCGACGGTCTGCACGCCGGTCTTCTCGAGCTTCTGGCGATCGAGCACGAACACCGGCTGGGCGGTGACCGCGTTGGTCTGTTTGATGCGGGTACCCGTGACCGTCACCGTGTCCAAGGTAGTGGCCGAGGGGGCGGGGGCGGCGTCCTGTGCGGCGGCGAGGCCGGGCAGGCTGATCAGCAACGACAACTGGATGGCTTTCGCCAAGGACTGGCGGCGCAACGGCTTCATCTCTCTCTCCCTAAGTTAAGACGTGGCTGTGTTTTGTTTTGGGCGCCGGGCCCCTGTTCCCTGGCGTCACGAGGTTGTAAACAATTCGTGAATCCGCCACAAGCGGCAAAGTACCCTGTGTCGCCGCGAATTGCCGATTTCGCGACGCAGGACACCGCTAGGCCGCCCGTTCAGGCAGTCGATTTAATAAAAATCAATCAGTTACATGTTCAGCTGGCGATCAGACGAGCGCCAGGGCCGCTCCCACGGCCCACCGCCTCGGGCGCGGCCCTGCCTGTTCCGGCGGGCGCCGGCCCCCCGCGCCCACCCACCGCCCGGCCCGCGAATCGCGGCTCAGCCGCCCAGCAGCAGGCTCACCGCCACCACCACCAGGAAGGCCGCGAACACCCGCTTCAGGGTCGCACCACTCAATCGGTGTGCCAATCGTGTGCCGTAGGGCGCGGCCAGCACCGAGGCGATCGCCACGCCGATCGCGGCCGGCAGGTAGACGTAGCCGATCGCGTGGTGCGGCAGGGCCCCGGGCGGGGCGTGCAGGGCGTAGCCCACCGCCGAGGCCAGGCCGATCGCGACCCCGCAGGCCGAGGAGGTGCCGACCGCGCGCACCGGCGCGATCCCGCGCCAGACCAGCAGGGGCACGGTCATGCTGCCGCCACCGATCCCGACCACCGCCGAAACCGCGCCGATGCCGACCCCGGCCGCGCTCATGGCCACCCCGCGCGGCGGCGGCTCGTGGTCGGCCACGGCCGCGCGGTTCTTGCCGAACAGCAGCTGCGCGGCGGCGATCAGGCAGTAGCCGGCGACGATGTAGCGCAGCAGATCGTCGTCGATGCGCACCGCGACCATGCTGCCGAACCAGCCGCCGATCAGCAGGCCCGGCACCATCCAGGCCACGGTCGGCCAAAGCACGCTGCCGCGCTTGGCATGCGCGCGCGCCGACGCTGCCGCGGTCAATACGATGCTGGCCAGCGAACTGGCCAGCGCGGTGTGCATCGCCGCTTCCTGCGGCACGCCGACCCAGGGCGCCAGCCACGACAGCGCCGCGACCAGCACCAGACCGCCGCCGACGCCGAGCAATCCGGCGAGCACGCCGGCGACCGCTCCGAGTAGCAGAAATACCAGCCAAGCGATCGTCACGGCGTCTCCTTGCGTTGCTTGAGTAGGATGCGGCAGCCGCCGGCGAACCGCATCGTCGCGAGGCGAGCGATGCGCGTCGCGATTCGCGTTGCGCTCGTCACATCCTACGACGCGCGCCTGCCCGACGGGTCGCCTTCACGCCGGAGATTCATCGTCGCTGGGCTATAGTCCGGCTCATGCTCCCACGCCCTCTCCCCCTGTTGTTCGCCGCGCTCGCGGCCACCCTCGCCACCGCCGCCTGCGCGCAGACCACGGCCGCGCCGCCGGCCGTCGCCAGCGTGCCCGCGCCCATCGCCGATCCGCTGCTGCCGCGCGTGCGCACCGCGCTCGAAGCCGCCGAAAACGGCAGCTTCGATGCCGCCCAATACGCCGATCTCGCCCGCCATCCGCTGTACGGCTGGATCGAGTACGCCGGCCTGCGCCGCAATATCGATTCGCTGTCCAACGCGCAGGCGCAAAACTTCCTCGCCCGCTACGGCGACCAGGCCGCCGGCGGCGCCTTCCGCGAGATCTGGCTGGCCGCCAGCGCACGCCGCGAGGACTGGCCGGCCTTCCTTGCGGCCTGGAAGCCCGAACTGGTCAAGAACACCGCGCTGCGCTGCGCCGAACTCAGCGCGCGCCAGGCCCTGCGCCGCGCCGACGCGCAATGGACGCGCGACGCGCAGGCGGTATGGAGCGCCAGCGGCAAGGCCCTGCCCAACGAATGCGACGCGCCGATGGCGCTGCTCGCGGCCCAGGGCGGGCTCGACGATACCCTGCGCTGGCAGCGCATCGACGCCGCCGCCGCGGAAGGGCTGACGGCGGTGATGCGCAGCGCCGCGCGCGGCCTGCCCGCCGATCAACAGGCCCAGGCCAACGATTACGCCGCCTTCATCGATGGCGTCAACGAGCGCGCGCTGAGCTGGCCCAAGACCGAACGCAGCCGACGCATGGCCTCCTACGGCCTGGCGCGCCTGGGCAAGTCGGCACCGGCCGCGGCCGAAGCGCAACTGCCCAAGTACGCCAGCGCGCTGGGCTTCAGCGACGAAGACCGCGGCCGCGTGCTGTACCAGACCGCGCTGTGGACGGTGGCCTCGTACGGGCCCGAGTCCGCCCAGCGCCTCAATGCCGTGCCTGCCGTGTCCTACGACGAACGCCTGCACGAGTGGCGCGCGCGCGAGGCGATGGCGCGCTCGGATTGGGCCGGCGCGCTGGCCGCGATCCGCAAGATGGGCGCCAAGCAGCGCGGCGACTCGCGTTGGCAGTATTTCGAGGCGCGCCTGACCGAACGCGCCGGCGACAAGGCCGGCGCCGACCGCCTGTACCGCGAGGCCGCGCGCAAGCCCGAGTTCCACGGCTTCCTCGCCGCCGACCGCATCGGCCAGCCCTACGCGCTGTGCCCGCTGATCCCCAACGACAGCGCCGCCGCCAAGGCGACGATCGCGCGCGATCCGGCGGTGCTGCGCGCGATGGGCTTGTACAAGATCGAGCGCAAATCCTGGGCGGTGCGCGAGTGGGACGATGCGCTGTCGCGTTTCGACAACGACCAGCGCCGCATCGCGGTCGAAGTCGCGCAGAGCCACGGCTGGTTCGACCGCGCGGTGTTCTCGCTGGGCAAGGGCAATCCCGAAGAGCTGCGCCTGTACAACCTGCGCTTCCCGCTGCACCACGACGCCACGATCCGGCGCGAGTCGGCCAAGAACAACCTCGACCCGGCCTGGGTCGCGGCCGAGATCCGCGCCGAGAGCGTGTTCGATCCCAACGCCCGCTCCGGCGCCAACGCCATGGGCCTGATGCAGGTGGTGCCGGCCACCGGCGCCAACGTGTCCAAGCGCCTGGGCCTGCCCTGGGGCGGCGCGGCCACGCTGTACGACTCCGACACCAACATCATCCTCGGCACCGCCTACCTGCGCGAGCTGCTGGACAAGTACGGCGGCCAGCCCTACTTCGCCATGGCCGGCTACAACGCCGGCCCGGCGCCGCTGGCGCGCTGGCAGTCGCAGCGCCCGGGCATGGACGCGGACTTCTGGATCGAGACCATCAGCTACAAGGAAACGCGCGAGTACGTGGCGCGCGTGCTGGCCTTCAGCGTGATCTACGACTGGCGCCTCAACGGCGACGCGATGAACATGACCGACCGCATGCGCGGCCGCATCGACGCGCCGCGCAAGCGTTTCGTGTGTCCGCTGGCCGCCGCGCCGGCGGCCAAGTCGCCGTGAACACCGCGGCGCGGCGCCACGTCGTCGTGCTCGGCGGCACCGGCTTCGTCGGCCGGCGCCTGGTCGCGCGCCTGTTGCGCGACGGCCATCGCCTGACCGTGCTCAGCCGCGGCGGCGATCCGGCCAAGCGCGCGCTGCTGCCGCGCGACTCCAGCCTGATCGAGGGCGACGTGCACGACGCGGGTTTCCTGCGCGCGGTGCTCGACGACGCCGACGCGGTGGTCAACCTGATCGGCATCCTCAACGAACGCGGCGACGACGGCAGCGGCTTCGAACGCGTGTACGTGGGCCAGCTCGAGTCCCTGATCGAAGCCATGCGCGAGATGGGCGTGCGCCGCCTGCTGCAGATGAGCGCGCTCGGTGCCGGCAGCGGCGACAGCCATTACCTGCAGGCGCGCGGCCGTGCCGAGCAGCGCGTGCGCGCGTCCGGCCTGGACTGGACCCTGTTCCGGCCCTCGGTCATCGCCGGCCCCGGCGACGGCCTGTTCTGCCGCTTCGACCAGTTGCTGCGTTTCGCGCCGGCGCTGCCGATCGGCCGCGCCGAGGCGCGCTTCCAACCGGTCTGGGTGGGCGACGTGGTCCAGGCCTATGCACGCGCGCTCGCCGACGGCGGCAGCATCGGCCACAGCTACGACCTGGTCGGCCCCGACGTCTACACCCTGGCCGAGCTGGTGCGCCTGACCGCCCGCGCGCGCGGCCGCCTGCGCGCGGTGATCCCGTTGCCGCAGGCCTTGGGCCGCCTGCAGGCCGGCATCGGCGAACACCTGCCGGGCAAGCCGATCAGCCGCGACAACTGGCGTTCGCTGCAGACCGACTCGGTCAGCGCCGACAACGGCCTGCCCAAGCTCGGCATCGCCGCGACGCCGGTGGCACCGCGTCTGCGCGAGATCCTCGGCTTGGAGCCGGCGGCCGACTGAGGCCGCGCTGCGCAGCGAACAGCCGGACTGCAGGACGCGGTGGCAATCGCATCGACGCGGTAGCCGTAGCGACGTTCGATGCGGTGCGCCTGCGGCTTACCGCATCCCACGGCCTGAAGTGCGGCCCGCAGCGAATGTCCGGGCTTTGTAGGATGCGGTGACAACCGCATCGACACGGTAGCCGTAGCGAGGTTCGATGCGGTGCGTCTGTGGCTTACCGCATCCTACGGCCTGAAGCGCGGTACGCAGCGACTGTCCGGGCTTTGTAGGATGCGGTGACAACCGCATCGACACGGTAGCCGTAGCGACGTTCGATGCGGTGCGCCTGCGGCTTACCGCATCCTACGGCCGGCGACGCCGGCATCTTTGCTCGTCATTCCCGCGCAGGCGGAAATGACGAGCAAAAGAGAAGGCCACCATGGCCTCCGCCACGTCGCGCCACTCGCCCCATCGCCCAACAAGCCTTAGCATCGGTGTTCACCCCACACAGGAACGCCGCCATGGGCCTGCTCGACACCCTGCTCGGCCACGCCGGCGACAAGCCGGTCGACAAGATCGCCGAAGACTTCATGCCCCTGCTCGCGCCCGGCGAGACCGTGCAGCGCGCGTTCGGCGAGATCCGCGACCTGATCGTGTTCACCGACCGGCGCCTGATCCTGGTCGACAAGCAGGGCGTGACCGGCCGCAAGACCGAGTTCCTCAGCCTGCCCTATCGCAGCATCGTGATGTTCTCGCTGGAAACCGCCGGCCATTTCGATCTCGAATCCGAACTGCGGGTCTGGGTCTCGGGCCAGCCGGCGCCGATCGTGCGCCACCTCGGCCGCAGCAGCGGCGCCGAGGACATCATCGCGCTGCTGGCGCAGAACTCGCCGCGCTGAACGCGCGCGTTCGGCGGCGATGAGATGAAGACCTATCTGGTCGGCGGCGCGGTCCGCGATCGCCTGCTCGGACGGACGCCGGGCGATCGCGACTACGTGGTGGTCGGCGCCACTGCGCAGGCGATGCTCGAAGCCGGCTACAAGCCGGTCGGGCGCGACTTCCCGGTGTTCCTGCATCCGGACACCGGCGAGGAATACGCACTCGCGCGCACCGAACGCAAATCCGGGCGCGGCTATCGCGGCTTCGTCGTGGACGCCGACCCGTCGGTGTCGCTGGAGGAAGACCTGGGCCGGCGCGACTTCACCATCAACGCCATCGCCCAGGACGAGGACGGCGCGCTGGTCGACCCCTACGGCGGCGCGCGCGATCTGGAAGCGCGCGTGCTGCGCCACGTCGGCCCGGC
The DNA here is from genome assembly GCF_001429345.1 of Lysobacter sp. Root983. Lineage (NCBI taxonomy): Bacteria > Pseudomonadati > Pseudomonadota > Gammaproteobacteria > Lysobacterales > Lysobacteraceae > Lysobacter > Lysobacter sp. Root983. Next base: position 761,633 of record NZ_LMJO01000016.1, read on the forward strand.
CTTCGTCGAGGATCCGCTGCGGGTGCTGCGCGCGGCGCGTTTCATGGCGCGCTTCGCCGCCCTGGGCTTCAGTGTCGCGCCCGAAACCACCGCCTTGATGCGGCACATGGCCGAGTCCGGCGAGCTCGCCGAACTGGTGCCCGAACGCGTGTGGCAGGAACTGCGGCGCGCGCTCGCCAGCGAACGGCCCTCGGCCTTCCTGCACACCCTGCGCGCGGCCGGCGCGCTGGGCGCGGTGCTGCCGGAAGTGGACGCGTTGTACGGCGTGCCGCAGCCCGCGCAGTACCACCCCGAGGTCGACAGCGGCCTGCATACCGAGCTGGTCTGCGACATGGCCGCGCGGCTGGCGCCGGGCGACGATCTGATCGGCTATGCCGCGCTCACCCACGATCTGGGCAAGGCGCTGACGCCGAGCGAGGCGCTGCCCAAGCATCACGGTCACGAGCGTGCGGGGCTGGAGCCCTTGCGCGCGCTCAACGAGCGCCTGAAGGTGCCGACCGAATATCGCCAGCTCGCCGAAGCCGCCTGCCGCGAGCATCTCAACGTGCATCGCTACGACGAACTGCGCGCGGCCACGGTGTACGAGCTGATCGCGCGCTGCGACGGTTTCCGCCAACCCGAGCGCGTGCGCCGCCTGAGCCTGGTCTGCGAAGCCGACAAGCGCGGCCGCACCGGCCTGTCCGAGGTCGAATACCCACAAGGGCAGCGCCTGCGCGACGCCCTGGACGCCGCGCTCGCGGTGCGCGCCTCCGACATCGCCGCGGGCCGCAGCGGCCCCGAAGTCGGCGAAGCCCTGCGCCGCGCGCGTATCGCCGCGATCGCCGTCGTGAACGGCAAGTAGGCCGGTTCGCCGCCTACCCTGGCGCTACCACTAGGTAACGCCGCCCCCGCCGCTCCTACCCGGCCCTGCCAACTCTGCTTTCTGTTTTCTGTGGGAGCGGCGTAAGCCGCGATGAATGCCCCGCACTCGTCGCGAAACTCGCGTCATCGCCGCAGCCCAATCGCGGCTTACGCCGCTCCCACAGCGCACGCGCATCGCACGCCGAACATCGCTCGCCCCTACCCACGTCTCTTCCGATCACTGCCTGTAGGAGCGGCGCAAGCCGCGACCGCGAAATCGCACCCACGACGAAACCAACAACGCACGCCGAACACCGAGTCGCGGCTCGCGCCGTTTCCACCGCGCCCTGCCGACTCCGCTTTCCACGGGAGCGGCCATGCCAGCCCAGCCCCAAAAAACGAAACGCCGGGCGGCCTCGCGGCCGCCCGGCGTTCCTACCACTCCATCGGTGTAGCGAATCAGAAGCGATAGTCCAGGCGCACGTAGTAGCTGCCGCCGTTCATGCCGAACGGCATGGTTTCCCAGCCGTACTTGAAGCCCAGCGACGGGAACGGGTTCACGCCCGGGTTGTCGGCGCCGACCGACCACTTGTCCGGGTACTGGTCGAAGATGTTGTTGCCGCCGACGGTCAGGTGCAGGTCGTCGGTGAACGAGTAGCGCACCGCCAGGTCGAACAGGGTCTTGCCGCCCCAGGTCTGTTCCGGCGCGAAGAACTCGCCGGTGACCGAACCGTAGTAGTTGGCGCGGCCGGTGATCGTCCATGGGCCGGTTTCGTACACGCTCTGCAACACGTGGTGCGCGCGCGGCTGGCCGCGCTCGACCAGGGTGATCTGGGCGGCGTCGAACAGCTGACCCGGGGCCAGGATCGGCGAGTTCGAATGGATCTCGCGCACCTCGGTCTTGTTGAAGTGCACCAGCGCGGTCAGGGTCAGGTTGCTGCCGCTGGCGAACTCGGTGTTGTGGTTGGCGACGATGTCCAGGCCGGTGGTGCGGGTGTCGATGGCGTTGGTGAAGAACTGCGCCTGACCGACCCGGAACGGCGCCAGCGCGCCGGCGATCGGGCAGTTGCTGTTGTTGGCCGTGCAGGGCTGGCCATCGGTGCCGACCGACTCGGGCGCGATCACGCCGGAGAAGATGATGCGGTCGTCGATGTCGATGCGGAACAGGTCGGCGCTCAGCGAGAAGCGCTCGTTGGGCTTGAACACCATGCCCACCGAGCCGCTGCGCGAGGTCTCTTCCTTCAGCGGCGCCACGCCCAGCGCGCGGGTGACCGCGCTGTCCTGACGCGCGGTCAGGGTGTCGGTGAGGGTGCCGTCGGGGTTGAGGTTGGTCGAGACCTGGTTGTAGTACTGCTGCTGCACGCCCGGCGCGCGGAAGCCGGTGGACAGGGTGCCGCGCACGGCGAAGGTTTCGGTCGCGTTGAAGCGCGCCGACAGCTTGCCGGTGGTGGTGTTGCCGAAGTCGGAGTAGTCCTCGAAGCGCACCGCGCCGCCAAGCAGGAAGCGCTCGCTCAGGTTGGTCTCGGCGTCGAAGTACAGCGCCATGCTGTGGCGGCCTTCGTCGACCTCGGTGCCCGGGGTGAAGCCGGGGAAGCCCTGGATGCCGCCCGCCGCGATGTCGCCGGTCTGGCCGCGAATGACGATGGCCGGGTTGTTGGTGCGGCCGTACATGTACGAGACCGGGTCGCCGGCTTCGATCGCGTAGTTGTCCTGGCGCCATTCGAAACCGGTGGCCAGGTACAGGCGGTTGTCGTTGAAGCCGTCGACGCTGCCGCGGAAATCCAGATTGAACGTGGTCTGGTCGTACTTGAGCGTGCCGGTCTTGGCGGTGGTCGGCGAGGCGGCGTAGATGCCTGCGGCCGGGTTGGCCGGATCGCGCGGTTCGTACCACCAGCTCACGTTGACCGAGTTGGCCTCTTCGAAGCCGAACTTGCTGCGGCCGTGGTTGATCGAGACATCCCAATCCCAGTTCTCGCCGATCGGCGCCTTGTAGCCCACCGCCAGCGAGGCGTCGTCGACCGTGGTCAGGATGTTGGGCAGGAAGCCGTTGGGGTACAGCGCCGGCACCGTGCGGTTGTCGCCGGCGCTGCGGAAGAAGCCGGAGGAATCGCCTTCGCGCCGCGAGATGCCGCCGAACCAGTACAGCTCGCCCTTGCCCACCGGCAGGCCGGCGTTGAGCCACAGGTAGTAGTCCTTGGCGTCGGCGTCGCCCAGGCGCTGGGTCACGCGCGGCGGATTGGTGCGCAGGCTGTCGGGGCCGGCGCGGTTGGTCTCGTTGCGGTTGCGCGCTTCGGCCGAGAGGTTGATGAAGCCGTCGGCGCCGAGCTTGAAGCCGGTGTTGACCGAACCGTGCAGCATCTCGCCGTCGCCGGCGTAGTACTGCGAGCCCTCGATCGACAGCTCGGTGTGGTCGGTCTGGCGCTTGAGGATGATGTTGATCACGCCCGCGATCGCATCCGAACCGTACTGGGCGGCGGCGCCGTCGCGCAGCACTTCGATGCGCTCGATCGCCGAGACCGGGATCGCGTTGATGTCGGTACCGGCCGAGCCGCGGCCGATGGTCTGCTGCACGTTGACCAGCGCCTGCTGATGACGGCGCTTGCCGTTGACCAGCACCAGCACCTGGTCCGGACCCAGCGCGCGCAGCGTGGCCGGGCGCAGGATGTCGGTGCCGTCGCTGACGAAGGTGCGCGAGAAGTTGAACGAGGGCTCCAGCATCTGCAGGATCTGGCCGACCTCGAGCGCGCCGGTGGCGTTGATTTCTTCGCGGCCGATCACGTCGACCGGCGCGGCGGTGTCCTCGGCGGTACGGCCGCGCACGCGCGAGCCGGTGACCTGGACGGTGTCCAGCGTGGTGGCGGTGTCCTCAGCGGGAGCCGGCGCTGCGGTTTGGGCGTAGACGGGGGCGATGGCGCTGGCGGCCATGGCGGCGGCCACGGCCAGCGCCAATCGGTTGCGGTGCACTGCGGACATGGTCGTTTCCTTGCGAATAAGGTTCGGGGGACGGACTTCCCGGAAGTCCGGCCCGAGATTCACAAGTTCTTAACCTTTGCGCAATACGTCGCGTGACTGTGCCGACTTTGGCTTTGCGGCACTTGTCACATTATGACGAACGAATATTGGCGAGGCGTGCGTCCATGCGCTGCAAAACGTGCGCAAGCGGGGTCGAAGCCGAGGCCAACCCGGCCAAGGCGCCCAGGGCGTTGGCGAGGGCGTCGCGGCTGTCGCCCATGCGGCTGTCGGTGAGCGCAGCTTGGGCGTATTCCAGGGCCACTCCGAGCACGATCAGGGCGGCCGCGCTCAATGCCTGCGGGCGCATGCGCGCGAACAGCATGCCGGCGTAGGCCGACAGCGCGGCGTAGGTGAGGAAATGACCGACCTTGTCGGAGCCGGCGAACGGCGACGGCGGCAGATCGCCCGCCGGCAGCAGGGACACCGCGATCACCGCCAGCACGCCCGCCGCGCCCAGGGCCAGCCAGCGCCGCGGGGTATGGAACGGACGCAGCCACGGCCCCTTGGCTGCGTCGCCCGCGCGCGCCCTCACAGGCGGTGGCTCAGATCGCCGGCCAGAAACGCCACGCCGAATTCAACGTCCTTCTCGAAGCCCATGACCTGGAAACGTTCGCCCATTTCGCTAGGCAGGGTCAGGCGCTTGATCTCGTTGTGGCGACGTTGGCGTTCGGCCGGATCGGCGATCGCGTCGATGCGTTCGAGCACGCCGGCCAGGCCGTTGCCGAGCAGGAAGCTGGCCTGCGAGCAGTATCCGGCGAAGTCGAAACCGGCGGCGACCCCGGCCTCGGCCAGAGCGGTGAAGTCCACCGAGGCGGTGATGTCCTGCAGGCCCGGCCACAGCAGCGGATCGTGATGCATGCGATGGCGGTAGAACGCGCGCAGGGTGCCGTCGCTGCGCTCGGGCGCGTAGTACTCGGCGCGCGCGTAGCCGTAATCGACGAACAGCATCGCGCCCGCGCGCATGCCGCCGGACACCGCCTGGATCCAGTACGGCAGCTGCGGCAGCAGCTCGGAGCGGTAGCCCTCTTCGAACTCCCGCCCCAGCCGGCGTTCGACCTGGCGTACGGCGTTACCGAGGAAGGCGTCGGCCTCGCGCAGTTCGCGCGCGAAACCGTCGCCGTCGATCACGATGTTTTCCTCATAGACCTCGCCGTTGCGGATCGCGAAGCGCGGCGTCGGCAGGGCGTCGATGACCTCGTTGGCGAACAGCACGCCGTCCCAGTCTTCCGGAAACGGTCCGTCCAGCCATTCCACCAACTCGAACAGCGGCGGCGTCAGGCGTTGCTGCAGGCGTTCGCGCTGGCGATGGCGCAGCTCGGCGCTGGGTTCGAGGATGGCGTAGCGATCGGGCAATGCGTCCAGTTCCAGCAGGCGCTTGATCGCGACCTCGGCGAAGGCGCCGGTACCGCCGCCCAACTCGAGCATGCGCGCGCTCGGCCCGATCTGGCGCAGCACCGGCGCGACCGCCTCGGCCACGCAGGCGGCGAACACCGGCCCGATCTCGGGCGCGGTCACGAAATCGCCGTCGTCGCCGAACTTGCGCGCGCCTGCGCTGTAATAGCCCAGGCCAGGCGCGTACAGGGCCAGCTCCATGTAACGCGAAAACGGGATCGCGCCCTCGTTGACCCCGATCTGCTCGCGGATCAACGCCTCCAGGCGCGCGCTGTGCTCCAGCGCGTCCTGCCCCGGCGCGGGCAGTGTCGCGGCTTCGCGGCGGGGGTCGTTCGGGGTGGGATCGGACATAGCGGGCGGAGGCGCGGCGGGCGGCCTGCAGTATAAGGAACGCGTGCAGAGTAACGAGTAACGAGTGGAGCCACCGCTATTCACCAGTTACTCGTTACTCTGCACTCGTTACTGAGGCCCTAGACACGCCATGCCCGCCACTCCCGCCGCACCCGTCGCCCTGATCACCGGCAGCGCCAAGCGCATCGGCGCCGCGATCGCGCGCGCGCTGCATGCCGACGGCTACGACCTGGCCCTGCACTACCGCGGCTCGGGCGAGGCCATGGCCGCGCTCGCGGCCGAGCTCGAAGCCGCACGGCCGGGCAGCACGCTGACGCTGCAGGCCGACCTGGCCGAATTCGACCGCCTGCCGGAACTGATCGCGCGCACCGTCGGCCGTTACGGCCGGCTCGACGCCCTGGTCAACAACGCCTCGGGCTTCGCGCCCACGCCGATCGGCAGCGCCACGCCCGCGCAATGGGACGCGATGTTCGCCAGCAACGCACGCGCGCCGTTCTTCCTGGCGCAGGCCGCGGCGCCGCACCTGAAGGCCGCGCGCGGCGCGATCGTGAACCTGGCCGACATCTACGCCGAGCGCCCGCTGCGCGATCACAGCCTGTATTGCATGGCCAAGGCCGCGCTGGTCATGGCCACGCGCGCGCTCGCGCTGGAGCTGGCGCCGGAGGTGCGAGTGAACGCGGTCGCGCCAGGCGCGATCCTGTGGCCGGAAGCCGAGGGCGCCAAGGACGAGGCGGCCAAGGCGGCGATGCTGGCGCGCACGCCGCTGGGCCGCACCGGCAGCGCCGAGGAAATCGCCGAAGCGGTGCGCTGGCTGTTGCGCGAGGCGCGCTATACCACCGGGCAGGTACTGCGGGTGGATGGCGGGCGCTTGCTGGGGGAGTGAGGCGCAAAGCCTTCGACTCTCCATTCTTCACGCCCTTCTTCGCACTCCCTTCTCCCGCTTGCGGCGACCGAAGGGAGTGCAAGGCTGAGAAGGTGCCCGAAGGGCGGATGAGGGCAGCGACTGAGGTTGGAGCTATACGCCCGCGGCGGCCCTCACCCCAACCCCTCTCCCGCCAGCGGGAGAGGGGCTATCCTCACGCCCTTCTTCGCACTTCCCTTCTCCCGCTTGCGGCGACCGAAGGGAGTGCAAGGCTGAGAAGGTGCCCGAAGGGCGGATGAGGGCAACGACTGAAGGCGGAGCCACACGCCCGCGGCGGCCCTCACCCCARCCYCTCTCCCGCCAGCGGGAGAGGGGCTATCCTCACGCCCTTCTTCGCATTTCCCTTCTCCCGCTTGCGGGAGAAGGTGCCCGAAGGGCGGATGAGGGCAGCGACTGAAGGTGGAGCCACACKCCCGCGGCGGCCCTCACCCCAGCCTCTCTCCCGCCAGCGAGAGAGAGGCTATAGGCCCATTACTTGGCCTGAAACGCCGACTGCAGCTCCAGCGCGCGGAACGCCTCCGGCGCTTCGCCCTCGGTCGCATAGCGGTACAGCGCGGCCGAGTAGATGCCGCTCAGCGCGGCCTGGTACACGCCCAGCAGCAGCACCGCGATCAGGAACACCGCGCCCACCGCGATCGCCAGAGCGACCGAGACCTGCGCCGCCGCGAAGGCCAGCAGCGCGCCCACCGCGATCACCGCGAAGGTGATCAGGCCGAACGCCGCGCCGATGCCGACGTTGCCGATCGCGTTCTCGCCCCAGGTCTGCTTGAGCAGGCCGATGCTGCGCTTGAGCGCGTCGATCGGGCCCACGTTCTGGCTCACCAGCACCGGCACCACCATGAAGGTGGCCAGGGTCCAGGCCGCGCCCAGGCCGGAGCCGATCATGCGCACGATGAAGTTGTTGTCGCGGTCCTTCAGCGACTGCAGGATCAGACCCACCGTCGCGGCGATCGCGGCGTAGCCTAGGATCGAGGGCAGGCGCGACTTGGCCGCGTCGAAGCCGTCGCGCAGGGTCGGGTCGCCGCCGTCGAGGCGGATCATGGCCGCGCCGACCAGGGCGCAGTTGAAGAAGATGATCACGCTGTACTGGCAAAAATAGAACAGGAAACCGAACACGATCCCGCCCACGCCAACGCCGTTCTCGAACAGGCGCAGCGCGAACATCGGCACCAGGAAGGTCGCCAGCACCAACAGCGTGGCCGCGCCGGACAGGACCGGGAACAGCATCAGTTCCTTGTCCGAGCGCAACACGCCCGCGCTCGCCTTGACCAGGCCCCAGCTACGCGAAAACTTTTCGAACATCGTGCGATCCCCCTTGGATGAATGGACGCATGCTCAGGCCAAACCCGGCGCATCGCAAGCGCTGGCGAGCCTGCGCCGACCGGCGGCGCGCTCGCTCCCCGATACAGACCCGGGCGAGGCGAAGAATGTGACCGCCGGCGAGCGCGCTTCGGCGCGCCGCTCAGTCGCCGATGTCGGCCACCACCGCCGGCTGCGCGTAATCCGGATGCTCGCGCCACAGCTCGCCCAGGCTGCGGCCGACGCCCGGCACCACCACCTCCGGCGCGATGTCCGCCAGCGGGCGCAGCACGAAGGCGTGCTTGAGTTCCGGGCGCGGGATGCGCAGGTTGCCCGGGCCTTCGAGCACGCGCTGGTCGTAGAGCACCAGGTCGATGTCCAGGGTGCGGTCGCTGTAGCGCGGCCCGCTGCGGTCGCGGCCGTGGCGGTCTTCCAGGGCGTGCAGCCAGTCGTTGAGGTCTTGTGGTTCGAGCTCGCTGTCGACGATGGCGGCGCTGTTGTAGAAATCGGCGCCGTCGAAGCCGACCGCGCGCGTGCGGTAGACCGGCGACAGCACCACCTCGCCGAAGCGCTCGCGCAATGCGGCGATCGCGCCGCGCAGGTGGGTCGCGGCATCGAGGTTGCTGCCGAGACTGAGGTAAGCCTTACCCATCGCTGTATCCGGTACGCCCGGCCGGCGGCGGGGCGGAAAGAGGAAGTGGCGCCGCGGCTCAGCCGCCGGCGCGCTCGCGCACGATCGACACACCGACCGCGCGCGCGCCGCGCACCGCGCCGGGCTTGCTGAGCTTGAGCCTGACCCGGCGCACGCCGAACTCCTCGATCACGATGGCCGCCACACGCTCGGCCAGGGTTTCGACCAGGCCGAAGTCGGACTGCGACACGTACTCGATGATGCGTTTGCTGACCGCCTTGTAGTTCAAGGTGTCCTCGATCGCGTCGCTCGCGGCCGGGATGCGGTTGTCGAACGACATTTCCAGGTCGAACACCAGCGGCTGGCGGATGCGCCGCTCCCAGTCGTAGATGCCGATCAGCGCCTCGATCTCGAGGCCTTCGATGAAGACGTGGTCCATAAGCGCCGGGAATAGGGAATCGGAAATAGGGAATCGTTGAGGAGCGCCGCAGCATGAACCGCCTCGCCGCTCCAGTACCGTCATCCCCGCCCAACGACTAGCTCAGGACAGGTCGGCCTTCGGCCGGACGGGAATCCAGTGACTTTAGCGCAAGCGCCGATGGTGGCGAACCGACAAGGCAAGCGAACCCCCTGCCCTTAACCACTCCCGATTCCCCATTCTCGATTCCCGGCTCTCAAACCGCCGGCAACTGCGCCATATCCCAGCGCGGCGTCACCATCACCGAGGCATCCTCGCGCTGCCCGGCCATCAGCCGCAACGCGCCGGCGTAGGCGATCATCGCGCCGTTGTCGGTGCAGAACGCCGGACGCGGGAACGCGACCCGGCCGCCGCGGCGCTCGGCCATCTGCGCCAGCCGCGCGCGCAGGCGCTTGTTGGCGCCGACGCCGCCGGCGACCACCAGGGTGTCGCAGCCGGCCGCGTCCAGCGCGCGCTCGCATTTGATCGCCAGGGTCTCGACCACCGCGTCCTCGAAACCGCGCGCGATGTCGGCCATGGTCTGCTCGCTCTGGTCGCTGTCGCGCCAAGTCAGCAGGACCTGGGTCTTGAGGCCGCTGAAACTGAAGTCCAGGCCGGGCCGGTCGGTCATCGGCCGCGAGAACTTGTACTGGCCGGGCCGGCCGCGCTCGGCCAGAGCGGCCAGCTGCGGCCCGCCCGGGTAGGGCAGGCCCATGAGCTTGGCGGTCTTGTCGAAGGCCTCGCCGGCGGCGTCGTCCAGGGTCTCGCCGAGCAGGCGGTAGCGGCCGATGGCCTCGACCGCGACCAGTTGGGTATGGCCGCCGGACACCAGCAGGGCCACGAACGGCGGCTGTGGGCGCCCGAGCGGGTCGTCCTCCATCAGCGGCGCCAGCAGGTGGCCCTCCATGTGGTGGACCGCGACCGCGGGCAGGTCCAGGGCCCAGGCCAGCGAGCGCGCCACCCCGGCCCCGACCAGCAGGGCCCCGACCAGGCCGGGGCCGGCGGTGTAGGCCACCCCGTCCAGGTCCGCGACCTGCAGCCCGGATTCATCCAGGGTCTGGCGGATCAGCGGCAGCAGCTTGCGCACGTGGTCGCGGCTGGCCAGTTCGGGGACCACGCCGCCATACTCCGCATGCAGCGCGATCTGGCTATATAGAGCGTGCGCGCGCAGCCCGGTTTCGGTGTCGTACACCGCCACACCGGTCTCGTCGCAGCTGGTTTCGATGCCCAGAACCTTCATCGGCGGGCCTGCTGTTGGGGGTCTTTCGCCTTCATGGGGGCTATGTTGCACCTTCCGTAGGGCCGCCGCTATAATGCACGGCTCGCCCGGTCTGTACGGGCCGGTCCCCGAATCCGAGATTACGTATGCCCAGCGTCAAAGTCCGCGAAAACGAGCCCTTTGAGTTTGCCCTGCGCCGCTTCAAGCGCACCTGCGAGAAGGCCGGTGTTCTGGCCGAAACCCGCAAGCGCGAGTTCTACGAGAAGCCCACCCAGGAGCGTAAGCGCAAGGCCGCTGCCGCGGTGAAGCGTCAGGCGCGCCGCGTCGGCCGCGACGTCACCAAGCGCAAGCGCTTGTACTGATCGCGCATCCCGCGCAGCCCCACCGTCCGCGGACGGGGCCAGCGAGGGATGACCAAGGAGCCGGCCGCGCCCTGCGCCGCCGGCTTTTTGCGTTTGCAGCCGGGATTGGATATTCGGGATTCGGGATTCGTAAAAGCCCCCTGAAGCCACCCTGCGCACCTTCGATCCGCGCTTTTGCCAATCCCGAATCCCCAATCTCGAATCCCTGCCCTTATGAGCCTCAAGCAACGACTCACCGACGACATGAAGGCCGCGATGAAGAGCGGCGACAAGCAGAGCCTGGGCGTGATCCGCCTGATCAACGCCGCGATCAAGCAAAAGGAAGTCGACGAGCGCATCGAGCTGGACGACACCGCCGTGATCGCCGTGCTCGACAAGATGGTCAAGCAGCGCCGCGACTCGGTCGGCCAGTACGAAGCCGCCGCGCGCGAGGACCTGGCCGCGGTCGAACGCGACGAGATCGTGGTGATCGAGCGCTACGTGCCGGCCAAGCTGGGCGAGGCCGAGATCCTGGCCGCGATCGAAGCCGCCATCGCCGAGACCGGCGCCACCGGCCCGGCCGACATGGGCAAGCTGATGGGCCCGCTCAAGGCCAAGCTCGCCGGCCAGGCCGATATGGGCCAGGTGTCGGCGCTGGTTAAGAAGCGCTTGGCCGGCTGAGGTGCGATGCCTTTCCTGCGGTTCGTCATCCCGGCGCGCGACTGGCGCACCGGGCAAGCGACTGGCCTGCTGACGCTCGCCTACGAGCAACTCCGTTCCGGCGAGCTCACAGAATGGGAACATGCGCAGCTCGGCGAACATCTGCGTTGGCTGGAGTTGAATCTTCCGGTACCGGATCGTTTCGCGCGGAAACGTAACGTGTCCCACAAGAACACCCATGGCGTTTCCTGGCTGAAAGCCGAAGCCACGCCGGCCGTCGACCGCATGCGGGCCGTCGCGACGCTGCTCTGGGAGCGGGGCCATTCGGTCGAGATGGTCATGGCCGATCGCCCCGGCTACATCGTGTACGAAGACCTGCAACAGATCGTCGCCGAGCCATTCCACGGCGAGCCCGCCTAGCCCCCGGCTCATGGCATCCTAGCCCTCCGATGGCCCGCATCCCCGACGCCTTCATCGACGACCTCCTCGCCCGCTCCGACATCGTCGAGCTGATAGGCGCGCGCATCCCGTTGAAGCGCCAAGGCAAGGAATACTCGGCGCGGTGCCCGTTCCACGACGAGCGCTCGCCCTCGTTCACGGTCTCGCCGACCAAGCAGTTCTATCACTGCTTCGGCTGCGGCGCGCACGGCACCGCGATCAGCTTCCTGATGAACTACGACCGCCTCGAGTTCCTCGACGCGGTCGAGGAGCTGGCCAAGCGCGTCGGCGTGGAAGTGCCGCGCGACACCCAGCAGCGCAACGAGGATTCCGACAGCCGCGATCTCTACGCCGCGGTCGAAGCGGCCTCGCGTTTCTTCCAGAAGCAGTACGGCATCAGCGGCAAGGCCCAGGGCTATCTCGACAGCCGCGGCGTCAGCGCCGACATCCGCGAACGCTTCGGCATCGGCTATGCGCCCGACGGCTTCAACGCACTGCGCGACGCGCTGGGCACCGACGAGCGCCGCATGAAGCTGCTGGAGCGCGCCGGCCTGTTCTCCAAGAACGACAGCGGCCGCGTCTACGACAAGTTCCGCGACCGGGTGATGTTCCCGATCCACGACCGCCGCGGCCGCACCATCGCCTTCGGCGGGCGCGTGCTGGACAAGGAAGACGGGCCCAAGTACCTCAACTCGCCCGAGACCCAGCTGTTCCACAAGGGTCGCGAACTCTACGGCCTGTGGCAGGTCCGCCAGGCCCACAACAAGATCCCGCGCCTGATCGTGGTCGAGGGTTACATGGACGTGGTCGCGCTGTTCCAACACGGCGTCGACACCGCGGTGGCCACCCTGGGTACCGCGACCACGCCCGACCACGCCGAGCTGCTGTTCCGCAACGCGGCCGACGTGTATTTCTGTTTCGACGGCGACCGCGCCGGCCGCGGCGCGGCCTGGAAGGCGGTGGAATCGGTGCTGCCGCGCATGAAGGACGGCCGCCAGGCCTTCTTCCTGTTCCTGCCCGAGGGCGAGGACCCGGATTCGCTGGTGCGCAAGGAAGGCGCGGAGGGCTTCGACCGGCGTCTGCGCGAGGCCACGCCGCTGTCGCAGTTCCTGTTCGACTCGTTGGCCGCCGACGTCAACCTGGGCACGCTGGAAGGCAAGGGCCGCCTGGCCGAGCGCGCCAAGCCGCTGCTGGCGCAGATTCCCGACGGCGCCTTCGGCGACCTGATGCGCCAGCGCCTGACCGAACTCACCGGCGTCGGCGCGCGCGCGAGCGCGCCCGAGACCCACGTACCCGCGCAGCGCGCGCGCGCCGGCGCGCCGACGCAGAAGCGCTCGCTGGTGCGCGCGGCGATAGAACTGCTGTTGCAGCAGCCCGCGCTGGCGCTGGAACTGCAGTCGCCCTACCGCTTCTCCGCGCTGCGCCAGAATGGCGTGGAGCTGCTGACCGAGATCGTCGAACTGATCGCCGCGCGCCCGGACATCAACACCGGCGCGCTGATCGAACACTTCGCCGAACGCGAGGAAGCCAAGGCGCTGCAGAAGCTCGCCGCCAGCAGCTTCGTCGGCGACGAGCAGGTCATCAATCGCTATTTCCTCGGCACCATGAGCCAGCTCGAGTTGCAGGCGGTGGAACAGCGCCAGGCCGAGATCGCCGACAAGTTGCGCGAACTCGGGCCCTCGGCGTTGAGCATGGAGGAGCGCGCCGAAACCGCGCGCCTGCTGCAGGACGCGCGCGCGCTGCGCGCGCAGATCGCGGGGTATTCGGGGCCGGCGCTCTGAGTGGAGCGGGTGCGGCGCATCGCGTGATGCGCGTGATGCGCCCACCGCATCCGTAGGGTGCGGTGACAACCGCGCCATCGCCATGCCTCGTACTCGCGCGACGGTGCGGTTCGCTAGCGCTCACCACACCCTACTGGTTGTTCCGTAAGGGGGAGTCCGCCTTCGCGGGAATGACGGCAACGGCTCCGTAGGGTGCGGTGACAACCGCACCATCGCCATGCCACGCACCCGCGCGACGGTGCGGTTCGCTTGCGCTCACCACACCCTACGTCGAGGCTCTCGATCGCGTCGACGTCCTCGGCCGTAGCCCAGGGCTCAACCCCAGACTTCGCTCATCACCCGCTTGAAGTTGCCGCCCAGGATCTTGCCGATGCGCGCGTCCGAGTGCCCGCGCGCCGACAGCATCGCGCCCAGGGTTTCGAAGCGGCGCGGATGGTTGAGGTCGGGCAGGATCAGATACACGTCATCCGCCTCGCCCGGCGCCGAGATGCCCTTGGCGCGGCGCTCGGCGATGAACTTGCGATGCTCGGCCTTGTACTGCGCGGTCAGCTGGGTCGCCGACACGGTGCCGTCGGTGCCGATGCCGACATGGTCCTCGCCGCAGACGTTCACCGCGTGCTCCAGATGCGCGATCAGGTCGGCCGCCATCGGCTGGCCCTGGGTGCGCAGGAACGGCATCAAGTAGATCCCGACCACGCCGCCGCGCTCGGCGACCGCGCGCAGTTCGGCGTCGGTCTTGTTGCGCGGCAACGCGGCCAACGCGGCGCAGCCGGTGTGGCTGATGACCGCCGGCGACTTCGAAGCCGCGATCGCCTCCAGCGCGGTGCGCTGGCCGCTGTGGGCGAGGTCGACCACCATCTTCTTCTGATTGAGCGCTTCGATCAGCTGACGACCGAACTTGCTCAGGCCGGCATTGGCCGGCTCCAGGCAGCCGTCGCCGACAAGGTTGCGCAGGTTGTAGGTCAGCTGCACCGAGCGCACGCCAAGCTGATGGAACACGCCCACGCGATCGAGATCCTCGCCGAAGGGCGTGGTGTCCTGGAAGTTGTAGATCAGGCCGGTCTTGTTCTCATCGCGTGCGCGCTGCAGGTCGGCCGCGTCGCGCAACGACAGCAGTTGCTCGGGGTGCGCGGCCAGCTCCGCGTCCCAGAACGCGATCTGGCCCATGGTCTCTTCGAAGGCGTTGAGGTAGTGGCCTACCGGCGCCACCGTGATCTGCAGAGCGCTCAGGCCGGATTCGCGCAGGTCGGCCAGCTCCTCGGCGCTGAGCATAGCGTCGGGCTGATGGTCCTGGCGCCCGATCGTGCCGCAGGCGTCCAGCGCGAAGGTCCTGGCGTAGGGCGCCCAGGTCGGCAGCGGCGCCGGCGGCGTCAGCCCATGCGCGCCCTTGGCCCAACTCGCCAACGCCAGGGCGCCGGCGCCGATCAGGAACTCGCGTCTATTTGCCATGCAGTGCTCTCCATTGGTGGGATCGCGGCGATCGCCGCGATCGATCAGCCCCAGACTTCGGTCATCACCCGCGCGAAGTTTCCGCCCAGGATCTTGGCGATGCGCGCGTCGGAATGCCCGCGCGCCGACAGCATGCCGGCCAAGGTCTCGAAGCGGTCGGCGGTGTTGAGGTCGGGCGCGAACAGGAACAGGTTGGGATCGCGTCCCTTTTCGAAGATGCCGTCGCCGATCATGCCCTTGATCATCTCGGTGTTGTCTTTCACGTACTCGGGCGTGATGTCGACCGCGGTCAGGTTGAGATCGGTGCCGATGCCGACATGGTCCTCGCCGCAGACCTTCAGCGCGTGCTCGATGTGGCGGATGATGTCGGCCGAGGTCTGCTGGCCCTGCGCGCGCAGGTAGGGCCAGAACATGATGCCGGCGACGCCGCCGCGGTCGGCCAGCAGCTTGAGCTCGGCGTCGTAGACCATGCGCGGCACGTCGGACAGGGCCCGGCAACCGGTGTGTCCGATCAACACCGGCGCCTTCGAGGCCAGGATGCCTTCGCGGATGGTACGTGGCGCGCCATGGGCCAGATCGACCACGATCTTTTCGGCGTTGAGCCGCTCGACCACCTGATGGCCGAAATTGCTCAGCCCGGCGTTGCCCGGCTCCATGCAGCCGTCGCCGACCAGGTTGCGACGGTTGTGGGTGAGTTGCAGCACGCGCAGGCCCTGTTCGCGGAACTGGGCGATACGGTCGACGTCCTCGCCCAGCGGCTCGGTGCCCTGGAAGGTGAAGATGATGCCGACCCGGCGCTCGCGCTGGGCGCGCTTGAGATCGGCGGCATCGCGCACCAGCATCATCACGTCGGGATGGCGTGCGATCACCGCCTTCCAGTCCTCGACGCGCTGTTTGGTTTCGGCGTAAGCCTGGTCGGTGTACCAGAAGCGGCCCTGCGGCGCGACGCTGGCCATGATGCCGCTGAGCCCGCATTCGCGCAGCGCCTGCACGGCATTGGGCACGGCCGGGTCGTCGGGTTTGATGTAGAACAGCTCGCTGCCGCCTAGCGCGTCGATCGCGAGGGTGTCGCGATACGGTTTCCAGCGCGGCGGCGCGGCCGCGGCGGCGAATACGGGATTGCTGGCGGCGGCCAATGCGGCCAGTCCCGCGGCGCCGATGAACGTGCGTCGATCGATCATGCCTGCCCTCCGTGGTGCGTCGCGCAGACTCTAGCCCAGTCCACGGCTCCGCGATTGACCGATTCAACGCATCGCCCGCTCGGGAGACGGAACCGCGCCGGGGCGGCGCCTGCCCGGGCGCGACCGCCGATCACGCCGCCGCGATCGCCTCGATCTCCAGCAGCCAGGCGCCGTCGTAGATCTCAACCACGACCACGGTTAAGGCAGGCGGATGCGCTAGACGGCCCAGCACCTGCTGACGGACCTCGCGCGCGAGCTCGCGATCCTCGCGCCTGGCCAGATAGACCGTGACCTTGACCAGGTGTTCGTAGGCCATGCCCGCGGCCTCGAGCTGGGCGCCGACGTTGCGCCAGGCCAGCGCGCATTGATCGCGGAATCCCGCCGGCACCTCGCCCTCGGCGTCGGCCGGCACCTGCCCGCTCACGAACAGCAGCCGCCTCGGCTCGCGTATCTCCGCGGCCTGGGCGTAGGTGCCGTCGGCGACGGCGTAGCTGCGCCGCTCCATTTTGCCGTCTGCGGCCGGCGTCGTCGTCAGCGGCAGCGCCAGACCGATCGCGCAGAAGCCTCTCCTGTCCATCGCCCGCCCTCGTTTCGCATAGGTCGCGATCATAACCGTTAAAACTTGTTTTACCGGTAGAGGCGCGCTAGCCTGGGATTACCGGGGCGCAGCCGAACCGCCCGAGCATGCCGCGATGCGACGAGCGTTCCCCCGCCTGGGCTGGTGCCTGCTTCCTCTGCTCCCGCTGTCCTGCCATGCCGGCGAGCCACACCCGCAGGCGCGGCAGTGGACGCCCGCCGCGATCGCCAGCGACCAGTACGAATCCACGCCTACGTTCACGCCCGACGGCCGCGAGCTCTACTTCATGCGCAGCGACCGCGCCTTCGGCCGCTACCGCCTGCTGATGTCGCGCTGCGAGCCCGGTGGCTGGAGCGCGCCGCTGCCGCCGCCCTTCGCCGGCCCGCCGGACGCGCAGGAGGCCGACCCCTTTGTCAGCCACGACGGCCAGCGCCTGTACTACGTGTCCTCGCGCCAGGGTGCGAACGCCGACGACTTGGATATCTGGATGGTGCGGCGCGATGCCAGCGGCGCGTGGTCGGCGCCGCAGCGCCTGCCGGCGCCGGTGAACTCGCCCGAATCGGAACTGCTGCCGCGCGAGACCGCGAGCGGCCGGTTGTACTTCGGGTCCTCGCGCCCCGGCGGGCCGGGCCTGACCGACATCTACGAGGGCCGGCTGCGCAACGACGGCGGCTGGGACGTGAGCCTGGTCGGCCCGCCGATCAGCACCGCCGAACAGGAGTACGAAGTCGAGGTATCGCGCGACGAGGACCAGTTGATCCTGGTCGGGCAGCGCGGCGATGGGCGTTCGCACCTGTACCGGTTCGCGCGCACAGGCAAAGGCTGGGTCGCGCGCGGACGCGTGCCCGCGCGCGAGGACGTGTTCCAGGTCGGGCCCTTGTTCTCGCCCAAGGGCGATCGGGTGCTGTTCGGCCAGGTCGCCAACGAGCGCGATTCCGGAGAACTGTTCCTGGTCGACCTGCAGCCGACCGTGGACACGAATTGGCCGCCGCGCTGCGGCGGCTGAGGCCGAGCTATACGCGCCGGCTTTAAGCCACCGGCTGCAATTCGAACAACGGCCCCGGCTGCATCAGCGGCAGCAGCCAATGGTCGACCAGCAAGAACGCGAACAGCGCCATCAGGTAGACGATGGAGTAGTTGAACACCTTCATCGCGTACAGCTCGTCCGGCGGGTTCATCAGCTTCCAGGCGTAGCCCAGGAACACCGCACCCAGCACCAGCGCGCCGCCGAGATAGAACAGACCGCTCATGCCGGTCGCCCAGGGCAGCACGGTCACTGCCACCAGCAGCACGGTGTAGAACAGGATCTGCCAGCGCGTGTACTGCACGCCGTGGGTGACCGGCAGCATCGGCACCATCGCGCGCGCGTAGTCCTCGCGACGGAAGATCGCCAGCGCCCAGAAGTGCGGCGGCGTCCACACGAAGATGATCAGCACCAGCAGCAGTGCGTGCGGGTCGAGGGTGCCGGTGATCGAGGCCCAGCCCAGCGCCGGCGGCGCCGCGCCGGCGATGCCGCCGATCACGATGTTCTGCGGGGTCGCGCGCTTGAGGAAGACGGTGTAGATCACCGCGTAACCGATCAGCGAAGCGAAGGTGAGCACCGCCGTCAGCGTGTTCACCCACAGGATCAGGATCGCCATCGACAGCGCGGCCAGGATCAGCGCGAACACCAGCGCCTGGCTCGGGGTGATCTGGCCGGCGACGATGGGACGCCACGAGGTGCGCGCCATCTTGGCGTCGATGCGCGAGTCCAGCAATTGGTTGATCGCCGCCGCGCTGGACGCGGCCAACCAGATGCCGAGGAAGCCGAGCAGCCCGCGCAAGGTCTCCGCGCCGGTGGGCACGCCGTCGACCGCGAGCAGCATCCCGACCAGGGCGGTGAAGACGATCAGCGCGACCACGCGCGGCTTGGTCAACGACCAGTACTGGCGCAGGCTGGCGTGGGCGGCGGCCATGCTCAGTGCTCCGGCGCGCGCAGGCGCGCCAGCAGGGACACCAGCACGAACAGCAACAGCACCGCGCCGGCGTTGTGCAGCACCGCGACCGTCAGCGGCAGGCCGAGCTTGACGTTGGCGATGCCCAGACCGACCTGGGCCAGGGTCAGCAGCGCGAGCAGCGTGCCCCAGCCGAGCATGCCCGGCGTGCGCAGCAGCTTCACCGCCAGGCCCAGCAGGTACACGAACACCAGCATCGCCATCGCGCGGTGGGCGAGTTGGATCGCGATGCGCGCCTCGCCGTCGAGGATGCCGCCTTCGTAGTCCACGCCGATGCCGCGCCACAGCACGAAGGCCTCGCGCACGTCGTGCTTGGGCCACCACTGGCCGACGCAGGTCGGGAAATCGTTGCCGCAGGCCAGCGCGGCGTAGTTGGCGCTGGTCCAGCCGCCCAGCGCGATCTGCACGCCGAGCAGGACGATGCCCAGGATCACCAGCTTGCGCACCGTGACCGCCTCGGCCAGACGGATCGGCAGATCGGTCGCGCGCCAGGCCATCCACAGCAGCAGCGAGAAAGTCAGCAAGCCGCCGAGCAGATGGCCCATGACCACGATGGGCTTGAGCAGCCAGGTCACGGTCCACATGCCCAGCAGGGCCTGGAACACGATCACCGCCAGGGTCAGCGCGGCCACGCGCGACAAGTCGCTGTTGTTCCAGCGCAGCGCGGCGATCAGCAGGATCGCTTCGCCCAATGCGGCCAGCACCGACGCGGCGACGTGCTGGCCCTTCATGTACAGCGGAATCGAGACCGCAACCAGCACAGCGGCCACGATCACCTGAGCCACGCCGTAACGACGCCGGCGCGCGGCCAGCAGCGCCAGGGTCAGGGTCAGCACGCCGAGCAGACCGGCGATCATGCGGTGGAACTGTTCGCGCCAGGCCTTGTGCACCTCGACCGGACGGATCGCGGTGGCGACATGATCGCTGGCCTCGTGCGCGGCCGTCGGCCACGCGGCGCGCCCGTAGCAGGTCGGCCAATCGGGGCAGCTCAGACCGGCGTTGGACAGGCGCACGAACGCGCCGAACACGATCACGCACAGCGCGAGCGCGACCGCCAGCCAGGCGATGCGGTGGAAGTTGCGGTACCAGGTCGGTTTGAACGTCACGTTCATGCGGAACTCTTGCGGTTGACTCGGTGGCGACAGGGCGCGGTCGCTGTAGCGACCCGCGGCCGGGTCACATCAGTTTCAGCAGCCGGGACAGGTCTTCGCGCAGGTCGGCCGGATCGAAGCCGGGAGCGTAGCGCAGAATCACGAAGCCGTTCGGGTCGATCACATAGACCGGCACGCCCTTGGGATCGTCCAGGCGCGGCAGGCCGGTGCGCAGTTGCGGCGAGGGCTGCACGATGCGCAGCGCGGTCGGATGCGCAGCGCCCGCGGGCGGCTGGCCGATCCACAGTATGTGGACCTGATCCGCATCCTTGCCGAACAGCTGCCAGACGGTGTCGAGGTCGCGCGCGAGCTTGACGCAAGCGGCGGTGCACTCGGCCGGCGGCGCCAGCGCGATGCGCCACAGGCGCTCGGCCGGACGCCACTCGTAGGGCTTGCCGTCGGCCAGGCGCGGCACGACCTGGCGCAGGTCGCCCGGCGGCTGCAGCAGCTCGCCGTGGTTCTTCATGCCGTGCGGGCGCCAACCGGAGAAACGCAGGGCGCCGGCGACCAGCATGCTGCCGAAGAACAGCGCGAAGATCGCCAGCAGCATCACGCGATTGCGATTGCGCTTGGCGTCGGTGGGAGGAACGTTCATCGACGGGACTTCCGGAAAGTGAGTATCAAGGCGGTGGCCAGCACCGCCGCGGCCAGCGCGAACCACTGCAGCGCATAGCCACGGTGCTGTTCCGGCGGCAGGGTGTTGGCGAGCAATTCCAGGTCGCGCTCGTAGCCCAGCTTCAAGGCCGGATCCAGGCGCAGCACGCGCGGCGCCAGCGGCACCGACAGGCCGATGCCGGCGCCGATCGCCTCGGTATCGACGCGGGTCAGCAGCCAGCCCTCGCCTTGGCGGCCCAGCGCGGGCCCCAGCGCGATGCCGGTCGAGGGCGGCGGCGCGAGCAGGCCGCGCAGCTCCAGACCGCCCTCGGGGCGCGGGATGCTGGGGAAACGGCGCTGGCCGTCCAGCGCCAGCCAACCCAGGTCGACCAGCAGCGGTGCGCCCTGCTCGGGCACGAACACGCGGTAGACGCGCACGCCGGCGCGGCCGTTGCGCTGCTGGTTGTCCAGCAGCAGGGCGCCGCGCGCGTCGAACGCGCCGCGGCCGGCGGCCCAGTCGTAGTCGCGGCGGCGAGACGGATCGGCAGCCAGCGCCAACGAACCCGGCCGGCGTTCGCCCAGCACGCGCGCCGAGGCGTCGAGCATGGCCTGCTTCTCGACCGCGCGCCGCGACTGCCACAGGCCCAGGTTGACGAACGCCGCGATGGTCAGCAGCGCCAGCGTCCAGCCCACGATCAGGTTGCGCCGACGGCTCACGACATCCTCCGGCCGGACTGCGATAATCCGGCTTTCGCGGTATCGCGCGCGCCGCCGGAGGCCGCCATGAACGACTCGCTCAAGACCCTGCTGATCATTGCGTTCCTGGTCGTCATTCTCTGGAACCTGGGCGCCGGCCTCTATTACATGCTCGTGGACAAGGGGCAGAGCAAGCGCACGGTGAACGCGCTGACCCGCCGCATCGCGCTGTCCGTCGCGCTGATCCTGATCATCATCCTGTCGATCAAGATGGGCTGGATCCAGCCGCACGGTATCGGCCGAAATCCGTGATTCGAGATTTGGGATTCGGGATTCGCTAAAAGCAAAAGCGACGGCAGGCCCGTCGCTTTTTGCTTTGGCCTAGGAATTCGAGCTTCGCCCTTGCGAATCCCGAATCCCTACTCCCGAATCCCGGCTGTTAAAGCACGTAGACGAACAGGAACAGGCCCAGCCAGACCACGTCGACGAAGTGCCAGTACCAGGCCACCGCCTCGAACGCGAAGTGGTTGTCCTTGTCGAAATGGCCCTTCAGGCAGCGGAACCAGATGATCGCCAGCATCAGGGTGCCCAGCGTCACGTGCGCGCCGTGGAAGCCGGTGAGCATGAAGAAGGTCGAACCGTAGATGCCCGAACCCAGGGTCAGGTTCAGCTCCTTGTAGGCGTGGATGTATTCCTCGGCCTGGTAGAACAGGAACAGGCAGCCCAGGGCCACGGTCAGGCCCAGGAACACCAGCAGCTGCTTGCGGTGACCGGCCTTCAGCGCGTGGTGCGCGATGGTCACGGTGATGCCCGAGGTCAGCAGGATCATGGTGTTGAGCAGCGGCAGGCCCCAGGCCGGGATGGTCTCGAACACGCCACCGACGGCGCCCGGGCCGTTGGTCGGCCAACCGGCGGCGTAACCGCTCCACAGCAGGCTGTTGGTCATCACGCCGTCGCCGACGCCGCTGAGCCACGGCAACGCGAACTGGCGGGCGTAGAACAGCGCGCCGAAGAAGGCCGCGAAGAACATCACTTCGGAGAAGATGAACCACATCATCCCCATGCGGAACGAGATATCGACCTGGCGGTTGTAGTGGCCACGCACCGATTCGCGGATCACGTCGCCGAACCAGCCGAACAGCACGCCGCACATCAGGGCCAGGCCGACGAAGAAGGTGGGCTTGCCCCAGCTGACTTCGTTGAGCCAGCTGGCGATGCCGATCATCGTGGTGAACAGGGCGATCGAACCGAGGAACGGCCAGCGGCTGCTGTGCGGCACGAAGTAGGTGTTGGCGTCTGGCGTGTGTGCTTGGGCCATGGCGGCGTTCCGTTAGGTTCGGTACTGATGAAGGGGCGTGCGCGGCGAAACCGGGATCACGGCGCCGACAGCGGCGACGCCGGCGTCTTGGCCGTCGAGCCCTGCTGTCGCGCAGTGAGCACATCGTTCTTGAAGAAGGTATACGACAGCGTGATCGTGTTGACGTCGGCCGGCAGATTGGGGTCGACGATGAAACGCACCGGCATGTCGCGCTTCTCGCCCGCCGCCAGGGTCTGCGCGGTGAAGCAGAAGCATTCGGTCTTGCTGAAATAGCCCGAGGCGCGCGCGGGCGCGACCGAGGGCACGGCGCTGCCGACGATGGTGCGGTCGCTGTCGTTGTGCGCGTAGTAGGTGGTTTCGTACTGCTCGCCCGGGCGCACCTGCATGGTGACCTGGTTGGGATGGAACGACCACGGCAGCTTGGAGTTGACGCCGCCGTCGAACTGCACGGTGACGGTACGCGCACCCTTGGCCTGGTCCTGGGCCTGGCCCACGTCTTCGGCGGCGGTGCGCTCCAGGCGGATGCCGAACACCTTCTCGCAGGCGATGCGATACAGCGGCACCAGGGTGAAGGTGAAGGCGAACGCGGCCAGCGCCACCAGCACCAGCTTCACCAGCCCGGCGGTGTTCTTCTTGCCGCGGTCGTCGCTGCCGGCGCTCATTTCGAAATCACACCGCTCGACATCACGCCGCTAAGGATGAACAACACGTACACCGTCACCGCGATCGCCGCCGCCCACAACGCGGTGCGCCGCGCGCTCTTGCGGCGCGCTGCGATATCCGAGTTGTCAGGCGTCTTGTTCATACGTTTCCTATGCTCCGAATCGCCAGCCCTTGGAGCCCCCTTAAGTTAAGGGGGCGGCCTGCTCCGCGCAGCGGAGTAGGCGGGGTTGTGGGATGCAATCCGTATCAATCCGAAGCAATGTTCTCCGAGCTTCTTACTGCGGCGTAAGCCTCAATGAGTGATGTCGCCATGCGCCAGGTCGCCATCGCGAATCACCGGCGGCGTGCTGAAGCTGTGGTGCGGCGGCGGGCTCGACAGGGTCCACTCCAGGCCCTTGGCGCCTTCCCACGAACGCGCTTCGGCCTTGGCGCCGTACTTCTTCGAGTGCCACAGGATGCCCAGCATCATGAACGGGGTCAGGAACATGCCGAAGGCGCCGATCGAGCTGATCAGGTTCCAGTCCGCGAACACCACGTTGTAGTCCGGGATGCGGCGCGGCATACCGGCCAGGCCCAGGAAGTGCTGCGGGAAGAACAGCAGGTTGACGAACACGATCGTCCACCAGAAATGGAACTTGGCGGCGGTCTCGTTGTACATGCGGCCGGTCCACTTCGGCCACCAGTAGTAGACCGCGGCGATGATCGAGAACAGCGCGCCGGTCACCAGCACGTAGTGGAAGTGCGCGACCACGAAGTAAGTGTCGTGGTACTGGAAGTCGGCCGGCACGATCGCGAGCATCAGGCCCGAGAAGCCGCCGATGGTGAACAGGATCACGAACGCGATCGCCCACAGCATCGGCGATTCGAAGCTGATCGAACCGCGCCACATGGTGGTGACCCAGTTGAACACCTTCACGCCGGTCGGCACCGCGATCAGCATGGTCGCGAACATGAAGTAGATCTCGCCACCCAGCGGCATGCCGACGGTGAACATGTGGTGGGCCCACACGATGAACGAGAGGAAGGCGATCGAGGCGGTCGCGTACACCATCGCCTGGTAGCCGAACAGCGGCTTGCGGCTGAAGGTCGGGATGATCTCCGAGACCACGCCGAACGCCGGCAGGATCATGATGTAGACCTCGGGGTGACCGAAGAACCAGAAGATGTGCTGGAACATCACCGGGTCGCCGCCGCCGGCCGCGTTGAAGAACGAGGTGGCGAAGAACTTGTCGGTCAGCAGCATGGTCACGGCGCCGGCGAGCACCGGCATCACCGCGATCAGCAGGAAGGCGGTGATCAGCCAGGTCCAGCAGAAGATCGGCATCTTCAGCAGGTCGATGCCCGGCGCGCGCATGTTGAGCACGGTCGCGATCACGTTGATCGCGCCCATGATCGAGCTGATGCCCATCATGTGGATGGCGAAGATCGTGAAGGCGACGTTGTTGCCGCCCTGCAGCGACAGCGGCGGGTACAGGGTCCAGCCGCCGGCCGGTGCGCCGCCCGGCAGGAACAACGTCATCAGCAGCAGGCTGAAGGCGAACGGCAGGATCCAGAAAGACCAGTTGTTCATGCGCGGCAGCGCCATGTCCGGCGCGCCGATCTGCAGCGGGATCATCCAGTTGGCCAGGCCGACGAAGGCCGGCATCACGCCGCCGAAGATCATCACCAGCGCGTGCATGGTGGTCATCTGGTTGAAGAACTCGGGCCTGACCAGCTGCAGGCCCGGGGTCGCCAGTTCGGCGCGGATGATCACCGACATGCCCGCGCCGATGATGAACATCACGAAGCTGAAGATCAGGTACAGCGTGCCGATGTCTTTGTGGTTGGTCGAGAAGAACCAACGCTCGATGAAGCCCTGCTGGTGGGCGTGATGATCATCGTGATGATCGGCGACGGGGTGCGTGGCTGCCATGGCCTACCTCTAGGAATGCTTTGACGATCAACCGGCGACCGCGGGAGCGGTCGTGGCGTCGGAGTTCGGGGTGCCGGCCGTCGCGGGCGCCGGGGCGGCTTCGGCCGGCGCAGCCGGGGCGGCGGCGGGCGCCGCGGCCGGAGCGTTCTTGGCCTTCTGCTCGGCGAGCCACTGCTGGTACTCGGCCTTGGGCACGGCGCGCACGACGATCGGCATGAAGCCGTGGTCCTTGCCGCACAGTTCGGCGCACTGGCCGCGGTACACGCCCGGCTCTTTGATCTCGGTCCAGGCTTCGTTGACGATGCCCGGGATCGCGTCCTGCTTCCAGCCCAGCGCCGGCACCCACCACGCGTGGATGACGTCGTCGGCGGTGATCACGAAGCGGATCTTGGTATCGGTCGGCAGCACCAGGACGTTGTCGACGTCGAGCAGGTAATGCTCGTGGTCGGCCTGGGTGACGGTCTTCTTGCTCTGGCGCAGCGCGTCGCTCTTGCGGTCCAGGCGGCTGGTGAACGAGACGTTCTCGCCCAGGTAGTCGTACTTCCACATCCACTGGTAGCCGGTGACCTTGATGGTCATCTTCGACTCGCGGGTGTCGTACATCTTGATGAGCTTGCTGGTCGCCGGGAACGCCATCGCCACCAGCAGCACCACCGGGACCACGGTCCAGATGATTTCCAGCTTGGTGCTGTGGGTGAAGTCCTTATCCGGCACCGCGCCCTTGGAGTGGCGGAACTTGAACATCGCCACGGCCATCGCGCCGAACACCAGGATGCCGATCGCCACGCAGATCCACAGCGCCATCATGTGCGCTTCGTAGGCGTTGACCGACTGCGCGGTGACGCCACGGCCCATGTTCAACTGCCACGGCTTGGGATCGGCCGCCTGAGCAAATGCAAGGACCGGCACCGCCATCGCGGCGACACCCACTGCCCACTGCTTGAAACGACCGGCTTTCATCAGTTCGAGCCCCGAAAATCGTAGAAGGTTGCGTTGTCTGCTCCGCGGGCTGCCCCTCCCGGCACCGGCCCGGCCAGATGCTGGCGCGGGGGACCGTCCGGAAGGAGGTGGCTGGCGAGCCCCGTCCAGGGCCCATCACGCCGGTGACGGCGCTACGGATAATCCGCGAAATGGTAGCCTCCGACCCGCTCTGCGGCAACCCGCGAGGCGTTCACGCACGCGCTGCGGGCCTTGCGCGAACGGCCCGGAGCGACCGTCGCCGGGGGCTGTGCGGGCCCTGCCGACCGCCGCTCCGGCCGACGCCGACAGCGCGGCGACCGGCTCCATTCGGCCCGATTCGGGGCCGCCCGGCGCTCCGATGCGCGGGCCGCAACGCCGGACGCCGGCTTACGACAGTCCGGATTGGACCGAAAGCTCTAAACTAAGCGGCTCCCCTCCGCTGCGCTGCGGTCCGAATGACCATCGACTCCTCCTCCGACGCCGCCGACGGCCCGCCGCCGCGCGCGCTGATCAGCCCCGAACTCCCCCCGGTCCCGGCCGGCCCGCGCGCGGCGATCACCGCCGCCTGGGTCCGCGACGAGGCCCAACACGTGGGGCGCCTGCTCGAACAGGCCCGCCTGCCCGAGAGCGACCGCCAGGCCGCGCAGGCCACCGCCGCCGACCTGGTCGCGCGGGTCCGCACCCGCGCCCAGGACCAGGGCGCGATCGAAGCCTTCATGCGCCAGTACGACCTGGGTAGCGAGGAGGGCGTGCTGTTGATGTGCGTGGCCGAGGCGCTGCTGCGCATCCCGGACCAGGACACCGCCGACAAGCTGATCCGCGACAAGCTCGGCGAGGCCGACTGGAAGCGCCACCTGGGCCAGTCCGACTCGGTCCTGGTCAACGCCTCGACCTGGGGCCTGATGCTGACCGGCCACCTGGTCGATCTGGCCGACCACACCAAGCGCGACGTCCATAACGCCTTCAAGCGCCTGATCGGCCGCGTCGGCGAGCCGGTGATCCGCCTGGCCGTGCGCCAGGCCATGCGCATCATGGGCCACCAGTTCGTGATGGGCCGCACCATCGACGAGGCGCTGTCGCGCTCCAAGAAGGGCGACAACGCCAGTTACCGCTATTCCTTCGACATGCTGGGCGAAGGCGCGCTGACCACCAAGGACGCGCTGCGCTACCTGGAGGCCTACCGCCAGGCGATCCACGCGATCGGCAAGAGCGGGCCCGGCGGCCACTACCTGCAGCACGACGTGTTCGCCGCGCCCAGCATCTCGGTCAAGCTGTCGGCGCTGCACCCGCGCTACGAGCACGCCAAGCGCGAGCGCGTGTTCGCCGAACTCACCCCGCGCGTGCTGGAACTGGCGCAGCTGGCCAAGCGCTACGGCATCGGCTTCACCATCGACGCCGAGGAAGCCGACCGCCTGGAAATGTCGCTGGACGTGATCGCCGCGGCCTACGCAGACAAGTCGCTGGACGGCTGGCAGGGCTACGGCCTGGCCGTGCAGGCCTACCAGAAGCGCGCGCCGGAGGTGATCGACTTCCTGGCCGACCTGGCCCGCCGCACCGGCCGCCGCATCCCGGTGCGCCTGGTCAAGGGCGCCTATTGGGACAGCGAGGTCAAGCGCGCCCAGGTCGACGGCCAGCTCGGCTATCCGGTGTTCACGCGCAAGCCCAACACCGACGTGTCCTACCTGGCCAACGCGCGCCGCATGCTCGAAGCCAGCGACGCGATCTATCCGATGTTCGCCACCCACAACGCCCAGACCATCGCCACCGTGCACCGCATGGCCGCCGGGCGCGCGTTCGAGTTCCAGAAGCTGCACGGCATGGGCGACGACCTCTACGCCGAAGTCGTGCCCGCCGACCGCCTGGACGTGCCCTGCCGCGTGTACGCGCCGGTCGGCTCGCACGAGGACCTGCTGCCCTACCTGGTGCGGCGCCTGCTCGAGAACGGCGCCAACTCCAGCTTCGTCAACCGCATCACCGACGAAGACATCGCGATCGACGAACTGATCCGCGACCCGGTCGAAACCGTGTCCGCGTTCGCCAGCATCCCCCACCCGCGCATTCCGCTGCCGGTCGACCTGTACCGCAGCTACGGTTTCGAGAGGACCAATTCCATGGGCGTCAACCTCGCCAACGATCAGCAACTGCAGTCCCTGGCCGAGCAGGTCAACGCCGCCGTGGGCGACTGGCGCGCCGCGCCGCTGGTGCCGGGCGCCAACGCCGCCGGCCCCGACATCGCCGTGACCAACCCGGCCGACCGCCGCGAGACCGTGGGCCAGTGGCGCGCCGCCGACGCCGCCACCGTCGAGCTGGCGCTGAAGAACGCGGTCGCAGCGCAAGAAGCCTGGGATACGACGCCGGCCGCCAGCCGCGCCGCGATCCTCGAACACGCCGCCGACCTGCTCGAACAGCGCATGCCCGCTTACATCGCGCTGTGCACCAAGGAAGCCGGCAAGACCATCCCCGACGGCGTCGCGGAAGTGCGCGAGGCGGTCGACTTCCTGCGCTACTACGGCCAGCAGGCGCGCAAGCTGTTCGCGCCCGAGGCGCTGCCGGGCCCCACCGGCGAGTCCAACACCCTGCACCTGTCCGGCCGCGGCGTGTTCGTCTGCATCAGCCCCTGGAACTTCCCGCTGGCGATCTTCGCCGGTCAGATCGCGGCCGCGCTGGCCGCCGGCAACAGCGTGATCGCCAAGCCGGCCGAGCAGACCAACCTGATCGGCTACTACGCGGTGAAGCTGCTGCACGAAGCCGGCGTGCCGGAAGCGGTGTTGCAGTTCCTGCCCGGCGACGGCGCCACCGTCGGCGCCGCGCTCACCCGCGACCCGCGCGTGGCCGGCGTGGCCTTCACCGGCTCCACCGACACCGCGCGCGCGATCAACCGCGCCCTGGCCGCGCGCGACGCCGCGATCGGCGTGCTGATCGCCGAGACCGGCGGCCAGAACGCGCTGATCGCCGACTCCTCCTCGCTGCCGGAACAACTGGTCAAGGACGCGATCGGCTCGGCCTTCACGTCCGCCGGCCAGCGCTGCTCGGCTGCGCGCGTGCTGTTCGTGCAGGAAGACATCGCCGACAAGGTGACCTCGATGCTGGCCGGCGCGATGGCCGAGCTGAAGGTCGGCGACCCCGGCCTGCTCTCCACCGACGTCGGCCCGGTGATCGACGAAGACGCGCTGAAGATGCTCAACGACCATGCCGCGCGCATGGACCAGGAAGCGACCAAGATCGCCGAAGTCGCGCTCGACGCCGACAGCGCCCACGGCAGCTACTTCGCCCCGCGCGCCTACGCGCTGAAGTCGCTGGACCAGCTGCACAAGGAAGTCTTCGGCCCGGTCCTGCACGTGATCCGCTGGAAGGGCGACCAGCTCGACGCGGTGATCGACGCGATCAACGCCACCGGCTACGGCCTGACCCTGGGCATCCACTCGCGCATCGACGAGACCATCGAACGCATCGCCGCGCGGGTCAAGGTCGGCAACTGCTACGTCAACCGCAACCAGATCGGCGCGGTGGTCGGCGTGCAGCCCTTCGGCGGCCAGAACCTGTCCGGCACCGGCCCCAAGGCCGGCGGCCCGCACTACCTGCCGCGCTTCACCACCGAGAAGACGATCACCGTCAACACCACGGCGGCCGGCGGCAACGCGTCGCTGCTGACGCTGGGCGACTGATCGCGTACGGCATCCCGCAGAACCGACAGCCCCGCGAATGCGGGGCTGTTGGTTTTTGGGGTTAAGCGAACGCGGGTCACACCGCTCCGTGAATCGCAGCCCCTATCGAACGCGCTCGCACCTCGTTGTCGCTTGGAGTATGCATCCGCGGGATACCGCGCAGTCCGATTGCTTACGCCCCCTTCTTGCGCGCCCTGCGGATCTTGAACACCGCCATCACGATCTTTGGCAGAGCGACGCCAATGGCCAAGAAAAACGACCCCAGAAAGAAGCCAACCGCTACGGCATCAATGGAGGCAGCCTCGCTTTGAACGGAGAGATAAGCCAGCCGAGCAACCGACACCCCAAGAAAGAAGAAAGCCAGAAGAACAATGGTTGCCGTGAGCCAGCCGTAACGAACGCCTGGCGCTACCCTCCTGATGAATTCCTCAATCGTCGCGAAGGCCATTGCGGTCGCCAATGCGTAGCCGCAAAGAACCCAGAGCCTTTCGGCCGGGAGGCGGATGTCGACGTGCTCGGCTCCAAGGAAGCTCGCCGAGAACCACGTGCCCAGCAAGAACGCCAACACGCAGGCTACAAGTTTCATGGCCCTCCTCCCACAAACCGCCAGCCGAGATCCAAGCCGCCGTAAATCATCGCATCTACAGACTTACTCGCGTCGAAGGAGAGAGACAACCCGCCTTCGGAATAGTGAGCAACTTGGGGGCCGCCGGTAACGGAGGAACGCGAAAATAGAGCCCCTCGGCACCCCTGCGTCGCATCGGCGCCCCACTCCAGCCGCCCCAAATGATCGTTATGGACAAAATAGAGGTGACCGCCCCGGCGCAGACCAATGGGTTCGCCACCTAGTCAGATTTGGTTGCTCCATGCCCCTCCAGCGTATCCCGCGAATGCGGGGCTGCTCTTGTAGGGGCTAACAAGCCGCTATCGGGCTTTGCACGCCATCGTTCGATCTCCCGTCAAAACAACCGGGCCTACTTCGCCGGAGACCTCTGTACGGCAACGCAGCTGGGCAGGATTACCTGGTAATCCAGTACCAAACGGTTTCCGTCTCGCGGTCGACCGCTATTCCTGCCGGATAGGTGGAGCCCGCATGGCTCATTTTCGGGCACGAGTAGAGGCCGAGCGGCATAGGTGACGGCCCCTGCGAGTCCTTCGCCAAGTACTCCGGCCACCATGGCGCGTTCCGCTGTGTCCTTCTGCGATCCGGAAGATCCGGCGCGGGTCGCGCCGCGCAATTCGCGAGCAGCCCCGCGATATCTCCACTGCCATATCGGAATCGCAACCACAGCTCCCCGGTGTCGACATTGTGCACCTCAACGATGCTCCGGGCAGACCGCGGCATTTCCTTTGGAAGCCAGCCCGACTCGAAGGCTCGCTTCGTCGCTGCCTCGGAGTATGTGGCGTAGGTCTCCGAAAGCACTTCTTCGTAACCGAAGACCCTTGAGCACCCACCCGCCATACCTAGACCCGCAAGAACGACCAGAACAATGGAGGTCTTCATGGAAACTCATTCCTGAGGGCATCGAGTTCCTGCAACGGCGCCACGCAGTCGTCCCGAGACATCTTCAGCCATTCGCCCTTCGGGACTACGGCCGGTACACCAGGAGCCTGGGCGGCCTCAACGCCTGCCGGCACCCGCAGCCCTGAACTGCGAAGCAGCGTGCTCACACCCAGAAAAAGAATACGGCGGCAAGGGCGACGACGCCAAGCGCGAGCGATATCCCCATCGCCAGATAGCCTTCAAGCCACATCCTCAGCTGGTCGATGGATGCGTCTTTTCGCAACACTTTGATTGCCGAAAGCGCACACCCGAGGATTCCGCCACAGCCGAAGAACACCAAGCCACAGGCTCCTCCTACGCCGGCCCCCATGAGAATGGCTTCCTGCGAACTGCCACGCTCGGTCGCCACATAGGCCCCCACTACCGCGCCAATAAGCAAAGCACCCAGGGCAGATCCAACGCCACGCATAGATTCGTCCCCGCGATAGAGTGAGTGAGGCCGCTCACTTGCTTTGTACTCCGCGCGGAAAGCCTTCGGTAGTGCGCGTCATACCGACCGATGCATCAATGGCATGTTCGCGCCCATGCCGGTCCGCGGGCCAAGCGACGCCAACTCGATCCGGCCTGATGCCAGCCGGCGCTTCGCGAAAATGAGGGCGCCTGGGACGGACTGCAAGTCGCGCTCAGGTCGATGCCTGCGCCTGGAGCCTGGAACCGCGAGTCAGACCGAACGATCCCATTGCGCTGACCAAACCTGCCGCACAGAACACCGCTCGCGGCCGCCACCGCCAGTGGCGAGCCGCGGCCACGTCGATCAATCAGCCGCCGGCGACGTTGCCCCAGGCGCAGCGAACTTGCGCCCAGGGAGGGTGCCCAGCGCGCCGATCGAGAACGCCGCCACGCAAGCCAGGAACACGGTCTGAGAAATGGTGCGCAGCCTGGCGCTTTCACTTCCGATGCCTTGGGACCCGCGCGCGAATCTACTAAAGAGCCCCGCGTCAGCGGGGCTCGTGAAATCGCGGTGATCGATCACCGCGATCCATTGCGGCGGCAAGACTTAGGGAATCGGATTCCCACCGCCGCCGCCGCCACCACCGCCCGGGCAGCTGGCCATGTTGAAGAAGCTGCGCGTGGCGCTCTGACCGTCCGCGCTGCCGACCACCAGGGTCGCGCTCTGGCCGCTGCCGACTTCGGCGGTGCGTCCGTCGGGCGAGTACCAGATCACGTTGCTCCAGCTGTAGGTATACGGCGGCAGGCCGCCGTTGACGGTGGCGGTGACGCTCCACGAGTCGCCGCAACCGCGCGCCGAGGCCGGCATGATCACGATCAGCGGACCCAGCGGCTCATAGGCCACGCGATCGTCGTACAGCTGCGCCCAGCGGCCGTCATAACCGCCGTTCTGCGGCAGCTCCCAACCGTTGAGCAGCCACTGGCCGGCTTCGTAGTTCTCGCGCGTGTCGATGCCGCCGGAGTGCACCAGCAGATCGTGCTGGCGCCAATAGGCGTTCAAGGACGCGTAGTCGCCGCTGGCGTCGGCGCGGTTGCGGTTGTAGCTGTCGCGGCCGGCGCCGCTGTAGCCGCCGAGCTTGTCGGAACCGGAGATGGTGTCGGCATTGGTCTCGGCCGAGTACGCGCCCCACAGCCAATCCTTGCCGAGCACGCCGTCGCGGCCGTCGGTCAGGCTGGAACTGGAGGTATCGCGCGACAGCACGTAGAAACGTTGCAGACCGACCGGCACTTCGACCTGGCCCAACTCGTCGGTGATCGGCGTGTCGAGCAGGATGTCGGCGGTCTGGCCCGAATTCCAGTTGATCGACCAGTTGGCGCCCGACCACTGTCCGCCGAACACGTCGGCCAGGTCCTGCAGTTCGTAGGTGATCCGCTTCACCAGCGACCACGACACCGTGTCGTCGCGGCCGGCGGCCAGCGCGTTGGCGTTGCCGTAGTTGATGCTGCTGGCGCCCCAGGCGGTGACCGCGGCGTTGGAGGTCTCCGGCACCCACACGTAGTGCACCGACTTGTCGTCGTCGTTGGTGACTTCGACTTCGGCCGAGTTGTTGGCGGTGCGGCGCGCGGCGATGGTGCTGTAGGCGTCCTGCACGAAATGCAGTTCGTGACCGTGCGTGCCGAGTTCGGTGTTGTCCTCGTCGGCCTGCCAGATCATCACGTGCTTGCCGCCGGCGACCTGCATGAAATTCAGGTCGGAGCTGCCGTAGCTGCGCATCACATGGTCTTTGTGACTGGTGATGGTGACGTGGCCCACGTACTCGCCGCCCGCGCCCGGTGTGCCGGTCACGCCGCGCACCACGACTTCGATGCGTTCCCAGTCGTGGATCTCGTTGGCCTTCTTATCGACCGGGTGATAGACGTGGTACAGCAGCACCAGGGCCTTGCTGTTGCCGTCCATGTACTCGATCACCGACGAATACAGGGTCGGGCGGATGCGCCAGTTCGAATAGGCGCCGGTGCCCGCGGCCGAGGCGGCGATGTACTGCGACAGCAGGTTGGGCCAGGTGTAGCGGTTGTTGGCGAAATTGCCGTCGCGATCGAAGTCGTAGTTCGAAATCCAGTCGCGGCCCTTCTTGCTGCTGCTTTCCTCGGCGCGCTGCATGATCACCGGCGCGTAGTGCTGCAGATAGGTCTTGCGTTCGGCCGGCGTCAGCAACCAGGCCTGCGCGGACGCGACACCGCTGGCGAGCACGGCGGCAAGGAACAACAACAGAATCGAACACCAGCGCAAGGACAGGCGCGACGAGAGAGCGCCACCCGCTTTGGCAGCGGACGGCGCGGAACGGTTCACAGGGTGCATCGGTGTCTCCTTAATCCATCAAGGCACCTGCCGAGGCAGGCGAGTTCATGATGCGGAAGGGCTGCCTGCATCGGTCCGCGCAGGCCCTGCGCCCCGCGACGGGCTTTGTGTGCCGTCGCGCGCATCGCGTCCATCTGTCCACTCGCGTGCCCCGCTGTCAATCGGTTTCGCGGAGCGCTGTCTGCGGCCTCACCGAAATGGCACACAAAAGGCATAAAAAAGCCCCGCCGAAGCGGGGCTTTTCGAATAACGCGTCGTACCGTGGATCAGAAGTGGTACTGCGCCGAAACGCCGAACAGGTTCACGTCGCTGCTGTAGGAACCGAACAGGCGCTGGCCGCCCTGGGCCGGCGGGGTGACGATGCCGATCTGCGGGGTGTCCGGCTCGATGCGCACGTAGGAGAAGTTCAGCTCGAGGTTCTCGCTGAAGTTCCAGGTGGCGCCGATGGAGTACCAGCGACGGTCTTCATCCGGCAGGCGCGGGGTGCGCGTGGCGTAGGTGGTCGGGGTTTCGTCGTAGGCGTAACCGGCGCGCAGGGTCCAGGCGTCGTTGAGCTTGTACTCGCCGCCCAGCGACATGAAGCGCGTGGTATCCCAGCCGAAGTGCTCGACCGAATCCGCGTCCGGGTTGGCGAAGTCGATGCGGATTTCCTGCAGCGACGACCAATCGGTCTCGGAGTAGTCGGCCAGCAGCGAGAACTGGTCGTTGAACTTGTACTCGACGCTGACGGTGGTGACCGACGGGGTGGTCAGCTTGGCCAGGGCCTTGCCGTCCTTGAACAGCGGCGTGGCACCGAGCGGGCCACCGGCCACGGCGGCCGGAACGGTCCAGTCGACGGTGCCGCTCAGCTCGTGATCGATTTCCGAACGGTGCGACAGGCCGATCGCCAGCTTGTCGTTCGGGCGGAAGTTGACGCCGATGACCCAGCCCAGGCCGGTGTCGTCGCCTTCGACCTTGGCGAAGCCATCCGAGCCCTGCGGACGCGCGAACGCCGGCGCGGTCGGACGAGCCGCCGGCGGCAGCTGGCCGAACAGGATCGTGCCGAAATCGACCGACTTCGACAGCTCAGCCTCGGCCTTCTCCCAGATGATGCCGCCGCCGACCGACAGGTGGTCAGGCACCAGGTCGAACGCGGCCGACAGGGTCAGGTCGACGGTCTTGAGTTCGGACTTGGCGGCGTAGTAGCGGCCGACCCAGCCGGGCTTGTACTCGGTCTTCAGACCGAACGGCGCGCTGACCATGGCGCCCACGGCCAGGCCGTTATCGAACTTGTGGATGATCGACATCGCCGGAACCGGGGTGACGTCGCCGGCTTCGCCGCCGTCGCCGCCGGTGAGCGGACGGCCGAGCAGGTCGTAACCGCCGCCGCTGAACTTGGCGTTGAGGTCGATGACGGTGACGTCGGCCTGGAAGGTGGTGCCTTCGAACTGGGTCATCGCTGCCGGGTTGTTGGCGACGACGGAGGAGTCGCCAGCGGCCACGCCGGAACCGGCGAACGCGCGACCCATGGCCTTGACGCTGTTTTCCTTGAGCTGGAAGCCCGAAGCGTGGACCTGGCCCAAAGCCAGGGCGCCGGTGATGCCCAGCGCGAGGGCGGTCAGGCGCGTATAGCGGTGTGCGTGTTGCATGCGTGTAGTCTCCATTGGAGTATTTTTTGGTATTCCTCGGCCGTCCGAGCGGCTCCGATCTGGCTGGAGCTCGCACCGCCGGAAAGCCCCTCCCGACGTACGACGCCGTATGCACTATAGCGCGGCCGTTAACTGAAAGCTAACAATAGGTCCCAGTTCCACCGCTACCGTTTTTGGCCTCATGCCGTGCCGGTTCCCCCCTGTTCGTACCGGCCGGACCTGAATCCGCGACGCCCCAAACCGATGTTCATCGCCATCCCCTCCCGCGAAAAGGCACCCCTGCGCTGGGCCACCCCCCTGCTGTTCGCGGTGCTGTGGCTGTGCTTCATCGGCTCGGCCCTGCTGCCGGACACCGACGAACGCCGCCTGATGCTGGAATGGGGCGCACTGTCGGGCGGCCTGGCCACCCCCGAGGCCTGGTGGCACGCGATCCGCGACGGCAGCGGCCTGCGCCTGTTCAGCGCCTTGTTCCTGCACGCCGACTGGGCCCACCTGCTGGGCAACCTGGTGTTCCTGCTGATCTTCGGCCTGCCGGCGGAGCGGACGATGGGGCCGTGGCGGTTCCTGGCCCTGTTCCTGTGCGGCGGCGCGGTCGCCAACCTGGCCGCGGTGATCGCGATCGGCACGCCGGACCGGTTGATCATCGGCGCCAGCGGCGCGGTCTCGGCCCTGATCGGCGCCTACCTGGCGCTATTTCCGGGCGCCAAGCTCGGGGTGGTGGTGCCGCTGGGGCTGTTCCTGCAGTTCGTGAAGGTGCCGGCGCCGCTGCTGATCGGCGTCTGGGCGCTGCTGCAGGTGGTCTTCACCTTCATCGGCCCGGCCTTCGGCGCGGTCGCGTGGTCGGCGCATCTGGCCGGCTTCGCCTTCGGCGGCGCGTTCGCGCTGATCGCGCGCGCGGGCATCGCGCGACGGATGAGGCGCCGCCGCGGCTTCTGAAGGCCGAGATTGGGGATTAGGGATTCGACACAGCAGGTCGGTACTGCGCAGTTGAGTTTCGGTACTCGCCCCCCAAGCTTAGAAGCACGCGCTCGCTCACGCTTTTGCGAATCCCGAATCCCCAATCCCGAATCCCTGCCCCATGGCCAAAACGCTCTACAAAGTCACCTTCCTCAACGCCGGCAAGGTCTACGAGCTGTACGCGCGGCACGTGGCCTCGGGCGCGCTGTGGGGCTTCACCGAAGTCGGCGAACTGGTGTTCGACGTGCACGAAGGCCTGGTGGTGGATCCGACCGAGGAGCGCCTGCGCGACGAGTTCGGCAACACCCGCATGCTGCACCTGCCGATGCACAGCATCGTGCGCATCGAGGAAGTGGAGCGCAAAGGCCAGTCGGCTATCCGCGACGCGGCGACCGGCGAGAAGGTGGTGACGCCGTTCCCGCTGCCGGCGAAACCGCGCTGACGCAGGCGCCTACGCGCAGCGTAAGCGCGTGCGCACATCGTTGGCGCGCGGCATTGCCCACCGTCTCGATGCCTATTTCGCGCCTCAAATGCGCATGAAATCCACTCATTCATGAGTGCGCCGCCTATCCATCCGCGGCGCCGCTGACGCGCGGCGACACACGCCGCTGCGATGCTAGGCTGCTTTCCGGGCCCTACGCAGCGCGCGACGATGAGCCACGACGAATCAGCCAGCGGCACGATACGGCTCAAGGATCTGAGCTTCGCCGCCGAGCGCGCGCAAATCGCCGGTTGGCTGTACGACGACGCCAGCGGCGAGGCCCGCTGGTCGATCGATGTGCACGGCAGTGCGCAGCGCTTCGGCCAAGGCGAGGTCCAGCAGGATCTGCAGCCGCATTTCTACGACGAGATCATGCCGGCGCGGATCGACGATTGGCGCCAGCTAGAGGGCTTCGCCTACAGCTTCGAACTGGAGCGCGACGACGCGGTAGGCGACAGCCTGCCTAGCCTGTATCTGTGTTCGCATCTGAGCCTGCCGCGCAGCGAACTGCGCCTGGGTGCGCGCCGCGGCGCGCGCTTCGCCCTGCACTGGCGCGGCCTGGCCGAGGCCAACTGGGACGAACGCTATGGCGAGGACATGCCGTTCGAGATCGACCTGGAGATTGCGTTCGCGCATCAGGAGGTGCGCTACTGGCATCGCGACGACGGCGACGACTACGAAGGCGCCGCCCGCGCGGTCATGGCGCGACGCGGACTGTCCGGCGAGCACTTGCGCTATCGCGAACACAAACGTTTTCGCGACGATCCCGGCGACCAGCACTACCGGCTGATGCGCGTGTTCTTCGATCCGCTGGATTGAAACCTGCGCGTGCGTCGCGAAACGATGCGACCGGATGCGAAGACGCCCGGCTTGCGGCCGGGCGTCGTCGGGTTTGGTGCGGACGGGTTGGCGCCGGATCGCTGAGCCCGGCGCGCCGCGCTCAGCGCTTGGTAGCGCCGTCGTCGGCCTTGGCCACCACCGGCTTTTTCAGCTCCGCCAGCGCGGCCGCGATAGGCGCGTCGCCTTCCAGCACTTCGCCGGCGTTGGTGCCCGGCGCGTCGTCGACGTCGCCGCGCAGATGGCCCGGCAGGCTGGCTTCGCTGTAGCTGGTGCGGCCGCCGTTGGCCGCTTCCTTGGCCGGATGCAGGGCGACGTCGGGCACGATGCCCAGGGCCTGGATCGATTTGCCGCTGGGCGTGTAGTAGCGCGCGGTGGTCAGCTTGACCGAATCGCCGTTGTCCAAGGGCAGCACGGTCTGCACCGAGCCCTTGCCGAAAGTGCGGCTGCCGACCACGCGCGCGCGGCCGTTGTCGCGCAGCGCGCCGGCCAGCACTTCCGAGGCGCTGGCCGAACCG
This sequence comes from Lysobacter sp. Root983, assembly GCF_001429345.1. Lineage (NCBI taxonomy): Bacteria > Pseudomonadati > Pseudomonadota > Gammaproteobacteria > Lysobacterales > Lysobacteraceae > Lysobacter > Lysobacter sp. Root983. The sequence continues at coordinate 799,870 of NZ_LMJO01000016.1, forward strand.
GCGTCCACCAGCACCACCACCGGCGCGCCGTCGATGCGGTCGCCCGGGGTGGCGCCGAACTCGGCGTCGCTGATCGCGATGCGGCCGCGCGTGCTGACGATCTTACCCTTCTCCAGCAAGTCGTCGGCGATCTGCACCGCCGAGGTCAGCAGGCCGCCGGGGTTGCTGCGCAGGTCGATCACCAGACCGCTGAGCTTGCCGCCGGCCTGGGTCTTGAGCTTCTCGATCTGGGTTTCGAAATCGGCGGCGGTGTCGGCCTGGAAGGCGCTGATGCGCGCGTAGCCGTAACCGGGCTCGAGCATGCGGCTGCGCACGCTGGCGACGCGGATGGTCTCGCGCGCCACGGTCACGTCGAAAGGCTTGTCGCGTCCGGCGCGCACGATGCTCAGCACGACCTTGCTGCCGGGCGCGCCGCGCAGCGGCCCGGAGCTGTCGCCTTCGTCGGCCTTGAACGGCTTGCCGTCGATGGCGATGATCAGGTCGCCGGCCTTGATGCCGGCGCGCGCGGCCGGGGTGTCGTCGATCGGCGAAATCACCCGCAGCGTGCCGTCGGGCTGGCGCTGCAGTTCGACGCCGATGCCGTCGTAGGCGCCGCGCGCCTGCTCGTCGAAATCGTCGGCGGCGACCTTATCGAGGTAGACGCTGTGCGGGTCGAGATCGAACAACAGGCCGCGTATCGCCGAGTGCATCAGCTTGCGGTCGTCGACCGGTTCGACATAGGCCTGCTTGACCGCGTTGTAGACCGCGACGTAGCGGCGGATCTCGTCCAGCGGCACCTTGGACTCGGACTTGTCGTCCTTGGCCTCGGCCTTGGCCGGTTTGGCCTCGGCGGGCGCGGGCGGTTCCTGCGCCGCGACGGGCAGGGCCGCGCCGGCCAGCGCCAGCCCCAGCAGCAGGGCTCGCGTCAGGCCAGGACGGGAGGACAGCGGATGACGCAGGCGCATGCATGGAACTCCGTAACGGATACCGGTTGGACCGCGCGGCGCGATCGAGGTTCGGTCGCGGCGTGTGGTTCGAATAGGAACACGTTAGGCAGGGCGGCGGGAAGCTTTCGTTAACGCCCGGCGGACGCATTCAGGCGCCATGTGGCGGGGCGGGTGACGGGTGAAGCAAATCCCCCTTAATCCCCTTTCCAAAGGGGGAGAAAGCAGGGCCGCCCGGCCGGTCTCCCCCCTTTTCAAAAGAGGGATTAAGGGGGATTTGCCCTTCCCCTCAGCGCCGCAACCAGGTCGCCGGATTCACCGGCTGGCCGTTGCGGCGCAACTCGAAGTACAGCGCCGGGCGGCCGTTGCCGCCGGAGCTGCCGACGGTGGCGACCGGGTCGCCGCGTTTGACGCGGTCGCCGACGTTGCGCAGCAGGGCGTCGTTGTGGGCGTACAGGCTCATGTAGCCGTTGCCGTGGTCGACGATCAGCAGCAGGCCGTAGCCGGTCATCCATTCGGCGTAGACCACCTGGCCGTCGCCGACCGCCTTGACCGTGGCGCCGGCGCTGGCGCCGATCAGCAGGCCTTCGCTGCCGCGCCCGTCGGGCATGGTGCCGCCGTAGCCGGCCAGCAGCGCGCCCGAGACCGGCCAGCCCAGCCCGCCGACCTGCAGCGGCGCCGCGCTGGCGACCACCACCGGCTTGCGCGTGGGCGTGCTGCCCGCGGGCTTGCCGCTGTTCTGGGCGGCACGCGCTTCGCGGGCCTCGCGCGCGGCCTTGGCCACGGCGGCGGCCTTGCGCTGGGCCTCGGCGCGCGCGGCGGCCTGGCGCAGTTTCTTCAGCAGATCCTCCAGCCCCTTGGCGTCGCGGCCTAGCGCGCGTTCGCGGCTGCTGCGGTCCTGGTATTTGCGGTTGATCTGCTCGACCACGACCGCGCGGCTTTGGCGGTCGTTCTGCAGCTGGCCCAGCTGCGCGCGCTGCTGCTTGCGCGCGCTATCGAGTTCGGACCGGCGCGTCGCGATGTCGCGCTCGACCGCGTCGAGTTCGGCCAGTTCGCCGCGCAGTTGTTCGATCCGGCGCGCGCGGTCGCGCTGCACGTAGCCGTGGTAGGCGAGCATGCGATTGGCGTCGGCGACCTTGTCCTGGGCCAGCATCACCTTCAGCGGCGCATCGCCGCCTTGGGCGTAGGCGGCGCGCAGCAGCTGCGCGAGCTCCTCGCGCTTGGCGCCCAGAGTCCCCAATAAGGTTTCGCGCCGCTGCTGCAGCTGCGCCAACGAGGATTGCTCGCGCGCCAGGCGCTGCTCGGTCTCGCGCAGGCTGCGGTTGGATTGCCCGACCTTTTCGTCGACCTCGCGCAGTTCGCGCGAGGCGGCGCCGCGCTGGCCTTCGAGTTTGCGGCGCTCGTCGGCGACCGATTTGAGTTCGCTCTTGATGCGTTCGAGCTTGCGTTCGGCATCGCGGCTGCTGTTCTGCGCCGCCGCCGGCGCGCAGGCCAGCAGCGACAGCAGCAGCGCCACGGCGAACGCGCGCAAGGACGGCATCAGGCGACCGACCCGCCTTCGATCGCGCCGTCCGAAACCAACAGGCTCTTGCCGGTCATCTCGTCCGGCTGCGGCAGGCCGAGCAGGTCGAGGATGGTCGGCGCGACATCGCGCAAGGCGCCTCCGCTGCGCAGGCTGGCGCGGCGCGGGCCCAGGTAGACCAGCGGCACCGGGCCGACGGTATGGGCGGTGTGCGGCTGGCCGGTGGATGGGTCGCGCATCATTTCGAGGTTGCCGTGGTCGGCGGTGATCAGCAGCGCGCCGCCGCTGTCGCGCACGGCCTGGGCGATCGCGCCGATCGCCACGTCCACCGCCTGCGCGGCCTGGATCGCGGCGCCCAGGTCGCCGGTATGGCCGACCATGTCGGGGTTGGCGATGTTGCAGATGGCGACGTCGATCGCGCCGGAGCGGATCGCCTCGACCAGCTTGGCGGTGACTTCCGGGCAGCTCATCTCCGGCTGCAGGTCGTAGGTGGCGACCTTGGGGCTAGGCACCAGGATGCGGGTCTCGCCCGGGTAGGGATCCTCGCGGCCGCCGCTGAAGAAAAAGGTCACGTGCGCGTACTTCTCGGTCTCGGCGATGCGCAGCTGCGTGAGGCCGTGCTCGGCCAGCAGCTCGCCGAGGGTGTGGCGCAGGTCGTCGGGCGCGAACGCGACCGGCGCCGGCAGTTTGGCGTCGTACTCGGTCAGGCAGACGAAGCGCGACAGACGCGGCTGACGCAGCTCGTAACCTGAGAAATTCGGATCCACGAACGCCGCGGTGAGCTGGCGCGCGCGATCGGCGCGGAAGTTCATGAACACCACCGCGTCGCCGTCCTGGATCGGGCGCGCGCCGTCGATCACGGTCGGCGCGACGAACTCGTCGGTCTCGCCGCGTTCGTAAGCCTGCGCCAGTGCGGTCTGGGCGTCGCCGGCGTGGTGATCGCTGGCGGCTTCTACGATCGCGTCCCAGGCGCGGCGCTGGCGGTCCCAGCGCTGGTCGCGGTCCATGGCGTAGTAGCGGCCGCTGACCGAGGCGATGCGGGCATTGCCGACCCGGTCGCAGACCTCCTGCAGGCGCGCCAGGCTGGGCGCGGCCGACTTGGGCGGCATGTCGCGGCCGTCGAGGAAGGCGTGCACGGCGACCTCGGCCACGCCTTCGCGACGCGCCAGTTCCAGCATCGCGAAGATGTGCTGCTCGTGGCTGTGCACGCCGCCGGGCGAGAGCAGGCCCATCACGTGCAGGCGCCCGCCGGAAGCCTTGGCCGCGGCGCAGGCCGCGCGCAGCTCGTCGTTGGCGTAAAAGCTGCCGTCCTCGATCGCGGCGTCGACCCGGGTCAGATCCTGGTACACGATGCGGCCGGCGCCGAGGTTCATGTGGCCGACCTCGGAATTGCCCATCTGGCCGTCCGGCAGGCCGACGTGGCGGCCCTCGGTATGGATCAGGGTGTGCGGCTGGCTGGCCAGCAGCGCATGCCACTGCGGCAGCTCGGCCTGGGCCAGGGCGTTGTCGGCCGTCTCCTCGCGATGGCCCCAGCCATCCAGAATCAGCAGAACCACGGGGTGGGGGCGCGCGGAGGGGGATGGCACGTCGCGTTTCCTAGTGAGGGGGCCGGAGCCGGCGTTGCGGTTGCCCGGGATTGTAGCGGAGCCGGCCGCGACGGCATTACGAAGGACACGCGCCGAAATCGGTGTCGATGCCTTAAACCTGTGCCATGCCCAGCGCATCAGATCTTACGAACCCACCCAACGGGAACGCCCAAGGACCCCGCCCATGACCCGCAACCGCTTCGCTCTCGCTCTCTCGCTGGCCCTGTCCGTAGCGGCCGCGCCCGTATTCGCCGCCGATCAGAACATCGACAAGGTCAACGGCAGTATCAACGTCGAAGCCGGGCAGACCTACGGCAACCTCGAAACCGTCAACGGCAGCATCCGCATCGGTGCCGGCGCCCGGGTCAAGAACGCCGAAACCGTCAACGGCAGCATCAACGTCGCCGAAAAGGTCCAGGCCGGCGGCCTGGAGACCGTCAACGGCAGCATCCGCGTCGCCAACCACGTGCAGATGAACGATGGCCTGGAAACCGTCAACGGCAGCATCTTCGTCGATCGCGGCGGCAACATCCGCGGCGGCGTCGAGACCGTGAACGGCTCGATCGGCCTGGTCGACACCGATGTGTCGCAGAGCATCAAGACCGTCAACGGCGACCTCACCGTCGGCGCCGGCTCGCACGTCAAGGGCGGCATCACCTACGACAAGCCCAATTTCCAGCTGTTCTCCAGCAATCGCCGCAATCCGCGCGTGATCATCGGACCGAACGCGCAGGTCGACGGCGCCCTGGTGTTCAAGCGCGAAGTGGACCTGTACGTGCACTCCAGCGCGAAGATCGGCCCGGTCACCGGCGCCACCGCCGTGCGCTATTCCAGCGATACCCCGCCCAGCAAGTAAGCGCGGCGACGCTGAACGGCCCGGACCCGACCGCGTATTCACGATAGCGGTCAGGTCCGCGGGCCGGTTCGGGACATAGAATGGGATTCCGCCGATGTTGGCCGTCCCGGAGTCGCCATGTCCCGCACACCGTCCCACCCCACTCATTGGTTGAGCGCCACCTCGGTGCTGGCCGCCGCGCTCGCCGCGACCGCCTGCAGCAAGCCGCCGGCCGAAGCGCCGACCGCCGCAGTTCCGCAGGCCACCGCGCCTGCCGCCGCCTCCGACCATGCCTTCGACGCGGCGATCAACGCCGCCGATTTCGCCGAGCACGTCAAAATCCTGGCCTCCGACGAGTTCGGCGGACGCGCGCCCGGCAGCGCCGGCGAGGAAAAGACCGTCCAGTACCTGGAAGCGCAGTTCAAGCGCCTGGGCCTGAAGCCGGGCAACGGCGACAGCTATTTCCAGACCGTGCCGATGGTCGAAACCACGGCCGACGAAACCACCTCGCTCAAGCTCGACGTCAAGGGACAGGCGCGCGAGCTCAAGTTCGGCAGCGACATGGTGGTGGGCACGCGCACCGGCAAGTCGGAAGTGAAGGTCGATGCCAGCGACCTGGTGTTCGTCGGCTACGGCGTCAACGCGCCCGAGCAGAACTGGAACGACTACGCCGGCGTCGACGTGAAGGGCAAGACCGTGGTCATGTTCGTCAACGACCCGGGCTTCCACGGCCAGGACGCCAAGCTGTTCGAAGGCAAGCGGATGACCTACTACGGCCGCTGGACCTACAAGTTCGAGGAAGCCGCGCGCCAGGGCGCCGCGGCGGCGCTGATCATCCACGATAGCGAGGGCGCGTCCTACGGTTGGGACGTGGTCAAGAACTCGTGGTCGGGCGCGCAGTTCGACCTGCCGGCCAAGGACGATCCGGAACCGCGCCTGCCGGTGCAGGGCTGGATCACCGGCGACGCCGCACGCAAGCTGCTGGCCGACCTGGGCCAGGACCTGGACGCGTTGTACAAGGCCGCGGGCAAGCCCGGCTTCAAGGCGATTCCGCTACAGGCCAAGGCCTCGATCGATCTCAAGAGCCAGATCAGCGAGAAGTCCTCGCGCAACGTGATCGCGCGTCTGGACGGCGCCAAGCGTCCGGACGAGGCCATCGTCTACATGGCGCATTGGGATCACCTGGGCGACCACGCCGACAAGGGCGGCCACGAGGGCCACGGCGCCGACGCATCCGCCGCCGCCGCTGACACGATCTACAACGGCGCGATCGACAACGCCACCGGCGTGGCCGGCATTCTCGAGATCGCCGAAGCCTTCACCAAGCAGACCCCGCCGCCGGATCGCTCGCTGCTGTTCGTGGCGGTGACTCTGGAGGAATCCGGCCTGCTCGGTTCCAAGTACTACGTCGCCCATCCGACCGTGCCGCTCAACAAGACCGTCGCGGTGATCAACCTCGACGCGATGCCGGTGATCGGCAAGGCGCGCGATATGACGGTGATCGGCTACGGCAGTTCGGAGCTCGAGGACATCCTCAAGACCGTCGCCGGCGCCCAGGGCCGCACCCTGCACGCCGAGGCCACGCCGGAAGACGGCTTCTACTTCCGCTCCGATCACTTCAACTTCGCCAAGGCCGGCGTGCCGGCGTTGTATGCCAAGGGCGGCGACGACCTGATCGACGGCGGCACCGCGGCCGGACAGAAGGCCAACACCGATTACCGCGACCACCGTTACCACAAGCCCGCCGACCAGTTCGATCCGGGCTGGAAGATGGACGGCGTGGTGCAGGACCTCGACGCGCTGTACGCGGTCGGCAAGACCCTGGCTGGCAACGAGCAGTGGCCGAACTGGTACGAAGGCAATGCCTTCCGCGCCGCACACGACAAGCTGATGCAGCCGGCCGGCAAGTGACGACCCGGCGCCTCTCCCGCTCGCGCATGCCTAGGCTGCCGCGAGCGGGAGAGGTCGCCTTGGCTATCGAATAGAGCGGGGGCGTTGCGCTCTGCAGCGACCGCGCCTTCTGTGGGAGCGACGTAGGCCGCGACGGCCCCCTCCTCGCAACGTCGCCCTCCCCGCCGCGAATCGTGAGCCACGAATCCCGTATCCGCCCGATGCGGGAGCGGCGCGAGCCGCGACCGCCGCAATGAAACGGCGCCGCTACTTCAGTCTCCGCGGCCAGGCCAGCTCGGCTGCGCCCGCGTACGACGCACCCTCCATGTGGGAGCGACGCAAGCCACGCCGCAGCAACGAAGCGATGGCGCAGTTCGTCGCATGGCGATCGCGGCTCACGCCGCTCCCATAGACGGGGCGTTCAAGTCGTCGACTTTCCTCGAACTTTGAGCGGTCATGCACCCTTTGGAGACGCCGGCCGCGCTGTCGCGGCCGGCGTTTCGTGGCCTTCATCGCATGCGTCTCATGGAATCCATCCGCGAAGGCGGATTCTCTCGCCCACTCTATGCGCAGTCCGCGCGATGCGTCGCGGAGCGTCGAGCGGTTCGCCCCACAGGGATTCGTTCCCTCAACCGCAAGGCGGCCTAGGGTTTGCCTCGCCGGTCGGGTCTGCGGCCTTAATCCCAGGTACCGGTTTGCCCGTATGCGCTGTTGTTGCAGATTAGGACAACGACTATGCGCGGGTGGTTGGGCCAGCTAAACGGGGCGGGATAGTAGACAGGCATCAGCGAGGTATAGCAGCCCCAGTACGGGCCGCCGGGGACGACGGTTTCCATCGGGCCGTCGTAAACCTTCACCTTCTCCGACAGGCCGTAGCTGAGGAGGATGTCACTGACTTTTTCGGTGTTCTTCGCCTTCAACGCCTCGTGAAACTCGGGTTGCGCATTAGCGAATTCGAGAACGACAGCGGCCTCGGCGAGGCTGGGCATGTCCGTACGGGGATCGTCCTTGGCCTGCACCGCTTCCCGGCTTTGCGCCCAGGCATGGCCGCCGACCAAGGTGAAAAAAGTGAGCGCGATGCAAATGATCTGGCTTCTGGTGGAGCGAAGCATAGGTGTATCTCCTGGCGTTTCCGTCGCGGAATGCGATGGACGTCCACCAGTCGCGCCGAGCGCGAGGAAGGTTCAATGCGATCGCGACTTTTCTTGCGGTAGCAGGAACAGGCCGGCGCCGAAGATCGGATCGTGGCCCGGCGAGCCGAGATCGCGCGCCGCAGCGCGGGCGGTCGGGCGTATCGCGGTGGGCGCGCGTGCGCCCTCGCATTCGGTCGCCCGCAACAAGGCGCCCGCGACCAGCGCGGAGGCCATCGACGTACCCGACATCCTGCGGTAGGCACTGCGCGTGCCGTCGGGAACGGCAACGAACACATCCACGCCGACTGCGGCGACATCGATGCGGTCGCCGCGACTGGCGTGCTCATAAGGCTTGAGCGCGTTGTCGATCGCAGTCACCGCCAACACCGCCGGGTGGCTGGCCGGAAACGGCACGCGTCGCCGCGCGCCGCCGTTGCCCGAAGCGGCCACGACGCAAACGCCACGCCGATCGATTTCATCCACCATCAGGCCGAGTAGCGGATCCTCTCGGCCGCCGAACGCGAGATTGAGCACGTCGGGCCTCGCGATGGCGGCCGCATCGAGCGCTTTCGCCAAGTTCGTGGTGGTGGCGACCGCGATGCCGTCCTTGCGTTCGGTAAACGCCGCAAAACTCAACAATCTGGCGCCGCGAGCGACGCCGGGCACCTCGGAACCGGAGCCGGCGATCAGGCTTGCGACGGCGGTACCGTGCGCTTTGGGTGTCGCGTCCGCGATGAACAAGCGCTGCTCCAAACGCGCGCCGCGCAGCGCCTCGTGGTCGAGCGCCACCGAGGTGTCTATCATCGCGATCGTGCGGGCGGTCGCACTCGTATTCGCGTTCACCTGCGTAGGCGCGCCCAACCCATGAATCGCAAAGCGCTTGGGAGCCGGCTCGGCGTCGCTCATCGTTTGGAATACGAAATTCGGCTGTGGGCCGTGCACGTCCGCCGATTGCGTCAGCCGTTGCAGGGCGGCTTCGAGCGAATCCCTCTTGCGCAGGCCCGCGACGACTAGCGTGGTACCCAGGCTTTGCAACGGAATGGCTTCGATCAGATCGAGCCCCGCTTGGGCCGCGATTGCGGCCGGGTCCGCATCGGTGGTGAAGAGCACCTGGTCCGGCAAGGTCTCAGTCACATCACGATCGCGCAGCGACTCGGTATTTTTCAGTAGACCGAGCGGTATGGAAAAGCCATGCAGAGAAATGCCGCGTTTGGGTGCAGCGGAGGGAGGGCCCGCTATGGGCACGCCGTTCGGCCCGACAACGACGGTTTGCGCATACGCCGGCGCCCACATGGACAGCGACGGTATCGCTAATAGCATCGCGAGGATCGACGCCAAACGAGGCCGTTTCACGGGCGTCCATCGCGACGGGGGCATGGCGAACGAGTTCATCCCTGCCGTCCCACGAACGCTACCGACGGCGATCGTTTGAGTGCGGCTTCGATCGCTTCAATCTGAGCTGCGTCTAGTCCGTCGGTAGGCGCCACATCGATCATCCCGTCTTCCGGTCCGTCGACGATGCGCAGATTCAGCTGCTCACACAGCGCTTGAACATCGGACCAAGGCGCGTCCGCGCGCAAGCGCAGGGAAAAGCGCACGCCGGCCGCGGCCGCACGATCCGTGGGCCCGGACAGCGAAGCGTATTCCGCGTTCTCGCCGTCGCTCCGCAGTCGATACAGCATCACGGCTTGAACCATGCAAACGAGGGCCAATCCCGCAGCCAACGCCTTGCTCAACCAGGGCCGGTAGCGCGGCCGGCGCGAGCCGAACGACGTCTGCGCGGCCGGCGCGCCGACTTCGATCCGCGCCGGTTGCGCCGTTTCTTGGGCCGCCGGTGCGGATGCTGTCGAGGCGTCGAATAGCGGGACCGGACGGTTCGAGTCCGCCGTCTCCGCGGCGATTCGCGCCTGTAGTTTGCGCAGTCGATCGGCCGGCGATGCGGGCTCGGCTCCGAGCGAGCGTTGGCCGGATGCCTGGATCTGCGCTTGGAACTCCCGCACTTCAGCGAGTTCGGCGCGTAACTCGGGCATCGTGGCGAGCGCGGCGTCGATGCGCGCACGTTGCTCGGCGTCCAAACGGCCGTTGGCGTAGAACGGCAATAGCCCGGCAAGTTCGTGGATATCGTCGGTGTGATTCATGATGCTTGCTCCCGGAGCAATTTCCGCGCATGGAACAAGCGCGTCTTGACGGTGTTTTCGGGGCATCCGACGATCTCGGCGATCTCTGCCAGCGACTTCTCCTCGTAATAACACAACCAGACGGCTTCCCGGTGCTCGTGACTCAGTCGTTGCAAGCGGCGCCAAAGTTCATCGATGTCCGATAGTTTCTCGGCCAGACGGTCTGGAGTGTCGGCTTCGTCGGGCAGCTCTTCGAAGGATTGCGCTTCCTTATCGCTGACGGCAAGGCGTTCGCGATTCTTGCGAATCAGGTCGATAGCTTTGTTGCGCACGATCCGTCGCAACCACCCCTCGGCGCTGCCTTGCCCCTGAAAGTTTGAGGCCGAGCGCCAGACATCGAAGAATGCCTCGTCCACCGCGTCGGCCGCGGTTTCGCGGTCGGCGGCCAGCAAGCTGGCGGCATAGCGCACCATCGTCGGCTGCAACAAGGTGTATAAAGCGGCGAAAGCAGTTTGGCTGCCCCCTGCGATCTCGCCGATCAACGCCGCGAGATCGCTACCGTCTTCCGGCGCGTTGGCCTCCTCCAAACTCCCCATGCAATGTCTCTCTTGAATGGCGGCACCGAGTACGACGCGATTAAGACTAGCATTGCGGGGACGCCTCCAGAATCGACGAGCGCCCACGGTTTATTCAATGTGACCATGCGGCGTGTGGCTGGGGAATCGATCCGCGCAGACCGATCAGCCGCCCGTCGGCTCGACAGCCCTCGGTTGAGAGGGCCGGCTGTCGAACGCGCGTAGAGCAACGAACGGGCCGAATCTGTCGGTTGGTCTGGCGCGTTCACGTGGCTCATTCCGAAGGGAACCCATAGGCTCCCCAGAAAGTGGGGGGCGAGGGAGCTTTGCTTTGCGCTCCCGTCCAAGCACTCGACACGGGTCCGTGGCTGGCTCTCGGGTATTGGGGCGACATCGCTATCCGGCCTGCATCCGGCGCGGGCCGGTCGTTCCGGTACACCCTGGCCACTGACAGCGACGCATCTCCAATCCCAGCGTCCAGCCCGTCGCGCCCGGCCCCCATGCCGCCACCGCTTTTCCGCTAGGCTCTGCAACATCCTTCGCAGTGGAAACCCGTCATGACCCTGGCCCTCGCTTACTGGTGCGTGTTGTTCGCTGCGCTGCTGCCCTATCTGTGGGTGTACATCGCCAAGGCCAGCGGCCAGCGCTACAACAACCGCGACCCGCGCGGTTGGCAGGCGCGTCAGGACAATCCGCGTTCGATCCGCGCCAACGCCGCCCAGCTCAACGCCTTCGAGGCCTTCGCGCCGTTCGCGGCCGGCGTGGTGATGGCGCAGCTCACCGGCGTCGCGCACGCGCAGATCGCCGCGCTGGCGTTGGTGTTCGTGATCGCGCGCGTGCTGCACGGCCTGCTCTACCTGGCCGACAAGCACACCCTGCGCAGCCTGGTCTGGCTGGTGGGCTACGTCTGTGCGATCGCGCTGCTGGTCATGGCGGCGTTGAAGGCAGCCTCGATCGCCCCGATCTGATTTCTTGCGGCGGTACCGATCCGCCACCTTCCATCTCGACCGGGTCGAACGACCCGGCCGAGCGCTACGCTAGCTTCGTCAAGGCCAAGGCAATGACTTCCGGCGTCACCGATACCGTCCGCGACCTCGAATCCGGACTGCAGCACGACGGCTTCCGCTTCCTCGAAGCCGACACCATGCGCGGCCTGCTCGAGCGCGACCGCCCGCTCGCCGACTGGCCCGCCTTCGCTGACAGTTGGAACGACCTCGGCCCCGACACCTACCTCGCCCGCCACGGCCGCGACCGCAAACGCCGGTACGCGGTCTACTCCGCCGACGCGGAGGGTGGGCTGCGTCGCGAGAAGCACCAACCGCATTACCAGAGCCTGGACTACAACGTCCTGCAGGGCGATATCGAACGCTGGTTCGAACCGATCCTGCCCGAGGTCGGCGACAGCGACAGCCTGCTGCGAATCCTCGGCTTCTGCCGCGACTTCTACGGCGCGCTGGCGCCGGCGGTCAGCGGTTGGCATATCGAGGTGCATCAGTTCCGGATCGAAGCCCGTGTCGACCAGTCCGGCGAGCCAACCCCGGAAGGCGTGCATCGCGACGGCGTCGACTATGTGCTGGTTCTGCTGGTCGATCGCCAGAACATCCTCAGCGGGACGACCTCGATCCATGCCGGCGACGGTCGCGAACTCGGCAGCTTCACCCTGACCGCGCCCTTGGACGCGGCCCTGGTCGATGACAGCCGGGTCTTCCACGGCGTCACCGCCGTGACCGCCCAGGACCCCAGCCTGCCCTCGCACCGCGATGTGCTGGTGGTGACCTTGCGTGCCAAGGATTCGGCGGCGCGTTGATCGCCTGCTGTCGCTAGCCTCCAAACGAAAAATGCCGGCGCAAGCCAGCATTTTTGTCACGGCGCTAGGCCCTTCGGGTAGGAGCGGCGCAAGCCGCGACCGCGCCAGTCCGAGCGACGTCGCCGGTTCGGGGGCCTGCCTCTCCGAACGACATCGCCGGTTCGGGGCCTGCCTCCTGTGGGAGCGGCGTAAGCCGCGATGTCAGTGGAGCAGCGCCGTAGTCCGATGTGCCGCGATCGCGGCTGACGCCGCTCCCACAGGGCGGGATGCGAGCGGCTTGTGGCTCCGCAGCCTCCCTGCTCCGCGATCTCGGCTTTAGGCGGGTCGGTTGCGTCGGCGCTCGCCCGGCTTTGGGGTAGGAGCGGCGTAAGCCGCGACCGCGCCAGTCCGAGCGACGTCGCCGGTTCGGGGGCCTGCCTCTCCGAACGACATCGCCGCTTCGGGCCTGCCTCCTGTGGGAGCGGCGTAAGCCGCGATGTCAGTGGAGCAGCGCCGTCGTTCGATGTGCCGCGATCGCGGCTGACGCCGCTCCCACAGGGTGGGATGCGTGCGGCCCGTGGCTCCGCAGCCTCCCTGCTCCGCGGTCGCGGCTTGCGCCGCTCCTACAGGGGCGGGTGGGGTTGTGGGGCGGGTCGACGGCAGCTGGATTAACTCCCGGTGTTCGAGTGAACGCATCGGGATTAACTCGCCAGCGCCGCGGATTCGGGCCGCATTAACTCGTCGTGCCAGCGCATTAACTTTGTTTCGCGCAAAGAAGAAGGCCGGCCCCCTTGCGGGAACCGGCCTTCGGATGAAGCCCCTGGCGATGACCTACTCTTGCATGGCTTAGGCCACACNCGCAAAGAAGAAGGCCGGCCCCCTTGCGGGAACCGGCCTTCGGATGAAGCCCCTGGCGATGACCTACTCTTGCATGGCTTAGGCCACACTACCATCGGCGCATATGCGTTTCACTTCCGAGTTCGGGATGGGGTGAGCCGATGTGGCTTACGCGCCACTGGCGCGTGCATCGGTGAACGCCCGCGCCGCTGGCGCGGGCTGGGCGCTCGCGCAACTCCATTCAAACGCGTGCATCGTCCGCCGACGCAACGCATAGATTTTGTTTCACGCAAAGAAGAAGGCCGGCCCCCTTGCGGGAACCGGCCTTCGGATGAAGCCCCTGGCGATGACCTACTCTTGCATGGCTTAGGCCACACTACCATCGGCGCATATGCGTTTCACTTCCGAGTTCGGGAT